>NZ_JAHRWW010000019.1 GCF_019104945.1 Thermomonas sp. | reverse complement strand
GCTGCTCGACTCGCTGGTGCAGTTCCAGGTGCTGCTCGGCAACTTCCCGATGCGCATCCGCTGGAACGTGCACCGCTACCTGCTGCGCCAGTCGATGGGCTACTTCCAGGACGAGTTCGCCGGGCGCATCGCCACCAAGCTGATGCAAACCTCGCTGGCCGTGCGCGAGACCGTGGTCAAACTGTTTGATATTGGCAACTATGTGCTGGTGTATTTCGGCGGCACGCTGTTGGTAGCGGCCAGCGCCGATATTCGCCTGATGCTGCCATTTCTGGGCTGGCTGCTGGGCTATGCGCTGTTGATGCGCTGGTTTGTGCCGCGCATGGGTAAGGTTTCACAGATCCAAGCCGATGCGCGCTCGGTGATGACCGGACGGATTGTGGACAGCTATACCAATATCGCTACGGTCAAACTGTTCTCGCATTCGCAGCGCGAGCAAGCGTATGCGCGCGATGCAATGGAGCGCTTTTTGCACCCGGTGTATGACCAGATGCGCCTTGCCACTGTGGCCTACAGCATTTTGTATTCGCTCAATATGCTGCTGCTGTTTGTCTCCGGCGCGCTGGGTATTTGGCTGTGGTTGCATGGTCACGCGTCTGCAGGTGCGGTAGCAGTGGCCTTGGCACTGGCACTGCGCTTTCTTGGCATGTCGCATTGGATCATGTGGGAGCTGTCAGCACTGTTTGAAAACATCGGCACGGTGCACGACGGCATCAGTTCAATCGCGCTTCCGCCCACGGTGGATGATGCGCCGGGTGCACCACCGCTGCCAAAGGTACGCGGTGAGATTTGCTTCGATAACGTGCGCTTTCATTACGGCAAAGGCAGCGGGGTGATGGAGCACTTCAATCTGCAGATTCGTCCCGGCGAAAAAATTGGCGTGGTGGGGCGCAGCGGCGCGGGCAAATCGACACTGGTGAATCTATTGCTGCGTTTTCATGATGTAGAAGGCGGGCAGATCCGCATCGACGGCGTGGATATCGCCAGCGTGCAGCAAGACAGCCTACGCGCGCAGATTGGCGTGGTGACGCAAGACACCTCGCTGCTGCATCGCACGGTGCGCGAAAACATTCTCTACGGACGCCCCGATGCTAGCGAAGCCGAGATGCAGGACGCAGCGCGGCAGGCCAATGCAGATGGATTTATTCCTTCACTGGCCGATGGCAAAGGTGGAAGCGGGTTTGATGCACAGGTGGGCGAACGCGGAGTGAAGCTCTCCGGCGGGCAGCGCCAGCGCATCGCGATTGCACGGGTGTTACTCAAAAATGCCCCCATTCTTGTCTTAGACGAAGCCACTTCCGCACTCGATTCGGAGGTAGAGGCCGTGATTCAAGAGAACCTCTATCGACTTATGCAAGGCAAAACCGTAATCGCGATTGCGCACCGGCTTTCCACCATCGCGGCGATGGATCGATTGATCGTGATGGATCAAGGGCACATTGTTGAACAAGGCACGCACGACCAACTGCTCGCCCAAGGCGGCCTGTACGCGCAGCTGTGGCAGCGTCAATCTGGCGGGTTCTTGCAACCGTAATTTCGCGCATACTTCACATACTTTCAGCGAGCCTAACCTCATGCGTATCGTTTTCTTACTCTCCGCCTTGCTTGCTCTAGCCGCCTGCGCAACAGTGCCGCCCGAGGAACTGCTGGCTAAAAATACCGTGCAAGCCACGCGCACCGAAGCCAATGGTGATGTGATTACCGAATACCGCAACGGCGATCGCTTGAGCATGGTGAAAGTCACACCCAAGGTTGGCGTGGCGTACTACATCTATGACCGCAACGGCGACGGCAAGATCGACGCACAAGACAGCAACGGCGGGCCACTAACGTATTACAAGCTATTTAGTTGGTAAGTCTGAGAGCACAGTGATGCAGCCCTTCTTTCACCCTACCGCGCTGCATCTTCTTTCGCTTCTGCATGCGGCAACGGTGACTTTGGGGCTGCTTACCTATATTGCACTTACCCACTCCGGCCGCCAGCGTCGCCCACCTGCAGCGGCGTTGGCGTGGGTGATCGCATTGATCGCGTTTCCGTATTTGGCACTTCCGGTTTATCTCTTGCTTGGTACGCGCAAGCTTTCGCATCGGCATCTTGCACGCAACGCATCAAATAGCGACGGCCCAACGCTCACCCGCGGCCTCGATCTTCCACCACCGCGCCCGTGCAGCCGCTTTCGTTTGAATAGCGAAGGCCAACAGGCCTTAGACGAATTGCTTTCGCTGCTCGACGGCGCGCAGAGCAGTATTGCTGTCGAGATTTTTATTTTTCGCGAAGACAGCACCGGCCAGGCCATTATTGATGCTCTAGCTCGCGCCGTGCAGCGCGGCGCGCAGGTGCGCTTATTGTTGGATGGGCTTGGTGCGTTTATTGGCCACCGCCGAACCGCGCGTGCGCTGCGTGCTGCAGGCGTGGAATTGCGCTGGTTCTCTCCCATTCGGCTACACCTGCACCCGCAATTTGGCCGCGGCAACCTACGCAATCACCGCAAACTGGTGATTGTGGATGAGCAACGGATGTGGAGCGGCGGGCGCAATTTTGCCAGCGAGTATTTCACCGGCGATGTGCATAACGCTGCTTGGCAAGACCTCAGTTTTATTCTTGAAGGCGATATCGTGCAGGATGCACTTGCAGGTTTTGCGCGCGATTGGGCGATTGCTGGGGGAGAGCCCTTTCCTGCCGCACTCACGACAAGCGCAAGCCACGCAGCAGGCCCGCACGCGCAACTACTACCCAGCGGCCCTGACCGCCGCGACGACACCGCGCATGCGCTGTATATCAATGCCATCCACCGCGCTGATGTGCGCGTTTGGCTTGCCACGCCTTACTTCGTCCCAGACGATGCCCTGCAGCAAGCCCTGCTCTCTGCCGCGCGGCGCGGTGTGCATGTACGCCTGCTGCTGCCCGCACAGTCCAACCACCGCATGGCCGATATCGCGCGCGAACGCAGCCTACGCGAACTTGCCGAGGCAAAGGCCAACATCTACCTATTGCCTTCGATGCTGCACGCCAAGCTCGTTGTGGTCGATCAAGCATTCGCTAGCTGCGGCTCGATCAACCTCGATGGCCGCAGCCTGTTTTTGAATTACGAACTCAACACGCTGTTTTTCGACATTGTACAAATCGGTGCGTTCACTGCATGGTTTGAGCAGCAATGCCAGCACGCCAGTGATTACAGCGCCCGCCCCCCCAGCTGGCCACGCGATGTTGGCGAAGGCATCGTGCGGGCAGTGGGGTTTCAGTTGTAGGTAAAACTTATTTTACTTTGGCGTAGGTGCCTTTTAGTGCCATCCCTGCAACAAACGACCCGGCATAGCACTCATAATTGGTTGCACTGCTAAATTCACGCTTTTTGTAGTAACTGACAATATCCACCACTGCATTGGCGCCGCGCTGCTTGGCACTTTCTTGGAATGTCTTCAACACGGTGAGTGCAACCCAGCGACAAGCTTCCTCATCGGACTTGTTCGCAGCATTAGTCTTGCGATTGCTGACACCCTCGCCCATCCGGCTGGCAACTGCCACTTTTTGCCCAGCGAGGTAGAACTTGACGCTACCATCAATACCAGCTGCTTTGGCTTCTGGTGAGTTCACCAACTCCTGCAACGGCAGCTCCACACGTGTTTCGCGGGCTTGCGCGGCAGGTGCGGCGGCCAACAGGGTGACGAGGGCCGCAGCCATAATTTGCTTCATCGCTATTACTCCTTAGTAGGGGTTGAATCGTTAGTGATTAGTTTTGCCAACGCCGGAAGATCAACGAAGTATTGATCCCGCCGAAGGCGAAGTTGTTGCTCATCACATGCTCGACCTGCAGTTCGCGGCCGCGGCCAGTGATGTAGTCCAGCGCACCGCAGCGCGGATCGACGTTATCGAGGTTAAGGGTTGGCGCAAACCAGCCACTACGCATCATCTCCACACTCATCCACGCCTCTAGCGCACCACAGGCACCTAGGGTGTGGCCCATATAACTCTTCAGCGAAGAAAATGGCATTTGTGTACCAAATACCGATTGCGTGGCGTTGGACTCGGCAATATCGCCATGGTCGGTGGCAGTGCCATGCGCATTGACATAGCCGATCGCCTCCGGAGGCAGGCCCGCATCATCCAATGCCAACTGCATCGCAACTGCCATAGTGCTGGCGCTGGGCTGGGTTACGTGTGCACCATCACTATTCGTGCCAAATCCAATAATTTCGGCAAGGATGTTCGCGCCGCGTGCGCGTGCGTGCTCCAACTCTTCCAGCACGAGCATGCCCGCCCCTTCACCCAGCACCAGTCCATCCCTATTGGCATCAAACGGGCGTGGGCTTAGATGCGGCTCGTCGTTACGTACGCTCGTGGCGAACAGGGTGTCGAACACCGCCGAAGCCGTAGCATCCAACTGCTCGGCACCGCCCGCAAGCATTGCGACCTGCTTGCCATCACGGACCACTTCATAGGCACTGCCAATACCCATGCTGCCAGAGGTGCAGGCGCTGGATGTGGTAATCACGCGCCCCGTCAAGCCAAAGAACACACCGACATTCACCGGCGCGGTATGGCTCATCATCTTGATATAAGTTGTGGCGTTAATTCCTTCGGTGGTGTGCTCGTTGAGCATCCGCCCAAAGTCGCCCATCGCCGAATGTGTTCCAGCGGAAGACCCACAGGACACGCCGACCTTACCACTACTCAACAATGGATCACCCAGCAGCCCTGCATTCTGCAATGCAAGCTCGCTGGCACGTACCGCCATTAGCGCCACCCGGCCCATACTGCGGGTGGTTTTGCGGTTGTAGTGTGCGGGCAGTTCAAACGCGACCGCTGGCGCCGCCAGCTTGGTATTCAGGCCCTGGTAGATGTCCCAAGCGTCGATCCGCTGCACCGCATTACGACAGGTGCGCAGGTGCGCCTCGATACTGGGCCAATCGTTACCCAGTGGGCTGATCCCAGCCGCCCCAGTAATCACAACGCGTCGAGCCGCCATTACACCATCCCCCCATTGACCGAAAGTACTTGGCGCGTGATGTACCCAGCATCTTCCGAGAGCAGGAAGGCGACCGCCGCAGCCACTTCATCAGGGTTCCCAAGGCGTTTTGCTGGAATTAGCGGCAACGCGTGCTGAATAACTTCTTCATTGAGCATTTCGGTATCAATCAGCCCAGGGGCTACACAATTAACGGTGATATTGCGGCTCGCTAATTCCAGCGCCAATGCTTTAGTGGCACCGATAATCCCGGCCTTGGCTGCGCTGTAATTGGTTTGCCCTCGGTTACCCACCAGCCCCGACACAGACGCCAGTGTAATAATGCGGCCGGGCTTACGCCGCCGCACCATGGGCATGACCAAGGGCTGCAGCACGTTGTAGAAGCCATCAAGGTTGGTATGCAGTACACGATCCCATTCCTCTCCGGTCATTGCAGGAAAGGCTGTATCGCAGGCAATGCCTGCATTGCACACCACACCGTAATAGGCACCATTTGCCTCGACATCAGCAGACAGCACCTGCGCTGCAGCTGCACGGTTGGCCACGTCAAATACCAGCATCCGCGCCTGTCGGCCTAATGCGCGTACTTGTGTGGCAACAGCCTCTGCTTCTTCAATCCGGCTGCGGCAATGCACCACCACGTTATAGCCATCACGCGCGGCGCGCAGCGCAATCGCACGGCCAATACCGCGACTAGCGCCGGTCACCAATACTGTATCCATACGTTCCACACCACGCTCCCTGTTCACGCTTCTTGCTCCAAATACGCCGCCGCATCCGGGGGTTCAAACACCGACACATTAGCGCTCGCCAATAGCTGTCCTTGCTCATCAAGGATGCGACAGGCAAACACGCCTAGACCATTATCGCCCATGAGTTCGCGTCTCGCTTCTATCCGCAGATGACTGCCACAGGCAAACATTGGCACCTCGGCTTGATAGCGACGGCTACCAAGTAGGAAGCCCAACGGCTGTGGCCGCCCCTGCAAGCGCGCCATCGCACCGGCCCAGCAGGCCACGGCCTGCGCCATGTATTCAATACCCACATAGGCAGGAACCCCATTCCCCTTGTGGAACAGGCCGTCGGCTGGCACCTGTAGTGCCACCGCCACACTATCGGCGTCGTAGGTCAGCACCTGCTCCACTAGTCGCATGCGGCCGCGGTGCGGCAACACGCTTTCGATATTTATAATTTCTGGAAACGTGCTCATGCCACCGCCTCCAGCAGCAGTGCGGCATTACTGCCGCCGAAGGCGAACGAGGTGCTGAGTACATAGCGCAACGGCCGCGGCGCACGTCGCCCCGGTGCAACAAGATCAAGTGCTGGCAATTCTGGGTCTGCTTCGCCATCCCACCAATGTGGCGGCAGGCGATTTTCTGGGTTGTGCGTCAAACTCAGCCAGCACAGCCCGGCTTCGATCGCCCCAGCCGCACCCAGCGTATGCCCCGTCAAGGGCTTGGTTGAACTGGCCGCCACCGGCGCAGTAAACACAGCGGCCAGCGCACGACTTTCCATCGCGTCATTCTGCAGCGTCGCAGTACCGTGCAGGTTGATGTAATCAATTTCTGCAGCGGTAATCTCGCCCCGCTTCAGGGCCATTTTGATCGCTGCAATCGCACCCATACCCTGCGGTTCCGGTGCCGATATATGGTGCGCATCGCTGCTCTCACCCCAGCCAGCTAGTCTCACTGGACCTGGCTTGCGCGTGAGCAAAAACAGCGCCGCCCCTTCACCGATATTGATCCCATTGCGATTACGTGAAAACGGGTTGCAGCGCTCACTGGCAACCGCCTCCAACGCACTGAAACCACCAATGGTAAAAGCGCAGAGTGAGTCACTGCCTCCTGCAATCACCGCATCGACGACCCCGGCACGCAGCAGCCGCGCCGCCGAAGCCAGTGCTTTTGCACTGGATGAACAAGCCGTGGACAGTGTCCACGCTGGGCCGCGAGCCCCCGTCTCATGGGCCACAAAACGCGACGGTGCGCCAATTTCCTGCTGCCCGTAGTGAAACGTCGATGGCCACTGCCCCTGCGCCAGTCGCACCGGCATCGCGTGCTCAGCTTCGGCAATCCCCGAGGTACTGGTGCCGATAATAACCGCCACACGATCGGCACCGAATTCGGCAATCGCAGCCGCGATCTCGTCACGAAGTTGCGTACAGGCGCTGCGCAACAAAGCGTTGTTGCGGCTGCGCAGTGGCTGCGGAAGATCGTCCAACGCTGGCAGTTCGGCCGTCACCGCACCCAGTGCCAGCAGCCGACCTAGCGTGTAATACGCACTATCCTTCACTCCTTGCGGTGCATCTGTAGAAAACAGTGCCTCTGCTACCACGGCCTTCTGTGCGCCCAATGCGCACACGATACCCAGCGCATTGAGATAGACCGCATCGTTCATGGTGTTTCTCCGCCGTTATCGCTCGACAGGATCTCCAACTGATAGCCTTCTGCTCTATTTTCCAACTGCAGTCGGCCATCGCCCTGTCGCTTCAACTCCAACCAAACCGTACCGGCCTGTTGCAAGCTGCGCGTTACACCATCGTCCTGCAACGTCCAGCCGGAAGGCAATACCCGGCGAACGACGTCCTCCGGCCACAGTGCAAACTGCAGGTCGTCCAGCACCCGTGCGCCGCGTACACTTGGCGGCAGCCAAGCCGCCCTTTGCTCGTGCAATTGCAAACCATCCCACTGCAGCCGCACGCCGGTCTGTCCCAGTGCCTGCACCAATAGCCGCACTTCCTTGCCATCGACTTCCAGCAGCGCATCCAGCGTGCGCTCGTGGCTGCCGTAGCGGAATCGTAGTTGCTGTTGCGTGGACAGCGTAGTGCCCAGCGCTGCCGGTGCTAACTGCAGCAGCGGCAGAGTCACACTTGATCGCGGCGCAGGCGTGGTGCAGGCCACCAGCAGTAGACAGGCGATAATGGCAAACAGGCGACCTAGCATACTTATGCAGCGCTCTTCATAACCGTACTGATGGTGTGGCTGATACCAACGCCATCGACCTCAGCCACCACAGTTAGTCCAGCCTTACGGATACAGTCATGCATCACCTGCGAGTGGTACATCTGGCTATTGCCATTGGCGAGACAGGTGAAATACAGCGATGTTTGCTGCAGGCAGAACGCGGCGTTCTCGAAGCGCTGGCGATCCCAGTACGTTTCCATGATGAACAGGCGGGTGTCGGCGGTCATCACCGCTGCCGCCTTCTTCAGGATCATCACGATCTCGTCCTCGGAAAAGCAGTCAAGAAACTGACTCATCCAGATCACGTCATGTCCACTTGGCAATACCGTTTCCGGGTGCAGGATATCGATCGGGTATTCCACCACCCGCGCCAATAGCCCCTGTGCGGCGACATTCTCGCGTGCCAGTGTCAGCTGCCCCGGTAGGTCGCACAGGGTCACTTGTACTTGCGCATCATATTTGCCGCAAGCAATCGCCCATTTGCCGGTATTGGCACCAACATCCAGTATCCGCGCTACCGGTTGGTCAAAAATCAGCGGCAAAACAATGCCAAATGAGTTGTCGGAATAGAAGTGGTCAAACTCCAACCAGCTCTTGCGCACACCCTCAGGCAATGTTGCTAGCACCTCATAGATTGTTTTCGCTTCCGGTGCTAGTTCCACCAGCCCAGCCGGTCGGCCTTCACGCAGACTATCTTGCAGGTGGTAAAACCCCTTGTAATTAACGTCATGAACGAAGTTCATATTGACCCGCGTCATCGCATCGTTTTGCAGAAACCAGCCAAGTTTGCCAAGCAAGTAGCGACCATCGACCAACAGCAGCGCACCGATCCCGAGCCCGGCTTCCACCAATACCCGCACGGCGTATTTGGACAGACCCAGCTCGGTAACAATGGCCTCAAGGTCAATACCCTGTTCACCTGCGGCTTCGATTACGCGCAAGATACCAAGATCGCGTAGCGCCTTGGACGACTGAAACACGAACGGCGCGAATGCGATCCGCTGCGCTTCCTGCTTGGCTTCCAATGCAGTGTGTTGCTCCTGAGAAAATTGCAGCTCGCGAATATCCATAATTAGGGTTTGTTTTTGAGGGGGGGAAATAAGAATTTAGAGCGCAGGTGGCACGGTTGCCGCCACCGATGCCGAAAGCGAGCGCCGGCAGAACAGCGGCGACAACAACCAGACCAGCCCGATACCGATCAATAGCGTCAGCCCAAAGGCACGCAGCGCCGGGGTTGCTGATAACGCCAGCAGGCCGAACGACAGCCAAGTGCTAGCCGCGCCGACACATACCGCAAGCCAAGCCGAAGGATCACCGGCGTGTTCACGCAAAAAGATGCCGTAGTCTTCGCCCAGCCCGACCAGAAGCAGCAGGGCCAGCACATTGAATAGTTGTAGTGGCTGCCCCAGCCAACCCAATGTTGCCAAGGTCAGTAGCACCGCCAGCACCGTTGGCAGCAGGGTGCGCCAAGCGTCACGGCGGTAGCGCAGAAACAGCGCCGCCAGCACCAACAGCATACCCAGCGCGAGTAGTTTGCTCATCATTCGTCGGTAATGCCCGAGCAGGTTGGAATACTCGCCAGTGCGATTGACCCAACGCACTCCTGGCAACCCCTGCGCCTGCTCCGCCAGCTGTGCCAGTAGAGCATCGCCGCCGCGCGCATCGACCAGCACCACACTCCCCACCCCGTCACCGATCTGACCTAGCCACAGCTGGCGTAGCGGGGCGGAGGCTGGTGACGCCAACCAAGCATCGAGTGTTAGCGGCTGTTCGGAGGAGGCTGGCCTCACCAGAGTTTCTCCGGTGGCCGCAGACACCTGCGCCAGCAGCCGCGTTTCCACCTGTGCCAATAGCGCCACATCGGCTTGCTGCTGCGTCAGTGGTGGCACCCAATCGCTAATCGCACGATAGCCACCAATGATGCCGCTGGCTACCAGCGGTGCTAGCCGCCGGGTCAGCTGTTGTTCTCGCTGTAACAAGGTATCTGCATCGGCCGCGCGCAACAAATAAAACTGTGCCGGACTAGGCAGGCCCAGCAATCGACCGATCTCGGCTTGCTGCGCTAGCAGCGGTGCTGGCAGCGATTGCAGGCTGCGCAAATCATCATCGCTGTGTAGCTGCCACAACCCACCTAGCGCAAACAGCGTCGTCAGCGCAGCCACCAGCCACCAGCGGCCACTGGCGCGCACCTGCGGCCAGTGGGCCAGCACCCCTGCCAACTGCCCGGCTAATGCGGTTGGCCTAGGAGCCTGCCGCGCCAGCCATGGGAACCAGCAAACCACAGTGGCGAACGCCGCCAGCAGACCAACCACCGAGAACACGGCCATCTGCCGCAGCCCCGGAAACGGCGTCGCGCCCAGTGCAAGATAGGCCAGTGCACTCGTCAGCAGCGCCAATGCCATGCCCGGCAGCAGGCTGCGCAACAGTTGGAACCGCGGTTGCTGCGGATGCGCTTGACGTGAGGCGAACCAATGGATGCCGTAGTCCTCGGCCACGCCCACCAAACTGGCGCCGAAGATCAGGGTCAGTAGATGTACTTTGCCAAAAATCAACGCGGTTATCGACAGTGCCACCGCCACCCCGATCAGCAGTGACAATGCCACCAGTAAAATTGGCTGCAGCGAGCGAAAGGCCAGCCAAACCAGCAGCAATACTGCCGCCAGTGAGCCCCAGCCAATCACATTGATTTCGCGATTAGCCTGTACTGCCGCAGCCTCGGCATACAGCGGCACGCCGGTGCGTAGTTCGCGTAAATCAGGTGCAGCCTGACGTGCATCGGCTGCAGCCGCATCCAACGCATGCACCATTACCTGTTCGCCATCAAGACGGAACGCCGAGTTTCGAGTTTCAAACTGTAATACCGCCCACACACGACCTTCGGCGTGCAGCAGCCCCGATGCATCAAACTGTAAACCAGCACTCCCGGCGCGCGCTTGCCACCACACCAGCCATAGATTGAGCGGATCGGCTCGCCACTCACTCAATCGCGGCGCACCCAATGGCCCATATAACGCGGCCAACGCCTGCTCGGCCAGCGTCTCCGGTGGTGTAGTTTGTAGCTGCTGACGCAGTGCATCAGTCAGCAGGCGATCGCGATAAGGATGATAAAACGCCTGCGTTGCATCAAACCATCCAGCCAATGCTGTGCTTTCGGTAAATGGAAGCGGAGCCTGTCGTTGCAGCGCTTTGCGATACGCTGTCGCTGCTGCCTGGGCCTGCGCAGCATCCGTTGCACCCAGTAATACCACCATCTGCCGCGCACCGGCATCAGCAATTCGCCGCGTGGCCTGTGCCAGTAGCGGGTCCTGTTCATCCTCTGGCAGTAGCGCCAGTACATCACTCTCAATCTGCGCGCGACTCCAAAACTGCAGCTGGTGCACGCCCACGGCCAGCACCAATAGCAGCCAGAGCCAAGCCAACCAGCGCCAACCTCGCGATGCTACCGGCTCAGTCAAAGCGGCGCGCCTCGTCAGCGGTGAGCGTAGCCGGAGTTTCACTCATCGCGGAAAATCGCAGTTGACTGCGGTCTCCGCCACGCTCTTCGATCAACACAGAGCGCACATGGCGATCTCCTTCAAGGGTGATGCGAACGAACAATCTGGCCAACGCTGCGCCCTTCGGCGTGAGCTGCAGTTGCCAGCGATTACCCGCTAACAACTGCGGTTGCAGCTGAAATTGGCCTTCAAGTGCGCGCAGGTCTCCATGCATCAATGCAAACATCAATGCATTGACTTGACGCAGCCCCGGTTGCTGCCGGGCATCCGCCTCGACCCGAATAGTGCCATCGGTGCCGCGCTGAAGGATGCGATCGCGGGTGAACACCAACTCAGACGGAAACGGCTTGCGCGTTTGCCACAGCAGCCCACGATCGCGCGCAATCAGAAAGTTTCCGGACGAGCGCAGCGGATTTTTGAAGCCTTGCACTTGCTTTTCCTGCTCAAACTCACCGCGCAGCACCGGTAGCTGCGCCACTCGCGCTTGCAGCTGTGTCAGCACGTCCTGCGTGGGCGTGGCAGCGAAGGCAGGCAGAGCAACCAGCAATAGAAGCAGTAGAACGAAGATGCGCAACCGACTCATAGCGCCACCACACCGAGTTTCTGTAGCAGCACGTCAGGGCTGACGTATTGCATCTCCCCGCCCTCTACCGTCACAGCCACTTGGATGGTGTGCGCACGGGTCAACACTTCTCCAGATTGCGCATCGCGAATTTCATACTCCAACTTCAGCCGGTTCTCCCATTCCACAATCCGCGCCTGCACCTTGAGCGGCTGGGCGAAATGCAACGGCCGCACGTACTTCACCCGCGCATCAACGATCGGAAAAATAAAGCCAGAGGCGTGCATCTGCGGATAGTCGTAGTCAAAACGACGTAGCAGCGCACAGCGAGCGATTTCTAGGTACTTGAAGTAGTTGCCATGCCAAACAACCTGCATTGGATCGCAGTCATGAAAGGCAGGTTCAAGCGTTATTTCAATGGTGAAACGTGCGGGGATATCAGTCGACATATAAGCTCCAACGCTGCGCGCGTATTGCTTCCATCAGTTGCCGCAGTTCGCCATCCAGCGCTCGGTCTTCCGCCAGCAGCGGCAGTTGCACGGCTAGATCCTCCAGCATGGCTGACGGTGCCAGTGCCAGCGTCGTCTGCGGTGCAATCTGCTGGCGCAGGGCCACGCCCTGCCGTGCCGCGATCAACATCGCCGCCGCCACCTGCTCGGCGAGCTCGATTACCCGCAGACAGTCACGAGCGGCAATCGTGCCCATACTGACTTTGTCTTGGTTATGGCATTCAGTCGATCGACTAAACACCGAGGCGGGCATCGTTTGCTTCAGCGCTTCGGCGGTCCACGCCGAGACACTAATCTGCAGCGCCTTCAATCCGTGATTGATCGCCGCGCGCGGCCCGACTGCACCAGACAGGTTGGACGGCAGACCGTTATTGAAACGGGCATCGACTAGCAGCGCCAGCTGGCGATCGAGCAGATCAGCAAGGTTGGCCACCGCGTTCTTCAAGGTGTCCATCGCTAGTGCAATATGACCGCCGTAGAAGTGGCCGCCGTGTAGGATCTGCTCGCCGTCCGGGTCCACCAACGGGTTGTCGTTGGCGCTATTGAGTTCGGTTTCGATTAGCTGACGAAAGAACGGCAGCGCGTCTTCCAGCACGCCAATCACATGCGGCGCGCAGCGCAGCGAATAGCGATCCTGTAGGCGTTTGTCACCAGCGGCGCAGCCGGCCAAGTCCGTGCGCAGGCGGGCGGCGACCCGAGTTTGGCCGGGGTGTGGTTTGGCGGCAAACAGGGTGGCATCGAAATGATGCGGATTACCTGCAATGGCGACCACGTTGAGCGCAGTTAATCGAGTAGACAACCGGCACAGATAGTCGGCGCGATCGAAGGCGAGACAGGCCAGGGCTGTCATTACCGCGGTACCATTCATGATCGCCAAGCCTTCCTTCGGCCGCAGCTGTAGCGGCGCGCGTCCAATCTCGGCCAGCGCCGTGGCCGCCGATTTTTTCACGCCCTGATGAATGACCTCACGCTTGCCGCATAACACCGCCGCTACATACGACAGCGGAGTGAGATCACCACTCGCACCAACCGAACCTTCCGCCGGGATCAGCGGCAGGATATCGTGCGCCAGCAGTGCTTCCAGCCCTTGCAGAAGAGCAAAGCTGACGCCAGACATGCCCACGCTCAACGAAGCCAGCCGCGCTGCCAATACTGCACGGGTTTCTTCTGCATCAAGGAAGCGGCCAAGACCACAGCCATGGTAAGTAAATAGGTGGTGGGGAAGCTCCGTCAGCAGATCCGCGGGAATTTCTACCGTGCAGGAGTCACCATAGCCGGTGGTCACCCCATAGACCACGCCATCCTCACGCAGAAGGCGGTCTAAGAAGTCGGCACCGCGTGTGATCCGGGTGCGAAATTCCGGCGCTGGTGACAGCACCCCGCGGCAGTGGCGTTTGGCAATCGCTACCACGTCTTCAATGCGCAGCGGCACGTCACCAAAGGTCAAGGCAGGTATCTCAGTGGACAGCATCGACATCGTTGTATTGATCCCAAAACGGAAAGAAGTTGAACCAGTCCAACGGCGCATAGCACAGCTGTGTTTCCAGCCAGTTGGCATAGTGCTTGGCTTGCTCGGTCAGCGCCGTCTCGCGTGTAGCACGCGGCAGTAACACGCGCTCGCTAAAACATTCAAAGCTCAACCGATATCCAGCGCCGCCATGAATACAGGCCATTGCGAATAAAGGGCAACCCAGCGCCGCAGCCAGTACATACGGCCCAATTGGAAACGGTGCAAGGCGCCCAAGAAAAGGTGCCCATACGCAACGACCACCATGCAGCGGCACCCGATCACCAGCGATCGCGATGAATTCCCCGGCCGCCACCCGCTCGCCCAGCCGCACCGCCATTGCCGCATCCAGTGCCGTCACCTGCAGTAGGCGCACCCGACCATTTGGGTTTAGCCGTGCCAGCAAGCGATTAAAGTCTTCGGCATGGGCGGTATGCACTAGTGCGGTGACGCGCAGTTCCGGCACTCGGTCGGCCAGTGCCTGACAAAGCTCTAAGCAGCCCAGATGTGCGGTGACAATCACCCCCCCTTGGCCACGCACCATCTGTGTGCGCATTACCGCCACCCCTTCAACCTGCACCGGCGGGAAGCGCCCGCGGCTTGCCAGCAGCTTGTCCAGCAGAGTTTCAGCAAAGCAGGCGAAATGGCGCAAACTCCGCCAAGCACCCGGTGCATGGGTGAACACCGCGTGCGCTTGCTGCAACTGTTGTAGATACTCCTGCGAGGCACGCCGCGCACGGCCATCGAGCAACCAGTGTGCAAGCACTACCGGCGCTAAGCACAGACGAAACGGCCAGCGCCCCAGCCAGCGTTCAATCGCGCACAGTAGTTGAATCCCGGTGACGAAGGTCGTTTCACCGATGCTGGCCCAATGTCGCGCGGGTGTCTCTCCCCTCATTGCAGCTTGCGCAACAGTAGTCGCGGTAGGCGGCGCAGCATCCCGAAAAACAGCCGCGCATGCAAACGGCTGATGCGAACATTGTCACGCCAGACGTCGAAATGCGAAACACCATCACTGGGGTAGTGCACCGGCGTTTCCAAATTGCGCATTGGCACCCCACACCAGTGCAGGCGTACAAGAATTTCAGGATCAAAATCCATGCGTAGGCCAACTGCCTCAGCGTCGATCAGTGGTAACACCGCCCCTAGTGGATAGACGCGAAAACCGCACATCGAATCACGGATATCCAACGACAAGGTGTTGATCCAAATCCAGACATGGGTGAGATAACGGCCGTACAGCCGCGCTTTTGGCACACTCTCGTCATAGCGTGGCGCACCAAGGATCACTGCCGCTGGTTCGGCGGAGGCCGCGGCGAGAAAGCGCGGAATATCGGCAGTTTCATGCTGGCCATCAGCATCAATTTGCAATACATGACTCGCCCCTAGTCGCGCAGCTTCACGAAAGCCTGCCAGCATCGCACCGCCCTTCCCCTGATTGGTCGGGAGCCGCAACAGCTGCACGCCATCGCGACGGGCAAGTGCATCGAGCACTGCCGCACAAGACGGCCGTGAGCCATCATCAACCAGCAAACAGTCTTGGCCAACAGCACGCACGCCATCGACCATCGCTCCAATAGCTTCTTCGTGATCAAATACCGGGATCACCACCAGTGGTCGAAACGCCGCAGCGGCTGGTTGCACAGTACTCATGCGCCTCCCTTTTCAAGCGCAAACAAAACACGACCACTGGAATGCGCCCCCTGTTCGGAGGTGTAACGAAACACCAGTGCGGCAAGATCAGGCAGCCATTCCAATACCAACGCAAGCTGCATCCCCGGCCGCACGATGCGCTGGAACTTCAGTGCATCCACGCGCAGGACGTGCGCATCAATAGCGAAGGCCTCGCGACCAAATTGAACTGCCCAATCCAACTGCGCCACACCGGGCAGAATCGGCATACCCGGGAAGTGGCCATCAAAAACCGCCAGCGCTGGATCAATAGACAGCTGTAGCTGCACCTGTTGTGCCTCCCGCTGCATCCATGTCACCTGTGGTTGCAACGGCAGAAACAGCGCACGCAGCGCAGCATCCGTGGTTTTGCCTTGAGCATTCATCGGCAGCGCATCAACAAAGCGCCAGCGGCGCGGTCGCGCCACAGCATCTTGCACTTCTGCAAGCATGCGACGCAGCTGCTGGCCGAAGGCCAGCGCACCCTGCTCCGCCAAGCGTTCTTTACCTGCAACGCTTGGCACAATCACCGCAGCCAGCTCAGCGCGATGCCCATCTAGCAAAAGTACCCGCGCCTCAGCAACCTCAGTCAAGGCGCAGAGCGCCTGTTCCAGTGCAGTAAGCGATACGCGCCGTTCTTCCACCTTAACGATACGATCGCTGCGACCAAGCAAATTAAATCCACCATCCAGCGTAGCCGCCACCCGATCAGCACTGCGCCACCAGTCAGCATTGGGTAGATGTGGCGAGCAGACTTCTAGCTGCCCCTCAGCGATTCTCCAATGTACACCGGGCAATGCCCGCCAAGCCGCAGCTGCACCTTGTCGCCAAGCGATACCGCCGGTTTCGCTGCTACCAAAAATCTCGATCGGCACCTGCCCCAAGCGCATCTGTGCGGCACGCGCGGCGTCTTCCGGCAGCGCTCCACCAGAACTAAACAGCACACGCAACTGTGATCGCGCCTGCGCCCAGTCCACACCTTCAGGCAACCGTTTGAGATGGGCTGGGCTGGTGACCAGAAGTGCTGGCCGCTGCGCCAACGCCGCAGCAATTTCTTCATGAAAGAACAGACGCGGCGCAATCACACGTGCCGCGGCCAAGGGCCAAAGTGCGCGGAACAGCAAGCCATAAATATGTTGATGTGATACCGTCCCTTGCACCACTGCGTCCGCAGCCTGCGCACCAAACACCGATTGCAGCGACTCGACTTCGGCAGCCAGCTGCGTCAGTGACTTATCGATTGCCTGTGCCGCTCCTGTGGAACCGGAGGTATAGACCTGCAAACGTGTTGTCTGTGCGTCGAGCGCAGACCAAGTGCTGCCATCGTCGCGCACCGCCATTGGTTGCAATGTCGTGTAGCCTTCCGGCAGATCGCCAGCCAAACCATCTACCTGGTCGCTCAATTGCGCTAGCGTGACTGGCAACGTATCGGCACACAGCACCACGGTCTTGCCAGCATGCCAAGCACCATACAGCGCTGAAATGAACGCCGCAGTGTCATCAAAATATAGCGCCCAGCGCGTTCCAGGTTGGGCCGCAAATGCCTGCTTCCAGCCCGCCGCCGCAACGCGAAACTCTGCGTGATCTAACGCCATATTGTTGCGCAGAGCAAAGGCACGCCCCGGCAATGGGCGCATGGCGGCCTCGGCCAATGCAAGCCACTCAGCCATGCAGACGCGCCCGCAGCCGCTGCCGCAACAGCCACTCGCCAGCAAACAGTGCGCCGATCAAAGCATAGGCAATTAGGCCGTTATACAACGCCCATACTTGCTCACTGGCCCACAGTGCGGTAACCAAGGCAATACCACCATTCAATACAAAAAAACCACACCACACTTGGGTGACGCGGCGGGTATAGGCAACGGCCTCTTGTGGCAACTCAGGCTCGCGCAGTCGAGCCAAACGCTCAACAAGTGGCGGGCCAAAACGCAGACTAAGACCAAACAACAGCAGCAGGCCGATATTCACCAACACGGGATACAGCTTGAGTGGCAGCGCTGCATTACCCAGCAGCGCCCAACATGCGAGCGCGCCGGTGATTGTTGCGACCCAGCGCCAGTGCCGCTCACCCGTACCCAGCGCGCGCAGCAGCGCCAGTGCAAACAGGAGTAGCGACAGCCAGCGCGGTTCAAAACGACCAAGACTGAAATAGACCAACAGCGGATAGCTCAACGACAGCGCGACCAACAGCAGCTTGCCCATGATCGCGTTCACGCCGGTAATTTAAGCCGCTTCGCGAATGAGCCCGTGCAGCACGTCAACGACATCCTGCACCGTGCGTACCGATTTGAAAGCCTCAGGCTGCAGCTTGCCACCAAGGAGGGGTTTGAGCTGAACAATCAGATCCACCGCGTCGATGCTATCGATATCCAAATCGGCATACAGCTGCGCGTCTTTGGTCACACGCGCCGGGTCAATTTCAAAGGTGTTTTGCAGGATGCTCTTGATCCGCTCGAACAGTTCGTCTTTGGTCATGTCCGTGCTCCTTAAGCCTGCTGCGCCGCCACCAGCTTGGCCAGTGCACCGACGCTGGAAAAGTGCTGGCGCGTTTCCTGCGAATCGGCGGCCAAGGTCAGGCCATAGCGCTTCTGCAGCGCCAACCCCAATTCCAACGCATCGATTGAGTCCAAGCCTAGACCTTCTCCGAAGAGCGGCGCGCTGGCATCAATATCGTTTTCCGAAACACCTTCCAGTGACAGCGCGGAAATAATTAGTTGTTTAATTTCAGACTCAAGAGCTTGCACGCAATGTCCCATCACGAAAGTAATTGGCTAAATCTTCGGTTAGCCGCCGTGCTGCCATCGCCTCGCCACGCGCATCGTCGAGATACGGTGCAACTGCAATATCGTGGCCAACCTCGGCGATTATGTGAAACCGCCTCAGCGGGACATTGTACCACTGCTCTCCTTTTCCTAATGTCATTGGCGAGCAACTTAATCGGATTGGGGTAATATCCAAACGCCCGCGAATCGCGATATTGGCCGCCCCGCGCTGTAAGCGCAAAGGCCCTTGCCGCGAACTTCGAGTGCCTTCTGGAAAAATCACCAGATTCCCCCCGCGGCGCACTGCAGCAATGCAGTCGTCGATCAATCCAACGCTATCGTCATTGCAAACATATCCAGCCGCACGCACCGGCCCGCGAGTAAATAGGTTGCGCGCCAAGGAAGACTTGACCACGCAGTCGGCATTGGGCAGCAGCGAAACCAGCAGCACAACGTCAATTAAGGTGGGATGATTGGCAAGAATCAGCAGCCCGTTACGCGCCAGCCGCTCGCGCCCCCGCACTTCATAGGTCAGCACACCAAGCCTGCGCATCAACTCAAAATGGAAGGCAAAGCTGATCTGCACCAAGCGTCGCGACCAACGCCTACGCACGATGCGGTCGAGGACAAAGAGGTCAATCAAGGGAAAGGCCAGCACGCCGAGCAAGACGCCCCCTATCCCAAAAGCCAAAAAGCTGAGCCCAGTCGCCAGCACCCGCCAAAAGCGACTGCAGTACACCCACAGGCCAGAAGCAGCGACCCCACTCATATGGCGCGACGCGACCATCGCCAGCGCAAGCCATCGACACAGTTTTCATGCAGTGCCATGCCAGATAGCAGGAAACGCATCGGTGCCAGCCCACTAGGAAGCGAAGAGGCTTTCGCCATACTCGCATCCGCCTGCCAGTGCAGCGCTAGCGCTCCCTCCTTGGCAGCAGCCTGCACTCGCCAGCTCCAAGCATAACTAGCCTCCGCCTCATCAATGTAATCGGCATAAGCTTCTGGCAGCGGCGCATCAAAAACCACCAGCTGCACTTCTGGTGCACCATCGGCGAGCAACCCTGCAGCCTCAATCAGCGCCGCCTCCGCTGTAGCACGCCCAGCCGCCAGTGCGAGGTAATTGCCGCGCTCACCGCGCAGAATCGAATACAGTGCTGCAGTCGCGTTATGCACCGACAGTCCAAACTGAGTTGGCGACATTGGTTCACCTGTTGCCAGTTGATCCAGCAGGCTCAACGAACGCACGACATCACCGTGCCGCGAGGCAAATACCAACGGCACGCCGTCAGCATCAGCCCTCGCGCACCACCACGCCGCTTGTATCGCCATCCGCCCCAGTCGATCAATACGCCGTCGCTGCATGGCTGGCACCTCCAACAAAGAAGGTGCTTGCGCGCCCTGCGGAGCCTGCTCACCCGCAGCTTGCGCCCATGCCAACCACGCCTCACGCGTTTCCAATCCGGGCGCCCATGCAGCCCAATCCACTACACTGAAATTGATCATTTCCACTATCGCCCTAATTGACCACGCGCACGGGCCTATGCTGCTGCCAGCGCCAAGCGTCCTCACACATACGCTGCGGCCCCAACATGGCGCGCCAGCCCAGCAGTACTTCCGCATTCGCCGGATCAGCGCAGCTGATTGCAACATCACCCGCTCGCCGAGGCACAAATCGTAGCGGTACAGCACGCCCACTAGCGCGCTCGAACGCCGTCACCAGCTGCAGCACACTAAGGCCTGCGCCGCGACCAAGGTTCAAGGTAAAACTACCTGCGCATCGAACCAATTGCAGTAGCGCCTGCACATGCGCATCCGCGATATCGAGTACATGCACATAATCGCGCACACCTGTACCGTCGGGCGTTGGGTAGTCTTGCCCGTGCACCTGCAAATACGGCTGCAGGCCAGCAGCCACTCGTGCGATCTGCGGTAGCAAATTAGACGCCGCCGCCATATCTCCAATCATTGCCGATGGGTGTGCACCAACCGGATTGAAGTAGCGCAAGACTGCTGCCTGCAGGCCTCCTGTAACAGCCGCATCCAATAGCATTTGCTCGCAGACTTGCTTGCTGTGGCCATAAGGATGCGTAGCAAGAAAGGGGGCAGACTCCGGCGTAGGTACGGCAGTAGCATGGCCGTAAACTGCCGCTGACGAACTGAATACAATTCGCGTCACCCCTTCACTCATCATTGCCTGAAGTAGGCTAAGCGTGCCGCCGACGTTGTTGTCGTAATAGTGTAGCGGCTGCTGGCAGGACTCAGACACATCCTTTAACGCAGCGAAATGCAACACCGCCTCGATCGCCTGCTCTCGCAGCAACCGCCGCAGCAGCGCACCGTCACGCAGATCACCCTGCACAAAGAGTGGCTGCTGACCGCTGATAGCAGCAATACCATCCAGTGTTGCGCGACAACCTCGGCTCAAATTATCAAGTACAACAACTTCATGCCCAGCCTGCTGCAATGCCACGCTGGCATGCGCGCCGACATAGCCCGCACCACCGGTGACAAGCACCCTCATACCAGCTCCAAATTCGCATACGCCAGCACCAGCCATTTGCTGCCGACATCATCAAAGTTCACCTGCACGCGGGCGTGGGCACCACTTCCTTCAACGTCGGTGACAACACCTGCGCCAAACTTTGCGTGGCGCACATTCGCCCCAAGTTTGATCGGCGGCGTTTCAAGAGATGCGTGTCCTGCGCTGCGCGAAGGTGCAGCGGAGAACCCACGCGCGCTGAAACTTGGCTGCGGCTTCGGGCGAATATCGCGCAGCAGTGCACTTGGAATCTCGCGCAAAAACCGCGACGGCAAGCCGTACACATCGCTGCCGTAAATGCGCCGCGATTCGGCGTGACACAGCACTAGGTTCTGCCGCGCACGAGTAATGCCCACGTAGGCTAGGCGACGCTCTTCGGCCATGCGCCCTGGCTCTTCGTTGGCACGGTTGCTGGGGAATAAGCCTTCCTCCAGACCCACCATAAAGACCAGCGGAAACTCCAGCCCTTTCGCGCTGTGCAAAGTCATCAGTTGCACGCTGTCTTCATCGGCCTGCGCTTGCCCCTCGCCCGCCTCCAACGCGGCATAGGCAAGAAATGCCACCAGCTCGGGCATGGCCGCTGCATCTTCTTCGTCGCCACGCACAAAACGGCTAGCCACCGATACCAGTTCATCAAGGTTATCGGTGCGCGAATCCAGCTGTCCCTGCGATTCTTTTTCGTAGTGCAGACGCAGCCCAGAGCGAGCCAACGCGTGGTCGATTTTCTCCGCCAATGGAAGCTCGCTGACTTCTTCCATTAGTCCGTCGATTAGCTGTGCAAAACCGCCCAATGCGTTGCGCGCACGCGCGCTGAGCGTGGACATTTCACGCAAGCGCTGTGCGGCGCGCCATAGTGATTCTGCATGTTCGCGTGCGGTACGGCGCACTTCGTCCAGCGTGCGCTCACCGATGCCGCGCGTGGGCGTATTCACCGCACGCTCAAACGCAGCGTCGTCGTCACGGTTCGCCATTAGGCGCAAATAGGCCAGCGTATCTTTGATTTCAGCGCGCTCGAAAAAGCGCATACCGCCATACACACGGTATGGCATCTGTCGCTTGAGTAGCTCTTCTTCGAACGCGCGCGACTGTGCATTACTGCGATACAGAATCGCCGCATCGCTGCGGCTGCCGCCTTCGCGCACCCATTGCGCGATACGGTCCACCACGTATGCGGCTTCGTCCATCTCGCTATAGGCCGCGTACAGATCAATTTGCTCGCCTTCGCCAGCGTCGGTCCACAACTTCTTGCCTAACCGATCTTCATTATTGGCGATCACCGCATTGGCCGCATTCAAAATGGTGCTGGTGGAACGGTAGTTCTGCTCCAAACGAATGGTTTTTGCACCTGCAAAATCGCGCAGAAAGCGTTGTACGTTTTCCACCTTAGCGCCGCGCCAGCCGTAGATGGCTTGATCGTCATCACCCACCACAAATACTTGCCCACTATCGCCCGCCAGCAAGCGAATGAAACCGTATTGAATGGCGTTGGTGTCTTGAAACTCATCCACCAGAATTTGCCCAAAACGATGCCGGTAGTGCGATAGCAGCGCCGGGTTGTCGCGCAGCAACTCGTGTGCGCGCAGCAGTAACTCAGCAAAATCGACCAAGCCCGCACGCTCGCAGCGCTCTTGATAGGCGATATAGGCACGCAGCAGCACATCGCCCCATGGGTCGTGCGGTGCGGGCTGGATATGTTGCGGGCGGCGCCCCTCGTCTTTTTGCGCGTTGATCCACCAAAGAATCTGGCGCGGCGGGAACTGGCTATCGTCAAGCTCTAACTGCTGCACCACACGCTTTACCAGGCGCAGTTGGTCATCGCTATCAAGTACCTGAAACCCTTCCGGCAATTTGGCTTCTTGCCAGTGCAGGCGTAGCAGGCGGTGGGCAATGCCGTGAAAGGTGCCAATCCACGCGCCACGCGGTGCGCCGCCCAACTGCAAGGCAATACGCCCACGCATTTCACCAGCAGCTTTATTGGTGAAGGTCACCGCCAAAATACCGTGCAGCGGCACGCCGAACACTTCATGCAGCCAAGCAATACGATGCGTGAGTACACGCGTTTTTCCAGACCCCGCCCCGGCGAGCACCAAGTAATGGCCGGGTTCTGCGGTAACCGCTTCGCGCTGCGCGGCATTCAGGCCGTCGATAAGGTGAGAAACATCCATCTGGGCATTTTACCGGGACTGCCGCAGCTGCGGGTTTCAACATCATTCCATGATGATTACGTTTGCAGCCTATTGACAACGTTGTCACCCACTCGGTACAACGAGCATTCGCGCATCGCTCAGGTGAAGGGGATATTGGCCTGTAGCGGTGTTTGTTCACCCCTTTTAGCAGGCCTCTACATGACCCACCCGCAGACACGCTGGTCGCAGTTTAGCGTTCTCATCACGGTGTTTTTTTTCTGGGGATTTGTTGCGGCTAGCAACGATATTTTGATCCCCGTCTTCAAAAAGGCCTTTAACCTAAGCCAGTCGCAAAGTCAGCTGGTGGCCGTGGCGTTTTATGTCGCCTATACCGTGGGCTCGCTGATCTACTTCGGTGTCTCCAAGGCCATAGGCAGCGATGTACTGAATAAGATCGGCTACAAAAATGGCATTAGCTTGGGTCTGTTGATCTCTGCACTGGGTACGCTGCTGTTTATCCCCGCAGCCAATAACAGTTCGTTCACCCTGATGCTCTCGGGTCTGTTCATTGTGGGGCTGGGGTTTTCGCTGCAGCAAATCGCCGCCAACCCGCTTGCCATCGTCATGGGCAACCCCGCAACGGGCGCACAGCGGCTAACGATGGCGGGGGGGATCAATAACCTAGGAACGACCGTTGGCCCGCTGTTGGTCAGTATCGCCATTTTCGGCAGCGTTGCCGCTGGTAGCACCACCGCCAGCATTGAAAGCGTGAAAACACCTTATCTCGTGCTCGGTGCCGCTTTCATTCTGGTGGCGCTGTTTTTCAAATTCTCATCCGTCCCCAACAAGATTGATCTTGAAGCGGTGGCCAGCGACGAGGCGCAAGACAGCGGCAAACTGGTGCACAAGGCTTCGGCGTTTGCTTACCCGCAGCTCGTGCTTGGAATGCTGGCGATCTTTGTCTATGTGGGTGTGGAGGTAACGACGGTGTCCAACCTGCCCGCCTATCTTGAACTTCCTGTGGACCAAGGCGGCATGGGGCTTTCCACGGCGCAGATCGCGCCGTATATCTCACTGTACTGGGCCAGCCTGATGATTGGCCGCTGGGCTGGCGCGGCGGGCGCATTTAGCGTGGGCAGCAGCGCAAAGCGCATGTTGACGATCATTCTTCCCTACATTGCCTTCGGCGTGTTTCTTGCGGTGAACGCCATTGCGCAGCATGAAGTCGCGCAGTTCTACGGCTACGCGCTGGTGATCGTGCTGATGCTGGTGGCCACCTTTGCCAGCCGCGGCAACCCCGCGCGCATGCTGCTGTATTTTGCGCTGTGCGGTATCGCCGCACTGGGTGTGGGCATGAGCACTTCCGGCATCACCAGCGTCACCGCTTTCATTAGTGTGGGCTTGTTCTGCAGCACCATGTGGCCCTGCATTTTTGCACTGGCGATCACCGGTCTTGGCCGTAACACCAACCAAGGCAGCAGCCTGCTGATTATGATGATCATGGGTGGCGGCTTGGTGAGCTGGGCGCAGGGCGCATTGGCCGATCAGGTGGGCATCCACGCCAGCTATATCGTAGGCGTACTGTGTTTTGCCTATTTGGCGTTCTACGCCGCACGCGCGCCGCATATTTTGAAGAAGCAGGGGATCGATCTCGACCAGCTCACCGCGCAGGGCGGCCATTGACGCCGCACTACGCCACACCGCGCTAGAGTGCAGCTTTCGCCAGCGAGGCTGCACGTATGATCGACCTGTACTACTGGCCCACACCTAACGGCCACAAGATCACGCTGTTTCTGGAAGAAACCGGCCTGCCTTATACCGTCAGGCCGGTGAATATCGGTAAGGGTGAACAGTTTGCGCCTGACTTTCTAAAAGTCTCGCCCAACAACAAAATGCCCGCCATTGTGGATGCCAACCCGGCCGACGGTGGCGCGCCAATTTCTGTGTTTGAATCCGGCGCGATCTTGCGCTACCTCTCTGATAAAACTGGGCGCTTTACCGGCGTTGACGAAGACGCCGACGCCCGCACCGAATTACGCCAAGCGATTGAAACCGATGAATGGCTGTTCTGGCAGATGGCAGGGCTTGGCCCAATGACCGGGCAGTACGGCCACTTCCACGTGTACGCCCCGGAAGTGATTCCGTATGCACGCGAACGCTACCGCAACGAAACGCTGCGCCTGCTGGGCGTGCTAGATCGTCGCCTAGAGGGACGTGAATTTATCACCGGCAAGAATTACAGCATCGCCGATATGGCCTGCTACCCGTGGGTAGGCTCGTACACTTCCGCGCCGCTAGACCTTAGCCCGTTTACCCACATCTGCCGCTGGCGCGATGCGATTGCCGCGCGCCCCGCCACCCAGCGCGCTTATGCACTTGCAGCCAAGGTAAACCCTGACGCAGGCAAACCCATGACCGATGAACAAAAGAAGGTGCTGTTTGGGCAAGGCCCGCGCTAATGCAAAACCCCTCCTTCCTCATACTGTAGGAAGGAGGGGTACCTTACTTAAAACTGCGGCTTGATCTCAAACTCTTTCGGCGGTTCGGCGCCCAAGAGATTCTTCACGAAATAATCCCAGCGCCGACGCATAACGTAATTACTGTCAATACCAAAACCATGATGCGCGTGCGGCAGTAGCAGCAGATCAAAGTCTTTATTGGCCTTCATCAGGGCAGCCACTACCTGCAAGGTGGATTGCACCGGCACGTTATCGTCCATCAAACCGTGAATTAGATACAGCTTGCCTTTCAGGTTTTTGGCGATCGAAGCGTTATCTTGCCCGGTGTAATTGGTCTTGCCGTCGCCCTTATCTTCAAGCAAGCCGTGATAGCGCTCGCCCCAATCGTCTTCATAGGTGAGGTTGTCGTGATTGCCCGATTCGGCAATGCCCACCTTATAAATTTCAGGGTAGCGGAACATCGCCGTCGCGGTGGCATTACCGCCGCCAGAATGGCCCCACATGCCTGCACGCGTGGTATCAATCCATGCGTAGCGCGCGCCCAGTTCTTTCAGCGCGGCCACTTGGTCTGGCAGGGTGTTATCGGTCATATTGCCGTAATAGGCGTCTTGAAACGCCTTGCTGCGCAGCGGCGTACCCATACCATCCACCGCAATCACGATGAACCCCAACTCAGCCAAGGCTTGATGGTCGCCGTGCGCTGGGGTGAAACTGCGGCTGCGCACCGAGCCCACCTGCGGGCCGGGATAGATATAGGTGATGATCGGGTACTTCTTCTTGGCGTCGAAGTTGGACGGCTTGAACATCTGACCGTAGATATCGGTCTGGCCGTCGCGCCCCTTCACCGTGAACGACTCTGGCGCCACCCAGCCTGCGGCTTTTAGGCGCGACAAGTCGGCCTTCGCAACCGCCGCTACCTCTTTACCCTCCGCGCTGCGCACTACGGTTACTGGTGCGGTAGCAATTGTGGAATAGGTATCGACGAAATACTTGCCGTCTTCAGACACAGAGACCGCATGGTTGGCGTTTTCCGGCGTCAATAGCTGCACGTCGCCGCCATCCATGCCCACTTTGTAGAAATGCGCAAAATACGGATCGCGCCCGGTTTCACGCCCCACACCACTGATCCACAGCGTGCGGCCAGCAAGGTCCATACGCTCCAGCTTGGTGACGTTCCAATCACCATGGGTGATCTGACGCTTTTCCTTTCCGGTGGTGAGATCATGCAAGTACAAATGGCCCCAGTTGCTCTTCTGGCTAAACCACAGGAACTCCTTGCTCTCGGGCAGATAGCGCCACAGCACCGAGCTCAGCGTTGGCGCGCTTTGGTACTGCGTGGCCACGGTTTCAGTGAACACATCGCGCACCTTTCCGGTAGTGGCATCGGCGATGCGTAACGTGGCTGATTTGTGGCCGCGATCGGTGCTGACAAAGGCCAGTGTTTTACCGTCTTTCGCCCATTGCACGTCTTCCCAACCCTTGCTGCAGACGATGTCATCGCTGCAGGTGGAACGGTGTTGGTCGGCGGGCATCTGCAGGCGAATCAACTGCGGCTTGCTGCCGGAAAGATCCACAATGACACGCTCGATCACGGTCACGTCTTTATCGCCCGCAAACGGGTATTTCCACTGTTCAACCTTGGGTGCGCCCACATTGGTACCGACCATTGTCATGGTGCTGGTCTTGCGCTGGTCCTGCTGAAACGTGGCGATTTTTTTACCATCCGGCGACCACAGCACAATCGCGTTGTCGGTGTGCTTCCAACCGGCGTTATCGGTGGCGTAGCCGTAGTCGGTTTTACCGTCGAAGGTAAGCTGGGTTTCTTTGCCACTCGCCACATCGCGCAGCCATAGATTCCAGTCGCGCACGAAGGCTTCTTGCTTGCCATCGGGCGAGGCCGCACCGGGCTCTGGGCCACTCTTGGCATGGGTGACGGCGCCACAGCCACTATCGGTGCAGCGGAACGCATTGCCGCCGAAAAAACTGGTCAACAGAAGGCTGCCATCTGCATTTTGCGAGACCTGCAGCGGCGGCAGCTTATCGGCCTGCACCGGCTTGCCCTTGCCGCCAGCGGCAAGGTTCATTGCATCCGCCAGCGCCTGCGTTTTGAAGGCTGGTCGCGTTTTGCCCGTGGCGGGATCAAAGCGCAACACTTGGGTTTTACCCGCGGTGCTTTCGCGATACACCAAACTGCCGTCGCGCAGCCACTGTGCGCCGCTTACCGAATGGTCCACCAGCGGCATGGTGCGGTCGGCCAGCATCGACGCCGCGCGCGCGTAATCAGCCGTCGTCACCCCCTGCGCCATCGCACCGCCACTCACCAGCAACGCCCCCAGCAGCCAGGCTGCATTCGTATTCCTTGCCATTGCATCCTCATTCGTCCTCGTGCCCTGCGCACAATCTGCCGATCGTAACGCGCCACGCGGTGTTATGCCCGTGCCGTTAGTTAACGTCTAGCTGCTGCGCCCACGCACCGAGATTGGAGCGCAGCGCCCCTTTCAGTGCAGTTAGCGGAATTTCCACGTCCTGCGGGCCATCGGCATAAGACGCTACTTGGTAGGGGGCAAACTGAATCAGCAACGTATCGGAAAGCAGAATAAACGCATCGAAGTTGCTCCATTCTGGCCCCGCGCCGGTTTCGATCCATTTCGTATCACTCCCGCCATCGGCCAGCAATCTTTGCTTGAGCTCAGCAACGGTCAATGCGCTCAAGCGCTCCAATCCTTTGCGCCCATCAATGACTTGCTCAATGTCGAGCGGCTGCCCGTTCGGCAATAGAAAATTAAACGTCTTAAACCCGATATTGCCGTGCGCGCCGCCGGTGTATTCGCCCACAGTGAACAGTACCGAGAACATCTGCCGATCGTTTCGCGCGATGTTGTACTCGATATCCAGCGACCACCTGGCCTCATCGGGGTCGCCACTGCCGTCTTTGAAAGAATCGACTTGCTGCTTGACCCAGGCGGCAAGTGCCGCATCAATCGTGGGCTGCTGAGTTTGTGGATAGCCCACATCAATCGTCACACTGGCTGACTTTTCGGTAATTGTCTTTGTCTGTACGGGTAGCTCGGTGGCAAACACGCTCCCCGATACCCATAACAACACGCCACACAGCATCCAGTTCATTGCAGATTCCTTGGCCTCATCCTGTTAGAAGTGTACGCAAGCGGGGCTAATTCCCGGACGTCTTGGTATGATTAGGCCAATGTTTGCGCCCGCTTCCACCCCCACCGCCGCGCTTTCCGCACTGTGCATCGACTACCGCGACGCGCCACTTGCGGACGTGCTGCAAGACCCCCAACTACTGGCCGCATTTAGCTTCGGCCACGAAGCGGCGCGGGTCGATGATACGCGGCACGTGCAAGTTACACTTACCCCACTCACGGCCGCGCCACTCGAAGTTTGGCGGGTCAACGATCATGTGCAGCATGGCCAGCGCGATGGCATCGCCTTCAGTCACGGTAGCGGGCTGCAGTTCTGCGCCTTGGAACTTGCCGATACAGGCGATATTGAAACCGTTGCAGCTGAGGCGTACGCACGGTTTGAAGCGTGGCTATCAGAAAGCCTCTATGCGCGCCCGCTGCGCATTTGGAACTACCTCGACGCGATCACCGAAGGTGAGGGTGATGCCGAACGCTATCGGCGCTTTTGTGTGGGCCGCGCACGTGGCATTGGCCGCGCTCAGCACCCCCACGAACTGCCGGCCGCCACCGCCATCGGCCACGCCCAACGCAGCGGCCGCTTTCAGCTGTATTGGCTCGCCGCCACTACTCCGGGGACACCGCTAGAAAACCCGCGCCAAGTGCAGGCGTGGCGCTACCCGCGCCAATACGGCCCGCAGGCGCCGGGGTTTGCGCGTGCACTACTCCCCGCCTCCAGCAATATGCCGCTGCTGCTCTCCGGCACCGCCGCAGTAGTGGGCCATGCATCGCAGCACGATCACCAGCTCGAAGCCCAACTCGATGAAGTGCTCACCAACCTGCAAACGCTCATCAGTAGCGCGCGCACGCAGCGCCCCGCGCTCTCGCCCGCACTCGGCCAACGCACGCCCCTCAAGGTGTATGTGCGCGACGCTGCCGCCATGCCGCAGGTAGACGCACTACTTGCGCAGCGCCTGCCGGGTGTGCCGCGCATTGTGTTACATGGCCATGTCTGCCGCCGCGAGCTGCTGGTAGAAATCGACGGCTGCCACGTCTGACTTGCATCCCCTCTCGCCACAAGGCAATGTGCAACTTCACCCGCTAAGGACGCTGCGCACTATGGGAATTGTTAGCCTGATTTGGGGCATCTTGGCCCTGCTGTGGATGATCGTCGCCCTCATTCCCCTGCTGGGCTGGGGCAACTGGTTCATGATCCCGTTTGCGGTTGTGGGGCTGATCCTCTCGATCATTGCGATTGCCACCAATAAAGGCCGCATCACCGGCATCATTGGCTTGATTCTCAACGGCTTTGCCATCGGCATCGGCACTATTCGCCTCTTGCTGGGCGGCGGCATCCTCTAAAAATCACGCGCACGGGCGTAAAATGCCCGCATGAGCTACCAAATCCCCGTTCGCCCGCGGCGTATGCGCCGCGATGAGTTCTCGCGCCGGATGATGCGCGAGCATGTATTCACCGCCAACGACCTGATCTATCCGGTCTTCGTGCACGAAGAACAAGGCCGCGCACCGGTCGGCTCAATGCCAGGCGTGGAGCGGCTTTCCATCGACGAACTGTTGAAGGTGGGCGAACAGGCGCTGGAGCTGGGCGTGCCGGTGCTCGACCTATTCGGCGTGCCCGATCCCGCCGCTAAGACCGCCGATGGCCGCATCGCCTGGGACGAGGACGGCATCATCCCGCGCGCCATTCGCGCGCTGAAGTCGCGCTTCCCAGAACTGGGTGTGATGAGCGACCAAGCACTGGACCCGTACACCACCCACGGCCAAGACGGGCTGATCGACGACACCGGCTACATTCTCAATGACGAGACCATCGAGGCGCTGATCAAACAATCACTGGCGCATGCCGCCGCAGGCGTGGACGTGCTCTCGCCTTCCGACATGATGGATGGCCGCATTGGCATGATCCGCAATGCGCTGGAAGCCAACGGCTTTATCCATACCAAGATCATGGCCTACAGCGCCAAATACGCCAGCAGCTTCTACGGCCCGTTCCGCAGCGCGGTGGGCAGCGCGGGCAATCTTGGCAAGGGTAATAAATACACCTACCAAATGGACCCGGCCAATTCCGATGAAGCCCTGCACGAGGTCGCGCTGGACCTAGCCGAAGGCGCCGACATGGTGATGGTCAAGCCCGGCCTGCCGTACCTAGACGTGCTGTACCGGGTCAAGCAGCACTTCAAGCGGCCCACCTATGCCTATCAGGTCAGTGGCGAGTACGCGATGATCAAGGCCGCCGCCGCCAATGGCTGGATCGACGAAAAAATGGTGGCGATGGAAGCACTGACCGCGTTCAAGCGTGCCGGGGCCGACGGCGTTCTCACCTATTTCGCACTCGATGCGGCAAGATGGTTGAAAGCCTAAATTTTGGAGGGACTGCGCATGAAGCACTACGCCGTTTTTGGAAGCCCAATCTCGCATTCGCAGTCCCCCCATATCCACACCGCGTTTGCCAAACAAACAGGCATCGCGATGAAGTACACGGCCATCGAAGCTGACCCAGACAGCTTTCCAAGCCTGCTTGCCGAAAGCGGTGTGGACGGCGCGAACGTCACCCTGCCCCTGAAGGAAAACGCCTTCGCCCTGTGCGGCAACAGCCTCAGCGCGCGCGCGCAACGCGCCGGTGCCGTCAACACCTTAATCCGCGATGGCGATAACTGGCGCGGCGACAATACCGATGGTCTTGGCCTGGTCCGCGACCTCACCGAGCGCCATGGCCTCGACCTGCGCCAGCGCCGCGTGTTGCTGCTGGGTGCGGGTGGTGCTGCACGCGGCGTCGCCCCCGCGCTTCTAGATGCGGGTATTCGTGAAATGGTCGTGGTGAACCGCACCCCCGCGCGCGCCGACGCGCTGATGGACGCCATGGGTGAGCCGGGCCGCGTGCACGCACGCAACTGGGATTCGCTGCCTACCTTGGGTGGCTTCGACCTACTCATCAATGCCACCTCCGCCAGCCGCAGCGGCCAACTACTGGAGCTGCCCATGGCCTTGGCCGCACCGCGCAGCGATGCAGTAGACCTCAGCTATGGCGAAGCCGCTGTCGGCTTCCTTGCGTGGGCGCGTGCCGCACGTTGCCACAAAACCGTGGACGGCCTTGGCATGTTGGTAGAACAAGCCGCCGAAAGCTTCCGCCTGTGGCACGGCGTGCGGCCTGAAACCGACGCGGTGTACGCCGAGCTGGCCGCGCGCTCCGCCGCGCTGTTTACCGCCGACTAAGCACTACGCGCCGCTGAGGTATTCATCCTTCAGCCGCACATAGTGCTTGGCGCTGTAATACAGCCCCTCAATTTCCGCTGCCGAAAGATCGCGCAGCTTTTTCGCTGGGTTACCCACCCAAAGCTCGCCTTCGCCCACCACCTTGCCCGGCGAAACCACCGCACCCGCGCCCACAAAGCCGTGCTTCTTCACCACAGCGCCGTCGAGGATGATCGCGCCCATGCCAATCAGCACGGCGTCTTCAATGGTGCAGGCGTGGATGATCGCCTTATGGCCAATGGTGACATCGCTGCCGATGCGCGTGGCAAACCCGCCCAGCTTGGCATGCGGGCCGTCGTGGCTGACATGGATCACAGTGCCGTCTTGGATATTGGTGCGGTCACCAATACGGATGAAATTGACGTCGCCGCGAATCACCGTGAGCGGCCACACCGAGACATCATCCCCCAGCACCACATCGCCGATGACGGCAGACAGAGGATCGATATAGTTGCGTTGGCCCAGCGTGGGGCGCACGTTGCGATAAGGTCGAATATTCATGCACTAGATTCTACCGCCAGACGTACTACACTGCGGCGTATGGACATGACCGCCGATACCTTACCCGCCGACCTTCGTCCCACCCTCGACCGCCTGCGCAGCGCATGGCAGGCGAATAAGCCGAGTTACGCGCAGCGCCGCAGCGACTTACAACGCTTACGCGACGTGCTCAAACGGCGTTTGGACGAAATGGCGCGCACCATTGCCGCCGACTTCGACCACCGTTCGCTGGACGAAAGCCGCATCGCCGACGGCATGGCCACCCTCAACGAAATCGACCACCTCATCAAACACCTGCGGCGCTGGATGAAACCCCGCAACGTGGGCGTGGGCTGGCGCTTCATGCCCGGCCGCGCACAGATCCGCCCAGTGCCGCTGGGCGTGGTGGGGATTATTGCGCCGTGGAACTACCCGGTGAATCTCGCATTGATTCCACTCGCTACCGCCATTGCTGCGGGTAACCACGTGTATCTGAAACCATCGGAACACACCCCGCGCACCAGTGTGTTCCTGCGCGACCTACTCGCCGAAGTCTTCCCCACAAACCGTGTGGCGGTGGCTACTGGCGGCCCTGAAGTCGGCGCGGCGTTCTCCGCGCTGCCGTTCGACCATCTCATTTTTACCGGCTCCACCGCCGTAGGCCGCAAGGTCATGGCCGCCGCTGCTCCCAACCTCACCCCAGTCACGCTGGAGTTGGGCGGAAAATCGCCGGTGCTCATTTGCGACGATTACCCCGTTGAAAAAGCCGCCGCGCGTATTGCAACTGGCAAATGGTTCAACTGCGGGCAGACCTGCATCGCCCCCGATTACGTGCTGGTACCGGCGAGCAAACGCGATGCGTTTATTGAGGCACTACGCAGCGAAGTACACGCCCGTTACGGCAACGATTTCTCCAACCTTGACGATTACACCCGCGTGGTCAACCAGGGGCAATTCGATCGCCTGCAAAGTTATTTAGACGATGCCCAGCAGCGCGGCCTGCAGGTGGTCACGCTCGCGGGTAGCACCAATGCCCAGCAGCGCCTGCTACCGCCCACGGTGGTGCTTGAACCCGGCGACGATGCCAAGATCATGCAGGATGAAATTTTTGGCCCATTGCTGCCGGTGAAGTCGTATCAATCATTGGACGAAGCCATCGCCTATATCAACAGCCATGATCGACCTTTGGCGCTGTATCCGTTTAGCTATCACAGCGCGACGATTGAAAAAATTCTGCACGAGACCATCGCCGGTGGCGTGTCCGTCAACGACACACTGTTTCACAACGCAATCAACAACCTGCCATTCGGCGGCGTCGGTGCCAGCGGCATGGGCGCCTATCACAGCCAAATTGGCTTCGACACGCTCAGCAAACTGCTGCCGGTGTTCTGGCAGGCCAAGCGCACTGGCGGTGACTTTTTGAAACCGCCGTACAGCAAGGCCAAATGGTTGCTTGACATCATTATTCGCTAATAAATTCACTGCCTGCACGCGGGCCACGTAAAATGGCCCGTATGCAAGAGCAGCAGCCCCTTCTGGATTACGCGGCGCTGGCCGCAGACATCAAGCGCTGGGCCAGTGATTTTGGGTTTGAAGATCTCGGCATTACCGACCTCGATTTGAGTGAGGCCGAAGTGGGCCTGCATGAATATCTAGATGCGGGTCATCACGGCAGCATGCAGTGGCTGGAAGAGCGCGCGCATATGCGTACCCACCCAGACACCCTGCACCCTGGCGCCATTCGCGCCATTTGCGTGAGCATGAATTTCGCCCAAGCCAATATCAAACAAGCGTGGGACGTGATTCATGATGACCAGAAAGGCTATATCTCGCGCTATGCGCTGGGCCGTGATTACCACAAGGTGATGCGCAAGCGTCTGCAAAAATTTGCCGACCACATTCAATCTGTGATCGGGCCATTTGGCTATCGCGCATTTTGTGACTCCGCACCGATTATGGAAAAACCGCTGGCGCAAAAGGCCGGGCTCGGCTGGCGCGGCAAACACACGCTCACCATGTCGCGCGGCGCAGGTTCGTATTTTTTTCTCGGCGAGATTCTGACCGACCTACCACTGCCCATCGACGCGCCCGTCAGCGACCACTGCGGCACCTGCACGCGCTGCATCACCGCCTGCCCCACTGGCGCGATTGTGGCCCCGTACAAACTCGACGCACGCCGCTGTATTGCCTATCTCACTATCGAGCATAAAGGCAGCATTGATCTGGAGCTGCGCCCATTGATGGGTAACCGCATCTTCGGCTGTGACGACTGCCAGTTGGTATGCCCGTGGAATAAATACGCGCAGATCACCATGGAAGCCGACTTCGCCCCGCGCAACGGGCTAGAAGGCCCGCAACTGGCCGATCTGTTTGCTTGGGACGAAGAGACTTATCTGAGTAAAACCGAAGGCATGTCGGTGCGTCGCGCGGGCTATGAAAGCTGGCTGCGGAATATCGCCATTGCGCTGGGCAATGCCGCCTACTCCCCAGCCGTCATCGAAGCCTTAAACACCCGCATCAACGACCCATCCGCCATCGTGCGCGAACATGTGCAGTGGGCACTCGCGCAGCAGCAGGGCAAACGCCGCTAAATTAAACGGTTACCACTCTACCTCGGCCATCGAGCAGTTCAGGCCCGAGCCGATACCCAGCAGCGCCACGCGGCTGCCCTTCTTCAAGCGGCCCATTTCGCGCAATTTGGAGAGCACAATCGGCACGCTCGCAGGGCCGATATTGCCGTGCTCACCAAAGATCGTCATCACCTTGCGCGGGTCGATGCCCATGGCCTTGGTGAAAGCAGCGGTGTGCACTTTGCTGACTTGGTGGATCACGAACTCATCAAGCTCCGAGGTGACCCAACCCAGCTTCTGCTTAGCCACTTCAAAGGTCTTGCTGGCAAGTTTCACGCCCTCGATCAGCAGCATGCGGGTGTCGGTGATCATGCCGTCGAGGTTGCCACGGCAGAGCTTATTCCACTCGGTGGCCGCCCGCGTTACACCGCCCTTGTAGCGCGGTGCACCGGGGGCCAGTTCAGCGCGCGCCAACACCATCGCGGCGGCACCCGAGCCCAGAGTCAGTGTGGCCATTTCGCGGCGGAAGTCGTCTTCGGTGACGTCGTCGCGCAGCATGCGCTCCAGCGTTTTTTCATAGGCCATATTGGCGGTTTCACCGTCCACCACCAATGCGTATTCAATCTCACCACGCTCGATCATGCGGCTAGCGATGTCCATGCCGTTGATAAAGGCAAGGCAGGCATTGGCAATATCAAAATTTTGGCAGGTATCTGGCAGGCCGAGATTGCCCGACACGATCGACGCGGTGGACGGCTCTAAATAGTCGCGGCTCACCGAGGTATTTACCAGCAGGCCCACTTTGTTCGGGTCGATGCCCGCATCGGCCAGCGCCTTGACACCCGCAAGTGTTGCGGCGTCGGAGGCCTGCACGTTGTCGTCCCACAGGCGGCGCTCGTGTACACCCGCGATATCGCCAAGCACGTCCGCGCGGATGCCAAGACGCTCCAACGTGGGCCGCAGGCGCGCATTGATTTCTTCCGAAGACAGGCGACGCGGCGCATCGATATGCGCAAGACCGGCAATGGCAACTCGTTGGAACAACATGGGGGCGTACTCAGACAGGCACCAAACGGGTGCCGGAACTGCTAAGGATAGCGCGTTACGCTGTTATTCGCAGATGAATGGGCGTTTTTGCGGCAAAATCCCGGTTTTAGCCTCCTCTTTCACGCCCCAAACCACTATTGGCAACGCCACATCGCCCAACGCTGCGCGCCCTCTTTCGGCTCCCCCATTGGGCTGATGCGGTTCGCGCTCAGGCCGGGGGCTTCATTGCGTGCCAGTGTTTCCAGCTCATCGCGTACACGCGCATCGTTGCGTTCGTAAAAGCCCACTTTATGGGTAATCGACACTTCCACTTCACCGCGTTTTTCGCAGTTTGTCGGCGCGGCCGCCAGGACTTTGACTTGCTTCGCACCCGGCGCCATTTTGACGAAGGTGCAGGCCGGAAGCCCCACCACCAAGACGGCCACGCAGGACGCAATCAGTAAACGCATGCACTCTCTCCCAACAAAACGTATGTTTCTAAAAAAATTCAGGCGCGCCGGATTGTGCCCCGGCGCGCCTGAATTCACCACATCAAGACAAATTACTTCTTCTCAACCGGCTGGCCGTCGGCATTGATGATGGTGACCTCCCCAAGGTTCAACGCACGCACCGGCGCTTCGGTCTTGGACAGATCCCCCACCACCAACCAGGTGAGGTTGGAGGCATCCAGCGCCTTCGCCGCGGCATTGACTTGCGCCGGGGTCATCGCTTCGATCTCGGCCTTGCGGGCCAGCACATAGTTGTCCGGACGGCCATACAGCACGTTGCTGGCGATGGTGTTCATCACCGCCGACGCGGTTTCATAGGCTCCGGGCAGGGTCAAGGTGAGCACTTTCTTCATGCCCGCCACTTCTTCTGCGCTGGCCGGACGCTTACCGCTGGCGTAGTCGCTGATTTCGCGCTGCACTTCTGCGGCCGACTCGCCGGTTTTGTCGATCTGCACCGGCGCAAAGGCGTTCCACAGGCGCTGCCCCAGCGCACTACCGGCACCGGTACGGGCGCCATACGACCAGTGCTTGTCTTCACGCAGGTTCATATTGAGGCGTGCGGTGAAGTCACCACCGATCACCATATTGGCCATGTCGTATTCGACAGTCTTCGGGTCCTTGCTGGAGGGCAGTAGCTTGGACGCCACGATCGTGGCCTGCACGGCGCCCGGCTGATCCATCAAGAACACGCGTGCTTTTGACTGCGCCGCAACCTGCGGAATGGCCGCCGCGGTATCGGCCTTGGCGTTCACCTTCCAGCTGCCAAAGTTCTTTTCCAGCAGTGGCAGGATGTCCTTCAGTGTGGTGTCACCAACAACCACCAACGTAGCGTCCTGTGGGCGCAGGGCAGTGCCATGCCAGTTCTTGATATCGGCTTGAGTGAAGCTGGCTACCGTTGCCTCGGTGCCATTGCTGGGGTTGGCGTAGGGGTGGCTTGCGCCATACACCAGACCCGGCAAGATGCGGCCAATCGCGGCATTCGGGTTGGCCTTCTGCTGCTTAATGCCGGCGATGGTCTGGCCGCGCACGCGCTCAATATCGGCCTGCTCAAAACGCGGCTTGCGCAGCATGTCGGCATACAGCGCCACCGATGGCGCTAGGTTTTGCTTCAGTGCCGACAAATACACGCTGCTGCTGTCTTGGCTAGCCCCTGCACCCAGCTGCGCGCCCAGCGATTCGGCCTTATCAGCAAAGGCCAATGCATCAAGGTCGCCCGCACCTTCATCGAGCAGGCTCATGGCGAAATTGGCCATACCCGGCTTGCTGGCCGAGGCGCCGCCACGGAATTCATAGCTCATCTGCACCACCGGAATATCGTGACGCTCGGCCAGCACCACCTTGGTGCCATTGCTCAGCGTCGCGTGCTGTTGGTTGGGGAAGACGAGGTTCGGGAACGAGGTAGGCATCGGCACGCCGGTCTTGCGGTCCACCGTGCTGGCGGTGGTGGTGTATTTGGCGTCGGCCTTCGGCAGGGTGAACGGTGCGGGCTTCACCGACGGATCTTCCGCCAAGGCCACGCGCGCACCCGGGTTTACCACCAAGGTGTGGCTACCCTTGCCAGCGCCCAGCCAAGTATTGCCCGTGGCGCGTACAGAATCTGCCGTCGCCTCTGCCAACACCTTCAAACTGTCACGGAAGCAACCGGGGTTGCCCACGAACACCGCGCACTCAGCCAGTGCGTCGGCTTTGCCGCCGAAGCCGCCAATGCGCTCCACGCCACGCACAAACCCGGCGTTGATGCCGGTCTTCGCGCGCGCCAGTTCATCGGTACTGGGGCCGTCTTTCAGCAATTTGGCGAGTTCTTCATCAATCGCGGCTTCTACCTTAGCCACGTCCACGCCCTGCTTAATCGCAGCGGTAATGATGAAATTGCTGCTGAGCTGCGAACCACTGACGCCCACGCTGACGTTGTCCACCAGCTTGTCTTGATGCACAAGGCGCTTATCGAGGCGCGACGACTTGCCGCCACCCAGCACCTGCGCGAACAGCTGCAGGCGATCGAGATCCGGCTGGCCATATTCGGCCACGTTCCACAGGCGATAAATACGCGACTGCGGCACGGTGTCGGTCATCTCGCTGCGGGTATTGCTGGTGTGCGCGGCCACGTCCACCTTCGGCTGCGCCATGGTGGGGCTGGCCGGAATATCGCCGAAATACTTCGCCACCTTTTCTTTGGCCGTGGCCAGATCAATATCACCGGCCAGCACCAGCACCGCGTTGTTGGGGCCGTACCAGGTCTTGAACCAAGTTTTCACGTCGTCCAGCGAGGCGGCGTTGAGGTCGTTCATCGAACCGATGGTGCTGTGGTGGTACGGGTGACCGGCCGGATACATAACCTTGCCCAGCTCATCCCACACCTGGCCGTAGGGCTGGTTTTCACCTTGACGCTTCTCGTTTTGCACCACGCCGCGCTGCTCATCCAGCGTCTTTTGGTCGATCGCACCGAGCAAGTGGCCCATGCGGTCGGACTCCATCCACAGCGCGGTGTCGAGCGCGGTGGTGGGCACGTTTTCGAAATAATTGGTGCGGTCGGAATTGGTGGTGCCGTTCTGGTTGGTGGCGCCAATTTCCTTGAACGGAGCGAAGAATTCACCCGGCGCGTTTTCGCTGCCGTTGAACATCAGGTGTTCGAACAAATGCGCAAAGCCGGTACGCCCGGCCGGTTCGTCCTTGCTGCCCACGTGATACCACACGTTCACCGCCACGATGGGGGCTTTGCGGTCGGTGTGCACCACCACGCGCAGGCCATTGGGAAGGGTGAAGGTTTCATACGGGATATCCACGCTGGGCACATTTGCCGCCTGCGCCGTGGGGGCAAACGTGCCCATGGACAGTGCAGTAGCAAGCGCCAGCGCGAGCGCGGCGGGACGAGCAACGGTCATAAGAACTCCTTGTCAGTTGACACAACGAAACGTGAACTGCCAATGATAGACCCTATCAATGGGTGACGCACTAGGGCATTTGTCACCCCGTGCCGACACGCCTATTCATATTTTCCCGCGCAAGCGGAAGCCGGCTTGGCCGAAATCGCTGCTTATGACTTTTTCCTTCCCGGGAGCTGGCGCGTTCCCAGTTGTTTGGCGCTCAAGCGACTCACCACGGGCTTTCCTGTGCTTTTTTCCAACTGCTGGCGGGCGGCTTTGGCGGTTTTGGCGCCTTCCTTGGCAACTTCGGCACTGGCGTCGAAACCTTGCGGGTTGCGCACCAGTGAAATGTCGGTGGCCGCCACCTCGGCCAGCATGTTCAACACCAGCTCGGTGTTGGTCATGTTGTCGCGCAGGTTTTCCTGCTTCAGCCCTTTGTGCTGCTTGTACTGCCGGGTGGTCATGCCCGCCCAAGTCTTGCTCATCAAGTCAGTCAACGCGGCGTACTCCTGCCCCTTCTGAACGCCGGACTTGTCCCACTCGTCGGTCAGTGCCTTGCGCACTTCGATGGACTTGATGCGCTGGTTGATCCAATGTTCGCTGTAACCCAAGCGCCGGTAGTTCTGGATGGCGCGGTCGATGGACTGCTCCGGATCCACGGTTTCGTCCAGGCGCTCGCTGCCTACCTGCGCCAGCCACAACTTGAAGGGTTCGGCGCGTTTGCTGGGGATGGACTGGATCAGCCGCAGAATTTGCGCAGTGTCGGCGACATCGGTCTGCCGCAACTTGCCGTCTGCTGCGCGCAGCTTCAAACCGTGACAACTTGTCACGGTTTCATTGCCTTCCGCCTTCAGGCGTTGCTTCAGCTTGCGCCAGTAGGCGGGTGCATCCACGCTGTCCGTCAGGACAGCCACCACATCCACGATGACGAACCACCATTTTTCCTTGTCCGCATCCCATTCGGCGCGGACCTGTTGCGATTCGAAAAGCTTGATTTTGCCCTTCGTATCGGTCATGGGCTTTTCCTTTCCATCGTAGTCAGCTCGGCCACCGTCATTGGGGGAAATGTTTTGACCGGGGTGAAGATTTCCCAGTGGTCGGCGACGCGTTGTTTGGATTTTACTAGGCTCATTGTTCCGCAATTCAAAGTCCAAGTGAATCATGACACTCGCTGCAGCAAGAGTAGATGTGTTCGAATATGCCGACCGTTATTGCAACGCTAGAACACGACACACCTGTGGACACTTCCGCCCCCCTCTTCAGCATCCACGTTATCCTTTATCAGCCTGAAATCCCCCCCAACACCGGCAATGTAATCCGGTTGTGCGCCAATACCGGTGCGCAGCTGCATCTGGTGCGGCCGCTGGGTTTTGAGATTGACGATAAACACCTCCGCCGCGCTGGGCTGGATTACCACGAATACGCTGCGATGCAGGTGCACGACAGCCTCGACGCTGCGCTTGCCGCCATTACCGCCACCGAAGGCGCTGCGCCGCGTGTGTTTGCGCTCTCCACCCGCGGCCGCGTGCGCTACGACACCCCTGTCTACCGCAGTGGCGATACGTTTTTATTTGGCAGCGAAACCGCAGGCCTGCCCGCCGAGGTGTTTGCGCGCATCCCTGAAGAGCAGCGCCTGCGTCTACCGATGCGCCCAGACAATCGCAGCATCAACCTCTCCAACACCGTGGCGGTGATGGTGTTTGAGGCGTGGCGGCAGGCGGGGTTTGCGGGCGGCGCTTAGCGCACCACCTGCGTAAAGCTCACTCCACCAAATTGATATCGCGAATAATTTTCCCGTTATCCAGATTGATGTCGAGCAGCTGCGACGCATTGGCTACCTGTAGGTTTCCATCGCGCAGGGCAAACTGCTCTTCATCAAAACGCCCAGCCCAATCACCCTTCCGCTGCGGCAATGGTATTGTCCAACGGGTGCGCAGGGTTTTTATATCTACCAGCGACAACTGCTTGTACTGCCCGCTATCCTTACTTGTTTTGGCCAGCACCAAAATACCGTCTTTGATCAGTGTGGCGCTCTGAGAATCGTCTTGTTCATCCCATACCACCTTTAGAAACGCGGGGTCGAGAAAATCATCCTGCGAGCGCGGCGCTTGATCGCCATAGCCTTGGGTGATGTAACGCCGCCCATCGCCCTGCTCACTCAAGCCTTCCGGCAACCGGCCTTGTTTTTGTTGGATGGAAATTGTGCTTTTTACATCAAATTTTCCTGTAACAAACGTTGCAACGCCGGTGTTTGGGTCAAGCTGATATTTGCGCCCATCACTGCCTTCAAACACCATCGCATCGGGCTTAGCCGCATTTCTATAAAAGTTCTGAGCATTGAGCGCGCCTGCCAGCGCAGGGTTGCGCTCACTTAGCTGCTCGCTACTGAGCACCTCTGGCGTTGCACTCATCGACACCAGCATGGGAGGCGTTGATTTCCCTTTTCCGTTGCTACACAGCAGCGCCACATGCGTGTCATTCACTGCCCCGATTCTTGGGTAACGGCACCCACTGAACTTCAGTTTTATCGGCTTATCCAGCAGTTTTTGCCCTGCTTGGGTATCGATCAATTGTAAATAGTAGGTAGCAACCCCGTTGCTGACGCTTCGCCCACCCGTACGCTGGTATGAAAACACAAACACGCTCATGTAGATGTAGGCGTAGTGCTTTCCGCTAGCGCTAAACTGACCATCAAATACTTTCGGCTCTTGGCGCCCAATTGCCGAGCAGGAAGCAAGCAGCACACCGCCCAAAAGCAGCCACGCGCTACGTTGCCACTGAATCCATTTTGACATAACGCCACCCCAGCCTTGTTCTCAGCTAGGTATACGCGTAATGCTAAAAAACCCGGAAATGCTGCTGCAGCTGGCGCTCTAATTGCTCGATCAGTACAGGCTTCACCGCGTCGATGGAGGTTGGCCCACCGAGATCGGCCAGCGCCACCACCTTCAGCCCGGCATAGCCGCAGGGGTTGATCCGCGCAAACGGCGGCAAGCATTCATTGGTGATATTGAAGGCAAGGCCGTGGAAGCAGCGGCCGCGCCGCACGCGGATGCCTAGCGAGGCGATTTTCGCGCCATTGACATAAACCCCCGGCGCACCCTCTTTACGCGCCGCACCGATATTCCATTCGTCCAAAGTATCGATGACTGCCTGCTCAATTTTGCAGACGTAGTCACGCACGCCGATTTTGAGCCGCTTCAAATCCAGCAGCGGATAGGCCACCAGTTGGCCGGGGCCGTGGTAGGTCACTTGCCCGCCGCGATCAACATGGACCACCGGGATATCGCCCGGCATCAGCACGTGCTCGGGTTTGCCCGCTTGGCCCAGGGTGAACACCGGCGCGTGCTCTACCAGCCATAGCTCGTCTAGCGTGTGTTCATCGCGATCATCGGTAAACGCTTGCATGGCATGCCATACCGGCGTGTAAGGCGCATGGCCAAGATCACGCAGCACACCTTCACGGTGCTGCTGCGGTTTGTCTTCAAGGGAACACGCGGTTTTTACAGCGTCCACTTCACTTCCGGGTGGTCGCGCAGGGCTTGGTGTGCGCGGTCGTATTCTTCCCGTGATTTGGCGCGAAATTGAATCCGCACGGATACGTACTTGCCGCTGGACGAATGCCGCCACGTCACCGATTCATGCACGACGTCAATGCCCTCCGCGAGCAGGTGCTGCGGAAGGTCGGTTTCCAGATGCTGATCGGCCGATCCCATTGCCGACAGCTCGAAGGTGCCGGGAAACTGGAAACCGTGATCCGGGTTATCGGAATGGATCGTGTTCAATTGTTCCACCACATCAGCAGTTCATGCCACAGGCGCTTGAAGAAGCCGCCCTCCTCCACCGCCGTCACCGCCACCAGCGGTGCTTGCGCCACTTGCTTGCCATCGAGGGTGACTTTCACCACACCAATGCGCTGGCCCTTGGCAATCGGTGCGGTTAAGGACTTCGGCAGATCCATGGTGGCTTTGAGTTGGTCGTATTTGCCGCGCGGCAGCGACACCAGCAGCGGCTGCGCCACACCTACTTGCACGCTGTTTTCGTCACCCTTCCACACTTTGGCGGTGGCCAGCGATTTACCGGCTTCGTAGAGTCGATGCGTGTCGTAGAAACGGAACCCCCAGTTCAACAGCGCGAGAGAATCGACCGCACGCTGGTTTTCGCTGGTATCGCCCATCACCACGCTGATGAGACGCTGGTCACCACGCTTGGCCGAAGCCAGCAGGCAATACCCAGCCGCAGCGGTATGCCCCGTTTTGATGCCGTCCACCGAGGCGTCGCGCCACAGCAGCAGGTTGCGGTTGGGCTGGGTGATGGGGCCAACGGTAAATTCTTTGATTTTGTTGTAGGCGTAGGCTTCCGGGAAGTCGCGGATCATCGCTTGGCCAAGCCGCGCAAGATCGTGCGCGGTGGTCATATGGCCTTCGGCGGTCAAGCCGGTGGGGTTGGCGAAGTGGGAGTTCTTCATCCCAATTTTTTTCGCATAGGCATTCATCAGCTGAGCGAACGCCTCGCTGCTGCCTGCGACGTGCTCCGCCAGTGCAATGGCGGCGTCGTTACCCGACTGCACCACCATGCCTTTTTCCATTTGTTCTAGCGGCGCGGTCTTATTGACTTCAAACCCGCTATAGCTGCCATCGGTGCCAGCGCCGCCGGTACGCCAAGCGTTTTCGCTCATCATCACCGGGTCGGTGGCCTTCACCTTGCCCGCGGCCATTTCTGCGGCAATGACATAGCTCGTCATTACCTTGGTGATGCTGGCCGGATCCACCGGTGTATCCACGTTTTCACCCGCCAGCACTTGGCCGGTGGCGTAATCCATCACCAACCACGCTTTGCTGACCTTGGGTGCAGGTGCATCGGGGATCGGTAGGTTATCGCTAAGTGCTACTGGCTTGACCGGTGCAGGCGTCTGGGCAAATGAACCCGCGGCAGCCACCACAAGCCCAGCAGAAATAACGGCAACCCCAAGCAAAGAACGCATCAAGCAAACTCCTTATGGCGCGCGCAGGCGCGGCGCAAATTTAATGTTGTATTTTAAGTTAGTCGTGCACGCGTTGTGGCGGGCCAAAGCCAAGACCTACAACGCGCGCCGCAAGTTCCGCAGACACCGACTCATCGACGGGGCCGATACGCAGCCGCCACACTTTGCGGCCGCCTAATTCTTTGTCCTGCAACTGGGCATTGGCAATCGCAGCGCCGCGCAGCCGCGACAGTGCGTGCTCGGCATTTTCTTGATTGCTAAAACTTGCCACCTGTAGCGTGACGCGGCCTGCCGCTGGTTGCGAAGATTCCGCAACGACCGCTGGCGCTGCAACGGTTTCGTTGTTTGCAGTTTTTGGTTTACCCGTTGCAACGCGAATTTGCTGCGACTGCATCCACGCATCAAATCCATCTGCCGTGGTCACTCTAGGCGCAGCGGGAAGCTTTGCAACCAACTGATCCATGGATGTCTTGGTGGCTGCAGACTTAGCCGCAGCCACCTGTTCGCCATCCTCCGGCTGCAGGGCTTCCACCCGCACCCGTGCGCTGCCTTTTTCGCGGTAGCCCAATTTCACCGCCGCCGAGTAGCTCAGGTCGATCACACGCCCCGGATGAAACGGGCCGCGATCGTTGATTCTAACCACGATGGTCTTGCCGTTTTCTAAATTGGTGACCCGCGCAAAGCTGGGCAGCGGCAGGGTTTTGTGCGCACCGGTAAAGGCGTACATGTCGTACACCTCTTGGCTCGATGTGCGGCGGCCGTGGAATTTATTGCCGTAGTACGAGGCCATGCCTTCTTCAACATAGCCTTCGTGGTCGTCGAGCACCCTGTATTTTTTGCCCAGCACGGTGTAATCGCGGTTGCCGGTTTTAGCGCGCGGCTCATCGCGCACATCCGGCTCGGGAATGGCGTCCACATCGGGAATATCGCTTGGCACGCTGTCCGGCACGCCGGGGCGGAACAAACCACCGGCCACGTAATCACCGCGTTTGCTCAGGTCTTCTTGGGCGGGCGCGTAGGGCGATGTTTTGGGCTTGTGTGGGGCCGCCGCCGTCGTCGGTGCTGGCGCGGGGGCATGCCCCACATGCGCCGACGGAGATTTCGTTCCAGTTGTTGCACATGCGGCCAATGCTAATGGCAGTGCGGCGGGTAGCAATACGCGTAGCTTCATCCTGCCCCTCCTTCTCGCCCTGCAATGGATTCGGCCAACTGATACACAGCCGTCGCATACAGGCGCGAGATGTTATAGGTGGTGATTGCTTTGAAATTGTTATAAACGATCCAGTATTCGGGCCCGGCCGCGCCTTCCAGCGTAATCAGCGTGGTCTGTTTGGCCTTTGGATCTTGCCCCGCTTGCACAGTGCCACCGGCGCGGTAGCCAAGCTTGCTCAAGTCCAACAGGCTCTGATCGAGGGTGACGCTATTGCCGGGGTTGCTGAAGTCTGCCGCAGCGGCGTCGCGCGTGGCACGCACCATCACCGGCCCACCGCGCTGCCAACTGCCCTTCTGTGCAAAGTAGTTGGCCACAGACGGGATCACGTCGTTCAAATTATTGAAGAGATCGCGCTTGCCATCACCATCGCCGTCCACCGCATACTGGCGGTAGCTCGATGGCATGAATTGGCCCCAACCCATCGCCCCGGCATAGCTGCCTTTCAAGCTTGTAATGTCGAAGCCTTCTTCCTTGCCCAGTGCGAACAGCTGCGCCAATTCATCGCGGAAAAAGGCCTCACGTTTGTCTTCGTAAGCCACCCGCGTTGGGTCGCCGCTGCGCGGGTAGGCAAACGCCAGCGTGTACAACGCGTCGATCACCGGCCAGCTCCCTTTATTGCCGCCGTAGCTGGTTTCCACCCCCAAGATCGCTGTCACGATTTCTTTGGGAACGCCATAGCGGTCTTCCGCCTGCTGCAGCGTGGTGCGGTTTTGCTCAAGAAACGCTTGCCCACCGGAAATGCGCCCCGGCTGGATGAAGATGGGACGGTAGTCGCGCCACGGCTTGGCTTCGGCCGGCCGTGACATCGCCTTAATGATGGGTTCGCGAATCTTGGCGGTAGCGAGCGTTGCTTCAATTTGCGCGGCAGGGATGTTGAAGCGTGCCGCCGTGCTGCGCACGAACTCGGCGCGCGCGGCGCTGAAGTCACGCAGATGTAGCGAAGCCTCCTCCTCGGCTACCGGATGCGCAGGCGCAGCGATAGGCATGGATTTCGGCGGAGGCACGGCACAAGCGGCAAGCGCAAGCGCGGTGAGACAGGGCAGTGTGCGTCGAATCATCCGCAAGAGGGTAGCACGCAGTGCAAGCAACGCGACCGTTACCCATTCAGCTTTGGTATCGAATTAACGGTTTACCGGGCGGTGCGCTTTCAGCGCCATCACCACACCAAACCCCAGCAAAATGGTCACCGCCGAGGTGCCGCCGTAGCTCAGCAAGGGCATCGGCACACCCACCACTGGGAGCAGGCCAGAAATCATGCCACCGTTCACCAGCACGTACACAAATAGCGAAAGGCCAATCGCCCCCGCCAGTAAGCGCACATAACCATCGCGCGATTCTGCGGCGATCCACAGGCAGCGCCCCACGATGAATAAATACAGCGCCAGCACCAGCACCACCCCAACCCAGCCGAAGTCTTCGGCCAACACCGAGAAGGCAAAGTCGGTGGTGTGCTCGGGCAGGTAGTTCAAATGCGACTGAGTGCCTTGGCCCCAGCCTTTGCCGGTGATGCCACCGCCACCAATGGCGATTTGCGACTGCAGAATGTTCCAACCCGCACCCATCGGGTCGTTTTCAGGGTTGCGGAAGGTCAAAATGCGGTCTTGCTGGTACGGGCGCAAAAAACTGAACCATGCGATCGGCGCAAATTTCGCCAAACTAAACCCAGCCCCTGCCACCAGCGTGGCCGCGCCCCAGAGCCACCACGATGTTCCCGCAAGAAACAGCACGAACACGCCAGTGGCCAGCACCAAAATGGCCGTGCCTAAGTCGTGTTGCAGCAGGGTCAAACCCACCGGCAGCGCGATAATCGCAAGCCCTTTAACCAGCGTCATGAACTGCGGCGGCATGGGCTTTCGATCAAAATGCCATGCCAACATCATCGGCAGGCTGAGCTTGCACAGTTCGGCGGGCTGCACATTGATAAAGCCAAGTTTGATCCAGTGGTTGCCGTATTTGCCGCCGCCGATAAACAGCACCAGCACCATTGGGATGAGTGACAGCAAAAACAACGCGGGCGTTGCCTGCTTGAGTAGCTGCACCGGCACCCGCGACACCACCCACAACGCGCCGCAGCCCACGCCAAAGTAGGCGCCCTGCATCATCACGCCGCGCATGGATTCGTTGCCTGCGCTGTACTGGGTCACCAGCCCTGCAGCCATCAGCACCATCAGCGCCATCATCAACGGGGCGTCCAAGCTGCGCACGAAGCGCTGCAGCATATCCAGCAATAGGGCCAGCAGTGCTTTCATTGAACGGGCTCCTCTACCGCAACAGGCTGCGCCACAGGTGTGCCGCGCACATTTGAAAAATCGGGGGGCGCGAATAGCGGCGATGGCACGTCTTCAAGGCGCACCGGCGTCGCTTTTTTGCCAAGGAGCCACGCATCGAACACGCGGCGCACGATCGGCGCGGCGGTCGAGGCCCCGTAACCGCCACCTTCTACCGCCACCGCGATAGCAATCGTGGGCGCTTCGGCGGGGGCAAACGCGATAAACAGCGCGCGATGGCGCAGGTGCATCGGCAGGCTTTTCGGGTTCAACGCCGCCGTGCCACGACGACTCACCACCTGCGCGGTGCCGGTTTTCCCGGCGATGGTATAGGTAAGGCCCGCGCGGATATTGGTAGCCGTACCTGCACCGTGCACAGTGCCTACCATGCCTTCGCGCACCGCCTGCAAATGGGCGGGGCTAGGGCTCATCTGTACGGGTGCTTTAAGTGGCACCGCCTGCCAAGGCGCATCAAAATCGGCGCGCATATCTTTCACCAAATGCGGCGCACGCAGCCAGCCACTAGCAAGCCCACCCGTGGCCTGCGCCAGCTGCAGCGGCGTGACCTTCCAAAAGCCTTGGCCGATGCCAGTAATCACCGTATCACCGGGATACCACTTGCCCTGCTTCGGCGCGTTCTTCGCCTTCCACGCGGGCGACGGCAAGATGCCGCTGATTTCGCCCGCCAGATCCACGCCGGTAACCTTACCGAAGCCGTAGTGATCCATGTACTCATCGATACGAGCGATGCCCATATCCAGCGCGAGCTTGTAGTAGTAGGTATTCACCGAGGCGTAGATCGATTTACGCAGGTCGGTCCAGCCGTGGCCACCACGGTGCGAATCGCCATAGCCCCGGCGCTGCCCCGGTAGGTAGAACATGCCGGTGGACAGAATTTTATCTTCCGGGCGCCGCAAGCCACTGTCTAACCCCGCCAGCCCCAGCAGCGGTTTCACCGTTGAACCCGGCGCCACACCGCCAAGCACCACGCGGTTGAATTGGGGCCGTGATGGGTTGTCGTTAAGTGCTTTGAAATCGGCGTGGCTGATGCCATTCACAAAAAGATTGGCGTCAAAGCTGGGCAGGCTGACCATGGCCAATATCTCACCCGTGCGCGGATCTACCGCCACAGCGGAGCCTTCGAGTTCGCCGAAGGCGTCGGTCATGGCCTGCTGCAGATCGGCGTCGATCGACAGGCGTAAATCTTGCCCGGGCGTGGCAGGCACCGTGCCCAGCGTGCGCACGGTGCGTCCGGCGACGTTCGTTTCCAAACGCCGGTAACCGGGGCGTCCGCGCAGCTGTTCGTCGTAATAACGCTCTAGCCCGGTTTTGCCGATATGGGTGTAAGCGCCGCCAGTGTCGCCGAGTAGGGCGAGGTCTTTTTGATCAACACGCCCCACATAGCCGATGACGTGCGCAAACAGCGCGCCATAGGGGTACACGCGCCCCAGATAAGGCACCAGTTCAACGCCCGGAAACTGCCAGCGGTTCACCGCGAATTTCGCCGCTTCATCATCACTGATGCGCAGGCGCACGGTGACCGGTTTGAACGGGCGGCTGGCTTTGTATTCCCGCAGAAAGCGCTCCTGCTGTTCGGCATCCATCGCGATGATGCTCTGCAATTTTGCCAACAGAGCCACGCCATCACCTGCGCGCTCTGGAACCGCATCGAGCCGCCACGCGGCGACGTTATCCGCCAAGATTCTGCCTTTGCGGTCATAAATCAGGCCGCGTGCCGGGGCCACGGGCACCAGCCGCAGACGGTTGCTTTCTGAGCGCGCCGCATACAGATCGTGCTGGGCCACCTGCAGCCAAAAATACCAGCCTGCCAGAATGCCAATCCCCACAAACGCGGCCAAAAACCCTACCAACGCGCGCATACGAAACAGCGACACTTCCGCGCCGTGGTTACGAATGACGCGATTGCGCCGAGCCATCGCCTAACCCTTACGCCGCAGCCGCAGCGTGTCGAGCAACAGGTGCAGCGGCGGCCACAGCAGCAGCCCAAGTAGCGGCGCTAACCATGCCAGCGGTGGCAGTGGCGGCGCGCCCGAGATCAGCCGCAACGCGGCGCTGATCACGCGGTCATTGAGCAAGAGCACGCCAATGGTCAGCGCCTGTTGAGACACCGGGAAAAACCGTAGCCGCGCGCGGAAGCGATCAAGAATAAAAGCCAAGACCACCAGCCGCAGCGCTTGCTCACCAAGCAGGGTGCCAAATACGAGGTCGGCCAACAGCCCCAGCCCGAACGCCACACCCAGCCCCACTTGCTCTGGTGTTTCCAGCAGCCAATACGCCAGCACCAGCCCCAGCCAGTAAGGCCGCAGCGCCTGCAACGGGCCGGGCAGCGACACAAGCCCCAGCAGCAGCGCAATCAGCAGGGTAATGGGCAGTGCCCATGCATTGCGCTGCCGACTCATGGCGTCACCTTGGCGGGCGCGTAGCCGCGCAGCAGCAACACGTCGCGCCCACGATCGAGCTGCGCTGCGGGCTTGACGTCGGCTTCAAGAAAAGCCCGGCTATCATCGGCGCGCAACGCGCCCACGCGCCCCACCGCAAAGCCTGGCGGGAAACGCCCGCCCAGCCCTGAAGTCAACAATTCATCCCCTTCGCGCACATCCGCCGAAAGTGGAATATCGGTAAGCAGTAAGGCATCTGTGCGCCCGGTGCCATACACCATCAGCCGCACGCCGCTGCGCGCCACCATCACCGGCACAGCGTGGTCGGGGTCGGTAAGCAGCAGTACCGTGGCCGTGTTCGGGGTGATGGAAATCACCTGCCCCATCAGCCCACCGGCATCGATCACCGGCTGGCCCACACGCACGCCGCTGCTGCGGCCCGCATCAAGCACGAGACGCTGCCGATTAGAGGCCAGATCAATATCAATCACCCCCGCCAACTGCACGTCTAAGCGGCCGCGCTCGGCGCTGTCGAGCAGCCCGCGCAAGCGCGTGTTTTCAGCCGCCACGGTGCGCAACCGGGCGTTGCGCGCTTCGGTCAGCAGCAATGTTTGCCGTAGCTTGGCGTTATCGTCGATCAGCTGGCCACGGCTCACCGCGCTTTCACGCAGCGTTACGCCCACCCGTGCAGGAAGCCCTGCCACGTGCCACAGCGGTTGCACCAGCATTTCTGTTTGCATGCGAATGGCGCGCAGCCAGCCACCGCGATAGTCCAAGACCATCAGCGCGGCGGCGGCCAGCAAAAATGCCAACAGCCGCAGCACCCCGGCAATTTCACCGGGCCGGGGGGCGGAAGGTCCTGCTAAAGAAGACACGGGGCAAGGTCAGTGCAGCAGCTCAGTCCGGCGCGAAAAATTCGTTGCCGTGCATGTCCACCAACTCCAGCGCGCGCCCACCGCCACGCGCCACGCAAGTGAGTGGATCGTCGGCCACCTGCACGTGCAGGCCAGTTTCTTCGCTGATGAGCTTATCCAGATCACGCAGCATCGCGCCGCCGCCGGTCAGCACGATGCCGCGCTCGGCCACGTCGGAACACAGTTCCGGCGGGGTTTGTTCCAGCGCGAGGCGAATCCCCGACACGATCCCCGCCAGCGGCTCGCGCAACGATTCCAGCACTTCATTGGAATTGATGCTGATGATCTTCGGCACACCTTCGGCTAAGTGGCGGCCCGAAATTTCAATCGTGCGCACTTCCTGCTGCTGATAGGCGTTGCCCAGTTCCATCTTGATGCGTTCGGCGGTGGCATCACCAATCAACATGCCGTGGTGACGACGCACGTAGGCAATGATCGACTCATCGAAACGGTCGCCGCCGATACGCACCGACTGCGAATAGACGATGCCGTTCAGCGCGATCACCGCCACTTCGGTGGTGCCGCCGCCGATGTCCACCACCATCGAGCCGCGCGCCTCGGTCACCGGCATACCGGCACCGATCGCGGCTGCCATAGGCTCTTCGATCAAATACACTTCGCGCGCACCCGCCTCTTCCGCCGATTCTTTAATCGCGCGGCGCTCCACTTGGGTGCTGCCCGCCGGGACGCACACCAGCACGCGTGGGCTGGGGCGCAAGAAACGGCTCTTATGTACTTTGCGGATGAAGTACTTGAGCATTTCTTCGGTATAGGTGAAATCGGCGATCACGCCGTCTTTCATCGGCCGCACCGTGGTCATGTGGCCGGGCGTGCGGCCCAGCATTTGCTTGGCTTCGCTGCCCACCGCGGCCACCGCTTTGGCGCCACCGCCACGGTCTTGGCGCACCGCCACCACCGAGGGTTCATTCAGAACAATGCCCTGCCCACGCACATAAATCAGTGTGTTGGCGGTGCCAAGGTCAATGGAAAGATCGCTGGAGAAATAGCCCCGGAGGAACTTGAACATGCGTGGATATGCCGGAATATAGAGGGGCCGCACGGTGCGCGGCACAGGGATTGACAAGCCTAGCAACGCGTACTGCTGGCGGCAAGAAAGCGGCCTATTATCGTTCATTCCGGGTGCGTTTTGCTGACTGCGGTATCATTAGCAGTCTTATTGTTTGCTCAGTTGAGACTTCGATGGCTGCCCTAATCTGCGGTTCTTTGGCCTATGACACCATCATGGTGTTCCCCGACCAGTTCAAGAACCACATCCTGCCGGACAAGGTGCATATTCTGAATGTGTCCTTCTTGGTGCCGCGGATGCGTCGCGAATTCGGTGGCTGCGCTGGAAACATCGCCTATAACCTCAAGTTGCTGGGCGGCGATCCGATCCCGATGGCCACCGTCGGCGCCGATTTTGGCCCGTACCGGGAGTGGTTTGAGGAGCAGGGGATCACGCTGAATCACGTCAAAGCCATCGACGAGCTGTTCACCCCGCAGGCGTTTATCACCACCGATCACGACAATAACCAGATCACCGCCTTCCATCCGGGCGCGATGATGCGTTCGTATGAAAACCACGTTAAAGACGTGCCGGGCGTGACCATCGGCATCGTCAGCCCAGACGGCTACGAGGGCATGATCCAGAACGCGAAAGAGTTTTCGGAAGCGGGTATTCCCTTCATCTTCGATCCCGGCCAAGCCATGCCGCTGTTCAATGGCGAGGAATTGCGCGCTTTTATCGAACAGGCCAACTATGTGTGCGTCAACGATTACGAATCCAACCTGCTGCAAGAACGCACCGGCTGGAGTGCCGAAGACATTGCCAGTAAGGTCAAGGCCTACATCGTGACACGCGGCCCGAAGGGTGCGGAAATTCACGCCGACGGCCAGCTACACAAAGTGCCACCGGCGCACGAGCGCCGCATCACCGACCCCACCGGCTGCGGCGATGCCTTCCGCGCCGGGCTGATTTTCGGTATCGAAAAGGGCTACGACTGGATGACCATCGGCCGCATGGGTAACTTGATGGGCGCGCTCAAAGTGGAACACCCCGGCACCCAGAACCAGCGTTTCGATTACGAAGAGTTCTCCGAACAGTTCCGCCAGCAGTTTGGTTACGCGCTGGCATAGCTCGATATCACGCACCTGAAATTTGGGTTTGGCGTTCACGCTGCCAAGGGTAGCGAGCGCGCCATGGATGGCGCGCGGCCGCGATTCGTAGCCGGAAGCGAAGCCCGAGCGGCGCTACCCTTGGCAGCGGGAGCGCCAAACATCGCCGGGCAGCTACGCCTTATGTCACAACGATCAATTCCACTTTGGCAAATGCGCAGGCTTTAGCCCACCCACTTCAAACGTAGCACTGCGCTTGCCCACTTGTTTGGTGGGGAATTCAATAGTGAGCTGCTTGCCGGTTTTGGCCAATTTCCATAACTGCTTATGGTCATCGATAAACATGGCAATGGCCTCATCGGTCTTGGGCCGTGTTCCGGGCAGCGTATAGGTTTTACCATCCAGCGTGACCTTCAGCTTGCAGCCTTTATAGCAATCGAAATCCCCAGCCTTGAGCACCAGGTAGCTACTGCGCCCCCATTCGGGATGATCGCGAAAAATCAGCTGCACCGGCTTTTCACCACTGCCATCCACAGCCACTTCTTTTTCTGCATAGATCGACGCCGATAACTGACGCCCACCCGGCGCAGGTACGTCGCCATACGACCATAGCGCCTCTAACCGCTGCTGCTCGCCTTCGGCGGCGGCCTTGGCCTGCACGTCGGCGAGCTTACCTTTCACCCGGTCGGCGGCGGTCGTACCGGGGTGATCCATTTGCAGCACATCGCCATAGCCCTTGGCCAGACGCCAGTTGCTCGCCGCTACCGCTGCATCGAACTGCTTTTCCATCGCCTCCGCCGCCTGCTCTTGCGCCGCCACCGGCGCCGCTGCCGCGCGCGCGGCAGCTTCGGGGTCTTCGCCTTTGCAGGCTACGAGCGTGAGACCAATGGCGACAGCGAAGGCGATGTGTTTGTGCATAACCGCCTCTTAGTTCGCCGCCGGCGCTGGGGCTGCGGCAGGTGCTTTCGCCTTGGCTTCCGCCAAGATGCCCTCAACCGAACCTGCGGTAATCGGGTGACTGCCCGGTTTAGCCTTGGCAAACACGGCTTCCGCAAACGCCAAGCCGTCCGGTGTTGCGACCAATGCTTTGTAGATCGGCAGGATCAACTTGCGTCGGCCCACTCGCTCCAAGAACTTACCCATATCCTCACGCGCCGCGGCATAGCCACTGCGTTCGGCCAAGGGATACCAGCGCATCGCGATCTCGCCATTGGGCGTGCCAGTGAAGTGATAAGCGGCATCCAACTGCGCCAGTTGTTCGGGCTTGAGTGTTTCCGGCATGCCTTCGATGAAGTGCACCCATTCCTGCGTGCTCCACACATCGGTAATGCTCTTATCCGGCAGTTTGGCGCTGCCCTGCCAAGCGATACGCGCCGCATTCACCGTGCTGAACTTACCCGACAATACCTGCGGCGCACCGGCCGGAATCCCAGGTTCATACAACCACTGATCGACCTCCTTCATCGACACCACGCCCGGATGTTTGTCGATCAAATTCGCTTTTAGATAGTCGCGAAACTGGTTCGTGGTGATGCTTTGGAAGGCGAAGTGATCGAAATAGCTCTTCAGCCACGGATCGAACACATCACGGCCAAATTTTTTCTCCAAAAACTGCAGGAACCACGCCCCTTTCACATACACCGTCGCGCTCGACTGGTCGTCGGGGTTGGCTAGCGTGCCGGGCTTGAGCGATAGGCGCTGCAATGCAGGGTCGATCTGCTTGAACTCAGATTTAAGCTCATCACGGTCGATCACCTCTTCCATATCGGCCATATCGCGGCCGTACAGGGCTTCGGTGATGCGGCTTTGCACGTAGGTGGTGGTGCCTTCGTTGAGCCAGCTGTCTTTGTCGGTGGCGAACGTCACCAAGTTGCCCGACCAGCTATGCGCCAGCTCGTGCGCCACCAGCGAGACCAGCGATTTGTCGCCCACGATCACGGTGGGGGTGGCGAAGGTGAGGCGTGGGTTTTCCATACCGCCATAAGGGAAGGACGGCGGCAGCACCAAGAGGTCATAGCGACCCCAGCGGTACGGGCCGTACAGCTTTTCTGCGGTGTCGATCATTTTTTCGGTGTCATCGAATTCGGCTTCGGCCTTATCCACCATCGCCGGTTCAGCCCACACGCCGCTGCGTTCGGAAATGGGTTTGAACACCAAATCGCCGGCCGCAATCGCCATCAAATACGAAGGGATTTTTTGCGGCATCTTGAAGCTGTAGTCACCATCGCGCGCCGCCTTTGGATCGTTATCGGCGCTCATCAGCACCATGGCGTCTTTCGGCGCGGTGACGTGCGCGCTATAGGTGAAACGCACCTGCGGCGTGTCTTGCAGCGGCACCCACGAACGCGCATGGATCTGCTGCGACTGGCTGAACATAAACGGCTGTTTGCCGCCTTCGGTCATCGCCGGGGCGAGCCACTGCAGGCCTGAAGCCTCCGGCGAGGTGACATAGGTCACCCGCACTTTGGCTGGGCGATTGGGTGTTTCGATGGTCAGCGCGCTGCCCAGCACCTTGTCTTTATCCGACAGGGCGAACTTTAAGGGCTCCCACTTGCCATCGGCGGTTTCGCCTTCGGCCTTATTGATGGTGAGATCGCGGGTATCCAATACCAGTTGGGTCGCTTTTTGATCAACCCAATCCAAGCTGTAGGTCGCGGTGCCGCTAATGGTTTTTTGATCGAAATTGACCGCCAGATCCAGCGCGATATCGGTAGTGCGCACCTTTTCGGGCTGTGCATAGGAATGTTCATCCACGATCTTCTCCGCGCTGGCCGCAGGCGCAGCGGCGGCCGACTGAGCGGCTTCTGGAGCTTGGCTACCCTGGCAGCCGACAAGGCCCACGCCAAGCGCGGCGGCAATGGAAACAGACAAAAGCAGGTGGCGCATGAGACATCAACCTAACGACGGAAAGTGTCGAGTTTAACGCCCAGCGCCCCATTCAGCCCATTTTTGAAAGGCGTAACTGAAACAAAATCTTGGTGACCAGTAAACGCTCTTCAATGGGCTTGAGTACCAGATCATTCGCCCCTTCACGCAGCAGGCGCGCTTGGTTGTCGCGATTATCGTCACCAGTCATCATCACCATCGGCAAACGGCGCTTGCCGTAACCAAACACTCCGCGCAACTGGTTGAGCAGGTCTTGTCCGCTGAGCGCACCTTTCAGATACACGTCACTGAGCACCAAATCTGCGCCCACGTCGCCATCGTCGCGGCCAAAGAATTTGTGCAGATGCTCCAGCCCATCTTCGGCGGTCAAGAAGTGTTGCACCTGCATGCCGTGGCGTTCCAGCATGCGCTTGGTGGCCACTGCCACCACTTTACTGTCTTCCACATACAGCACGCGCGCGCCCTCGATCGGCGCGGGATGCACATAGCCACGAATGAACGCCGCGAGCGCCGCCTGCCCTAATGACTTATCGAAGTAATCGGTGATGTCTTCACTGAAGGCGCGCGCCTCAAGTGCTTCTTGCGCACTGCCAGAAATTACAATCACCGGCACGTAGCTTTGCCCAGCCGCCTCGCGCACGCTGCGCGCAAGGGTGAGGCCGTCGCCATCGGGCAGCACCAGCGCCGTGGTGACCAAATCCACCGCACCTTCTGCCAAGGCTAAGCGCGCTTCGGCAATATCACCACAGCCAATGATTTCCGCATCGGGCAGCTCTTTTTTCAAGGTGTCGCCAATGAGTTTGCGCACCAGTTTGCTGCCATCGGCCACCATCACCCGCGGGGCGTCGCTGACCACATGGCGAAGATCGTGTTTATCGGCCATCTCACCCCTCCTATGGGCGCAGCTTGCGCAGATGATGCCCGGTTACCAAGCTTGCGCCTAGCCATCCCAGCAGCCCCGCACCTACTACAACGGCAAAGGCCTGCGCAGGCGGCAGGCCGTGTAGCGCAAAGGTGCTTCCATAGCGCTCAGCGAGGGTGGCCAGCGGCGCTTGTAGCGCCAGCCGTACCAGCGCCAAGACGCCCAACGCAATGCCGCCTGCCAGCACGCCGTACCACGCACCAAGATACAGAAAGGGGCGACGCACGAAGCCGTCGCTGGCGCCCAGCAATTGCAACACGTCGATTTCTTCGCGCCGCGACAGCACGTCCAGCCGCACGGTATTGCCCACCACCAAAAGCGCGCCCAGCCCAAGTGTGAGCATCAACACTTGCGCCAGACGTTGCCCCAATTGCAGCCATGCGTGCAGGCGCTGCCGCCAACGCGCGTCGTACTGCACCTGCGCCACTTCCGGCAGAGCTTGCACTGCAGTCACCAGCGCTTGTTCATCGCCTTTGGGCACCAAACGCAGCACATTCGGCAACGCGGCCTGCGCGGTGTCAGCGCCCAATGCGTCGATCGCAGCGGCGAGGTCATCGCGCTGCCGCATCTGGGTCAATGCCTGTTCGGGCGTCACCAGTTCGACGCTTTGCACGTCCTCACGTGCACTCAGCGTTTTTTCTATCGCCTGCGCACGTGCGCTGTCCACATCGGGATTCAAAAACAGCGCAACCTCACGCGAGCTTTGCACCTGTCCTGCGAGTGGCTGCAGGTTTTGCAGCAGCACCCACAACCCCAGTGGCAATGCCAAGGCTAGCGCCATGACACCGACGGTCAGCAAGGTAGCACCGGGGCGACGCAGCAGGCGGCCCAAGCTCGCAACAACGCTGTAGCCGTGGTGCGCTACCCAAGCGCCGACAGGGCCAGCATGAGCTGTGTCCTTGCGCTCATTCATCGGCCAAATCCTCCGGTGAAATATCGTCGAGCAACTGCCCGTGGTCGAGCACCAATACGCGCTTGCGCATGCGCTTCACCAAGCCAAGGTCGTGGCTAGCAATCAACACGCTGGTGCCGCGTTCCGGCAACGAAGCGAACAGTGCCATGATCTCTGCCGATAGCGTGGGGTCCAAGTTTCCGGTGGGCTCATCGGCAATCAGCAGCTTCGGCTCGGCCACCACCGCGCGCGCGATTCCCACGCGCTGCTGCTCGCCTGCCGAAAGCTGCGTTGGCAGCGCATTTGCCCGCGCTTCAAGCCCTAACTTCGACAATACCGAACGCACCCGCTTACCTATTTCTGCGCGCTTCATTCCGCGCAGCAGCAGCGGCAGGCCCACGTTGTCGGCCACACTGCGGTCGGTAAGTAGCTGGTGATTTTGATACACCACACCCACGTCGCGGCGATGCCCGGCGATGCGTCCACCGCGCACCGTCGCCAAATTACGGTCGGCAAACAGCACCGCGCCACGGCTGGGGCGCTCGGCGAGCTGAATCAACTTCAGTATGGTGCTTTTCCCCGCACCCGAATGGCCGGTGACAAACAGCATTTCGCCCGCATCGATAGCAAAGCTCACGCCATCGAGCGCGACCCGCCCTCCAGGGTATTGCTTACTGACGTTATCGAAGCGAAGAGTCGGCATGCGCATGCTTGGCGGGGGAACGAAGCATCAGTATCCCCCGTGGCCACTCATAGAGCCAGCAGAATTCAGCGTGAAACTCAGTGCGGCCCGGTGCGGCCGCGCCACACCAGTGCGCGCAGGCCACGGCCGATGCGCTGCAGCAGCGATGGCGATTCGCCCTTGCCCACCGCCTTGGCAGGCACGAACTGCGGTGTTGTTGGTGCCGTTTGCTGCGTCTCACCGCCCTCTACCGGGCGACCGCGGCGACGGCGCTTGCGCTCGGGGCGCTCGCCTTCAGCCGATGCGGTTTGTGTGTGCGCCGATTTTGTATCGGCATGGGCGCTGGCATCGGCCCCCTCTGGGCGCGGCTTGCGCGGCGGACGCGGGCCACGGCGCTCACCGCTGCGTCCTTCGCCACGCGGGCCAGCTTGCCGCCCACCGCTGCGACTGCGTCCACCGCCACGTTTTTCATCCTCCGCAGCGCGTGCTTCGCGCACTTCCTTGTAGATCTCGCCAATGCTGTCGTCATCGCCAGTGTCCACCGGCTTCGGCCGTTCGGGGCGCGGCAGTGCAGTGAGAAGCTCCTGCGTCACCGGCTCAGACGGGATCTTTTGCTCGATATAAGCCTCGATGTCGGGCAGGCTCATCGCATAGCGCTCGCAGGCGAAGCTGATCGCATCACCCTCTTCACCTAGCCGCGCGGTGCGGCCGATGCGGTGCACATAGTCCTCGGCATCAAACGGCAGGTCGTAGTTGTAAACGTACTTGATGCCATCGATATGCAGGCCGCGCGCGGCCACGTCGGTGGCCACCAGAATTTCTAATTGCCCAGCCTGAAACTTCTTCAACAGCGACTCACGCTTTTTCTGCGGCACGTCGCCCGATAGCACGCCAACGCGATAGCCCGCTTTCTCCAGCGCCCGTGCCACTCGCTCCACAAACGCCTTGGTATTGACGAAGACCATGGTGCGCGCGCCTTCGCTACGCGACAGCAGACCCAGCAGCAGGGGCAGTTTTTCTTCGTCGGCGGGGTAATACAGCTTCTGCCGCACGCGGTCGGCCGTAACGTGTTCGGTTTCCACCACGAGCTTTTGCGGCTCGTTCATGTGCTCGTAGGCCAGCTCCAGCACGCGATGGCTGAGCGTGGCCGAGAACAGCAGGGTCTGACGGGTGCCGCGCTCGGGCATGCGCCGCAGCAGGAAGCGGATGTCTTTGATGAAGCCGAGGTCGAACATGCGGTCGGCCTCGTCCAGCACGCACATTTCGCAGGCGTGCAGGCTCACCACTTTGTGCTGCTTGACGTAGTCGATCAGGCGGCCGGGGGTAGCGATGATGACGTCGGCGCCTTTTTGCAACAGCTCGCGCTGCTTGTCGTAGTCCACGCCGCCATACACCAGCGCAAACTTCAGGCCTAGGTCGGAGGCGAACTTCATCGCGTCCTTGTGGATCTGGATCGCCAGCTCGCGGGTGGGGGCCAGGATCAGCGCGCGCGGGTCCTCGGGCTTACGTTCGGCCAGCGCCGGACGGGTGAGCAGGCGATTGATAACCGCCACCAAGAACGCCAGCGTTTTGCCGGTACCGGTCTGTGCCTGGCCTGCGACATCGCCGCCGGGCAAGGCCACCGGCAAGGTCATGGCCTGAATGGGGGTACAGCGGGTGAAGCCCGCACCTTCTAACCCGGCAACGAGCTCAGGAGCGAGTGCAAACGAAGAAAAAGTAAGATCTGTCAACGGCTTATCTGACATTTTGGCTGCCTTCGGCGCGACCGTCAGCGCGAATGAAACATCGCGTTGCACTGCGCCTCTTGTCTGAATGGGGGGCAGCCGCGCAGACTGCCGGGAGGGTTCCGGGGCTGGTCGTTCCCGGCACATTGCCTTGAAATACAGGGCAGATCCCCCCAGTTTACCATTCATGCGCGGCTTTCCGCGCCTTTGCAGCTTTTGGAGACTTTTAAGATGAGCGAATCTGTCATTCACGCCACCGACGCTGATTTCGACCAGCACGTTCTGCAGTCCAACCAGCCGGTGCTGGTAGATTTCTGGGCCCCATGGTGCGGGCCGTGCAAGATGATCGCCCCGGCGCTAGATCAGCTCGCCACCGAATATGCCGGCAAAGCCAAGGTGGTGAAGGTGGACGTGGATCAAAACCAGCAGACCGCGCTGAAGTACCACGTGCGCAGCATCCCCATGCTGCTGGTATTCAAGAACGGCCAAGTGCAGGGCACCCAGATCGGTGCAGTGGGCAAGTCCCAGCTGGCGCAGATGCTGGATAAAGCTCTCTAAAATTCCGGTTTTTCTGTCACCCCGGCGCAAGGCCGGGGAGGCTTGGCGCGGGCTTCACCGCCCCGCCACTTGCGCAGCCTGCCGCGCTAATGCTAGCGTTGGCATTGTTCGGCGCTGATTTGCCGCTCTATCGGGCGTGCCACGGCTCGAACCCCCTCTTCTCATTACGAAGATTTCCCAATTCCCTACCCGCCTGCAGCTGCAGGCGCTTGCAACGCAAGCGAGGATTTTTCTCTTGTCCGATACCACCATCGACGCCACCGGCGAAGTCGCCGAGAAGCGCGTGCGCAAACCCCGCGTGGCCAAGCCGCGTAAGCCCGAACAAACCGAAATCGCCCTGCCGGAAGCCGCTGCACCCGCTCCTGCTGCAGCGCCCGTTGCCGTCTCTGCACCAGCCGCGCCTGCGCCTAGTGCAGCGCCGCCAGTGGTGGAAGCGCCAGCCGCCGTGTCTGTGCAACCCACTTCATCGGAAGCTTCTGCAAGCGCCAGCGATGCTGCGCAAGAAGGCAATAACGGCAGCGACAACGCCAACGGCGAGCCTTATAACCGCGACAACAACCACCGCCAAAGCCGCCGCGAGCGCTTCAAAAACCGTCGCGACCGCCAACGTGAGCGCTATCGCGACGGCGGCATGTCCGACGAAGGCGGCAACGAACCTTTCGTACCGCGCCCGCACCCGCAGGTGCCGGAAGGTTTCCCGGTGTACACCCTGTCGGACTTGAAAAAAATGCCGGCCCCGCGCCTGCTCGACATCGCCGAGCAGCTGCAGATCACCGAAGGCGTGGCGCGCGCGCGCAAGCAGGACATCATCTTCGCCATCTTGAAGATTTTGGCCCGCCACGGCGAAGGCGTGCAGGCCGACGGCGTGCTGGAAATCCTGCCCGACGGCTTCGGCTTCCTGCGCGCGGCCGAGGCCAGCTACCTGGCCGGCCCGGATGACACTTATATCTCGCCTTCGCAGATCCGCCGCTTCAACCTGCGCACCGGCGACCACGTCTCCGGCCGCATCCGCTGGCCCAAGGATGGCGAGCGCTACTTTGCACTGAACATCGTTGACACCATCAACGGTGAGCCGATCGAAGCGTCGAAGAACAAGACCCTGTTCGAGAACCTCACCCCGCTGTTCCCGCGCAAGCGCTTCAAGCTGGAGCGTGGCGATGGTTCGTCGGAAGACATCACCGGCCGCATCCTCGACCTGATGGCTCCGCAGGGCAAGGGCCAGCGCGCCCTGATCGTCAGCCCGCCGAAGGCCGGCAAGACCATGATGATGCAGCAGATCGCCAGCGCCATCACCTACAACCACCCCGACGTGCACCTGATCGTGCTGCTGATCGACGAGCGTCCGGAGGAAGTGACCGAAATGCAGCGCACCGTGCGCGGCGAGGTCATCTCCTCCACCTTCGACGAACCGGCCGCGCGCCACGTGCAGGTCGCGGAAATGGTGATCGAGCGCGCCAAGCGCCTGGTCGAGCACAAGAAGGACGTGGTGATCCTGCTCGACTCGATCACCCGCCTCGCCCGCGCCTACAACAACGTCCTGCCCAGCTCCGGCAAGGTGCTGACCGGCGGCGTGGACAGCAATGCCATGCACCGGCCGAAGCGCTTCTTCGGTGCGGCGCGCAACGTGGAAGAAGGCGGTAGCCTCACCATTATTGCGACGGCGCTGGTGGATACCGGCAGCGCGATGGACAAGGTGATCTACGAAGAGTTCAAGGGCACCGGCAACTCGGAAGTGCACCTGGACCGCCGCATCACCGAGAAGCGCGTCTACCCGGCGATCGGCGTGAACCTGTCCGGCACCCGCCGCGAAGACCTGCTGATCGAGCCCGACCTGCTGCAGAAGATCTGGATCCTGCGCAAGCTGCTGCACCCGATGGACGAAATCGCGGCGATGGAGTTCCTGCTCGACAAGATGAAGAACACCAAGTCCAACGACGAGTTCTTCAGTTCGATGCGGAAGTAAGCGCGCATCACTCCGCTGCACACAAAACGCCCCGCATCACTGTGGGGCGTTTTGTATCTCAATGAACCAATTACGCCGTTGGCGGCGTCAGCAATTTGACATCCTGCTCCAGCGAGAACACTCCGCTATTCGGCAACGCATCCGGGCTTCCGGCGGTCTTTAATTTTTCTTGTGCCCAAGGGATATTCACATTTCTAGGGCCGGGGATATAGGTTTCCCATTGCCCCGCTTTCAAACGACCATTGCCCATTGTGAATGACACCGGCACGCGCGCCAGCCAACTCTCTTTGCCCACATCCGGCCCCTCCGTTGGTGGCGTGAACTTCCATTTCCGCGCTGCGCTAATTGACGCATCGGCCAACTGCTTGCGCACGATCTGCATCTGCTGCTCCGTGCCCGCCACGTACAAATTGACCTGCTCGGCATCCACATTTCGCACATTGCCATCTGCACCAACCTGCACCACCAAAAACACCTTCCCACCAATGCCTGCACGCATCAGGTTGACCGGAAACTTGGGCGGGTTTTTTGGAATCAGTTTCGGGCGGCCTTCTGGCGAGTCGGCACCAAAGTGCGTGCCGACGATGCGCACACTGAAACTTCCATCCTCTGCTTGATGCGCAACCAACCGCAACGACATAGGCACCTTCGCCCGCACCACTGCACCTTCGACCTTCACCGGCTCAAAGCGCCATTGCTGAATCGCCTGCGTAACAAACTCCTGCAGCTTGGGCGATAGCGGCGTCTCTAGCGCTTGCTCTTGCACCGTACCGTCTGTGCCAATCACCACATTTCCGGTGACGCGCACACTTGATTCCGCCTGTTTTCGTGCGGCCCGCGCGGTTTGCGCAGACGTCGGCAGGGCTAACAACAGCGCGAGTAGTGGCACGAAAATCTTGAGCATTCCCTTCTCCCCATAATCCATTGATAAGACCTATAGCCTAGCGTAATTTTTGACTAGCCCAAACGCTGGCTCCCCTGCCAGCATTTGAACGTGATCGCGTCGATGGAGTTCCTGCTCGACAAGATGAAGAACACCAAGTCCAACGACGAGTTCTTCAGTTCGATGCGGAAGTAAGCGCTGCACTTGCAGCTTTTGCGGCAAGCGCTCAAGATGCATTGCAGTTGCAATGCATCTTGAGGCGTCATCATGAAAACCGCCACCCTTCCCTCGTTGCGCGTTGAGCCAGCCCTGCGTGAAGCGGCCGAGGATTTGCTGCAAAACGGCGAAACACTTTCCGGATTTATTGAGGCTGCGGTTCGCCAGCAGGTGCGCAGCCGCCAGCTGCGCGATGAGTTCATCAAACGCGGACTTGCCTCACTTGAAGATACGAAGCGAACGGGAATGTATTACACGGCAGAAGAATCACTTGGCCGTTTGGATGCCATTCTTGCATCGCATCAGACTCGCACGAAGCATCGCACCTAAATGTATCGCGTCCAAATTTCTGGGAACGCACAAGATGATCTCGAGCGCTTAGTTGTATTTCTTGCCGAGCATGACTTTTCTGCGGCGCTTCGTGCGCGTGAATCTATTGAAAAGGCTTACACCTTGCTCGCCGACTTCCCAATGAGCTGCCGTCGAGCGGATAGCGATCACCCATTACTGCGCGAGCTCTTAGTGCCATTTGGTCACGCAGGCTATGTCTTGCTCTTTGAAATTACATCTAAAGACACCGTCACCATCCTCGCTGTGCGCCACCAGAGCGAAGAGGACTACTACTAAACCCCGCTGTTTAGCCACTGCACACCGCACCAAGTTTCACCCAGAGTAAGCACCACCGGCTGCAACACCTGCCCTGCTTCAACGCAAATAAAGCGTTGCCAGTCGCCGGGGGCCAAATCACCGATACCTGCGGCCAAACGCTCACCGGGGTTCCAGACCACGGCATCACCGAACCCTTCTTGGCTTATCTCAAGTGTGTGTGCACCGTCGGTGAGCACGAGGGGTGCCACCACATCGCTGTAGATGCGATCGGTCTCACCTTCAAACATCACCGTGTAATCACTCTGCCGGTGCAAGGTGCCGCCATTGGCGCTGTCTTCGTAATCGCATCCTTGCAGGCCCTCTAGCTGCGCATTGCGGCTATCGGAGACGGCCAGATAGGTATGCAATGCGGCAGTAAAGTGAAACGGCACCGTGCCGCTGTTTTTAACCACAAGCGTCACCGCGAGCTGGGTCGCCGTAAGCGCAATGCGTAATTGGATCAGGCTGGCAAACGGCCAATCGCGATCTTCTGACGTCGTGCTGATCTCGAACACCGCCTGCGTCGCTTCCACACCCACGAAGCGCCACGGCCGCAGCCGTGCAAACCCATGACGCCGAAACGCCCCGCGCTCGGAAAACTGCGGAAAGATCACCGGAATGCCGCCACGAATGGAAGCGCCTTCGGTAAAACGACTGCGCTCGCTAAGAAACAAACGCTCACGGCCGTCCACGGGTACCCACGATAAAACGTGCGCACCGTGCAGCGCCACCAACGCGCTGGCACCTTCTGCTTCAAGGCGGATACAAGGGGTGTCGAATACGGTGATGGTGGTTGCGTGCATGCCTACAGTGTCGCATGCGTCTTCTGCATTTTGATCGCCATGCGCCGTTGAATGCGATAATCCCCGCATGACAACCGCACATGACGACTCTGGCACCACCCACTTCGGCTACCGTGACGTTCCCACCGCTGAAAAACAAAAGCTGGTGGCGGAGGTCTTTTCTTCGGTGGCGGGCAAGTACGACTTGATGAACGACGCCATGTCGCTGGGCGTCCACCGGCTGTGGAAGCGCTTCTTCGTGGCCACCTGTCAAGTGCGCAAGGGCGACCGCGTGCTGGATCTGGCCGGCGGCACTGGCGATATCGCCGCGCTACTCAAAGACCGCGTGGGCGACGCAGGCACATTGGTATTAGGTGACATCAATGGCGACATGCTGCGCGTGGGCCGCGACCGTATGACCAACCGCGGCAACGTCCGCGGCTTCGACTACGTGCAGTGCAATGCGCAGTCGCTGCCGTTCCCGGATGCCAGCTTCGATCTGGTGACCATGGCCTTCGGCCTGCGCAACGTCACCGACAAAGACGCCGCGCTGCGCGAGATCGCGCGCGTACTGCGCCCCGGTGGGCAGGTGCGGGTGCTGGAGTTCTCGGAAGTGCAGCCCGACTGGTTCAAGCCGATCTACGACTTCCATTCGTTCAAAGTGCTGCCTAAGTTAGGCAAGTTGTTTGCAGGCGATGCCGAAAGCTACCAGTACCTTGCCGAATCCATTCGCAAGCATCCACCGCAGCGCGAACTGCAGGCGATGATGGAAGCCGCCGGCCTTGCGCGCTGCAGCTTCCGCAATATGAGCGCAGGCATCGTCGCCATCCACACCGGCTACAAGGTCTAAAGCCATGACCGAGATGAAGAGCTTTCGTGAAAGCCGCTGGCGTTATTCGCAGTTCGTCATCCTTGGCTTGATCTTGGCTGGCCTTGTGAAATGGCTCAGCCCGCTGGGCTGGCCGCTCTCGCTGGGCATCGGCGCGGCACTGGGCGTGGCGTATTTCCTGTTCGAGAAAAAACGCGGCGTGATCTGATGGCAGCGCTGCAATTGGAGCCCAGCTGGAAAGCGCGCATTGGCGATTGGTTTGAACGCGAGGACATGCAGCATCTGTCTGCATTTTTGCGCCAACGCAAAGCGGCTGGCGCGGCGATCTACCCACCGGGCAAAGATATCTTCGCCGCATTCAATGCCACGCCGTTCAACGCGGTGAAGCTGGTGATCCTCGGCCAAGACCCCTACCACGGCCCCGGTCAAGCACACGGGCTGTGCTTCTCGGTGCGGCCCGGCGTGGCGGTGCCGCCTTCGCTGCTCAATATCTACAAAGAATTGGAAGCCGATACGGGGTTTATTCGCCCCACCCATGGCTATCTCATGCCCTGGGCGCAGCAGGGCGTACTGCTGCTCAACAGCGTTTTGACGGTGGAAGACGGTAAGCCCGGCAGCCATCAAGGCAAGGGTTGGGAAGGCTTTACCGACCACGTCGTGGATGTGCTCAACCGCGAACGCGAAGGCTTGGTGTTTTTGCTGTGGGGCAGCTACGCGCAGAAAAAGGGTGCGGTGATCGACACCTCGCGCCATCGCGTACTGAAAGCCCCGCACCCCTCGCCGCTGTCGGCGCACCGTGGTTTTTTAGGCTGCAAGCATTTTTCTGCGGCCAACCAGTATCTCGTTCGCACGGGGCAACGCCCCATTGATTGGTCGTTGCCGCAGCACTTGGATTCGCCCTAAATCGCCCTCACAGTCTATTGACGGGGATGCGCGCTTACTTAGCTAGGCGGAGGGGATTGTTCCATGAATGGAACAAAAAGGAACTCTTTCCATCGTTAGCAGTCAAACCTTGCAACTGCTAGAATCACGCGTATGAGGGAAATTACAATGACGTCAACCGCGCTTGTTGCCAATAATCTACCGATCCCCAGCGCGCTGGGTTCGCTGGAGGCGTACATCAGCGGCGTGCACCAGATCCCCGTGCTTACGGCGGAAGAAGAGCACGCGCTCGCCGTGCGTCTGCACGAAGAAAACGACATCGCCGCCGCGCAAGAGCTGATCATTTCGCACCTGCGCTTTGTGGTGCATGTGGCACGCGGCTATAGCGGCTACGGCCTGCAATTGGGTGATTTGATCCAAGAAGGCAATATCGGCCTGATGAAAGCGGTCAAGCGTTTTGACCCCAGCGTCGGTGTGCGTTTGGTGAGCTTTGCGGTGCACTGGATTCGTGCCGAAATGCACGACTTCATCATCAAGAACTGGCGCATCGTCAAGGTCGCCACCACCAAGGCGCAGCGCAAGCTGTTCTTCAACCTACGTAAAAGCAAAACCCGCCTAGGTTGGATGAATGCCGCTGAAGTGAGTGCCGTGGCAAAAGACCTCAACGTCTCCGAGCGCGAAGTGCTGGAGATGGAAGCGCGTCTATCCGGCCGCGATATCGGCTTCGACGCGCCGGATGATGGCGACGACGACCACGCCCCCCCTGCCCCGGTCAGCTACCTCGTCGCCCACGATGCCGACCCCGCTGCCAACTACGAATCTGCCGATAGCGAAGCAGACCAACTGGACGTATTACGCGAAGGCCTAGCCAAGCTGGACGCCCGCTCGCGCGACATCATCCGCCGCCGCTGGCTGGATGAAGACAGCAAAGTCACCTTGCAAGAATTGGCCGACGAATACGGCGTTTCCGCCGAACGCATCCGCCAAATCGAAGCGGGCGCACTGAAGAAAATGAAGGCGCTGTTTGCGGCGTAAGCCACGAGCGCAACGATGCGACCCTACACAGCCCGGAGCGATCCGGGCTGTTTTTGTTTTAGTCTGCTAGGCTGCTCTCAAAACTGCTCGGAAATTACAAATGGATTCTGTAATGCGCATAGCGTTGCTCATTGATGCCGATAATGCCCCAGCAACAAAAATCGAAGTTGTGTTAAGCGAACTTTCGCGGCATGGCATTGCCAACGTTCGACGAGCTTACGGTAATTGGAAAAGCAGCAATCTTCAGAAGTGGGAGGAAGCCCTTCACCCAAACGCTATTCAGCCCATTCAACAATTTGCATACAGCAAAGGAAAAAATGCATCGGATATGGCAATCGTGGTCGATGCTATGGATTTACTGCATAGCGGGCAGTTCGACGCATTCGCCATTGTATCTAGCGACGCTGACTTTACACCGCTCGTGATGCGCTTGCGTGCGCAGAATATGCGCGTTTTTGGTTTCGGAGCCCACCAAGCTCCTAAACCATTCACAAACGCGTGCTCAACTTTTCTGTACTTAGATGAGCCAATGCTTTCTGAAAACGGTAAGCCTGACGAGGCCGCGGTTGTACTGCTCCCAAAGACTTCCATCCAACTACGACAAGACACTGCACTTCTCAACCTTTTGCGCAGCGTCGTTGAAACAGCAAAAGCAGATGACGGATGGTCGCCCCTTGGCATGGTCGGCAGCTACATCGCTAATCGCGGATCCTTCGATGCCCGGAATTACGGCTACCCCAATCTGAGCAGTTTGGTTGAAGCCACTGAAGCATTCGAAATAAAGAAATTGGGCAAGATTGTTTATGTTAAAGCCAAGCCAACTAAAGCGGCTGCCAAAAAAGTGAACCACCCCATCCAGACATCTACACATCAAAAATAACGCTACCTGACGCCGCGAGGCGGCGCCAACCTAAGCTATCAGGCCACTGCTAACCTGAGTTTGCTCACTCCTTGCAAGTCAACGTGCTGGCGTGCAACCCACAAGTCGTGAGCGTCCTGCATGGCGAGCCAACTCTCTGGGCTGCGTCCGATTGCCTTGGAAAGACGCAAGGCCATCTCAGGAGTGACGCGACTGGATCCATTAAGAACACGGCTTAGCGTGGAAGCGGCAACGCCAAGCTTGTCCGCGAGCTCACGCCCGCTGATGTTGTTGGGTTCAAGGTAGATGCCGGAGATGAACTCACCGGGGTGCGGCGGATTGTGCATGCTCATTAGTGGTAGTCCTCATAGTCCAGCACGTATGCGTTTCCATCCTTGAACTCGAATGTGACGCGCCAATTCCCGTTCACGGTGATTGACCAGCGTCCCTTCATTGCTCCTTTGAGCGGATGAAGCCTGAATCCTGGGATGTCCAAGTCTTCAACGACGTGAGCCGTGTCGAGTGCAGAGAGTTGAAGGCGAAGGCGCTTGGCGTGATTTGCTTGAACGCCGGATGCGCTTCCTGTCTCAAACAAACGGCGAAGGCCCTTATGCCGGAAGGACTTGATCATGGTGTGACTGTATCATGTTGCGCACTACGCAACAACAACCTTAGTAAATTAAGCCCCCTGATGACTCATCCCCCTGCCACCGGCAGTCTCCAGCCGCGGCGCAGGGCGAAGTAACGCAGGCCAAAACAGGCCAGTGCGCCCAGCACCATGGCCGGGTGTTGCGGCAGGTTGAATATGGCCGCCAGCGCTACGATAGCGCCGCCCACGAGCGCGGCCACGGCATAGAGTTCGGCCTGCAGCACCACCGGGATGCGCGCCACCAGTACGTCGCGGGCGATACCGCCGCCGATGCCTGTCACCATGCCCAACAGCATCGCGGCGAAGGGGGAAAGACCAAATGCCAATGCCTTGCCGGTGCCCAGTACGGCGAACAGGGCCAGCCCGGCGGCGTCGAATAATTGCACTGGGTTGCGCAGGCGCTCGATGTGCGCGTGCCAGCGGAAGGTGGCGAGCCCCGCCAGCATCGCTGTGACCAGATAGCGCCAGTCGGCCAACGAAGCGGGTGGATGCGCGCCAATCAAAACGTCGCGCACAATACCGCCAGACACCGCGGCCGCACAGGACAGCACCAGTACACCGAACAGATCCAGCCGTTTGCGCACCGCCAACAGGCCACCGCTGAGTGCGAACACGAAGGTGCCCAGCAAGTCGAAAGCGAGCAACAAGGCTTGCACCCACTCGCTTCCGATACTCATTGCATCAACCCAACTTCGCCGCCAACAAGGCTTCCAGCTTGCCTTGGTCCACTGCAAATTTGCGAATGCCGTCGGCGAGTTTTTCTGTCGCCATCGCGTCTTCGTTGTGCTGCCAGCGGAACGCGGCTTCACTGAGTGCGGTCGGGCGCTCGCTGCGCGCCCCATCATCATTCAGCGCACGCACCAACGGTGCTTCGGTTTGCGCCAATTCGCCCAGTAACTCGGGCGAGATGGTCAGGCGGTCGCAGCCAGCCAGCGCCAGCACTTCACCGGTATTGCGGAAGCTCGCGCCCATCACCACGGTTTGGTAGCCGTGCTGCTTGTAGTAATTCCAAATGCGGCTCACCGACTGCACGCCGGGGTCGTCCTGCGCGCTAGCGGGCTTGGCCATGCCATTGGCCAGATGCCAGTCGAGGATGCGGCCGACGAAGGGCGAGATCAGGTACACGCCGACCTCGGCGCAGGCCACAGCCTGGGCGAACGAGAACAGCAGGGTCAGGTTGCAGTGAATGCCCTCGCGTTCCAGCACTTCGGCGGCGCGGATGCCTTCCCAGGTGGAGGCAATTTTGATCAACAGCCGGTCGGTACCGATTCCGGCCTCGGCATACAGGCCCACCAGCTTGCGCGCTTTTGCAATCGTGGCTTCGGTATCGAAGCTCAGCCGCGCATCCACTTCGGTGGAGATGCGGCCCGGAATCAGCTTCAAAATTTCGCCACCGATAGCCACCGCGAGACGGTCACCGGCATCGCTCACCTTGTCATTGCCACTGGCTGCAGCCACTGCGGCCTCGATATGCTCGGCATAGGCTGGGAGTGCAGCGGCCTTCAGTAGCAGCGACGGGTTGGTGGTGGCGTCTTGCGGCTGGAAGCGGGCAATGGCCTCGATATCGCCGGTATCGGCGACCACGACGGAGTGCTGGCGGAGCTGTTCGAGTTGGTTGGTCACGAGGCTTGAAAATAAATTTGGGGGGCTTATTGTCGCTCAATACAGATCCTGCGGGTCCACATCCAGCGACCAGCGCAGCTTGCGCGATTCAGGTGCAGCATACAAAACAGGCAGAACTACATTGAGCGCGGCATGCAATGCGCGCCGCTGCGGCGAGGATACGATCAGCTGCGCCCGCACATAACCTGCGCGACGCGGCATCGGTGCGGGCAGCGGGCCCAGCGCCTCCATGTGGCGTTCATCCAACATGGTTTTGGCGATCTGCAAAAACTGCTGCGGTGGTTCGGTGTGTTGGGCCTCGGCGCGTAGCAGGGCCAGATGCGCAAACGGCGGAAACCCGGCCATTTCGCGCTGGCTCAGTTCTGCACGGGCAAAGGCGTGGTAGCCGCCCTGCACAAGCGTTTGCAGCAGGGGGTGGTCGGGATGATGGGTCTGCAGCAGCACCGTGCCGGGCTTTTCCGCGCGCCCGGCACGGCCGGCCACTTGAATGAGCAATTGCGCCAGTTTTTCACCGCTGCGAAAGTCGGCCGAGAACAGCCCTTCATCGATGCCGACCACCACCACTAGGGTGAGGTTGGGCAGGTCGTGGCCCTTAGCCAGCATCTGGGTGCCGATCAAAATGCCAGGCTGGTTGCCCAGCCGTTCAAAGTGTTTCTGCAAGGCATCGCGGTGGCCGCTACTGGCGCGGTCGATGCGGATCACCGGAACACCAGAAAACCGCTCACAGAGCGCCTCTTCGATACGTTCTGTGCCATTGCCTTGAGGCTGCAAGGCGAGGCTGCCGCAATCGGGACAGGCCAGCGGCGCGGGGCGACGCGTCCCGCAGTGGTGGCACTGCAGGCGCTTGCCGTGGGCGTGTACGGTCATCGCGGTGGGGCGTTCTGGCGTGCTGCAGCGCGGGCAGTGCGCGCTCCAACCGCAGTCGTGACAGAGCAGTACCGGCGCATAGCCGCGCCGATTTTTGAATACCAGCACCTGCCCGCCCGCCGCCAGCGCGGCCGTGATCGCGCCTAATGCATCATCCGATAACCCCGCCTGCAGCGGCCGTTTGCGCACGTCCAACACCCGCACCAGTGGCGGCAACGCCTGCCCGGCACGCTGGCGCAGACGTAGATGGGTATAGCGGCCAATTTGCGCTTGATGCAGGGTTTCCAGTGCGGGGGTGGCGCTGCCCAGCACAATCGGCACGCCCAGCGCCTTGGCCCGCACCAGCGCGAAATCGCGGGCGTGATAGCGGATGCCATCGAACTGTTTGTAACTGCCGTCGTGTTCTTCATCCACTACGACTAGGCCCGCCTCCGGCAGCGGCACGAATACGGCCGAACGCGTGCCCACAATCACCCGCGCCTGCCCGTTGGCGGCCTGCAGCCAGACCGCGGCGCGCTCGCCATCGTTCAGACCCGAATGCAGGGCATGTATCGGCACGCCAAGGCGGGCGCGGAACCGCGCCAGCGCCTGCGGAGTCAGCCCAATTTCCGGCACCAGCACCAAGGCCTGCTTGCCGCGCGCCAGACAATCGGCGATCGCCTGCAGATAGACCTCGGTCTTGCCGCTGCCGGTGACGCCATCAAGCAGGAACGGGGCAAAACCATCGGTCGCGCAGATCGCATCGATAGCCGCTTGCTGTTCGGTATTCGGGGCGAAAGCCGCATTTGGCAGAAAGGGCGGCCGCACCGCCGATGTGGGCAAGGCGCAGCGCTCCACTAGAGCGCGTTCGCGCAGCGTGCGCAGCGGCGTGCGCCAGCCGGGGCTTACGGCGTCCAGCTCGTCTTCCGCCACCAGCGCGTCCAGCTGCAGGGCCAGCGTCTTGGGCTTGCCCGCGCGCATAGACGGCAGCGCGGTGCGGCCAGCCTCATTGAGCTGCCAGCCATAGCGGGCGACTTCCGGTAGCGGTTCGCCGCGCCGCAGTAGCGCGGGGAGCGCCGCCGCCAGCACTTCGCCCAGCGGTGCATGCAGATAGCCCGCCAACCAGCGCAAGGAAGCCAGCAGCTCGCCTTGCAGCAGCGGCTCAGGGTCGAGCACCGCCAGCGCCTCCTTCAGCGCCAGCTCGGGCGCGGCTTGCGCATGCCCCACCATCAGCCCGCACAGCGTGCGGTTGCCAAACGGCACCTGCACGCGCTGCCCCACGGCTACCGCATCGGCGTTAAGCCCCTGCGGGGGCAGGTAATCGAACAGGCGCGGCAGCGGCAGCGGCAAGGCAACGCGCAGGCAGGAGAGTGCAGACATCATGGATGCAGTCTAACGGTGCCACCCAAACTTCTTGCGGATCTTGCGCGCACACATTGAGCGATTTTCACTAAAAATCCGGCAAGTAGTTGTTATTGCAACAGTTCAAGGCTTATCCACACAACCTGTGCATAACTCTGTGCATCAGTGGAAGATGAACAGAATAAAACAGCGTACTAGCACACACTTCGACACTTTGGCGAAAAAATGGCCATCGTTGTCATGGTTAATAAATTCAATCACTTACATTTTGAGCAGCCGAATTATCCACGCTCTAAAAGACCACACCCGAGCTTGACAGACGCTCAGATGCCGCTGTGCACAACTAAACCACGCCGCTCGCCTGTGTTTCCATACGGGAGCGGCAAAAGCGGGGTTCGTCAAGCGCGATTATGAAGCCGACCTACCTCGCTTACCCAACACTTTTGCAAAGATATTCACGAAATGCCGCTAAGTTACGGGGCAGAAAGGAAAAATAACTTATTCACACGCCCTGTGGATAAGTCTGTGTATGAGCCGCGAACAGCCCATGCAAACGGGCGAAATCTCTCACTCCAGCAATGCTGGTGATTTTTTCGCCATATGTATTTTATCCTTTTTAATCAAATACATATCTGTGGAACAAAGATTCACAGACGGGGTTTTTTATGCGGCGCAGCATCCACCAGCCGTTTTATGCAGGCTGTGAACAACCGAAATTACCCACAACCCGCGTCACAGTTTGCGGAGCCGAAGTTGCCCGCGCCGTCAAGCCATTTTTCACAATTTTTTTCCGACCTCCCCACCCGTTTTTGCAAAGGCCAATCGCCGCATCACGCGTTAAGATGACGCGTGATCAAGCGCCTGCCATGACTCAAACCGCCTCTCCGCCTCCCCAGTCGGCAGCGATTTCCGCCTTCTTACGCGGAGTGGAGCGCCGCGCCCAACTGCTCGCCAGCATCCAAACCGGCGACATGGAATCGGCCCATAAGGCCGTCGTAGTAGCCGTGCGGGTGTTTACGCAAGATGCCGACAAATGGCCGATCCCGCAGTGGCCACTGCAGTTTTGGCGGCTGCTCCTCTCTACCCCAGCGATGGGGCGGCAGGAAGCCGGTTCACACAGCCCCCTGCCGGGGGTTACGCGCCTACCTCCCACGCAGCGCGCCGCCGTGCTGCTGCATCTTGTGGCGGCGCTGCAGGAAGCCGACGCGGCCGGTGCGCTAGGGATTGATGTTGCCCACTACCAGCAGCGTATCCGCGAGGCGCTGCCAAAAAGTGCATTGGGCCAACCCGATTTAGACGTTTGGCGCGCATGGAGCGCCGCCGCGCAGCGCGCGCTCGACAAGCTGCCAGACGCCCCCACGACAGCGCCCGCCGTAAGTGCCAATACCGCCGAACCGCCGCGCCGAACCGCGCCGCCCCACCCGCAAGCGCGTTCACTGCGCTGGCTTTGGCTGGCGCTGGGGCTCTTGGCCGCCGCATTTTTGGCGACATTTTTCATTAATACCCAGCGCCAGCATCGGCTGCAGGACAGCTGGTTTCCTAATTTCGAACAACAGCCGCTCCCTGAGACGAACCCGAAGGCGCGGTTTGATCCGAATGACGCGACACTTGATCCAGACCGCGCCATGCTCGTTGCGCCGCAGGAATTGCGTCTTGCGCTGCAACTACCGCTACTGGCGTGGCTCAGCGTTGAGGCAGGTGACCCCGCGCAGCCCGCTGCTGGCGTAGAGGCTGCCGCCAGAACTACGCCATGGCCCCCCGCCCTGCCCGCTTGGCCTGCACCGCCAGTGCAGCGCATCCAGCTACGCGACGCATGGGCGCAGTGGCAGCAGCTCAGTGATTCCGAACGCCAGCAGCTGTGCGACGAGGCCACCCGTTTTGCTGCGCTCACTGATGCTCAGCGACAGGCGCTGCTGCAGCGCTACGCGCAGCTCCCGTTTGACGCGCATCGCGGCTGGCATCTTGGCCCGCAACTGGGGCGTGCATGGCCGCGCATCGCTGCACTATTCACTTATATTGCGCCAGCAGAACGCAACGCCTTGCTACAGCTTTTGCGTAGTCTCTCGCCAGACGAGCTGGAAACGCTTGCGCGGTTAGCACAAACGACCCCCCCGGAAGCGCGCGCTCAGTTCCGTACCCGCCTATTGGCGCAGCACCCCGCGCAGCGCGCCGCATGGTTGCAGGCACGGCTACAGCGCTGAACGCGTCTTACTATGTTCATTTAGCGCCCGCTAAGATGGCCTGCTTCGCGCTGATTTGTTCGCGCCTCTTCTGCCATGAATAGCCCATCTCGCCATCCCTTCCTCCACGAGGCTGGACGCACCCTGCGTCTGGCGGCGCCGCTTGCGGCCGGCCATTTGTCACACGGCTTAGTGGGGCTGGTAGATGCGATGGTGGCCGGTCACCACGGCACGGCCACGCTTGCCGCTGTGTCGGTGGGCGCGGCGCTGTTTTGGCTGCCGATGCTGGCCCCGATGGGCACGCTGATGGCGCTGCCACCGGCGGTATCGCAGCTTGATGGCGCGGGTAAGCGCCACGAAATCGGCCCACTGTTCCGGCAATCACTGTGGTTGGCGCTGGCGCTTGGGTTGGTCTTGCTGGGCCTACTTTCGCTAGTACCTAGCCTACTTGTCCCGATGGGCATCGCCCCCGATATCGTGCCTGGCGTAGTCGGCTTCTTGCACGGCGTGCGCTGGGGCGTACCGGCGTTCGCGCTGTACCTGTGCATGCGCTATCTCAGCGACGGTCTGCACTGGTCGCTGCCGACCATGCTGCTGGGTTTCGGCGGGCTGTGCGTGCTGGCGCCGCTGGCCTATATCTTCACCAATGGGCTCTTGGGCCTGCCAGAAATGGGCGCAGCCGGCATTGGCCTTGCCACCAGCCTGATGTTCTGGTTGCAGGCGCTGGGGTTTGCGCTGTATCTGGCGAAAAGCCGCCGCTTTGCCGATCTCGAACTCTTTTCTCACTGGCAGTGGCCGCAATGGCCCACGCAGCGCCAACTGCTTTCCACCGGCCTGCCGATTGGCGTCATGGTGACGATGGAAGGCGGCCTGTTTGCTGCGACCGCACTGCTGATCGGCCGCCTAGGTGAAGTGCAAGTGGCCGCGCACCAAGTGGCCCTGAACGTGGCCACGATGTGCTTCATGCTGCCATTTGGCATTGCCGAAGCCACCACCGTGCGCGTGGGGCATGCGCTGGGGCGGCACGATTACAGCGCCGTGCGCAGCGCCGCGTTTGCGGGCCTTGCCCTTGCGATGGCCACCCAAGCGTTCTCTGCACTGCTGATGCTGCTGGGCCACAACGCGATTGCTGCGCTCTACAGCGCTGACCCAGCAGTAATCGCGCTGGGCGGCAGTTTGTTGTTATACGCCGCGCTGTTCCAGTTCCCCGATGGCGTGCAGGTTATTTCGGCGGGCGCGTTGCGCGGTCTGCAAGACACCCGCGTCCCCATGGTCATTGCGGCCTTCTCGTATTGGGGCATCGGCATGCCGGTAGGCGCTGGCCTTGGCCTGTGGCTGGGCTGGGGGCCACGCGGTATGTGGCTGGGGCTCACCGCTGGGTTGTTTGTGGCGGCGATTTTGCTGGGCCGGCGCTTTCTGCGCAGCAGCGCGCGATTGTGCGCGAACACGCCGTCATTGCAAAATCGCACTATCGCCATGACCGATACCGCATGAATCCGGCCTAAGACTCAGCTAGCATGGGCAGGCTAGCCGCGCAGACCGCGGCCTCTTTTCTCGGAGCTGTTTCTCATGAATGAACCGCGTCGCCGCGGCCCTATTGCCCGTTTGATCGTTGGCACTTGGGGCGCGCTCAATTTCACCCGCAGGCTGGTGTTCAACCTGCTGTTCTTGTTTGTGTTGGTCATTCTCTTGGTGGGCCTGTTTGGTAGCGGCAAACTGGCCCCGCTGAGTAGCCGCACCACGCTGGTGTTTGCGCCGGAAGGGCAGTTGGTGGATCAGTACAGCTGCGACGCGTTTAGCCGCAGCGTGGCCCGCGCCACCCACAGCAGCGACTGCCGCGAAGTGCGCCTGCGCGATGCTCTGCGCGCCCTCGATGCCGCGCGCACTGATAAGCGCATCGAACGCGTTGCGGTGTATCTCGACGAACTTCAGCCCTCTGGCTTTGCTTCGCTGCGCGATGTAGCCGCTGCACTGGCCAGTGTTCGCGCCGCAGGCAAAGAGATCGTGGCCTACGGCGACGGCTTCAGCCAAGGGCAATACTTGCTGGCCGCACAGGCCAACGACATTTTTATTGATCCGATGTCGCAAGGCGGCGTGATGATCGACGGCCTTGCCTCGTACCGCCAGTACTACCGCGAGGCGTTGCAAGACAAGCTCGGCGTGGACATGCATCTGTTCAAAGTGGGCCAGTACAAATCGGCCGCCGAACCGTATCTTCTCGATGCCGCGTCTCCCGCGTCCAAAGAAGCCGATCTATTTTGGATGGGCGATATTTGGCAGCGCCTGCTTGCCGATATTGGCAAGGCGCGCGGTATTGCACCGGCCACACTTGAAACCTACGCCAACAATCTTCCTGAAGAAGTCGCGGCGGCCAAGGGCGATCTTGCCCAACTGGCGCTGGATCAAAAATTGGTCACAGGCCTGAAGACTAGCGATGAAGTGGACGCGCTGCTCACCAAGCGTGGTGTGGCCGACGAAGACGCCGAAGGCGGTTACCGCCAAGTATCTCTGGACACGTACCTGCAGCACATCGACGGCGCCCTACCGAAGGCCGATACGCGCCCGCAGGTGGCCGTTGTCGTGGCGCAAGGCGAAATCGCCGGTGGTAAGCAGCCCGCAGGCAAAGTAGGCGGCGACTCTACCTCGGCACTGCTGCGGCAGACCCGCGACGACGACAACGTCAAAGCCGTGGTGCTACGGGTGAACTCACCGGGTGGCGAAGTATTTGCTTCAGAACTCATCCGCCGCGAAGTGGACGCTCTGAAGAAAGCCGGTAAGCCGGTGGTGGTGTCGATGGGCGATGTCGCCGCGTCCGGCGGCTACTGGATCAGCATGAACGCCGACCGCATCTATGCCGACCCGTCCACGATTACCGGCTCGATTGGCATCTTCGGCCTGTTCCCCACCATCGACCGCACCCTCAACAAACTTGGCGTCAAAACCGACGGTGTGGCCACCGCGAAGTATGCGGGCGCATTCGACATCACCCGGCCGCTGGACCCGGGCGTGGCCACCACGGTGCAATCGGTCATCGACAAGGGCTACCGCGACTTCACCGGCAAGGTGGCCAAAGCGCGCGGTAAAACCATCGACCAAATTGACAGCGTGGCGCAGGGCCGCGTATGGAGCGGTGCACAGGCGCAAGAACGCGGCTTGGTAGATGCCTTCGGCGGTTTAAGTGATGCCGTGGCCGATGCCGCCGCACGCGCCAAACTAGGCAAGCCGGACAGCTGGCAAACCACTTATGTGGAAGACTCCGTGGTGCCGCTCTCGCAAATGTTCATGGACATGATGCAAAGCAACGCAGGCGCGAAGCTGCTCAACGCCAGCGGCATGGGCGAGCTGCTGCTTGCACGCCGCATCCACGACAGCGCGCCACTGCGCTTTGCGCAAGACGCGTTGGAGCAGCGCGGCAAAGCCCGCGTCAAGGCTTTGGCCTATTGCTTCTGCGAACCAATGTAAGCGTTACTGGCTTTTGGAGTTGCCTATGCATTCCCCCCGCTGGAGCCTTGCCGGACAGCGCGCGCTGGTCACTGGCGCAAGCGCTGGCATTGGCTTTGCCATCTGCCGTGAACTTTTAGGCCTCGGCGCGCAGGTGCTGATGGTGGCACGCGATCCGGAAGCGCTGGAAGCCGCGCGGGCCGAGCTTGAAGACAGCTTCCCCGGCCCGGAAGATGCTGTACTGGCGCTGGCTGCCGATGTCAGCGACGAAGAACAGCGCGCGGAAATCATCGACTGGGCCACCGACCTTGGCGGGCTGCATATTCTCGTCAATAACGCCGGTGGCAACCTCACCCGCCCCGCCGTGGACTACGGCGAAGACCAGTGGCGGGAGATTTTTGAGACCAATGTGTTTTCCGCGTTTGAGCTCTGCCGCCTCGCCTACCCCCTGCTGGCCAAGCACGCCGCCTCCAGTATTGTGAACGTGGGCAGCGTGTCGGGCCTGACCCATGTGCGTACCGGCGCGCCCTACGGCATGAGCAAGGCGGCGCTGCACCAGATGACCACCAATTTAGCGGTGGAATGGGCCGAAGACGGCATCCGCGTGAACGCGGTGGCCCCTTGGTATATCCGCACCCGCCGCACCAGTGCCAAGCTCGCCAACCCTGACTATTTAGACGAAGTGCTGCTACGCACCCCGCTGGGGCGCGTGGGCGAGCCCGAAGAAGTGGCCGCCGCCGTGGCTTTCCTCTGCCTGCCCGCAGCCAGCTATATCACCGGGCAGTGCCTCGCGGTGGACGGAGGATTTACCCGCTACGGGTTTTAGCCTCACAAAAAGAGAATGACCATTCACTCTCTATTACAGAGGGTGCGTGGATCATAGGCGGCCTTAGACTCCATACTTGTCGATGTCGAGGCCCCATGTCCCGCCCTTTCCTGCGCGCTGCGCTGCCGCTTGCCCTTAGTGCTTCCCTGCTTGCTTTAACCGCCTGTGGCAACAAGCCCGCCGCGCAGGGCGCGCCGCCCATGGCGGAGGTGTCGGTGGTGACGCTGAAACCCGAATCGGTGACGTTGACCCGTGAGCTCACCGGCCGCGCCGAAGCCTCACAAGTGGCCGAGGTACGGCCGCAGGCGGGCGGAATCGTGGAGCGCCTGCTGTTCACCGAAGGCGGCAGCGTCAAGGCCGGGCAGCCGCTGTACCAGCTCGACCAAACCGCTTACCGCGCCGATGCCAACAGCGCCAGCGCTTCGGTGGCACGCGCTCAGGCGGAGCTGGTCAACGCGCAGAAGAGCGCCAAACGCGCCGCCGAACTCGCCAAAACGCAGATGATTAGCGGGCAAGACAACGACAACGCACAGGCCGCGCTGCGCCAGGCCGAGGCGGGGTTGCGTGCCGCCCAAGCCGGGCTGCAAAGCGCCAACGTGCCGCTGGGCTTCACCCGCGTCACCGCACCGATTTCCGGCCGCATCGGCCGCTCCAGCGTCACCCGGGGCGCACTGGTCACCGCCAGCCAGGCCGCGCCGCTGGCGGTCATTCAAAATCTCGACCCGATGTATGTGGCCATCAGTCAGTCCAGCACCGAGCTGCTGCAGCTGCGTCGCGAGATCGCTGCGGGTAACCTGCAAGGCAGCGACGCGGTGCCGGTGGATCTGCTATTAGAAGACGGTAGCCGTTACCCGCAGCAAGGCAAGCTCAGCTTTGCCGAAGCCACGGTGGACCCGGCCACGGGCGCAGTCGCGCTACGGGTGATCGTGCCGAACCCCGACCAGCTGCTGCTGCCGGGCATGTTCGTGCGCGCCACCCTCGCCAACGCCCAGCGCAAAGACGCCATTCTCGCTCCGCAGCAGGGCATCACCCGCGACCCCAAGGGCAATGCCACCGCGATGGTTGTGGGCAGCGACGGCAAAGTGGAGCAGCGGCAGGTGGTGGTGAATCGCGCCATTGGCAATAAATGGCTGGTGGACTCTGGCCTTGCAGCGGGCGACAAACTCATCGTGGAAGGCCTGCAGAAGATCGCCCCCGGTGCGCCGGTGAAGGTGACTGAAGCCAGTGCGCCCACGGCCTCTAAATCCGTGGCGGCACGCTAAGCAGGAGCACAAGCGATGGCACGTTTCTTTATCGACCGCCCCATTTTTGCGTGGGTGATTGCAATCATCTTGATGCTCGCGGGCATCCTCTCCATTCGCAACTTACCGGTGGAACGCTACCCCGACATCGCGCCGCCACAGGTCAGCATCAACGCTAGTTATCCGGGCGCATCGGCGCAGGTGGTGGAAAACTCGGTGACCCAGATCATCGAACAGGCGATGCAAGGGCTAGACGGCCTGCAGTACATGTCGGCCAGCAGCCAGTCCGACGGCCAAGCCAGCGTCAGCCTCAGTTTCAAAAGTGGCACTGACCCAGACACCGCGCAGGTGCAGGTGCAAAACAAGCTGCAGACCGCAATGGCGCTGCTGCCGCAATCGGTGCAGCAGCAGGGTGTGCGGGTCAACAAAGCACGCAGCGGCTTCTTGATGGTGACGGCGTTCATTTCCAGCGACGGCCGCATGAACGAGCAAGACATTGGTGATTACATCGCCAGCTCGATCAGCGACCGCATCGCGCGCGTGCCCGGCGTGGGCAGCACCCAGCTGTTTGGCACCAAGTACGCCATGCGGATCTGGCTGGACCCGGACAAGCTCAAGACCTACGACCTGTCGATCGCCGATATCACCGCCGCACTGAAAGCGCAGAACGCGCAGGTGGCGGTGGGTCAGCTCGGTGGCGCGCCGGCGGTCAAAGGCCAGCAGCTCAACGCCACCATCAACGCGCAGGACCGGCTGCAGACGCCAGAGCAGTTCCGCAACATCCTGCTGCGCACCCAAGCCGATGGCGCGTCACTGCGCCTTGGCGACGTGGCCCGGGTTGAGCTGGGCGCCGACAGCTACGGCACCACTTCGCGTTACAACGGCAAGCCCGCCAGCGGCATGGCAGTGATGCTGGCCACTGGCGCCAACGCGCTGGACACCGCCGCCGCTGTGCGCGCGGAGATGGACAAGATCAAACCGTATTTTCCGGCCGGGCTGGAGGTGGTGTATCCGTTTGATACCACCCCGTTCGTGGAAGTATCGATCAAGGGCGTGATCCAGACCTTGATCGAAGCCGTGGTGCTGGTGTTCTTGGTGATGTTCCTATTCTTGGGAAATTTCCGCGCCACACTTATTCCCACCATTGCAGTGCCAGTAGTGCTACTGGGCACCTTCGCGGTGCTGTACGCGCTGGGTTTTTCCATCAATATGCTGACCATGTTCGCCAGCGTCTTGGCCATTGGCCTGCTGGTGGATGACGCCATCGTGGTGGTGGAAAACGTCGAACGCCTGATGAGCGAGGAAGGGCTTTCACCGAAGGAAGCGGCGAAGAAGTCGATGGATCAAATCACCGGCGCGCTGATCGGTATTGGTGTGGTGCTGGCCGCAGTGTTCGTGCCGATGGGCATGATGGGAGGCTCCACCGGCGTGATCTACCGCCAGTTCACCGCCACCATTGTCACGGCAATGGCGCTGTCGGTGCTGGTGGCTATTGTGCTGACCCCGGCGCTGTGCGCGACCATGCTCAAGCCGGTGGCCAAGGGCGGCCATCTCGAACATGGTCACGGCCCCATCGGGCGCTTCCTCGACTGGTTCAATGCCAAGTTTGATGCCGGAAGCCTGCGCTACCAGCGCGGTGTGCGCGGCATGCTCGGCCGCCCCAAGCGCTTCATATTGATCTATCTCGCGCTTGGAGTGGTGACTGCATTGATGTTCCTGCGCACCCCCACCGGCTTCCTTCCGGAAGAAGATCAGGGCGTGTTGATGAATATCGTGCAGGCACCGGTGGGCGCCACTTCGGAACGTACTCAGGCGTCGATCGAGAAGCTCGGTAAGTACTTCATCGACAACGAAGCGGGCAATATCGAATCGGTGTTCACCGTGCAGGGCTTCAGCTTCGGCGGCAGCGGCCAAAACACCGGCATGGGCTTCGTCAAGCTGAAGGACTGGGAAGAGCGCCCGGCGCAAGACCAGTCCGCCTCGGCAATTGCCGGGCGCGCGATGGGCGCGCTCTCGAAGATCAAGGACGCGATGGCCTTCACCATGTCGCCACCGGCCATTCAAGGTCTAGGTTCCACCGCTGGGTTCTCCTTCAACCTGATGGACAACGGCGGGCTGGGCCACGAAGCGATGATGGCCGCGCGTAACCAGTTCCTTGGCCTTGCCAAGCAAAGCAAATTGATCACCGGCGTGCGCCCGAACGGGCAGGAAGACCAGCCACAGCTGCGGCTTACCATCGACCATGCCAAAGCGCAGGCGTTGGGGCTGTCGATTGCCGATATCAATAGCAGCCTGAGTACCGCTTGGGGCGGCAGCTATGTGGATGATTTCATCGACCGCGGCCGGGTCAAGCGCGTCTATCTGCAGGCCGACGCGCCGTTCCGCATGCTGCCCGGCGATATGAACCGCTGGTCGGTGCGTAACGCCAGTGGCCAGATGGTGCCGTTCTCGTCCTTCGGCAGTGCGCATTGGGAATACGGTTCGCCGCGTCTGGAGCGCTACAACGGCAGCGGCTCGCTGGAAATTCAGGGCCAAGCCGTCCCCGGCGTAAGCTCCGGCGATGCCATGAACGAAGTCGAACGACTGGTGGCCCAACTGCCAAAGGGAATTGGTCTGGAATGGACTGGGCAATCGTTCGAAGAGCGCGCGGCTGGCAACCAGTTGGTGCTGCTGTATGGGTTATCGCTGCTGATCGTGTTCCTCGCGCTGGCTGCGCTGTATGAAAGCTGGAACGTGCCAACCGCGGTATTGATGGTGGCCCCCTTGGGCATCCTCGGCGCGGTGCTGTTCACCCTGCTGCGCGGGTTGGAGCGCGACGTGTACTTCCAAGTGGCGATGTTGACCACGGTGGGTCTGACCAGCAAAAACGCGGTGCTGATCATCGAGTTTGCCAAGCAGTATTACGATCAAGGCACGCATCTGATCGAGGCGATCATGCACGCAGTACGCGATCGCTTGCGCCCGATCGTAATGACCTCGCTGGCGTTTGGCCTTGGCGTGTTGCCGATGGCCAAGGCGGTTGGTGCTGGCTCCGGCGCGCAGATCGCGATCGGTACCGGCGTGCTGGGCGGGATGATCGTCGGCACTACGCTCGGCATTTTCTTCATTCCGCTGTTCTATCTGGTGGTGGTGCGCTTGTTTGACCGCAAGCGCGCCCATCAGCATGGAGCTGCACCGATGACGCAAGAGAGCGATCATGGCTGATCCGTCGCGCGCGCAGGCCCAGCGCAAGCGTATTTTGGATGCCGCGCAGACGTGCTTTGCCGAGCGCGGCTTCCACGGTGCGTCGATGGCGAAAATTGCCGAGACCGCGCAGATGAGCCCGGGGCTGATCTACCGATATTTCGAAAGTAAAAGCCAAATCATCCGCAGCATTGTGGAACTGCAGCTGGAGCAGATCGCCGACGAGATCAACCATCCCAAACATAGCCACCAATCGCTGGCCGAGCACATGTTTGACGATTTCTACACGCGCCGCCGCCGTCACGAAGATGACCGGCTCTGGATGGACCCAGGGCTGATTATGGAAATCTCCGCCGAGGCCGCGCGTGATCCAGTGATCGGCGTGGCGCTGCGGCGCTTTGATGAAACCGTACAAGCACGCATCGAAGACTGGTTGCGCAAACCTCAAACGCAGGGCGGCCTTGGCATTGCCGAGGCCGACGTACCAGCCAAGGCGCTCATGCTGCGCCTTGTTATTGAAGGGCTAAAAGTGCGCCAAACACGCCAACCCGACCTCGACCCGGCGCTACTGCGTCGGTGTTTGGATCAACTCGTGCAGCCGCTACTGGGTTAGTTCAAAGCCACGCTAGCTCTCGGCTGGTGACTTCCCTGCCTTCAACACTAATGCTCCGGCCTGAGTGCAATTCCTGATCTGCTAATCTCTCAATTCGTTCAAGCCAACTCAGCGTTATTTTGCAATGAGGGTCTCGTGGCATCACTAAAACTCACTCGTGCAGTTGCTACACGTTCCAAGCTGAAACGTGAAAGCCTCATGCCAGCCGAATCGACTGGCGCAATTCTTGGCAATTGGTATGTCACGCTCACCAAAGTCGATGACGTGAACGTATTCGTCTACATGAGTGAGCGCACACTTATTAGCTTTGTCATGACGGAAGGCGAACGAATCACCCCCGGGAAATTGTTCACTTCATTCATCCGCGGCCTGTTGCTCGTCCTAGAAATGGCAGGCTATTCGGGCGCAGTCTTAGATCGCATTCTTCATGACTATTCCACTGGCACCGTATCGCCTGCAAATGACCCCTCTTTGCTCGGATCATTGACTAACATCGCTTTGGACTACGCGGCCTTCATTGAGCATGATGGAGGCCTATCTCGTTGCAGCATCAGCGAGATCGTCATGCACATCAATTCGCTCCCGTCCAAGCGCCTTGGCTTCAAAAGCCCTCTGGAAGTGACCGCAGCACTGCTACAAAGCGTTGCGACATAACCATTCGTATTCAAGCCGAACGCGCGTCAGCTTAACCCAGTATTAGATTGCGCACGGAGCAGGGTGTTGTCTCTTCGCAAGTGATACTGTAGTGTCACTTCATGCGCACTGAACTCGTCACCACCCTCAAGCGCCAAGCCACTGACTTGCTGGCGGATATTGAGCGCAACAAGAAGCCGATCCTGATCACTCAGCACGGCCTCCCAAGCGCCTACCTTGTTGACGTTGAGACCTATCAACTGCAGCAAGAGCGCATGTCCATCCTGGAAGGCATTGCCCGTGGGGAGATGGCCGTGTCAGAAGGTCGCACTCTCACTCAGACGCAAGCCGAGAAACGCCTATCCAAATGGCTCAAGTAATCTGGACCGAGCCAGCCATCGCAGATCTTGAAGCTATCGCAGACTACATCGCGCTGGAGAACATCGCTGCCGCTGGCGCGTTGGTACAACGTATTATGCTGCGCGTTCGCCAATTAGCAGACCATCCAGAGAGTGGCAGCCGCCCCAAAGAACTCGGCAGTCGTACACGCTATCGGCAACTCGTCGAACCGCCCTGCCGAATTTTTTACAGATTTGATGGTCAACATGTTTTTATCCTGCACGTCATGCGGACAGAGCGTTTACTAAGGCGTAGCGCACTCAGACGACAAGAGCCACACACCTAACAATTCCATAAGGAGCTTCCCGTCAACTCCGAGTGCATGAGTTTCTTGCCTGAGCTTTGAGGCATTTGCTTTCGTCCTGTTTTGTTGTTCGTTATTTCGGGATCACTCGCCAGAGTGATTGGGTGATCAAAGCGTTGCCAGAGTGCAATTCCTGATCTGCTAATCTCGATACCCACTTAGAGGCTGGCTGGGTGACTTTGGGCCGTCACTCTTCTTCGGTAATGGGCGGTAGCGTTTCGTCCGCGCCATTGTCACTCCAACTATTACCGAATGAAGCCCGATTTCCCAACCATGCAGAAACACTTTCTGCCCGATCATACGGCAACGCTAAATGCTTGCGCTGCTTTTCGAACACTTGTGCCAGCGAGACGCACAGACGCTCGATTGCCACCGACACAGGGCTCAGCCCTTCCTCCGTTTGAATGCCCCGTGCCATCATCAAGGACAACTCCCGCTTGTTGGGTGTATCCACATCATAGCGCCCTAGATCGGCCAACTGCCTGACTTGCGCATCCACCAATGGTCGGAACGGCTCCATCACGTCATCCACTAGACGCAGCGCATTGGCATCATTGGCATGATGCAGCGGCATGCCGGGATGAAGCCCTGTAGCAAGAAGATGCCGCGCCACAGTAGCACGCAGCACGGTATAGCCGTAGTTGAGCATGGCATTGATGCCTTCGCCATCTTGTTCCCGGCGAAAATGATGGCCGAACAGCAACCGCCAATAGCGTCGCGCACCAACGCCTTCCATATTGCGCGCATCTCCTGACGTCACTTTTGGGATCAATGCGCGCAATGGTGGCTCCGGTAGCCCATACGCACCCAGCGTTGCCGCTTGCATTCCGAGCTTCTTGCGAATTAACTCCTGCCATAGCCGCTTCTTGGTTGGAAGCGATGCCGCTGCTTGCGCATCCAGCCGCGCTCCTTGGCGATGATGGCTGTCCACTGCGCAGATGATGCCTGCGGGCATGTGGTTCTTGCCGCACAGTACGATGGGACAACCGCGTTCAACTAGCGCGACCAGTAAATTGTTGCTGTACACCAAGCCGTGCGCGTTGCAGATCAGTGCCGCAATGTCATCCAGTGGGACACGGCCTTGCTCGGCCCCCCGATGCGACACCACAAGAAACCCGCGCTCTTTATGCAGATAGCGCGAATCCCCTGCAATTTCGACAACGCGCCCGATCATGCCAAAACTACCCCTCCGACAGCCTCTCCAAGCAAGTGCGAACCAAGCGGGCCAGTTCAGGAAGGTCCTGCTGGATCGTGTTCCACACGATCTCATAATCGACTTCGTGATAGCCATGCGCCACCACGTTGCGCAATTTGTACGCGCTGGTGAGTGGTAACTCCGGATGGTTGGCCGCGAAGTCCGGGAAACGCTGCAACAAGTGCTAACTGGCCTCACCAATAACTTCGAAGTTACGTGCAACCGCATCCCGCACGATATGGCTCATCAGGAACTGCGCCTTGTCCACCGTCCGTACGTACTCGGAAATACGCGCCTGCGCCTCCACAATATCGGCAAGGTAATCACGCAACCGTCGTTCGGCATGCTTCATACCGGCACGGCCTCGGCGAGCACCTCATCACGGAACCGCATCGGCAATGCCTTTGGCGTCAATACGTCAACAGAGACGCCAAGCAACTGCTCGAGCTCATGGATGATGCTACCAATATCGAACAGAGTGATCCCCGGCGTGGGGTCGATCAACAGATCCAGATCACTAGCCTCGGTGTCCTCGCCATGCAGCACCGATCCAAACACACGCGGACTGGTTGCGCGATGCGCTGCCACGACCCGGCGGATCGCGGCACGGTGCTGCTGCAGGGCTTGAGAAGGCTTCATAGCCTAAAGATTACCGCATTAGCCAAAAGGATGTTATCGCATGGTCACGCCTTGAAGCCTGTGTCGTTAACGTAACCAAGGACGTCAACTCCGACCAACCGCGCGGCGAGTTGTCTCAGGCCATCCGGCGATTTTTGTAAATACTGGAAGCTTTCATCGACTCGCACATCATCTCCATCCTGTACCTTCCTGGCCTGTTCCTTCCGAAGTCTGTTGCGAGCATCTGCATTGGCCTCGTTATGTTCAGACATGATGATCTTCCCATCGGAGAATTGTGCAACGCACATCAACTTGTATCGCCCATCGTGCTCCAATTTCAGAATATCCCCTTGACGCAAACGCATCACCAGCGGCTTGCCGGATTTGTATGCCTCTTTGGAACGAAGACCGAAGCCGGGGCGGTTAGCGGTATAGATGTCCACGACATCACCACCCCACTTGCCGTTATCCAAGCGGTAGATGTCATAGCAGTAATTCCCATCGCCTTTCACGTAGCGATACAGGGCGTCGCGCAAGGTATTGCGTTCCTCCAGCGTCAATGCCCGCTCTTCCAAGCCATCGATGACGCGCAGGTTGTTCAGTTCCTGCAAGACACGGAACTGCTGCTGCAAGGGCGACCATAGCGGCTCGCGAAACTCCTCGACCTCGAAAATGCAGCGGCCGGGCTGGACAGGTAGCAAGGGCCGCTGGAACAGCAGCGTGTCACGCAAAAAGGCGCGTGCTTCTTCCGTGCAGATATTCGGATGATGTGCCGACTGTGCGGCCCACAGCGCGTCGAATTCCTCGGCAACCATCGCGCGCTGCGTGTAGAGCAGGTACTCCTTGCCGTCTGCCGTGGTGCGCGCACGCACGGTTTCGCGCTGAGCATGACGCTTGGCTAGGTACTCGCCCATCGTCCGGCAACCTTCGGTCTTGATCTGCTCGCGCGTCTTGATAATGGCTGTCGCAATTTTACCAGCCTCATTTTCATCTTCACCCTTCGACTTCCGACTGCTCTTGAAGCCGCGCCGCTTGGCGAGGTGGTACAGTGCGCGCCCTAACTCGGAGGCGATCAGCGGCTCATCCAAGCCTTTGCGGCGTAGCTCGTACGGGTCGAGCGCTGACAGTGCGAGCCGTTCGCCATCGTCATTAGGCAGCAGACCAAAACGAACCAGTCCATCCATGAAACGCGCCATGCGCTTGAGCACGCGATCATGCCGACGGCGCATCTGCCGTGCGGCGCGGCGATCCGCTGCCAGTGATGCCAACGTCTTGGGGCTGCGGCCATCGGAAAAAATCCGCGCCCCCGCGCGAATAATGCCGACGGGCTAATCATCGTCATTCAACTGCAGCACGCACCAGCCGATCGAATTGGTGCCAATATCCAAACCCAAGCGATAGCGTTTCTTGAACTTCATTCGCCTCTCCCTGTTGACGCAACACTTCCCCGCTGCTAGCTTTGATTCTAGAAGTAGATCAGGAATTGCGCTCTTTCCGGCAACAAGCTGAAAGATGCACCAAATCTGAGGGCCGGCCTAGTCGGCCCTTGTCTTTTCTACTCGCTTCCAGTCTCAGCGATTGAGACTCCCTTAGCTGCAGTCACGGGCGAGTGCGGTCAGGCCTGACGGCGGTTATTCACCAACGATTCCACCACCGACGGATCGGCCAGTGTGGTGGTATCGCCGAGCTGGTCCGGCGCGTTCTCGGCGATCTTGCGCAGGATGCGGCGCATGATTTTACCGCTGCGGGTTTTTGGTAGGCCGGGTGCCCACTGTAAAAAGTCCGGTGTAGCGATCGGGCCAATTTCCTTACGCACCCACGTGATTAGCTCTTTGCGCAGCTCTTCGCTTTCCTGCTCACCCGCCACGAGGGTGACGTAGGCGTAGATGCCTTGGCCTTTAAGATCGTGCGGGAAACCCACCACGGCGGCCTCGGCCACCTTCGGGTGCAGCACCA
>NZ_JAHRWW010000014.1 GCF_019104945.1 Thermomonas sp. | reverse complement strand
CGTCGAGCATCACCTTGACCACGCCCACCAGCTGCTCCAGCCGCGGCTGGTCGCCCATGTGGGTGACCGACGCCAGCATGTCCACCTTGATCCGGCGGAAGAACACGCTGGCCTTCTGGCCGATGGTGACCACGTCCACTTCGATGCCCTGCTCTTGCAGCGCACGGAATTCGACCAGCAGCTTGCGGAACATATTGTTGTTCAGCCCGCCTGCCAGACCGCGATCCGATGAGATCACGATATAGCCCACGCGTTTGACGTTGTCACGGTGCACCAAGTACGGGTGCTGATAGTCCGTCTGCGCTTGCGCAAGGTGGCCGATCAGCTGCTTCATCGCGCGCGCATACGGGCGCGATTGCTTCATCCGATCTTGTGCCTTGCGAATCTTGGAAGCCGAGACCATTTCGAGCGCACGCGTCACCTTGCGGGTGTTTTGCACGCTCTTGATCTTGGTTTTAATTTCGCGTCCACCAGCCATGCTCGTTCTCTAAGTTACGGTTGCTTACCAGCTACCGGTGGTCTTGAACTCTTCGATGCCCTTCTTGAAGGCGGCTTCGATGTCGTCATTCCAGTTGCCGGTGGCATCGATCTGAGCCACCAACTCACCCGCCGTGTTGGCGAAGTGCGCCTGCAAGCCCGCTTCAAACGCAAGGATCTTGGCTACTGGCACATCGTCCATATAGCCCTTGTCCACCGCGTAGATCGACAGCGCCTGCTGCGCCACCGACATCGGCGCGTACTGCTTCTGCTTCATCAGCTCGGTGACGCGCTGACCGCGTTCCAGCTGCTTACGCGTGGCATCGTCGAGGTCGGAAGCGAACTGCGCGAACGCGGCCAGCTCACGGTACTGCGCCAGCGCAATACGAATGCCGCCGGACAGCTTCTTCATGATCTTGGTCTGCGCTGCACCACCCACGCGCGACACCGAAATACCGGCGTTCACGGCTGGGCGAATACCGGCGTTGAACAGGTCGGTTTCAAGGAAGATCTGGCCATCGGTGATCGAGATCACGTTGGTCGGCACGAACGCCGACACGTCACCGGCCTGGGTTTCGATGATTGGCAGCGCGGTGAGCGAACCGGTCTTGCCCTTCACTGCGCCATCGGTGAACTTCTCAACGTAGTCTTCCGACACGCGCGCGGCGCGTTCCAGCAAGCGGCTGTGCAGGTAGAACACGTCACCCGGATAGGCTTCGCGGCCCGGCGGGCGGCGCAGCAACAGCGAGATCTGGCGGTAGGCCACGGCCTGCTTGGACAGATCGTCGTAGATGATCAGCGCGTCTTCGCCGCGATCGCGGAAGTATTCGCCCATCGCGCAGCCCGAGTAGGCGCTGATGTACTGCATCGCAGCCGATTCGGAAGCCGACGCAGCAACCACGGTGGTGTATTCCATCGCGCCGTACTGTTCGAGCTTGCGCACGATGTTGGCAATGGTCGAGTTCTTCTGACCAATCGCCACGTAGATGCACTTAATGCCAGAGTTCTTCTGGTTGATGATGGCGTCCACGGCCAGCGCGGTCTTGCCGGTCTGGCGGTCACCGATGATCAGCTCGCGCTGACCACGGCCGATCGGGATCATGCTGTCCACGGACTTGTAGCCCGTCTGCACCGGCTGATCCACCGACTTACGCCAGATCACGCCCGGCGCAATGGTTTCCACCGGCGAGCTGGTCTTGGCGTCGATGGGGCCCTTGCCGTCGATCGGCTCGCCCAGCGCATTGACCACGCGCCCCAGCAGTTCAGGGCCGGTTGGCACCGACAGAATCTGGCTGGTGGTTTTGGCCACATTGCCTTCGCGCAGGTGCTCGTAGTCACCCAGCACCACGGCGCCCACAGAGTCGCGCTCGAGGTTCAGCGCCAGCGCGGTGGTGGGGTGCCCATCCGGGCCGGCAGGCAGTTCGATCATTTCGCCCTGCATCACGTCGGCCAGGCCGTGGATGCGCACGATACCGTCGGAGACCGAGGTCACGGTGCCTTCGTTACGCGCTTCGGCGGAAAGCGTGACCTTCTCGATGCGGGTCTTGATCAGTTCGCTGATTTCTGACGGGTTGAGCGTGGTGGTAGCCATCTTGGTTTCCTTAGTTCCGGCGTTGCCGCCAGACTTTGCAAATGAATTAGTTCGACAGAGCCGTCTGCAAACGGCCGAGTTTGCCCTTGAGCGTGCCATCAATGACGACGCCGTCTGCGTCGATCAACGCGCCGCCAATCAGGCTGGCATCGATCGCCGTTTCCACTTCGATGTCGCGGCCAAAGCGACGGCGCAAACCGGCTTTGATCGTTTCCAGCTCAGTGGCGGTCAATTCGGCGGCGGAGGTCACCTTGGCCTTCACGATCTGCTCGGCTTCGCGACGCAGCTCGTTATACAGCCCGGCAATTTCCGGCAGCAGCGCCAAACGCCCGTTGTCAAACAGCAACTCCAGCAAATTGGTGAAGGTTGGGCTGGCGCCTTCCGGCGCAAGCACGCTCACCACTTCGGCACGACTGAACTTGGGGTTATCCAGAAGTTCTGTCGCCTGCGGATCAGCCGCCACGCGCGCGGCAAAGCCTAGCGCGTTTGACCAATCAGCAAATGCATTGGCGTCACGCGCCACCGAAAAGGCAGCGCGGGCGTAAGGACGGGCGAGGGTTAGGGCTTGGCTCACTGCAAGGCCCTCAGAGCTGCGCCGCCAGCTCGTCGATCAGCGCCTTCTGGTCGTTGGCATTGATCTCGCGCTTGAGCAGCTTTTCAGCACCCGTTACCGCCAAAGCAGACACCTGCAAACGCAGTTCTTCTTTGGCGCGGTTGGCAGCGGCTTCAATATCCGCAACGGCTTGCGCTTTCAGGCGGGCGCCTTCAGCGATCGCTTCGTTTTTGGCCGCGTCAATCAACGCATTGGCGCGTTGGTTGGCTTGGTCAATGATTTCATTGGCCTTAGCACGCGCAGCCTTCAGCTCATCGTTGACTTGATCCTGCGCCTGCGCCAGATTTTTCTGGGCGTTGTCGGCGGCGGCCAAGCCTGCGGCGATCTTCTGTTGGCGCTCTTCTAGCGCCGCAATCAGCGGCGGCCAAATGAACTTGACGGTGAACCAGATGAGGATCGCGAACGAGATCATCTGGCCCAGCAGTGTCATGAAGGTCGGGTTCATGTCATACCTTGCATAGCGAACGGGTACCGCTTCCGGCCCCCGCTGGGACGACATTGCAACACCATGCTGCAATGCCAATATGCCGATGTGCGCCACCTAGGCGACGCACACCTGCGCTGCACGCCAAATTAGGCGCCGGCAGCCGCCTTCACCGCTTCGATCAGCGGGTTGGCGAAGGCGAACATCATGGCCACACCCACGCCGATCAGGAACGCGGCGTCGATCAGGCCGGCCAGCAGGAACATACGGCCCTGCAGCATCGGCACCAGTTCCGGCTGACGTGCAGCGGATTCGAGGAACTTGCTGCCCATGACGGCAATACCGAGCGCTGCGCCGAGCGCACCCAGACCGACGATGATGCCGATGGCGATAGCGGTGTAAGCCTGGACGTTGGCGATGAATTCCATGTGGATCTCCGGATTGATGCTAGTAGTGAATTGAAGGATGAAACAGCAGAGGTAAAGCGAATTACAAACTTAGTGATGCTCGTGCGCCATCGCCAGATAGACGACCGACAACACCATGAAAATATAGGCCTGCAACAGGATGATCAGGATGTGGAAGATCGCCCACACCGCGTTAATCAGCACACCCGGCAGGAAGGTGAACCACGTGGCAAACAGGCCCGCAATCAGCATGAAGACCAGCTCGCCCGCATACATATTGCCGAACAGTCGCATGGCCAAGCTCACCGGCTTGGACAGCGTTTCAACAATATTGAGGAACAAGTTGAACGGAGCCAGTATCACTTTGGCAATTGGGTTTTCGGCGTGGAACGGCGCACCGAACAGTTCAGCCAGATAGCCCAAGCCACCTTTGATCTTGATCGAATAGAAAATGATCATCAGCAGCACGGTGATCGACATGGCGAACGTAGTATTTACGTCAGCCGTTGGCACCCAGCGGAAATAGGTGTGATGCATGGCTTCTTCACCGCTCACCGCAAGCACGGTAGCACTGGGAATATCCAGCGGCAGAAGATCCATAGCATTCATAAAGACCACCCAAACAAAGATGGTCAGCGCCAGCGGCGCGATAAAGCGACGATCGCCGCTAAAGGTATCTTTCACCTGCGAATCAACGAACTCGACCAGCAGCTCAACAAAGGCCTGCGCCTTGGTGGGCACACCTGCAGTAGCCTTGCGTGCAAACGACCACAGCACGCCGCAGGCGAGCAAGCCCAACAGCAAACCCACCAGCCAAGAGTCCATATGGAAACTGGCATCACCGGCCACCGTAGCCGTGTTATGGGTTAAATGGTGAACGATATAAGCCGACAGTCCGCCGCCGGATTCGCCGCCTTCAGGTGCCATGCCTATTGCTTCCAGAATCACGCCATCGTCCTCGTCGTACTGCGCTTCGTTACAAATCTTGTTGAAACCACAAATGCCGCAGCAGCAAGCGCCGCCCCAGCCAGCACCGGCACCGCCGGCAACTTCCACACCGCCATCGCCAAGAACATGCCCGCGATGACGATCAGCCACTTCATTGCAACACCTAACAGCAGCCGCCCAAGCGCCATACCTGCGCCCGCAACGCCACCACCAAACGCACCCCAAGCCGCTACAAAGGTAGCGAGCGCCATCGTCCCGCCGCCCGCCAATGCTGCGAGCGCAGAACGCGTACCACTGAAGTAAAAGATGGCGGCTGTCGCTAGCGTGACGGCCACTTGAATGACCACTACACGCAGCGCCTGCTGCCAACCCGCACCTGCAGAATTGAGCACGCGATCGGTTCCAAAAATCGAAGATGACGCCACGGAACAAAACAGCCCCGGGGAGCTGTGGAATTATAGCAGGCGATTTTTAGTTAGGGCAACCGCCATAAGCTGCTGAATTGCACTGGAACTTCTCCCTGCGCACACTGTCACAACAACCAGCGGCAGCCACACTTCCTCGTCGCTCTGCAGGTTGTCGCATTAAAGCCCCGGTGTCTCTCCCACCGGGGCTTTTATTTTTCCATTCTGCGCATTCAGCTAGAAGCAGGAAATGGCTATTGACAGCTTTCTCAATAAGGCATTAAATGCGAATGACTCTTATTTGCGACACGCCATCATGGCCAAAACGCTCAGCTTCGCCTCACTCCACTTCACCGTTGCGTTCTCGCTCGGCTGGCTACTCACTGGCAGTTGGCTGGTGGGCGGCGCGCTGGCGTTGATCGAGCCAGCGTGCAATACCGTGGTGTTTCACTTCCACGAAAAATTCTGGAAGCGCCGCGAAGCACGCCGCGGCAGCATCGCGCACGTATAAGGCTTCTCCCCTGTACGGAGAGAAGCCATGACGCACGACGTTTCTACTTCTTCTTCGGGATATACAGATCGGTGATGCTGCCGTCATACACCTCGGCGGCCATGCCCACCGACTCACCCAAGGTCGGATGCGGGTGGATGGTGCTGCCAATATCGTGAACCTCGCAGCCCATTTCGATGGCCAGCGCGATTTCGGAAATCATTTCACCGGCATGCACGCCAACGATGCCACCACCAATTACGCGCTGACTGTCTTCATCAAAAATCAACTTGGTGAAGCCTTCGGTGCGACCAAGGCCAATCGCGCGACCCGACGCTGCCCACGGGAATTTACCCACGCCGATCTTTAAGCCCTTGGCCTTAGCCTCGGTTTCGGTGACACCCACCCACGCAATTTCCGGGTCGGTATAGGCCACGCCTGGAATCACTCGCGCCACCCATTCTTTCTTCTCGCCCGCCGCAACTTCTGCCGCAAGCTTGGCTTCATGGGTGGCCTTATGCGCCAACATCGGCTGGCCCACCAAATCACCAATCGCGAAGATATGCGGCACATTGGTGCGCATCTGCGCGTCCACTGGGATCAGGCCGCGCTCACCCACCTGCACACCGGCCTTATCTGCATCCAGCTTGCCGCCGTTGGCGCTGCGCCCCACGGCCACCAGCACGCGGTCATACAGTTTGCCTTCGGGGATGGATTCGCCTTCAAAACTACAGGCAATGCCGTTCTTTTGCGCTTTGGCATCCACCACCTTGGTTTTCAGGTGAATGGCGACGCCCTGCTTTTTCAGACGATCCGCCAGCGGCTTCACGAGGTCGGTATCGGCCCCTGGGATCAGCTGCGGCATGAACTCGACCACGGTCACTTCGCTGCCCAGCGCGCGATACACCGTGGCCATTTCCAGCCCGATGATGCCGCCACCAACGACGAGGAGTTTCTTCGGCACATCGGCCAGATTCAGCGCGTCGGTGGAATCCATGATGCGCGTATCGTCCCACGGGAACGCCGGAAGTTTTACCGGCTGGCTACCCGCCGCAATAATGCAGTTTGTGAAGCGCAGCAGCTGGGTTTTACCATCGGCGGCGGTGATTTCCAGTTCGTTAGCGGAAACGAATTTGGCCACACCCTGCACGGTGCGCACTTTACGCTGTTTGGCCATACCCGCCAGCCCCTTGGTGAGCTGGCCAATGACGTTTTCTTTGTAGCTGCGCAGCTTGTCGATATTCACCGTTGGCTTGGCGAACTCCACACCGTAGTCGCTGGCGTGGCTGGCTTGTTCGATTACATCGGCGGCGTGCAACAGCGCCTTGGATGGAATGCAGCCGACGTTCAAACACACGCCACCGAGAGTGGCGTAGCGCTCGATGAGCACGGTATCAAGGCCAAGGTCGGCGCTGCGGAACGCCGCGGTATAGCCGCCGGGGCCAGCGCCGATGACGACCATGCCGCATTCGATATCGGCCTTGCGGCCCGAGGACGAAGCGGCTTGTGGAGCGGGTGCTGCCGGAGCCGCAGCCACAGGCGCCACGGCCGCAGCAGGTGCAGGCGCTGCCGGGGCCGCGCCAGCCGCCTCGATCACTGCAATCACATGCCCTTCCGAAACTACGTCACCCAGCTTGACCTTCAGCGCCTTGATCACACCATCGGCACCGGCAGGCACTTCCATGGTGGCTTTGTCCGACTCCAGCGTGACCAAGCCTTGATCCTTGTTCACCGTATCGCCTACGGCGGCCAATATCTCAATGACCGGCACGCCACCGTGGCTACCGATATCCGGTACTTTGCATTCAAATTCAGCCATGCGCCTTCTCCTTACAGCATGGCCCGACGCAAGTCGGCCAGCAGTTGCCCAAGATAGGTGGTGAAGCGCGCCGCAGCGGCGCCGTCGATCACGCGGTGGTCGTAGCTCAGCGACAGTGGCAGCATGAGCTTGGGCTGGAACGCCTTGCCATCCCACACGGGCTTTATTTCAGACTTCGACACGCCCAAAATGGCCACTTCTGGCGCATTGATAATCGGCGTGAACTTGGTGCCGCCAATGCCGCCCAGCGAGCTGATGGTGAAGCAGCCACCCTGCATCTGTTCCGGCTTCAGCTTGCCCTCACGCGCCAGCGCCGCTAGCTCTCCCATTTCCTTCGCGATCTGGGCCACGCCCTTCTGGTCGGCATCGCGCAGCACCGGCACCACCAACCCATTCGGGGTATCGGCGGCGAAGCCGATGTGGAAGTACTGCTTGAGGACGAGGTTGTCGCCGTCCAGCGAAGCATTGAAGGTCGGGAATTTCTGCAGCGCCGCCACGCAGGCCTTGATCAGGAAGGCCAGCATGGTCAGCTTGCCGGCCTTGCCGGCGGCGATGGCCTTGGCGTTTTCCTCGTTGAGGGCAACGCGCAGCGCCTCCAGCTCGGTGATGTCGGCATCGTCGTGCTGGGTGACGTGCGGGATCATCGCCCAGTTGCGCGCGAGGTTAGCGCCGGAAATCTTCTGGATGCGCGACAGCGGCTTGCTTTCTACCGTGCCGAACTTGGCGAAGTCCACCTTCGGCCACGGCAGCAGGTTGAGCCCGCCGCCCACGCCACCGGCAGCCGCCACTGGCGCTGCGCCACCTACCAGTGCAGCCTTCACAAAGTTTTGTACGTCTTCTTTGCTGATGCGGCCACCGCGCGCACTGCCGCTGACCTGCGCAAGATTGACCCCAAGCTCGCGCGCAAACAGGCGCACCGCCGGGCTGGCGTAAGGCACTTTAGCCGGGAGCACGGCATCGGCTTCAAACCGCATCGGCGGAATACCCACCTGGCCGGGCTCAGCTACCGGCGCCATCGCCGGAACAGGAGCACCGCTTTCCACCATCACCGGCGCAGGGGCTGCAACGGGTGCAGGCTTCGGTGCTTCAGGTGCAGGCTTGGGTGCTTTGGCCTTTGCTGCAGGCGCGGCAGCTTCTTCTGCCACTTCAATAATGGCCACCAGCGCACCTTCTTCCACGCTATCGCCCAGCTTCACCTTCAATTCTTTGATGACACCCGCAAACGGCGACGGCACTTCCATGGTCGCCTTATCCGACTCCATGGTGACAAGGCCCTGATCCTTGCTGACGGTATCGCCGGGCTTGACCAAGAGTTCAATGATCGGCACACCGCCGTGGCTACCAATATCGGGGACGCGCGCTTCTTTCAGCTCGGCCATGGCCGGAACTCCGCTGTTGTGGGTGAGATGGCTATTGTGCGCATACTTTTAGAGCAACTACAAACCGCGGCGCAGCATTTTCTCAATTTAACCCGGATGTTTATAATTTTGTTAAATTAAGCAATGGGATTTTAGAAAAACACCCGCGAAGACACTTGTTTTATCCCTGGTGTAATTAGTTATTTTGAGCAGATGCTATAAATTGCAGTGCCACACAAGATGCCTCGCTATCGCCAATGCGGTACCCTGACGCTCCGTTCTTTGATGACTGCTACCATGCCTTCGTTCGACATTATTTCTGAAGTGGACACCCACGAACTGACCAATGCCGTAGACCAAGCCAACCGCGAACTTTCCACCCGGTTTGACTTTAAGGGCGTGGACGCGAAGTTTGTGCGCGAAGACAGCGTGATTACCCAGTCGGCGCCTAGCGATTTTCAGCTGCAGCAAATGACCGACATCCTGCGCGCACGCTTGATTGCGCGAAAGATCGACGTGCGCTGCCTAGAGTTTGGCGATATCGAAACCAACCTCGCAGGTGCACGGCAAAAGGTGACGGTGAAGCAGGGTATTGAGCGCGAGCTGGCGAAAAAAATTCAAGGCGCGATTAAAGACGCCAAGCTGAAGGTGGATTCGCAGATCAACGGCGACAAGCTGCGCGTCACCGGCAAGAAGCGCGACGACCTACAGGCGGCGATGGCGCTGCTGCGTGGGCAGGAATTTGAGCTACCGCTGCAATTTGATAACTTCAGGGACTAAGCGCCGCCGCTAACAAGGCCTGCGCCTCAGTAAGCGAAGCCACGATACGGTGCCCCAGTGCGCGCGTGGGTGCATCGGGCACCAGCAGGTCGGGGATTTGAATTGGCGTCATGCCCGCCGCCAAGGCGGCACGCACACCGATGGGTGAATCTTCCAGCACCACGCAGCGCGTGGGTGCAACGCCTAAGGTTTGCGCGGCCAGCAGATAAATATCCGGCGCGGGCTTGGGCTGCGCCACATCGCTACTGGTGCACACCGCAGCAAAATGCGGCAATAGCCCCGCCGCTGCCAGCTTGCGCAGCGCCAGCGGGCGCTTGGTGGTGGTGCCTACCGCGCGCGGTATGGCGTTTTCATGCAGCCAACCGAGCAGGGCCACAATACCGGGCTTATGCGGCACCCCTGCTTCCACCACATCCATATACAGGGTGTGCGCGCGGTTAAATAACGCTTCGGCGGCCATAGGGCCCACGTGTTCGGCCAGCATCACGCGGCAAGCTTCGTTGCTATTGCCCACCATCGCCAACCACAGGCTGTGCGGCAAGACATGCCCCGCCTCTTCACCTGCCTGTGCCAAACAGCCGGTGAGCATGCGTTCGCTATCTAGCATCAGGCCATCCATATCAAATAACACGGCCTCGGGCTTGAACGGCAGCGGCGTTACGGACATGCAAACAACTCCACACGCTGCGCTGTGTCCAGCGCGCACCACTGCCCTTCCGGCAGCGCGCTCAAACCCAAGCCGCCCACGCGCTCACGATGCAATGCTTCAACGTGGTTGCCCGCCGCCGCAAACATGCGCCGCACTTGGTGGTAACGGCCTTCGTGCAGGGTGAGTCGCGCTGTACGCGCGCCCAGTACTTCAAGTTCAGCGGGCAGTAGAGGGGTCTTTTCGTTTTCGAGCAGCAGCGTGCCGCTGGCGAAGAGGCCAACTTCATCACCGCGCAGATCGTTGGCCAGCGTGGCCAGATACACCTTGGGCAACTTGGATTTTGGCGCAATGATTTTATGCAGCAGTTGACCATCGTCGGTGAGCAGCAACAGGCCGGAGGTGTCACGATCCAAGCGCCCCACGGTGGACAGTGCGGGGCTGCGCAGGCGGTAGCGCGGCGGCAAGAGATCAAATACCACACGCCCAGGGTCCTTGGTGGAACAGGTATAACCCACCGGCTTGTGCAGCATCAGCAGCAGGCCCGGCGGCGGGTCGAGCGGCTCGCCATCAACCATGACCTGCGCAGGACCTACCTGATCATCGGCGTACAGCACTTCGCCCTGAAGGTCGGTGATACGCCCTTCGCGAAACATCCATTGCACGTCTTTGCGGCTGCCGTAGCCGAGATTGGCGATATGCTTGACCAGCTTCATGCCTTCACCGCTTGCACAATTTTGAAACCACCACCCTGCGCAACACAGCTCACTTGGGCAAAACCCGTCGCCAATGCGTCTTCATAGGGAAGATGACGATTTGCCACCAGCCACAGCACGCCCTTGGGCTTTAACGCTTGCGCGGCAGCGGCAATAAACGCACGCCCAATATCCGGGCGCTCACCGCCGCCCAAGGCATGGAAAGGGGGATTACAGACGATTGCATCGAAGCGCCCGTCAACGCCTGCCGTCACGTCATGCCAATGCGTGCGCACGGTGACCTGCGCCAGCGCGAGATTGTGCTGCGCCAGTGCCAGCGCGCGCGCATCGGCCTCGTATAAATCCAGCGATGTCACCTTCGGGCAGCGCGCCAGCACCTGCTGCGCCAGATAGCCCCAACCCGCGCCGAAATCGGCCACCGCGCCAGTTAAATTGGCAGGCAGTGCTGCCACCAACATTTTTGAAGCAGCATCGACGCGATCCCACGCAAATACGCCCGGACGGCTCATAAAATGGCCGTTGGCGGCATCGTCCGTAACCACGCGGCGCGGCGCATCCAGCCCCTGCCACTGCGCGCCGAGCTCCGCATTCCACACGGCATGCGGCTGCGTCCAAAAAACGCGGCAATGGTACTTGCTGAGCGTCGTCACACTTCCGGCCAACTGCTTCAAATCTGCTTCGCGCGATTTTGCACCTTCATCATTGGCCACCGCGGCCACCACGATGCCGCCCGGTGCAAGCGCCGCGTAGGCCTTGGCGAACAGCGCGCGCGCCTCTTCACGCTGGCGCGGCGGCAAGACCAGCACCAACGGGAATGCAGCCGCAGGCAGTGCGTCTTCGTCCAATAACGCTGTACCTACCCGTTGCAAGGCAGTAGCGGCAGGGGCAAAAGGCTGAGTGGCCTGTATCCCGGCGGGCAACGCGCTGCTTGGACGCGCGCGCAAAAACAGCGCGGGCGGCTGCCACTGCAACAGTTGTTGTTGAAAGGGATGCAGCAGGGCATCCAGCGCTAGATCACGGTGATTTGAACTCATGCCTTCAGTTTACCGGCACTGACAACGGGTATCCTGTGTTCTTTCCATTGTTTGTTCACGACCATGACCGATCTCACCACGCCCCCCGACCGCCTTTGCAACGATCCGCGCAGCAAATTTTATGACGAAGCCTTGCTCGAACGCGGCATTGGCATCCGCTTCAACGGCACCGAGCGCACCAATGTGGAGGAATACTGCATCAGCGAAGGCTGGGTGCGCGTGCAGGCGGGCAAAGCGCTAGACCGCCGCGGCATGCCGATGACGCTGAAGATCAAAGGCAAGGTGGAAGCATGGTTCAAAGACGCTGAAGGCGAAACCGCAGCTGACTGAACACCTCCGAAAAGCTTCAAGGAACTCGGTTTAGCCCCCACACTCACAGCAAGGCATTCGTGGAGATGACGATGAAACTCAAACACTTCGCCCTATCTGCTGCACTCGCTCTTGCGACGGTTGGCTGTGCTTCAACAGGTACAGCTACCGGCATGCTCGCTCCCGACGCTCCGCGCGCACTGGCGGCGCAAGGCCCGGTAAGCGTGAGCTGGGGCGACCCAGCCAAGTTCACTGAAATTACCGGCAGCGGCAACCGCTTCGAGGCCGAACGGGGTGACTGGCTCAATAAGCTGGCCGTGTATCTGCGCGACCAGTCTGAAAAAGCCCTTCCCGCTGGCAACACACTGTCGCTCACCATCGTGGACATTAAGCGGGCTGGTCAATACGAGCCGTGGTACGGAATCGAGCGCCAAAATATCCGCATGATTCGCGACATCTACCCGCCACGGATGACGCTGAAATTTCGCGAACTGGACGCCCAAGGCAACGTAGTGGCCGAAGGCGAGCGCAGGCTCACCGATCCGGCATTCTTGCTAAACAGCACTCCACTCAATGACACCGACCCGCTGCGCTACGAAAAGCGCATGATCGACAGTTGGGTGCGTCGCGAATTTAATTCTCGGACGGCTGCACGCTAAGTGCTTGGCGGCCTTGCCTTGCGGCAACGACGTAGATCATCAACCCGATCAGCGTCGTTGCCACCCCCACATAGGCCACCGACGTCCAGCCGTATCCGGCGGTAATCGCCATGCCGCCAAGCCACGGTCCCAGCGCATTGGCGGTATTGAAGGCTGAGTGGTTCGACGCCGCTGCAAGCGTTTGTGCGTTACCCGCCACATCCATCAAATGCGACTGCAGCACCGGCACCAATGCGCCGAAGGTGCCGATCACCAATACCATCGGCAGCAGCGTACCGATCGACTGCGCCGCCCACGGGTACAGCAACAGAGCCCCCACCGCCCAAAGCATAATCAGCGCCACCGAGCGGAAGCCAAAGCGGTCAAACAACCAACCGCCCAGCAGCGAGGCGATCACGCTGCCAAGGCCAAACGCCACCAACCCCAGCGGCACATAAGACGCGCCAACACCGGCAACATGGGCCATGGTGGGCGGCAGATAGCTAAACACCGCAAACATCCCAGCAAACCCAATCGCGCCGATGCCCAGCGTGAGCCATACCGGCGCACGATTGAAGTCGTGCAGCTCTCTCCGCGCGTCGGTGCGCGGGGTGCCCATGCCCGGTGGCAGGCAAGCAGCGATCATCAGTACTGTGGCCAGCGCGATGCCCGCCACCAGCACAAAAGCAACACGCCAGCTCCATAACTGGCCCATCCACGTGGCCAGCGGGTTGCCCAGCAGCAGCGCCACCGACAGCCCAAGCATCACCTTACCCACCGCGCTGCCGCGCTGCGATGGCGGGCTGATATGCGCAGCCACTAACGCCGCCACGCCGAAATACGCGCCATGCGGCAGACCTGCAATGAAACGAAACACCATCATCCAGTGGTACGACGGCGCAAGCGCGCTCACCCCATTTGCCAACGCGTAAAACCCCATCAGCAGCAAAAGTAGGCGGCGGCGACGCATCTGCGCACCCAACACCGCCAACAACGGCGCACCCACCACCACGCCCAACGCATAAGCGCTCACTACATGCCCCACCTGCGGTTCGGTCACACCAAAACCGCGCGCGATTTCGCTGATGAGCCCCATCACCACAAACTCGCTGGTGCCAATGGCGAAACCACCCAATGCGAACGCAAACAGCACCCAGTTCACTTGTCGTGGGGTGAGCGGAGCATGAGGAATAGAGGAATTGATTGCGTGCGTCATCTACGTATTGTGCATTGCAGCATCGCACTCTGCCATGAACAGCTGCGATCGCGTCCATCTTCATCGCGGCTAATTGGGACTTTATCGCCCCTGCCAAGGTTTCATCGTAATCTCGTTTCCATCTCGGCACCCCGCAACTAGGCTCACGATCACCTTTTCTCACAACCAATGATCATGTTCAAACGCTTCTTCTTTCTTGTGCGTATCACCGCCGCGTGGGGGCTCGCCGTCCTGCTTGCAGTTGGTCTGTATTCGTCTGTGCCGCTGATTGGCAGCTTCGAACTACCCGCCGTGCTGTTTGGCTTTGGCACTATGGGCTTGGTGATTACTGGCGCATTTTCTCACCTACACCGCGTGAAGTTGATCGCCGGCCGCAGCGACACCGACACGCTCGACAACCGCCAGAAGCGAATCATCGAAATTCCTTTGGAAGCGGGCGAAGCGTTTGACGTGGTCGATGCCGCCGTGCGCGAATTGCCCGGCGTCAACGACGTACACAGTGCGCGCGACAGCTTGCAGATCAAAGCCAAGCTCACCCGTCCACAGCTATATGGTGAACCGTTGCTGCGGCGCTGGAACCCGCTGCTGTGGTTTGCCCCCGCATGCAACCAGCTTCTGGCCATCGTTACCCCCACCGGCGACAGCGGACGAGTGAGCCTCATTTGCGAACCTGAAAGCCCGGCGTGGAGCGATTGGTTTTTGGTGGATGACGGCACCAATTACGAAAATGCCGAAGCCATCGCGCGCGCCATTACGCGTCGCATCGGCGAACGCCGCCGCCAAGACCAAGACCGCGCAACGCAAACCGCCACCGAAAAAGAATTGACCGAAGCCAAGCTGCATCTACTGCACGCGCAGGTAGAACCGCATTTTCTTTACAATACGTTGGCCAGCGCTCAACTACTAACCCGCAGCGACCCCGCACGCGCCGAAGCGATGCTGGGCCATTTGATCCAATACCTGCGCCATTCATTGCCCAATGCGGAAGATGAAATGTCCACGCTCGGCACCGAACTAGAACGCGCCCTAGCCTATTTAGAAATTTTGAAAATCCGTATGGGTGACCGGCTCACCGTGCAGGTGGAGATTCCCGAAGCACTGCGCGCCACTCCGCTGCCCGCCATGATGCTACAGACCTTGGTGGAGAATGCGATCAAGCATGGGCTGGAACCGCGCACCCACGGCGGCACGGTGTGGATCCGCGCCCGCCGCGACGCCAACACCGTGGCAGTCACCGTGGCCGATGATGGCGAAGGATTTAATAGCAGCACCAGTGGCAGTGGCATTGGCTTGAAGAATGTACGCGAGCGACTGCGCCTGCGCTTCAACGGAGATGCTAACTTGGCCGTTGTTGCGAACTTCCCCACCGGCGTAGCCGCCACGGTTTCACTGCCTGCAGCAGGAACTGCTTTATGACGGACGCCCCCACCTGCCTTGTGGCTGAAGACGAAGTATTGCTGCGTCAGTCACTCGTTTCGGAGCTGCAGCGCGCTTGGCCTGCGCTGCGCATCGTTGCCGAATGCGAAGACGGTGCCAGCGCAGTCGAGGCCTTGGCCGAGCATCAACCCGATGTGGCATTCCTCGACATCCGTATGCCTGGCCTGAGCGGCCTTGAAGTGGCGGCGCTCGCGGTGGAAGCCAGCCCCTTGACGCAAATAGTGTTCGTCACCGCGTATGACCAATACGCACTAGACGCTTTCGAACACGGCGCGATCGACTATCTGCTTAAGCCCATTCAACCTGACCGGCTCGCTGCCACGCTTACCCGCATACAAACACGCGATGTCCGCCACCATGCCCCCATGCTCGCGGCGCTTTTGGAAAAGCTCAGCGCACGCCCCGCTGCAACGCAGGCGGCAGAACCGCTGACTTGGCTCACCGCCAGCACCGGCCGCGAAACTCAGCTGATCTTGATCGACGATGTCATTTATTTTCAGGCCGAACACAAATACACCACCGTGGTAACGGCCAATGGGGAAGCACTGCTTCGTAGTTCCTTGCGCGAATTGTTACCACGCCTAGACGGGCGCTGTTTCAAGCAAATTCATCGCAGCACAATTGTGAATCTGAAAGCTATCGCTGGCATCAGCCGCGATGACACCGGGCGCGGCACCGTACGCCTGAAGCAACGCAGCGAAACGCTCAGCGTCAGTCAACCGTTCATGCCCTTATTCAAACAGATGTAATTGATGAACTACCTCGTTCACGCATGGCTGGCACGTCAATCGGATGCAGCAATACTCGGCGCGCTATTGGGTGATTTCGTGCACGGCCCCAGCGCGTTGACCGACTGGCCACTGCCTATCCGCGCGGAAATCGTGCGGCATTGGCAGATCGACCGCTATACCGACAGCCACCCCGCTGTAGTGGCCGCACGCGCGATATTTGACCCCGCCGGCCTGCGCCGCTATGCAGGAATTGCGCTCGACGTGTATTTCGACCATTGCTTTGCGCGCGATTGGACGCGCTGGAACACGGCATCACTGGCTGATTTTAGCGCGCGTGTGTATCGCATTTTGCACAAGCACCGACACGCATTACCGCCGCGCCTTGCGGCCATCGCACCGCGCATGCAGGCGCACGATTGGCTGGGCTCTTATGTCCAGCGCGAGAGTGTGGATACCGCTGTGCGTGGCATTTCGACACGACTCTCGCGCAATGGTGACAAACTCATTGCTTGCCTCGATGTACTGCACACGCATGAAGAAGCGATGCAGGCGGCGTTCGAGACGTTTTTCCCGGAACTGGTGCAGGCGGCCGCAGCGATGCACCCCTCCTTTTGAGTATTAGCTGCAGCGGAACAGCTTCGGTTGCTGGCTCACGTAGCTGCGCACGCGTGCATAACCGCTGCTACGGCCGTAGCCAATGCCGAACTCGCGCCCCTCGCCCAAGTGCGACTGGTAACGGTTTTCGGCCACACTGCGCGGCAGGTTACGGCGTTCAACGAAGGTGCGGGTTGTTTGGGTTTGGACGTTCATAGTGTTCTCCTTACTTGGTGTGATTTGGTGTGTTGGTAATGTAGTACACCATCTCAATACACGCAATAGCCAAGAAGTCACACCTCCTCGTTTGTTGCCATTTGTTCAGCGAAACAATTACCAGCACCACTAGAACCGCACACGCAGCACGACCTTGTTGGACATACACAAATTGATTAACATTCACATAGATGTTTACAAAGAGGTCTCCATGCCCATCACCTCTGCCGATATCGTTCCTTTTAATAAGGTGCGCAGCGATTTGACCCGGCTAGCAGACGAAGTGCGCGCCGGGCATGAAAAGATCATCACCCGTAACGGTGAGAGCTATGTTGCGTTGGTGGATGCACGAAAGCTGGACTACTACCACCAACTTGAACGCGATAAACAAGCCCGTGCTGCGCTTCATCTTGGTGTATTGAACGACGCAATCTCCGGCCTACAAGACATTCGTGATGGCAAACCCAGCCTCTCCTTAGAGAGTGCACGCAAACGTTCACAGGCAAAACTCAACACAGCCATTGCCGCACGCAAAGCGCGGCCATAAAACATGAAAGTCACGCTTCGGAATGCCTACGAAATCAGGCTGGACGAAGCCGTGGCAAACCTGCTTGACCATGGTGCAGAACTTGCTGCGCAACGCTTACTCGATCAGGCCTACGTCACTGTGCCTGCGCTATTAGCTCAGTTCCCGCATATCGGCCGCAACTTCCTCGACCGCAACCCGAGTACACCCAGCGTACAAGCCGCATGGGATCAGGCCTGTGCACTTTTAGGTAACGACATTGAGCTACGCGAATACGTCTTTGAAGACTACCTCGTGCTCTATGCCGTTCACGGCACGCAGATTGAGTTATTGACACTACGCCACCATCGCCAAGCTGGCTTTCTGCTGCCGGAAGCCTAGTAGGCTCCGCCTCCTTCCGCTACCCTGCAAATGAACCCATTGCGGATAAGCCGAATGCTTTCATTGTCACAACGTATTGTCTGCCTTGCTCTAGTTTTGATGAGCTGCTCTAGCATCGCCGCGACTCCTACCGCCCGCGTACGCGTAACGTTTGACCGACAAGGTGAAACCAGTGCGCAGACGCAAGGCATGGCCGATGTTGCCGCGCAGCGCGCACTCACCGCCGACGACCCTGCACGCATCGCATCGATCAGCAAACTGGTCACCACCATCGGCGTGCTGCGGCTAGTGGAACAGGGCAAGCTAGACCTTGACGCTGACGTCTCCACGCTGCTGGGCTTTGCGCTGCGCAACCCCGCATTTCCCAATACGCCCATCACCTTGCGCATGCTGCTTTCGCACACCTCCAGCCTCACCGACAGCGCCGGTTACTGGAACGTACCGCTGGGCAGCAGCATTCACACCATCATCGACCAACCCGAGGCTTGGGACAGCCAGCACGCGCCCGGTACATTTTTTCGCTACACCAACCTCAACTTCCCACTGGTGGCGCAGTTGATGGAACGCGCCAGCGGCGAGCGTTTCGACCAACTGATGCGGCGCACAGTGTTGTTTCCGCTCAAGATCGATGCGTGCTTCAACTGGTCGGGCTGTAGCGATTCAGCGCTTGCGCATGCGGTAGTGCTGTACGACGAACACGGCGTAGCACAAAAAGATGACCTGCACGGCCAGCGCCCCGCGTGCATGGTGATCGCCGCCAGCGACGGCAATTGCAACCTGCGCCAATGGCAGCCGGGTGACAACGGCACCTTATTTTCACCGCAAGGCGGGCTGCGCATTTCCGCACGTGGGCTGGCGCGGATTGGCCGCATGCTGCTAAACAACGGCGAGCTAGATGGCGTGCGCGTGCTTAGCCCGGCCTCGGTTGAACTTTTGGCCACGCCGGTGTGGCGCTTTAACGGTGAAAACGGCGTGATTGGTGAAGAAGACGAACCCAACCGTGGCGGTTTTTTCTGCGCCTATGGCCTTGCCACCCAGCATCTTGCCCAAGGCGATGGCAAAGCCTGCCGCGATGATCTATTCGGTGATGGCCGTGCGCGCATGGGCCATAGTGGCAATGCCTATGGCCTGCTGTCGGGGTTATGGATCGACCGCAAAGCAGGCACCGGCGTGGCGTATTTCGCCACCGGCGTGGCCAATGACTCCAGCGGCGCACATTCCAACTTCAGCGCCACCGAAGAACAGGGCGCTGCAGGCTGGTAACGCTCAGCGTGCGTGCGCCCAGCTGGCGAGCAGCACGGCAGTCGCCGAGGCCACGTTGAGGCTTTCCACCGCGCCACTACCGGGAATGGATAGGCGCAGGTCGCAGGCGGCTGCAAGTTCACCAGACATCCCCGCCCCTTCCGCGCCCAGCACATAAATCAAACGCTCGGGCAGAGGCGTGGCAAACAGATCCGCGCCGCCGCGCACCACCGTAGCGGCCAATTGGAAACCGGCACTGCGTAATTGCGCGAAGCTATTGTCTTCGCGTCCCAGCCGCACAAATGGCAGCGACTCGGCCCCACCTTCGGCCACGCGTGCCGCTGCACCAGACAGTGCCAACGGGGAATGCTTCGGCAGCAAAATCGCGCTAACGCCAAAATGTGCGGCGCTGCGCAAGATCGCACCAAGGTTGTGCGGGTTGCCCACGCCATCCAGCCACAGCGCGCATTGCGGCCCGGCAGGAAGATCACGCAACCAGTTCGATAGCGCCAGAGGCTCGGCGCGCAGCACTTCGGCCACCACCCCTTCGTGGTGGCTGCTGGCGGCCAGCTTTTGCAGGTCGGCGTCTTCAACCACGCGGTAACCCACCTTGTTGGCCACGCACCATTTCAGCAAGGGCTGTAACTGCGGGATACGCGCTTCAGCCAAATACACTTTGCGAATAGCCTGCGGGCGCTTGGCAAACACCGCCTGCACGGCGTTCAAACCATACAGACGCAGCTCTACGTCACGCTGTGCGCGTGCGGGGTGAACAGGGGCTTCTGCCACTGGCGCTTCATGGCGCGGGGTGCGTGGGGTGCGCGGGGCACGTGATTTCCAAGGAGAATGACCGTCGTGCTCACGCATGTCCGCCTACCTGCGGGGTTTCCGCATCTAATGTGTCAAGTTTGTGCGCCAGCTCTTCCGGCGAACGCGTGTATTTTGCCAGCAAGGCATAGAACGCAGGCACAACAAACAGAGACAGCAAGGTAGAGAACGACACGCCAAACACCACCACCACACCGATCGTGGCACGGCTTGCCGCACCCGGGCCACCAAAAATCACCAGTGGCACCGCGCCCATTACGGTGGCAATGGAAGTCATCAAAATGGGGCGTAGGCGAATGGACGCCGCTTCCACGATGGCCTCGTGAATGGAGCGCCCTTCATCGCGCAGCTGGTTGGCAAACTCCACAATCAAGATACCGTTTTTAGCGGCAAGCCCCACCAACATCACAATGCCGATCTGCGAGAACAAATTCACCGTTCCGTGCGTAACCCACAGACCAATCAGCGCGCCCAGCACACCCAGCGGCACGGTCAGCATGATCACCAGCGGATGCAGGAAACTCTCAAACTGCGCGGCCAAGGCCAGATACACAATGAGCAGCGCCAACGCGAAGGTGATCAATACTTCGCTGCCCGACTGCTGCAGCTCGCGCGACTCGCCCTTCCAACTGATCTGCGCGTAATCGGGCAGGCTATCGCGTGCGGTTTGCTGCGCCCATGCCACCGCGTCACCCAGCGGATAGCCTTCCGCCAAGCGTGCGCTGAGGGTGATCGAACGCAGGCGGTTAAAGCGGTTCAACGTGCCGGGCTCGGCAATTTCTTTTAGCGTCACCAAATTCGATAACGGCACCAGTGCGCCGCCGCGCCCACGCACCTGCAGAGCATCCAGCGCGGCTACGGAGTCACGCCCCTTGCGTTCGGCCTGCAGCTTCACGTCGTACTCTTCGCCGTTATCCACAAAGGTAGTGACGCGGCGGCCGCCCATCATAGTTTCTAGCGCTTTACCAATTTCGGTGGCCGATACGCCAAGGTCGGCCGCGCGCGCACGGTCGATCACCACACGCATCTGCGGCCGGGTTTCTTTGTAGTCTGAATCTGGACCCACAAAGCCGGGGTTTTCCGCCATTTTGGCCAGCATGATGTCGCGCCAACCGGCCAGCTCTTTGTAATCTGGCCCACCCAAGACCAACTGGAACGGCTGCCCACGGCTGCGCACCAAGCCACCACCGGCCATGGTGCGTACTTTCACCCCGGTGAGGCCGGAGAATTTTTTCTCCAACTCTGCCGCCAGCTGTACCGTGCTTTGCTCGCGCTTATCCCAAGGCTGAAGAAAGATCATGGCGCGCCCGGTGTGCATTTCTTCGCTGGCACCCCAGCCACCAGGCACACGTGGGTTGGCGCGCAAAATAGATTTATCCGGCCCGGTTTCTTGCCCCAAAATGGCTTCCACCTTCTTCATCTGGCCCACGGTGTAGTCGTAACCCGCGCCTTCTGGGCCTTCCATCGACAGCATGAAGGAACCACGGTCTTCCGTGGGCGCCAGTTCGCTGGGCAGGGTTTTGAACAACACCACCAGCCCCACCACGGCCGCCAGCATGATCGACGCAAACAGCCATACACGGTGAATATGGCGATCCAGCACGCGGTGATAGGCCGTTGCCAAGCTATGAAAGCGCGCATTGAGCCATAGGCTCACGCGGTTTTCGCGCGCGGCCTGCGGGCCGCTGTGCGGGCGCAGCAGCTTTGAGGCCAGCATCGGCGTAAGCGTCAGTGCGACGAAGGCCGAAATCGCCACCGCCGAGGCCAAGGCCACCGACAACTCGCGGAACAGCCGCCCGGTATTGCCCTGCAAAAAACCCACCGGCAAGAAGACCGCCACCAACACCGCGGTAGTGGCCAACACCGCAAACGCCACCTGCTTGGTGCCGCGTTTGGCCGCCACCAAGGCAGGCTCGCCTAAATCGACACGGCGCTGGATGTTTTCCACCACCACGATGGCGTCGTCCACCACCAAGCCAATACACAGCACCAATGCTAATAGCGTGAGCAGGTTGATGGAAAAACCAAACGCATACAGCGCAATGAAGGATGCAATGACGCACACCGGCACCGTGACCGCTGGGATCATCGCCGCGCGCACACTGCCAAGGAACAACCAGATCACCACCAACACCAAGGCGATGGCTTCAAACAGGGTTTCATACACCCGCTCTACCGCCGCCGAAATAAACGTGGTGCTGTCATAAGCCACATAAATATCGGTGCCATTCGGCAAGGTGGGGCGAATGCGGTCGGCTTCGGCAATGGCTTCTTGCGCCACTTCCAAACTATTGGCAGTGGAGGTTTTGACGATGCCAATCCCCATCGCCGGTTCGCCGTTACTGTGGTAATACGCGCGCCGTTCGGTAGATTCCAGCGCTACCTTCGCCACATCCCCCAGCCGCACCACATAACCATCTGCGCCTTTGCCCAGCGGCATTTGTGCGAAGGCTTCGGCGCTGGTGTAGTCGCGTGCAACGCGCAAAATAAAATCGCGGTTGGTAGATTCAATACGGCCTGCGCCAAGCTCGACGTTTTCATTGCGCAGCGCGCTTTCTACATCGCCGGCAGTTAGCCCGCGCGCGGCAAGCTTATCGCCGTCTAACCACACACGCATGGCATAGCGCTGGCTGCCGCCCAAAAACACACGCGCCACACCTTGCAAGCTGGAGAACCGATCCACCAGATAGCGCTGCGCATAGTCCGACATCTGCATCTGGTCCATCGACGTGGAGCGCAGATTCAGCCAAATGATTGCGTCAGAATCGGCTTCCACCTTGCTGATTTCTGGCGGCTGGGCTTCCTCAGGCATACGGTCGGCCACACGGCTTACCGCGTTGCGCACGTCGTTGGCCGCCGCTTCAATATCACGCGAGGCGTAAAATTCAATACTGATGCGTGAGCTGCCGTTTTGGCTATTGGAATCAATCGTATTGATGCCTTCGATGCCCGCCAGTGCATCTTCTAGCGGCTTAGTCACTCGGGTTTCCACCACGCCCGCTGAGGCTCCGGGGTAGTCTACCGACACCGACACAATTGGCGGGTCAATCGCCGGAAGCTCGCGCAGGGTGAGCCGCAGAAACGACATGATGCCCAAGACAATCAGCAGCAGGCTCATCACCACGGCCAGCACTGGCCGCTTGATAGAAAGATCAGACAGCTTCATAGCGTTACTTCGCCGCGCTCTGGCCAGCAGGCGCAGCGCCGCCTGCGGCGATCTTCATGCCGGGCTGGAGCTTGCCGGTGCCTTCGGTCACGATGCGGTCCCCGGCGGCAATACCTTCGCTCACCATCACTAAGCCGGGGGTGCGCCCGCCCACCACGATATCGGCCTTCTCCACCGTGTCATCGGCTTTAACCTTCCAAATAAAGGTTTCACTGCCAATCTGCTGCACCGCCAGTTCCGGCACCACCAGCGCTTGGCGCACGCCGCGCACCAGTGCCACGTTGACCAGCATACCGGGTTTGAGCAGGTGCTTAGGGTTAGCAAAATCACCGCGCACTGTGGCGGCTCGGGTGGCGGCATCAAGCCGCGCCGCCACGGTATCTACTTGGCCGTCAAAACGCTGCGCGGGGTAAGCGCCCACGCTGCCGGTAATGGCCTGCCCCGCTGCCACGCCAGCCAACTCGGTTTCAGGCACGGGGAAATCGACATACACATGGGCGATATCGTCCAGCGTGGCAATTACCGTGCCCGGCGTTACCAACGCACCGGGGCTTACTTGGCGAATGCCCAGCACACCCGCAAACGGTGCGCGAATCACACGGTCGGATAAATTGGCCCGAATCTGTGCCACCTGCGCATTGGCGGAATCTAGCGTGGCCTTGGCCGAATCTAGCGTTGCCCGCGCAATTAGCTGCTGCTTGAGTAGCTGTTCTTGCCGCTGAAATTGCAGCTGTGCTTCTTTTTGCTGCGCCTGCGCCTGCGCCAGCAGCGCGTCCTGCTGCGACCCGCTCAGTGTCACCAGCGGTGCGCCTTTGGCCACCTCTTGCCCACTTTCAAAATGCACCTTGGCAACGGTCTCGCTCACCTTGGCGGTAACCGTCACCGCCTCGCGCGCCTTCACCGTTCCCAGCGCGCGCAGCGTGTCTTGCCAGTCTTGCGCGCGCACGATGGCCACTTCCACCGGCACCGGCCCGCTACTGCGCCCACCGCCTGCACCGGGACCAGTTTTGGCTTCCTTATTGCAAGCCGAAAGCCCAAACAACGCCAGCAAGGCGAAACAAAGCGGCAAAAAACGCGGAGCCATAATGAAACTCATTCAACGGGTTGCCGATTCTACCCGCCCAACAGCGGGCCCCACACGTGCCGTTGGTTTAGACGTTCATATACACAAACGCCGACACAAGGCCGGCGTTTGGTGACACGCTACCGCAAAAGCTCAACCTTCCCACTGCCCCAGCGCGGCTAGGCCGTTGGCTTTGGCGCGTTCAAACACTGTTTGCTGGGCTTTGGCGTAGTTGCCGGTCATATCAGCCGCCCACAGCTTCAGCGCCGCTTGCTGCATGGCGCGGCCATAGCTGAAGCTCAGCGGCCACGGGTTCGGGCCCATGCGGTTCATTGCATCCAGATGCGCGGTGGCATCGTGGTCGCTCTGGCCGCCAGACAAAAACACGATGCCCGGCAGAATGGCCGGCACCGCCGACTTCAGGCACATCAAGGTGGACTCGGCCACTTCCTCAACGCTGGCCTGCTCTTCGCAGTCTTTACCCGCCACCACCATAGAAGCCTTCAAAATGGTGCCTTCCAGCATCACGCTTTGGTTGTACAGCGCATCAAACAGCGAGCGCAGCACCACTTCGGTAACTTCATAGCAAGTGCCAATATCGTGATTACCGTCCATCAACACTTCCGGCTCAACCATCGGCACCAGCCCAGCCTCTTGGCATAGCGCAGCATAGCGGGCCAGTGCGTGGCTATTGGCCTCGATGCAGGTGCCGGAAGGGATGTCGTCACCGATATTGATCACCGCACGCCACTTAGCAAAACGCGCGCCCAGCTTGTAATACTCCTTCAGGCGATCACGCAGGCCATCAAGCCCTTCAGTGACCACCTCGCCCGGGAAACCGGCCAGCGGATGGGTGCCCTTATCCACCTTGATGCCGGGGATCATGCCATTGTCCAGCATGTATTTAGCAAACGGTACGCCACTCTTGGTGGACTGACGTAGGGTTTCGTCAAACAAAATTGCACCAGACAGGTACTGGTTCGCGTTTGGCGCGGTGAGCAGCAGCTCGCGGTAAGCGCGGCGGTTCTCTTCGGTGCACTCGATGCCCACACCGTCAAAGCGTTTCTTACAGGTAGAAGAAGACTCGTCGATTGCAATGATGCCCTTCCCCGGGGCAACCATGGCACGGGCGGTTTCTGCGAGTTGTTCAATGCTCATAGACAAAGGCTCAGCTGGCGAATGGAATTATCTGCGTAGTATAGCGGGGGCAGCGGTGCGCGGGCATGAGCCATGAATTGGGAAGAGGCCGCAGAACGGCAGATTCCAAATTGGACGGGCTCAGAATCCAAATCAGACGGAGCTATAATCCAGATTGGACGTGACTTGCAGGCCGGTTGGATGACTTGCGCATTCCACCGGGTAACAAGCTGGAAGCCCTGCACCGTGACCGCAAAGGCCAGCACAGCATTCGCATCAATGACCATGACACGTAAACTCAGCCCTATTCATCCTGGCGAAGTACTAAAACACGACTTCATGGAAGCGCTGGGCATCAGCAACTACCGGCTAGCAAAAGAGATTGCCGTTCCGGCGCAGCGTATTGGCGAGATTGTGGCCGGAAGGCGCGCCATCACTGCCGATACAGATTTGCGCCTATGCCGTTTCTTCGGCTTGTCCGACGGCTATTTTTTGCGTGGGCAAGCCCGGTTCGACATGGAAACCGCACGTGATGCTTTGGCCGCTACGCTGGCAAAAATTCATCCATTGAAAGCGGCGGCCTAACTCAAAAGCCCTCCAAAAACCCGGGCTTGCAAAATGCCTCACAGCACCTTTGATCGGCCAGCGGCATAACCCTGACAAGCCCATACCCCCCCCACAAACCCGACCCACCGCACACTTCGCAAACTTACGTCACCCTGTGACGCAAAGTGTCGTACACTTCCCCAGCCGACGGCAGGGGGAAGTGCTTCGCCAAAGGCAAAACAGGAATAAAGTCATGCTTTGCAGTTTTGGCATGGTTCCTGCTTTAATACACCTGCACGCACCACCGAGCCCGTTTCGGGACCGGTACCAACGGGCAACGCCGGTGCGTGAAACTCAAACCTAACCCTGGGGATACACCTATGAACAAGCAACAAGGCTTCACCCTGATCGAACTGATGATCGTCGTGGCGATCATTGCCATTCTGGCTGCCATTGCGCTGCCGGCCTACCAGAACTACACCATCAAGTCGGCCAACCGCGCCTGCTTGGCGGAAGCCAAGGCGTATGCCAACACCGTGCTGGCCGACATCAACGACAACCGCGCCCCGGCCGTGCCGAACATCAGCGCCTGCACCGGCACTACCGATGCCTCCGGCATGACTCTGGCCACCATTACCGACATCACCGCCACCGCCGCCGGCAACGGTGACGCAGCCGTGACCTGTGCGATGGCCACCGGTGGCACCTGCACCTACACGTCGGCTTCGGGCAACTAATTCTCGCCCGTTTCGCTCGTGCATCAAGAAGAGGGGCTTCGGCCCCTCTTTTTTGTCTAGACTACCGCGCCACCCACTACTGGCACACATCTTGCTACATCCTGTCAACACCAAGATACTTGACAGGCCACCTTCATGAAATCGCGCGCGCACGGCTTCACCCTCATTGAGCTGATGATCGTGGTGGCCATTATCGCCATCCTTGCCGCCATCGCCCTGCCCGCCTACCAGCAATACACCATCCGTGCCGCCAATCGCGCCTGCATGATGGAACTTAAGTCATACGCCCACACGGCTCTCGCAGGCATCAGCGACCCCACAGGTACTGTCCCAGCCCCCCACAATGGAGCCTGTTCTGGCACCACTGACGCCAGTGGCTTCAGTAATTTTAGCACCCCCATCACTGGCACCCCCCGTGCCCCAGGCACTGGCACCGTCACCTGCGACCTAACCAACGGCGCAGGCAACTGCACACATTCGCCATAAAGCAATCTGATCTTGTCCGCCCCCCCCACACACACCCGGGGAGCGCGGTAGCCCAACCAGCCAATGCCGTTATTGCCGGTCAGTGCAAGTATGTGCATGGCGGTGATTGGCTGTCTGGGGAAGCACTGATACAGGCGATCACCCCCCTCGGCAGACTTTGATCCATCCCCGGGAATTGCGCACTGTATCAATCATCATCTTTGGTAAAACGCTGGCGCATTTCATCTAAAATGGGCAGTCCCTGCCGATCGATACGCAGCAGGGTATAGCCCATTGCGCGCAACACATCGAGCAGCTCCCCTGCGGCCGCCATAGGCCAATTTCTACGTTTACGTTAAAGTTATGCCGTAAACCTTGAGAAACCCAACCAGATGAACACAGCTGCAGCCCCCAACTTGATGGGTATCACCGGTATTGCCCGCCGCCTTGTGCAAGACGGTGCGCTGGACGAAGCTGCCGCGCGCCGCGCCATGGAGCGCGCCACGGTGGAAAAAACCCCGCTTGCGGCGTACCTGCTTGACCACAAGCTCACCACCCCGGCTGCGCTGGCGGCGGCGAATTCGGTGGAGTTTGGCATGCCGCTGGTGGACGCGCTGGCCATTGACCCGGCGCAGTCGGCGGTTTCGTTGGTGAAAGAAGAGCTGCTGCGCAAGCACAACGTGCTGCCACTGTTCAAACGCGGCGGGCGCCTGTTTGTGGGCACCTCCGACCCCACCAACAACCAAGCACTGGAGGAGCTGAAGTTCCACACCAACTTGGCGGTTGAACCCATTTTGGTGGATGCCGAGCGCATTAAAAAGAGCCTCGACCAATGGTTGGAGGCCGCCGAGTCGTTTAATGACGAGCTGGACGATGCCGAAGGCTTGGAAGGGCTAGAGTCTAGCGCCGCTGGCGACGATGACTTCAGCAACGACACCGGCGTAGATGCCAACGGTGACGACAAGCCGGTGGTCAAGTTCGTTAACAAAGCCTTGGTGGACGCCATTCGCCGTGGCGCGTCGGACATTCACTTTGAACCTTACGAAACCGACTACCGGGTGCGCTACCGCATCGACGGTATTTTGAAGATTGCCAAAAAAGTGCCGGTGAAACTGCATTCCCGCATTGCCGCACGCATCAAGGTGATGGCGCAGCTGGACATTGCCGAAAAGCGCATCCCGCAAGACGGCCGTATCAAGCTGAACCTCAGCAAGTCCAAGCAGATCGACTTCCGTGTGAGCACCCTGCCCACGCTGTTTGGCGAAAAAATCGTGCTGCGTATCTTGGACGGCAGCGCCGCCAAGATGGGTATCGAAAAACTGGGCTACGAGCCAGAGCAGCAAAAGCTCTTTCTCGACTCCATCCACAAACCTTACGGCATGGTGCTGGTCACCGGCCCCACCGGCTCGGGTAAAACCGTGAGCCTGTACACCGCGCTTGGCATCTTGAACGATGAAACCCGCAATATCAGCACGGTGGAAGACCCGGTGGAAATCCGCCTGCCCGGCGTTAACCAGGTGCAGCAAAACGCCAAACGCGGGATGACCTTCGCCGCCGCCTTGCGCAGCTTCCTGCGCCAAGACCCGGACGTGATCATGGTGGGCGAAATCCGCGACCTTGAAACCGCCGAAATTGCAGTGAAAGCCGCGCAAACCGGCCATATGGTGCTGTCTACTCTACACACCAACGATGCCCCACAAACCATCGCGCGCATGATGAACATGGGCATTGCCCCCTACAACATCACCAGCTCGGTCAACCTGGTGATCGCCCAGCGCTTGGTGCGCCGCCTGCACGACTGCAAGCGCCCGCAGCACCTGCCGGAGCACGCCTTATTGGCCGAAGGCTTCACCGCCGATGAGATCCACGAGGGCATTACTGTGTATGAAGCGGTGGGCTGCCAAGACTGTACCGGCGGCTACAAGGGCCGCGCGGGCATCTATCAGGTCATGCCCATGACCGAAGAAATTCAGCAAATCGTGCTGGCCGGTGGTAATGTGCAGGAATTGACCGAGGCCTCCCTGCGCAGCGGCGTCCGCGATTTGCGGCGCTCCGCGTTGGATAAGGTGAAACAGGGGATCACCAGCCTCATTGAAATCAACCGTGTTACTAAAGACTAAAAGAGACTGAAGGGGATCGTCATGTCTGCACGCCGAGCAGCGGTTACCAAGGCCAAGGAACGCGCCGATGCGCGCCGCCTCAACCCGTTGGAAGAATTTGTCTGGCAGGGCCGCGACAAACGCGGCAAGGTGATGAAAGGCGAGCAGTTGGCACGCAACGCCAACTTGCTGCGCGCCGACCTACGCAAGCAGGGCATCACCCCCACCGTGGTGAAGCCCAAGCCCAAGCCGCTGTTTGGCGGGGCAGCTAAAAAAGTTTCGGCGCGCGATATTGCGATCTTCAGCCGCCAGATTGCCACCATGATGAAATCTGGCGTGCCCATCGTGCAGGCGTTGGAGATCATTGGTAGCGGCAACAAAAACCCGACCATGAAAAAAATGGTCAATAGCTTGCGCAATGATATTGAAGGCGGCGCATCTATTTACGAAGCAATGAGCCAGTACCCGGTGCAGTTTGACGAACTGTTCCGCAACCTTGTGCGTGCTGGCGAAGCTTCAGGCGTTCTAGAAACCGTCTTGGAAACCATCGCCGACTACAAAGAAAACATTGAAAGCATTAAAGGGAAAATCAAGAAAGCCCTCTTCTACCCAGCCGCTGTTATTGCCGTCGCAATTATTGTCAGCGCAGTATTAATGATTTTTGTAGTACCTATTTTTAAAGAAACATTCACCAGCTTCGGAGCCGATCTCCCAGCATTTAGCAGACTTGTTTTCGGAATTTCCGACATTATTGTAAAATGGTTCTGGCTAATCGGCATAGTTCTAGCAATCGCGGTCGGCTCGTTTATCTACTTTTACAAACGATCGGACATTCTTCGCCACAACATCGACAAAATGATGTTAAAACTCCCCGTTATTGGGAAAGTACTGAACGAATCAGCCATTGCCCGTTTTTCTCGCACACTCGCAGTGACATTTTCTGCAGGCGTCCCGCTAGTGGAAGCCTTAGACAGCGTTGCTGGCGCCACGGGCAGCAAAATTTACGAAAAAGCCATTCTTGCCATTAAAGAAGATGTAGCAGTGGGCTACCCCATCAATGTAGCAATGAAGCAAGTTAACTTATTCCCACATATGGTGGTGCAAATGACCGCTATTGGCGAGGAGTCCGGCGCTCTAGACTCTATGCTTTATAAAGTTGCAGAGTTTTATGAAGAAGAAGTTAGCAATACTGTAGACGCGCTCTCCAGCCTAATTGAACCCATGGTGATGGTGATCATTGGCGGCTTGGTGGGCTCAATCGTGGTTGCTATGTACTTGCCAATTTTCAAAATCGCAGCAACTGTTGGCTAATCGTACATGGCATTTCTCGACACACACCCCGGCCTCGGCTTTCCCGCCGTGGCCGGACTTGGCCTGCTGATTGGCAGTTTTCTGAACGTAGTAATTTTGCGCCTGCCACCGCGCTTGGAATGGCAGTGGAAGCGCGATGCCCGCGAAATTTTGGAAGAACCCGAGCTTTACGCCCCTGCGCCGCCCGGCATTGTGGTGGAGCGTTCGCAATGCACCCACTGCCACCGCCAGCTGGCGTGGTATGAAAACATCCCGCTGCTGAGCTGGTTGGCCCTGCGTGGGCGCTGTCGCACCTGCCATACGCCTATTTCCATCCAATACCCGCTGGTGGAATTCATCACCGCATTGCTGTTTGTCGCCTGCGCGTGGCGTTTTGGCTTTGGCTGGCAGGGCTTTGGCGCGCTGCTGCTTACCAGCTTTCTGGTTGCCCTCTCCGGCATCGACTTTCGTACCCGCTTGCTACCCGATCAGCTTACCCTGCCGCTGATGTGGCTGGGGCTGGTCGCCGCCAGCGATAGCCTGTATATGCCGGTAAAGCCCGCGTTATTGGGGGCCATGGCGGGTTATATGAGCCTATGGTCGGTGTACTGGGTGTTCAAACAGCTCACCGGCAAAGAAGGCATGGGGCACGGCGACTTCAAGCTGCTGGCCGCGCTGGGTGCGTGGATGGGGCTGTCCGGTATTTTGCCCACGATCCTCATTTCATCACTTTTAGGCGCGGTGGTCGGCTCGATCTGGCTCACCGTGAAAGGCCGCGACAAAGCTACCCCCATTCCGTTTGGCCCGTATCTGGCGGCCGCCGGCTGGATCAGTTTCATGTGGGGGCAAGACCTCGTTGACGCGTATTTGCGTTTCTCTGGGCTACGCTAGCCCCTTATGCTCACGCCACCGCCGTTATCACTCTACGTCCACATGCCGTGGTGCGTGCGCAAATGCCCGTACTGCGACTTCAACTCGCACCAACAACGCGGCGAGCTGCCATTTGATGCGTATGTGGACGCTCTCATTGCCGACCTCGATTTTGACCTCCCTTTAGCGTGGGGCCGGGTGGTGCACAGCGTGTTTTTTGGCGGCGGCACGCCATCGTTATTTCCACCGGAGGCCATTGATCGGTTTCTGCAGCTGGCCAGCGCGCGTCTGCGCTTTGCTCCCGGTGCAGAGATCACCTTGGAAACCAACCCCGGCACGGTGGAGCACGGGCCATTTCAAGGCTACCGCGCGGCGGGGGTGAACCGGCTGAGCTTTGGTGTGCAAAGTTTTGACGACGGCTGCCTGCAGCGCCTCGGCCGCATTCACAGCAGCGGCGATGCCGAGCGCGCAGTCAAAATGGCGCAGGACGCTGGGTTTTCCAATATCAATATCGACCTGATGTACGCGCTGCCGCAGCAAACGCTGGCGATGGCACAGCACGACGTAGAGCGCGCCATCGCGCTTTCGCCCACGCATATGAGCCATTACCAGCTCACGCTGGAGCCCAATACGCAGTTTGCCGCGCGCCCGCCTGCAGGCATCCCCGATATCGACGCTGCGTGGGATATCCAAGAAGCCTGCCAGGCGCAGCTGGCGCAGGCCGGGTTTGCGCAGTACGAAGTGAGTGCCTATGCGCGTGAGGGCCACCAGTGCGCGCATAACCTGAACTATTGGAAGTTTGGCGATTATTTCGGCATTGGTGCGGGCGCGCACGGCAAGCTGACCTTGGGGGCGACGCAGCAGGTGCAGCGGCGCTGGAAAATTCGCCATCCGAATCTGTACCTTGAGAAAGCCGGTACGCAAGACGCGATTGCTGGAGATGAATTTCTGAGCGAAGCGCGTTTGCCGTTCGACTTTATGCTCAACGCGCTGCGCTTGAACGATGGCGTTTCAATGCAGTTATTTGAAACCCGCACCGGCCTGCCGCGCAGCGCGATTGCGCCGCAACTGGCCAAAGCACGCGAAAATGGCTGGCTGGAAGCCGATGACGACTGGCTGCGCCCCACCGAATTAGGCCGCCGCTTTACTAATGATGTCATTGGCCTATTTTTGGAATGAATTGCGTCTCATTGAGGGGATCAACATTCCCGCATAACATGGCATTATTCAAGTTCCATATAAGAGGCAACGCTGCTCGTGGCAGTACCTTCTGACGCCGCTCATCCCACTTCTACCAGTTTGGCGCAAGCGCGCCTGCCGCGCCGTGCGCGTACTGTTTTACAAGGTTTGATGGCGCGCGCCGGTTCGCAGCTGGATGAGCTCATTCACCCCATCATGATGGAGACCGAGCTGTCGCTGGCGCGGCTTCCGCATAGCGGTGACCCTAAGCTGGAAGGTGAGCGCAGCGCTTCGATTCGCAGTTTAAGTGGCGGGCTGCGCATGTTCAGCCGCACGTTTTACAACCACATTGAAACCTCGCTGGCCAACCTGCAAGAGCCCCGTCAGCGGCAGGCTCTGGCCACACCAGAGGCAACAACGCTGACGCTGAGCCTGCTCGACGAAGACGTGATAAGCGACGAGGTGCTGCTGGATAACATGGCTAGCCGCATCAGCTCGCGTAATAGCCTTGGGCTGCAATTGCTTGGCTACCGGCTTGGCGTTTTGGCCGGAACATCCGCATTTGAAGCCGATACTGTGCCGCTAGGCCCGCGCCAGCTTTGCGAAGCGCTGGGTGAAGCATCAGACAGCCTGAAGCTCTCGCGCCTTGCGCGGATGCACCTGTTCCAACAGTTTGAGCGCGTGCTATTTGAGCACTACACGGCGCTGCTCGATAACTTCAACGCGAAATTGGTGGAATCAGGCATTTTGCCGCACCTTAGTTTTATCCCGGTACGAGTGCGCGCCAATACCAGCGACGGCACCCTCGCTGCGGATGCCACGCCCACAGCGGCGGCGCCTCACACCGACAGCAACACGCTTTCGCCGTTTGGCGAGCTAGTGGCCCCACGCGAACCTGCTGCACCGCTACAGCCGTCCAATCAAGAGTTCGCGCTATTACAGTCCATGCTGGGGCAACGCCGTTCGCTACTCAGCAAACTCCGTGCCGCACCCACGGACGACCGCCTGCGCGAAGAATTGCCGCACGAAGACCTATTGGCCGCGCTACAGCAGCTCAGCAACGGCACCACGAACAAATCTGACCTATTGGCCGACCTACGCCAGATGCTGATGGCACAAACCCGCCAGCAGCGCGGCCACGGTGTGGCACTCTCGCAGACCGACAACGACAGCTTCGACCTTCTGCAATTGTTCATGACCCAGCTGCAGGGCAAGCTGCGCAAATCCAGCCCCGGCGAGGCGCTGATTGAACGCCTGCGCCTACCGCTGACGCAAATCGCCCTGCGTGACCAAGAATTCTTCACCAACCCCAGCCACCCCGCGCGCGAGCTGCTTGATACGCTCTCCGAGGCAGGAGCCAACTGGCTGGCCGAAGACGATATGGACGCGCAATGGCTAGGCCTTCTGCAGCGCGCGGCGTCGTCTGTGCAGCAAGACAAAACCGGCGATAAAGCCACGTTTAGCGATGCCAACCAAACCTTGCAATCGGGCCTGCAGGCCATGCAGCGCCGTGCTGAGATGGCCGAGCGGCGGCAGGTGGATGCTGCGCGCGGGCGTGAGAAGCTCGCGGTGGCGCGGCAGTGCGCAGGAACTGAGATCGCCCGCCTGCTGGCCGACCGCACTTTGCCCGAGTTCCAAGCGCGGCTGATGGAAGAAACGTGGACCGACGTGCTCTCGCTGGCCCATTTGCGTGGTGGCGAGCATTCGGAGGCATGGCAGAAGCTCACCGATGTAACCTCGCGCCTGCTCGATGCCTGCACTTCGTCCAAGTACCGCACCGCATCGATCGACCTGATTGGGCAAATTCGCGCCGCGCTTGAACAAGTGGGCTACCACACCGAGGATGCCGGTGCGATTGCCCGCCACCTTACCAATGACATCGAGCCCGAACGCGCCGCCGCGTCTCAAGAGAAATTACTTTCCCAACTGCAAGCACGGGCGCGCTTGGGTGAAGACGCGGTGGAAGCGAGCGATAGCCCCGACCTGCCGCAGCGCACGCCACAGGAGCAGGCCGCCTACGAGCAGCTGACCCAGCTGCGCCTGCCCGCTTGGATCGATATGGATAACGAACACGGCGAACCACAGCGCCGCCGCTTTGCTTGGGCCAGCCCAGCGACGGGCTTGACGTTATTGGTCAACCGCCGCGGCCAGCGCGTGGGCAACGACACACTGGACACCTTGGCGCGCAAACTCGCTGCCGGCCAGCTGCGTATCGTCGAGCACGCGAACGCCCCCGCCAACGCAGCTTGGAAGGAGGCGCTGGGCAATCTCCAGCAACTTGCAGACACCCCCGGCGGTACGGTAACAGGAGCACAGGATGGGCGCTGAATCACGCCGCCAGCCGCGCCGCTCGGTGCAGGGCCGAGTGGAAGTTTTTGACACGGTTACCGAAGAAGTGGTGGGCCAGCTGGGCAATGTTTCGGTGGGGGGCATGCTGCTGATCGCCAACCGCAGCCTTCCCGATGACGCGCTGTTTCAATTCCGCTTCAATCTTCCGGATAGCATGGGTGCAAGCCGCCCACTGGAGCTGGGGGCGCATGTGCTGTGGAAAGACCGCGCCGCCGCACCCGGCCAGTTTTGGGTGGGCCTGCGTTTTCTCGGCGCGTCTGCCGATGATGCGCACCGCTTAAAGGTGTGGACCGCGCAGCCGGAAGGCTAATCACTGCAGTAACACGCTGGATGGGCGACAATGGACACTTGTTCACACGTAGCCCCTGCCATGTCTAATGCCACACTTGCCCCTCTCTATTCTCAGCATCTCGACACGCTGCAACAGCGCGCTGCGGAAGCGCTGCGGCGTGGTGGTTTTGAGCATTTGCTGATTCCCAGCGGTACGCTGCACTATCAAGTTTTCGACGACCGCGACTACCCCTATGCGGTCAACCCGCAGTTCAAGGCATGGCTGCCGCTGACTCAAGCCCCCGGTAGCTGGCTGATCATCACACCCGGACAGCGCCCCAAGCTCATCTTCCTGCAGCCGCACGATTACTGGCACGTCGTCCCGGCCATGCCTACAGGCTACTGGGTCGAGCATTTTGATATTGAAGTGATCCGCAGCGCCGACGATGCACAGCGCCTGCTGCCACCCGCGTTCCGCTGCGCCATTCTTGGCGAACCGCAAAGTGCATTGGGCGGCTATGTGCCCAACAACCCAGAGCCGGTCATTCAGTACTTGGAATACCACCGCGGCTATAAAACCGCCTATGAAGTGGAAATGATGCGCCAAGCCAACCGCATCGGCGCACGCGCACATCGCGCCGCTGAGCGTGCGTTCCGCGCGGGTAGCAGCGAGTTCGGCATCCATCTAACCTACTGCCAAGCCGCAGGCCAAGACGCCAACGACCTGCCCTACGGCAATATCATCGCGCTCAATGAGCACGGCGCGGTGTTGCACTACACCCACCGCGATCGCCTGCCGCCCAAGCCGGTGCGCAGCTTCCTGATCGACGCTGGCGCCAGTTTTGGCGGTTACGCTTCCGACATCACCCGCACGTATTCCACACACGACGATGAGTTTGCGGCGATGATCCGCGCCGTGGACACCGCGCAGTTAGCCCTCTGCGACAAGGTCCGCGCAGGTACCGACTATGCGCGCATCCATTTGGATGCACATTTGCTGCTTTCCGGCGTGCTCAAAGAATTTGGTGTGCTGAAGGTGAGCCCTGAGGAAGCACTGGAGCGCGGCGTGTCGAGCGCATTCTTCCCGCACGGCATCGGCCACGGTATTGGCCTGCAGGTACACGACGTAGCGGGGTTTGCGGCGGGCGATGCGGGCGGCACGGTGGCCAAGCCCGACGGCCACCCGTACCTGCGCCTGACCCGCACGCTAGCACCCGGCATGGCGGTCACCATCGAACCCGGTATCTATTTTATCGACATGCTGCTGGACGAACTGAAGCAAAAGGGCTTGGCCGATACCGTTGATTGGGATCGTGTGGAAGCGTTCAAACCGTTTGGCGGTATTCGCATCGAAGATGACGTAGTGTGCACCGAAGCCGCCCCACTGAACCTTACCCGCGAGGCGTTTGCGGAATAAGAACCCAGCTAGGCAGTGCTTTCATCCATAAGGTGCTCAATGTCATCGGCGCTGCGTTCTAACGCATCCGTGAGCACCTGGTGGCCGCTCTTGGTAATCAGCACATCGTCTTCAATCCGAATACCGATGCCGCGGTAAGCCGCAGGGACGCTGGCATCGTCTTCGGGGATATAAAGCCCGGGTTCGATGGTAAACACCATGCCCGGCTCTAGCTGGCGCGATACGCCGTCGATGCGGTATTCGCCCACGTCATGCACGTCTAGGCCCAGCCAATGCCCGGTTTTGTGCCGGTAATAGCGTTTGTACGCGCCGCTTTCGATTAGCGCACTGGCCTGTCCTTTCAGCAGGCCCAGCGATAGCAAGCCATCAACCAAGGTGGCCACCGCTGCCTCGTGCCCGGCTTCGTAAGCTATTCCGGGGTGCGCCTGCGCGAGGGCCGCTGCCTGCGCGGCACACACCAGATCATGCAGGGCGCGCTGCGCCTTGCTGAAGCGGCCATTGATAGGAAACGTGCGGGTGATATCGGCGGCATAACCGCGATATTCCGCGCCCGCATCTACCAGCACCAAATCGCCGCGGCGTAGCTTGCCGCGATTGGCCACATAGTGCAGCACGCAGCCGTTGTGCCCAGCACCAACGATACTGGCGTACGCGGGCTGGGCATCACGCAGACGAAACACGCGTTCCAACTCGGCCTGCAGTTCGTATTCGTAATGGCAAGCAGACGCCAGCCGCATCGCGGCACGATGCGCCTCCACGCTAATGTCAGCGGCGTGCTGCATCAGCTTAATTTCGTCCTCGCTTTTGAACAGGCGCATTTCATCCAGCAAATGCCCCAGCGCCAAGAACTCTTGCGGCGGCTGCGCACCTTGCCGTACCTGCGCACGCACGCGATTGAGCCAGCCAATCAGTTTAAGGTCGAATTCCGCGTCACGGCCTAGGTGGTAGTGCACGCTGCGGCGGCCTTCCAGTAGGCCGGGCAAAATATCGTCGATATCGTCGATGGGGTAGGCGTCATCCAGCCCAAGGGTGTCGATTACACCTTCCGGGCCAAGCCTTGGGCCATCCCAACCTTCACGCTCGGGGTCGCGCTCGCGGCAAAACAAAATGGACTCGCCGTGTTTGCGCCCCGGAACCAGCACTAATACCGCGTCGGGTTCGTCGAAGCCAGTGAGATACCAAAAATCTGAATCTTGCCGGTAGGGGTAATGGGTGTCGCGGCTACGAACACGCGCCTGCGCCGCAGGCAGCACCAAAATAGCGCCGTCGCCTGCCGCGTCCATCAATTGCTTGCGCCTATGCGCCAGTGCTTTACGCCACGCGGCGGTGATGGGGTACATCGGATTAGTTCACCTTAGTGCAAGCGCTGCCGGTGTTGCGCACCCAGCACGCAATCGGCGTGCAGCAGCAGCACGGCCATGCGCAGATATTCTTCAATTTCTGCTAACGACTCCTCATCGTTGCCTTCTTCTTCATCGTCGAGTTCTGCCGCCGCTAGCCCTGCGAGGTCATTCAACGCTTCTTGGCTTTCTTCCGACAACGGCTTATCGCCGCAGGCCAAGCCAAACCCGCCGAGGAACCCGCGGCACCAAGCAAACAGCGCATCGGCGCGCGCGGTGACGGTGGCAAAGTCCGGCAACAGTGGCTGAAAGCCAAACTCTAAATCGGCCAGTTGCAGGGCGCTTGCGGTGCGCAGCCGGTCGAGCACGTCACCCTGCGCCGGAGTGGGCAGGGCCGGGTCGGCCAGCACCAGCGCCAGCCAGCCTGCGCTATCCATGCCGCCCCCCGCCAGCCAGCCGCACAGCCCACCGTGCAGTTCGGCGGGGCTGCTGGATAGTAACAGCCGATCCGCAGCGTCTTGGACATCGTCCCAACTTGGCAATTCGTTATCGCTCACGCGATCTTCCTTGGCTAGAAAGGTGATGAGTGTAGCAACCGCTGCGCCTGTTGTTCTGCATGTGCCTCCGCGCCTACACTGGCGGCATGGGGAAATACGCGACACAACGCCAGCAAACACCGCCACGAGGCGCACCATGACGACCTTGCCGACGGCGTTTGCAATGGACGCACCCTCCGACCCATTTCTCATTCTACTGCTCGCCACCTTGGTGCTGGCGCTGGCCGCACTGGCGTTATTCAACAACCGTCGCCACGAGCGCACCCAGCGCGACCATCTGCGTGCGCTAGGTGAGCGTGAGCAGCGCTTGCGTCTTGCCCTGTGGGCCTCTGACGAGCGCTACTGGCAATACCATTTACCCACCCATGCGCTAGAACAGATCCTCGTTTCACCAGATGCATCCAGCGATCTTTCTGTTCAAATTATTTTGAATAAAGATCCGCACATTCACCCCGATGATTTGCCGTTGCTGCAGCAGCGCTTGCGTGACTATCTTTCTGGCCACGCGCTCTTCTTTTTGTCCGAACACCGCATGCTGGGCAACGACGGTCAGTGGGAATGGGTGCGTGCCTGTGGCCGTTCAGTAGAATTTTCTTCCAGCGGCCGCGTGGTGTTGATTGCAGGCACCGTACGCAACATCAATGCGCAAATGGAGCTGCAAAGCCAGCAGCAAATTGCAGCAGAAGTGATGCGCTGCATGAATGAAGCCGTTGCAGTGATGGACGAGCACTTTCACTTTATTCGTGTGAACTCAAGCTTTAGCAAGGTAAGCGGCTATTCGGAAGCCGAGGCGGTGGGCCAAGACGCATCCATCCTCAACGGCGAGCAACACGAACCTGAGTTTTACCAGCAGGCTCGGCAGCAGATTTTGGCGCAGGAAAGCTGGTCGGGCGAAATGTGGCAGCGGCGCAAAGACGGCACCGATTTTCTCTGCGCGATGCAGTGCAACGCCATTCAAGAGCCGGGCTCTGGGCGCAAACTGTACGTGCTGGTGACCAACGACATCACCGAACGTCGGCGCATTGAAAAAGAGCTGCGCTACCTCGCCAATTACGACCCTCTAACCAACCTCCCCAATCGCACCCTGCTTTCTGAGCGCCTGTCGCGGGCGATTGTGCAGGCGCGTCGGCAAAACACCCGCCTCGCCTTGCTGTTTATGGATTTGGATAATTTCAAAGACATCAACGATTCGCTGGGCCACGCCATGGGCGACCGCGTGCTGCGTAGCGTGGCGCGGCGCATGCAAGAAGTGATCGGCATTGAACACACCCTCGCGCGGGTGAGTGGCGATGAGTTTGTCGCCATTTTGGAGCACATCGAACACGCCGATGAAGCCGACGCCTGTGCGCAGCGCATCCTCACCGCATTCGATGCGCCACTGCGTATCGACGAGCGCCATTCGTTCACTATTTCTCCGTCCATCGGCATCAGCTTGTTCCCTGATCATGCGCAGGTGCCCACCGACTTGATGAAGCACGCTGATACCGCCATGTATCGCGCCAAGGCGGCGGGCAAGCACGCATTGATGCACTATCAGGTGTCGATGGATGACGACATCCGTCGGCGTGCGGGCCTGATCGCTGCATTGCGTAACGCGATCGAACACCACCAACTGCAGCTTGTATTCCAGCCGCAACTCAGCCTTGCAAGCGGCCACATCAGCGCCGTGGAAGCACTGTTACGCTGGACTTCACCCGAGTACGGGGTGGTGTCGCCCGCCGAATTCATTCCACTGGCAGAAGAAAGCGGCTTGATTATTTCAATTGGCCAGTGGGTGCTGGAAGAAGCTTGCCGCACATTGGTGGCATGGCACCACGCCGGTATCGCGCCCACTTTAATAATGTCGGTAAACGTGTCGGCACTGCAGCTGCAACGCGACGGGTTATCTAATGCGCTCAGCAACACCTTGACCCACCACGGCTTGCCCGCCTCCGCGTTGGAGCTTGAACTCACCGAAAGTGTGGTGATGGCCGATGCCGACCTCAGCAGCAAACGTCTGCAGGCATTCCGCGCGATGGGTGTTTCCATAGCCGTGGATGACTTCGGCACTGGTTATTCTTCTTTGGCGTATCTACACCGCCTTCCGCTGACCACGCTCAAAATCGACAAAGTCTTTATTGACGGGCTAGGCGCAACAATTGAAAACGAAGACACCACCATCACCCCTACCATTATTGCGATGGCGCACGCACTGGGGCTGCGCGTGGTGGCGGAAGGCGTGGAAACACAAGAACAGCTTGAGTTCCTACGCACGCATCACTGCGATATCGTGCAGGGCTATTGGTTCTCGAAACCGCTTTCTGCCGACGCCTGCCTGCGCTTTTTGCTTGACCACACCAGCCTAGCTGCCTAATGTGCGAGCATGGATAACCGCGACCTACACGGCGAACTGCACAAACTGTTGGCGCGGATCGATTTGATCGCCGCGCGCATGCAGCGTCTGCAGGATGAGAACCGCAGCCTGCGCCAGCAGGTGGAGCAAATGAACGGCGAGCGTGCGCAGATGCTGAACAAGCAAGAGCAGGCGCGCAGCCGCGTTGAAGCGATGATCGCGCGGCTTAAATCGCTGGAGCAGCACACATGAGCGAACCCGTTAGCGTCCGTATTTTGGACCGCGAATACACCGTGGGCGTATCAGACGCCGAGCGTGACAGCCTCACCGCCGCGGCGCGCGTTTTAGATACGCGTATGCGCGAACTGCGCGGCAGCAATAAGCTGGTGCCGCCAGACCGGCTGGCCGTGCTTACCGCGCTGAATCTTGCCCACGAGCTGCAGCAGGGCAAAACCACGCCTGCCGCAAAAAATCTTGATGCTTCGCTTGCGCTGGTTGATGAAGCCAACCGCAAGCTCGACGCCCTACTTGCCTGAATAGGCACACGTCAATCCTGCCATCTACGCGGCACGCAGGCTATACTGAGCGCGTCCTCTGCTGTGCGCGACGGCGTGCACAACATTCACCTTGTCCCTTAATGACGACCGCGGGGACGCAATGAGCGCCGGGAGTGCATGTCCGCCTTGTGCGGGAAGCCCAAAGGCATTCAAGCGTTCCCACTTGAACCCCGGGTTCAAGGTCGTTGGCAGGCATCGCCACAGCGGAGACATTTTCTTTTGCTGCCCCTTCTTTTGAAGACCTAGGCCACCGCGTGAGCCAGCCTACTGATCGCGCCGCGTTGCGCACTCTTCTGCGTGAACGACGTCGCGCGCTTCCCGCCGCCGCCCGCATTGCTGCCGCCGAAGCCTTGGCGCAGCGCGTGCTCGCGCTGCCGTTCTTCCCGAGCAGCGGCTATGTGGCCGGGTATTGGGCGATGGATGGCGAAATTGGCCTACATGTGCTGCAAATGCGCCTACCAGCAGGCTTGGTGTACTGCCTGCCCGTTTTACACCCAGACGGCGTGCTGCGGTTTGCACCGTGGCGTTCCGGCGATGCCCTGGTGACCAACCGTTACGGCATCCCCGAGCCCGACATTCACCCCAGCAGCGCACTGACCGCTGCGGATATGGCGCTGATCGTGCTGCCGCTGGTAGGCTTTGACGCGCACGGCCATCGTCTTGGTATGGGCGGTGGTTGGTATGACCGCAGCCTCGCCGCCCGCCACACACAGCCCGCCCCGCCGCATCTGGTGGGCGTAGGCTTTGCCGCGCAGCGCCTCGACGCTATCCCGCAAGACCACTGGGATGTGCCACTCGATGCGGTCTGCTGCGAAGAGGCCACCTATCTTGCCAAGGACATCGCATGAGCCCACGCAAACGCTATTGGATGATGAAGTCCGAACCAGACGCGTTCTCCATCGACGATTTGGAACGCGTTGGCACCGAACCGTGGAACGGCGTGCGCAACTACCAAGCGCGCAATTTTATGCGCGACGGCATGCAGATCGGTGACGGAGTGATGTTCTACCACTCTAACTGCAAGGTACCGGGCATCGTGGGCCTCGCCACTGTAGCTAGCCACGCCTACCCCGATGAAACGCAGTTCGACCCTAACGTCTATTACTTTGACCCCAAGGCCACGCGCGAAACACCACGCTGGTTTTTGGTGGATGTGGCGTTTGAACGCAAGCTCAAGCGCACCATTTCCTTGACCGAAATCCGCGAGCATACCGACGCCCTAGGTGAAGGTTTCCCACTTACCGCGCGCGGCAGCCGGCTTTCTGTTTTCCCCGTCACTCTCGCGCAGTGGAAGCTGCTGCTCTCTCTGGAATAAAGCTAATGAGCGAATTAAAAAAACTGGCCGCCGAGCGTGCCATTGAATACGTTGAAGACGGCATGATCGTGGGCGTGGGCACTGGCTCCACCGTGGCCTATTTCATCGATGCGCTGGCCGCATGGAAAGACCGCATCCAAGGGGCGGTATCCAGCTCTGAGCAAAGTACCGCGCGGCTGAAAGCGCACGGTATTGAAGTAATTGACTTGAACGCCGCCGGGCCGTTATCGCTGTATGTGGATGGTGCCGACGAATGCGACGGCAATAAATGCCTGATCAAGGGCGGCGGCGCGGCGCTGACTCGCGAGAAAATTATTGCCGAAGCCAGCGAACGCTTTATCTGCATTATTGATCCGTCCAAGCAGGTGCCTGTGCTGGGTAAATTTCCGCTACCGGTGGAAGTGATCCCGATGGCGCGCAGCCTCGTGGCGCGCGAAATTCTGAAAATGACTGGCGGCGACCCGGTCTGGCGCGACGGTGTGACCACCGACAACGGCAACGTCATTTTAGATATTCATAACCTCGCCATTACCGACCCAGTGGCGATGGAACGCGCGCTCAACCAGATCCCCGGCGTGGTGAGTGTGGGCCTGTTCGCCCGTCGCCCGGCCGATGTGGTGATCGTGGGCGGTCAGCCGCCGCAGGTGTTTTGAGGCACAGGCTTATTCATTCAATTCTTAAAAGTGATTTTTTCAATTCCAAATTGGAATTGATAATCTAGTTGACAAGTCAATTTGAGATGTGTTCTTCTGCGTCTATGTTGCAGCACAACACACCACCGTCATCGTGTTTGAACTCCGCTTCCGCGGCGTCCATTCTCGTACTCGTACTTATTACCTCGCCCACATGTGCGGGACGGTACGGCGTGTAAAAAAGAAACAAACGCCCGAATCGACAAAACCCCGCACCGAAAGGTTGCGGGGTTTTTCGTTTTAAGACCTCTCAAAAACTTCAACCCATCCACACCAAGGAAACCCGTAATGACCAGCAGCAAACCCCGCATCGCCATCATCGGTTACGGCAGCCAAGGCCGGGCCCACGCGCTCAACCTGCGCGACTCTGGTTTTGACGTCACCGTGGGCCTGCGCCCGGGCGGCCCCACCGAGTTCAAGGCCAAGGCCGATGGCTTCCACCCCAAGGCTCCGGCCGAGGCGGTGAAAGGAGCGCAGATCGTCGCGATCCTCACCCCGGACATGGTGCAGCCGCAGCTGTATGCCGAGGTGATTGAACCGAATATGGACAAGGGCGCCTGCCTGCTGTTTGCCCACGGCTTCAACGTGCACTACGGCCAAATCACCCCGCGCGAAGACCTCGATGTGGTGCTGGTGGCGCCGAAAGGCCCCGGCGCGCTGGTGCGCCGCGAGTATGAAATTGGCCGCGGCGTGCCGTCGGTGTATGCGGTGTATCAAGACAAGAGCGGCCAGGCCGAGCAATTCGCGCTGACCTACTGCGCAGGCATTGGTGGCGCGCGTCAGAGCGCGATCAAAACCACCTTCAAAGAAGAAACCGAAACCGATCTGTTCGGCGAGCAGGCGGTGCTGTGCGGCGGCGCCACGCGCTTGGTGCAAGCGGGCTGGGAAACCTTGGTGGAAGCGGGCTATCAGCCGGAAGTGGCCTACTACGAGTGCCTGCACGAGCTGAAGCTGATCGTGGACCTGTTCTACGAAGGCGGCATCACCCGCATGCACGAGTTCATCAGCGAAACCGCGCAGTACGGCTCACTGACCCGTGGTGATTACGTGGTGGATGCCAACACCCGCGCACAAATGAAGAAAGTGCTGACGGAAATCCAAGACGGCACTTTTGCACGCCAGTGGATCGCCGAATACGCCTCCGGTAATGCCAATTACAAAGCGATGAAGCAGGCCGATTTGGAACATCCCATCGAAGTGGTTGGAAAGAAGCTGCGCGCCAAGATGGAATGGTTAGGTTCGGCCCAGCAGCCTTCCCCCGAAAAAACCGCAGAGGCTGCGTAATGAACGGCGCTCGCTGGCTCGCTCAGGCATTAGTGGCAGAAGGAGTGGACACCCTGTTTGGGTATCCCGGCGGCGCGATCATGCCCTTCTACGATGCCCTGCACGACACCCCGCAACTGCGGCATGTATTGCCGCGCCATGAACAAGGCGCTGCCTATGCTGCCAATGGCTATGCGCGGGCCAGCGGGCGCGTGGGCGTCTGCATCTCAACCTCCGGCCCCGGTGCGTCTAACCTTGTTACCGGCATTGCCGATGCAATGGTGGACTCGGTGCCCATGGTGGTCATCACCGGGCAGGTACCTACGGCATTGATGGGCACCGATGCATTCCAAGAACTGGATGTATTCGCGATGACCATGCCCATGGTCAAACATAATTTCATCGCGCGCCGCGTGGAAGACCTTCCAACGATGCTGGGTGAAGCGTTTCGCTTAGCGCGTAGCGGCCGCCCCGGCCCGGTCTTGATTGATCTCCCGAAAGACGTGCAATTAGCCGATGCTTCGCAGCTCCCCGAACACGTTTCGTTGGGTACGGACGCAGTGGAGCAACCGAAAGACGCTTCCCTGCACGCAGCGCTGGCGATGATTTCACAAGCACAGCGCCCAGTGATCTACGGCGGCGGCGGGATCAATCTTGGCAGTGCCGTGCAGCAGTTCCGCACCTTTGTTGATGCCACACAAATCCCCACCGTGCTGACGCTGAAAGGCTTGGGCGCTCTGCCTACCCAGCACCCGCTGAATATGGGCATGCTGGGGATGCATGGCAGCCGCGCAGCGAATTTGGCGGTGCAAGAAGCCGATTTACTGATCGTTGTGGGCGCACGTTTTGACGACCGCGCCACCGGCAAGCTGGCCGAGTTTGCGCCGCAGGCGCGCATCGTTCACATGGATTTAGATGCCTGCGAAATTGGCAAGCTGCGCCAAGCCGATGTTGGCGTGCGCGGTGACTTGATCACCACGCTGACCAAGCTCACCCTGCCCTGCGCCGCCCATCTGCATGGCCGCAACGGTACGGCGCGTAAAGCATGGCGCAGCCAATGCAAACAGCGTGCGCAGCAATACGCACCGCGCTACAACGCCCCCGGCGAAGGCGTGTATGCACCGGCACTGCTCAAGCGTATCTCTGAGCTAGCCCCGAACGCCATCGTGGCGTGCGATGTGGGCCAACATCAAATGTGGGTGGCCCAACATTGGCAGATGTCGCACCCGCAAAAACACCTCACCTCCGGTGCGTTGGGTGCGATGGGCTTTGGCCTGCCCGCCGCACTGGGCGCGCAGGAAGCCTGCCGTGATGCGCAGGTGGTCTGCGTCAGTGGTGATGGCTCGATCATGATGAACATCCAAGAGCTGGCCACACTGAAGCGTTATCGCTTGCCGGTAAAGATCGTGCTGCTGGATAACCAAGCACTCGGCATGGTGCGGCAGTGGCAGGAGTTGTTCTTCGATAAACGCTATTCCGAAGTGGACCTCTCCGACAACCCCGATTTCGCCGCCGTGGCCGAAGCCTTTGGCATCCAAGCACTGCGCGTGGACAAGGCCGCTGGTGTCGATGCCGCACTGCAAGCACTGCTTAATGCCGACGGTCCTGCACTGCTGCATGTTCCTATCGACACTGCCGCCAACGTCTGGCCACTGGTGCCGCCTAACCACAACAACGCGCAAATGCTCGACCCCAGCCACACCGAACAGGAGACCACCGATGCGCTACCAGCTTGATCTCACCCTGCGTCAAGTGGAAGGCGCGCTGGTGCGCATCGTAGGCACTACCGAACGGCGCGGCTTTCAGCCGATCCATGTGGAAGGCCAAGCCGATGGTGCAGACCAATGGAATCTGCGCATGACCGTGGAAGGTCAGCGCGAGCCGGAAGGCCTCAAACACCAACTGGAAAAGCTGTACGACTGCCTCAGCGTGAAGGTGCAGCCATGCGCGTAATGCAGCACTTTGTACAGGCCCACGTTTAATGGAGCCTTCCGTAGCCCCTCCCCCACGCGTGACCGCCAGTGATGTACTGGCGGCGCAGGCACGGCTGCGCTCCTATCTCGACATCACTCCCACTCACTACGCCGAACGTTTTGGCTGCTGGCTAAAACTAGAAAACCTGCAACGCACTGGCTCGTACAAAGTGCGCGGTGCGCTGAATGCACTGCTTGCCGCACGCGAGCGCGGCGACCTGCGCCCCACCATTGCCGCCTCAGCGGGTAACCACGCACAAGGGCTCGCGTGGGCCGCGTATCGCCTTGGCATGCAGGCCATTACGGTGATGCCAAAATCTGCACCGCAAACCAAAATTGCTGGTGTGGCGCATTGGGGGGCTACCGTGCGCTTGCACGGCGAGACCTACGACGAAGCCAAGGCGTTTGCGAATGAGCTCGCGGCGCAAAACGATTACCGCCTGCTGTCGGCCTTCGATGACCCCGATGTCATTGCAGGACAAGGCACAGTGGGCTTAGAAATTGCCCACAGCATTCGTCCCGATGTGGTGATCGTACCTATCGGCGGTGGTGGGTTGGCCTCGGGCGTCGCATTGGCGCTGAAATCTCAAGGCGTGCGCATCATTGGCGCGCAGGTGGAAGGCGTCGATTCCATGGCCCGCGCACTGCGTGGCGATGCCAGCATTCGTGAACCCGTCGCCACCTTGGCCGACGGCGTGAAAGTAAAGGTCCCCGGCTTCATCACCCGCACATTACTGCAACAACTCATTGACGATGTAGTGATCGTGCGTGAACCCGAACTGCGCGAAACCTTGGTGCGACTTGCACTAGAAGAACATGTCATCGCCGAAGGTGCGGGCGCGCTGGCACTCGCCGCTGGCCGCCGCGTGGCGGGCAAGCGCAAATGTGCGGTGGTGTCTGGTGGCAATTTGGATGCCAATGTTCTGGCCACTCTACTGCGCGATGTGCGCCCACGGCCGCCGCGCAAACCGCGTCAGCGCAAGCAAGAACGACTTACACCGCCGGCCGCAGGTGCATCAACACCTACGGCTGGCCTACTGCATTCTGTCAAACCTATCCCCGTGCCGCGCAACGCGCGCACAAAATCTACAGCAGAGATCACCTTCGCATGAGCATTTCCAAAGACCACGTTCGCATCTTCGACACCACCCTGCGTGACGGCGAACAATCCCCCGGCTTCACCATGAGCGCCGCACAAAAAATTGCTTTCGCCCACGCGCTGGCCGATCTTGGTGTGGACGTGATCGAAGCCGGTTTCCCCAATAGCTCCCCTGCCGATTTCGGCGCCGTGCAGACCATTGCCAAGGAAGTGCGTAATGCCTCCATTGCCGGTTTGGCACGCTGCCATCAAGGCGATATCGAAGCCTGTGCACGCGCCCTGCACGATGCCGCCAAACCGCGTATCCATGTCTTTATTTCCACCAGCCCGCTGCACCGCGAACACAAGCTCAATATGAGCCGTGAGCAGGTGATCGAACGCACCATCATGGGCGTGGAGCTGGCACGCAAATACGTGGATGACATCGAGTTTTCTGCCGAAGACGCGTTCCGCACCGAGCACGATTATTTGGTGGATGTGTTCAGCGCCGCTGTCGCCGCAGGTGCGCGCACGCTCAACGTTCCAGACACCGTTGGCTACGCCACACCCGATGAAATCCGCGAGCTCTTCCGCTATCTGCGCGCCAAAGTAAAAGGCGCTGATGACGTGATCTTCAGCGCACATTGCCATAACGATCTTGGCCTAGCGGTAGCCAATTCACTGGCCGCGATTGAAGGCGGTGCGCGCCAAGTGGAATGCACCATCAATGGTATTGGCGAGCGCGCAGGCAATGCCGCGATGGAAGAATTGGTAATGGCGCTGAAAGTACGCGGTGGCTGGTACGGCGTGGACACCGGCATTGTCACCCCCAAACTACTGGACACCTCGCGCCTGCTCTCGCGCTTCACGGGCATCCAAGTGCAGCGCAACAAGGCCATCGTGGGGCAAAACGCATTTGCACATGAGTCGGGCATCCATCAACACGGCATGCTGAAAAACCGCGACACCTACGAAATCATGCGCCCACAGGACGTAGGCTGGGAAGATTCGCAATTGGTATTAGGCCGCCACAGTGGTCGCGCGGCGGTGGCCGATCGCCTGCGCACATTGGGACATGTGCTGGATGATGCGCGTTTGGATGAAGTGATTGCCCAAGCCAAGGTGATGACACAAACCCAACATGAGATCCATGACGCCGACCTGCTGCGCCTCGTGGAAGGCCACCAGCATGCCCCCGGATGGGAAGTGGTGCGCATGCACCTCACCGACGAAGGTGCACGCACCCACGCCCGCGTAGAACTAATTGACCCTGACCGCCGCAACGTACAGCACGAAGACCACGGCGACGGCCCCATCGCCGCGCTATTTGCCGCACTGGCCCGCGCCAGTGGTGTGGACTTCGAGCTGGAAAGCTACGAAGTGCACAGCATGGGCATTGGCCGCGACGCGCGCGGTGAAGCCAATATCAGCGCACGCATTGGCGGCGAAACCTATACCGGCCAAGGCACCAGCCGTGACGTACTCGAGGCTTCCGCTATCGCGTGGTTGGCGGTAGCCAACAAGATTCAGCGCGCCGCCTCCTGCCTGCGCTTTGCCGCCAGCGCCTAACGCTTACCTCAAGGACGATCTGCATGTCTCACGCGAACATCGTTGTACTGCCAGGGGATGGCATTGGCCCCGAAGTCACCACCGCCGCCGTCTCCGTGCTGCGCGCGGTGGCAGAACAGTTTGGCCACACGTTCCAATTTCATGAGCACCTGATCGGTGGTGCGGCAATTGACGCCACTGGCCAACCACTGCCAGAGGCCACGCTTGCCGCCGCACACAGCGCCGATGCGGTGCTACTGGGCGCGGTGGGCGGCCCAAAGTGGTCTGACCCCAATGCCAAGGTGCGCCCAGAGCAGGGCTTGCTTGCGATCCGCCGCGCACTCGGTCTGTTTGCCAACCTGCGCCCGGTGAAACCGCATACGGCAACGCTGGGCGCTTCTCCGATCAAACCGCAACTGCTTGAAGGTGTCGATTTACTCGTGGTGCGCGAACTCACCGGCGGCATCTATTTTGGCAACAAAACCCGCAGCGCCACCGACGCCAGCGACCTCTGCCGCTACTCGGTACTTGAGATCGAGCGCGTGGTGCGTCACGCCGCGCAGCTCGCACGCAGCCGCCGCGGCAAACTCACCTCGGTGGATAAAGCCAACGTACTGGAAACCTCACGCCTGTGGCGTGACGTCACCACGCGTGTGATGCGCGATGAATTTCCCGACGTACAGCTAGAACACCAACTCGTGGATTCGATGGCCATGCACCTACTGGCGCGGCCGCGCGACTACGACGTGATCGTTACTGAAAATATGTTCGGCGACATCCTCACCGACGAAGCCTCGATGCTGGCCGGGTCGCTTGGTCTGCTGCCGTCTGCCTCGCTTGGCGAAGGCAAGAACGGCATCTATGAACCCATCCACGGCAGCGCGCCCGATATTGCCGGCAAAGGCATTGCCAACCCCTACGCTGCGATCCTCAGCGCCACCATGCTGCTGCGGCATTCATTAGGGCTTGCATCCGAAGCCGATTGTGTGGAACAGTCTGTAAATGCTGCGTTGCAGCAAGGCACTTTTACCGCTGACCTTGCGCCCGCAAGCAGCGCCATTTCAACCACCGCCGTCACTACTGCGGTCATCCAAGGCATGCGCTAGACATGCCCTTCTTAGGAGTTACGCCCATGAACACACGCATCACACAGCCGCCCTCACTTCCACCCTGAAGGATTCTTAATGACGCTCCCACTCCGAGACGATTTCCTTACCAATATCCAGCGCCGCGACCCCGACCAGCCCGAGTTTTTGCAGGCCGTCAACGAAGTGACGGCTAGCCTCTGGCCATTTTTGCAGCGCCATCCTCAGTACGCCCGCATGGGCCTGCTGCAGCGCCTCGTTGAACCCGAGCGTGCCATTCAATTCCGCGTGGCTTGGGCCGATGATAACGGCCATGTGCAGGTCAACCGCGCGTTTCGCGTCCAGCACAGCAGCGCCATTGGCCCATTCAAAGGCGGCATGCGTTTTCACCCTTCGGTGAATCTTTCTATTTTGAAGTTTTTGGCGTTTGAACAAACGCTCAAAAACGCACTAACCACGCTCCCCATGGGCGGTGGCAAAGGCGGTTCAGACTTCGACCCCAAGGGCAAAAGCGACGGTGAAGTGATGCGCTTTTGTCAGGCGCTGATGCTGGAACTGTACCGCCATATCGGTGCGAATACCGACGTCCCCGCAGGCGATATTGGCGTGGGTGCACGTGAAATCGGCTTTATGGCCGGCATGATGAAAAAGCTCAGCAACGACGCCTCCTGCGTGTTCACCGGCAAGGGCATTGCCTACGGTGGCAGCCTGATGCGCCCCGAGGCCACCGGCTACGGCACCGTGTATTTTGTAGAAGAAATGCTGCGTCACGCCAAACGCCAAACCCACGGCGCGCGCGTGCTGCTTTCCGGCTCGGGCAATGTGGCCCAATACGCAGCGGTGAAGGTCAACGAACTCGGCGGAAAGGTGCTGACCTTCAGCGACTCCGACGGCACACTGTATGCAAAAGACGGGTTCGATGCGGAAGCCGTTGAACAGATTATGCAGCTAAAAAACGAACGCCGCGGCCGCCTAGCCGAGCTGGGTGAAGACAAGCGTTTTGACTATCTGCCCGGCAAGCGCCCGTGGCATATCCCGGCTGAAATCGCCCTGCCCTGCGCCACACAAAACGAATTGGACGGTGACGACGCGCACGCACTGGTGAACAACGGCGTGCTCTGCGTCGCCGAAGGCGCCAATATGCCTTCCACCTTGGAAGCTGTGGACGTGTTCCTAGAATCCGGCACGCTGTACGCGCCGGGCAAGGCCAGCAATGCGGGCGGCGTGGCCACTTCCGGTTTAGAGATGAGCCAAAACGCCATGCGCCTAGCGTGGACCCACGCCGAAGTGGACGAGCGTCTGCACCTCATCATGAAAGACATCCACGGCAACTGCGTGCGTCACGGCACCCGTCGCGATGGCAGTGTGAACTATGTGGACGGCGCCAACATCAGCGGCTTTGTCAAAGTGGCCGACGCAATGCTGGCGCAAGGGCTGTATTGAACACCACGGCAGTGGGGCTGCAGCCGTGAGTCGCGTATCCGTCACACAAAGCTCAGCCGCACTGCCAAGGCCAGCAAAGTCACGAGCAGGATTGGAAGCGTCAAGACGATACCGACCTTGAAGTAATGGCCCCAAGTGATCCTGATGTTCTTGCGCGCCAATACGTGCAACCACAGCAGCGTGGCCAAACTGCCAATCGGGGTGAATTTCGGCCCCAGATCGCTGCCGATGACGTTGGCGTAAATCATCGCCTCACGCACGACGCCCTCGGCCTGACTGGCATCGATGGACAGCGCACCAACCAGTACGGTCGGCATATTGTTCATGATCGACGACAGGAACGCGATCAGCAGGCCTGTCCCGACCGTTGCGGCCCACAAACCCTGTTCGGCAAAAAGATCCAACAATCTCGTCAGATAGTTCGTCAGCCCTTGGTTGCGCATGCCGTAAACCACTAGGTACATGCCAAGCGAGAACACCACGACCTGCCACGGCGCTTCTCGAATCACTTTGCGGGTCGATATCACATGACCATGCGCCGCCACGCCCAGCAGCACCAGCGCACCGCACCCTGCTACCACGCTGATCGGTACACCGATCTGCTCCAGCCCAAAAAACCCAACCAGCAGCAACGCCAACACCGCCCAGCCTGCCTTGAAGGTAGTGCGATCGACAATGGCCGAACGCGGATCCTTCAGCTGAGTCACGTCGTAGTTGCGCGGAATGTCGCGGCGAAAAAACCACGACAGCATCCCCAGCGTCGCCGCGACAGAGACAAGGTTGACCGGAATCATAATCGCGGCATATTCGGCAAAGCCAACGTCGAAATAATCCACCGAGACGATGTTGACTAGGTTGGAGACAACCAACGGCAGGCTGGCGGTATCTGCGATAAATCCAGCCGCCATCACGAACGCCAATGTAGCCGACGGGCTGAACCGCAGCGCCATAAGTATGGCGATCACGATCGGCGTCAGGATCAATGCCGCGCCATCATTGGCAAACAACGCGGCCACCGCCGCACCGAGCAATACGAGAAAGGTGAATAATCGGCGCCCGCTGCCATTACCCCAGCGCGCCACATGCAGCGCTGCCCACTCGAAGAAACCGGCCTCATCCAGCAACAAGCTGATGATGATCACCGCAACGAAAGTAAAGGTGGCATTCCAGACAAAACCCCAGACCGTCGGGATATCCGCCCACGCCACGACCCCGGTCAACAAGGCCAATGCAGCACCCAACATAGCGCTCCATCCCACACCAAGACCTTTGGGCTGCCAGATGACTAAGGCAATGGTGACGATGAAGATCAGCAGCGCAATCAGCATAGGCCGCTCTTGCCCGCTTTTTGTGCGTCACCGCCGCAGTAATTGTCGATATGAAACCCAGTCAGAACATTCATTACATCAAAGCCAGCGTGATAGCAGGCGTATTATCTGCTCTAACCCCGCCTTCAGCCTAGCCCAGCAAACAGCCATGGTTGCGCGGCCTTGTGGCGCGCTTCAAACGCCTTGATCGCAGCATGTTCTTGCAAGGTCAAACCAATATCATCAAGGCCGTTGAGTAGGCAGTGCTTGCGGAAGGCATCCACATCGAACGAGTATTGCACGCCGTCCTGGCGGGTCACCGTTTGCGCGGCAAGATCCACACTTAATGTATAGCCCTCATTCGCCTCGCACTGTGCAAACAGCGCGTTCACGGCCTCAGCCGGCAATACGATCGGCAGCAAGCCATTCTTAAAACTATTGTTGAAGAAAATATCGGCAAAGCTGGGCGCGATGATGGCGCGGAAGCCGTATTCGGCCAACGCCCACGGCGCGTGCTCGCGGCTGGAACCACAGCCGAAGTTTTCGCGCGCCAGCAGCACGCTTGCGCCTTGGTAGCGCGCTGCGTTGAGGATGAAATCAGAGTTGAGTGGGCGCTTGCTGCAGTCTTGCCCCGGTTGACCTATATCTAAATAGCGCCATTCGTCGAACAGATTGGGGCCAAAGCCGGTGCGTTTGATCGACTTCAAAAATTGCTTAGGGATGATTTGATCGGTATCGACATTGGCGCGATCCAGCGGCGCGACCAAGCCCGTATGCGTGGTAAAAGGGGTCATTGCAGCTCCCGTACATCAACAAAATGGCCTGCGATGGCCGCGGCGGCGGCCATGGCGGGGCTTACCAAATGTGTGCGCCCACCGCTGCCTTGGCGGCCTTCAAAATTGCGATTGGAGGTAGAAGCGCAGTGCTCGCCCGGCTCCAAACGGTCGGGGTTCATCGCCAAACACATCGAGCAACCCGGCTCACGCCATTCAAAGCCTGCGTCTAAAAAGATTTGATCCAAACCTTCACGTTCGGCCTGAGTTTTAACCAGACCCGAGCCCGGCACAACCAACGCTTGTTTGATACTGCGTGCCACCTTGCGTCCCTTGGCCACGGCAGCGGCCGCGCGCAGATCTTCGATCCGGGCATTGGTGCACGAACCAATAAAAATGCGATCCAATTGAATACTTTTAATCGGCTGCTTGGGTGCTAGGCCCATGTAGTGCAGCGCGCGCTCGATCGATGCGCGCTTGGTGGGGCTGGCTTCTTGTGCCGGGTCTGGTGTGCAGCCATCCACCGCTACCACCATTTCTGGCGACGTGCCCCAGCTTACCTGTGGTTTGATGTCTTCTGCACGTAGCTCCACTTCACGATCAAACTGCGCGTCAGCGTCGGACACCAGCGTGCGCCAATGGGCGACGGCAGCGTCCCACTGCGCGCCCTTGGGAGCCAACGGGCGGCCGTTGAAATAGGCGATGGTTTTTTCGTCCACCGCCACCATACCTACTCGCGCACCAGCTTCGATCGCCATATTGCACACAGTCATGCGGCCTTCCATCGACAGCGCAGAAATAGCACTGCCCGCAAATTCCAGCGCATGGCCGTTGCCCCCGGCGGTGCCAATTTTGCCAATGATCGCCAGCACGATATCTTTCGCGGTTACGCCGGGCGGAATCTCGCCTTCCACGCGCACGCGCATATTCTTCATTTTCTGCGCCACAAGGCACTGCGTGGCCAGCACATGCTCCACTTCCGACGTACCAATGCCGTGTGCCAACGCGCCAAACGCGCCATGGGTGGAGGTGTGCGAATCGCCACAGACAACCGTCATGCCCGGCAATGTGGCGCCCTGCTCCGGCCCCACCACATGCACGATGCCTTGCCGTGGATCGTTCATTTTGAATTCGGTAATGCCGAAGTCTTCGCAATTTTCATCCAGCGTTTGCACTTGCAGCCGCGAGACTTCATCGGCGATCGCAGCCAGCCCACCCGCACGCTCAGCACGCGTAGTGGGGACATTGTGATCGGGTGTGGCGATATTGGCCCCGGCGCGCCACGGCGCGCGTTTGGCAAGGCGCAGGCCTTCAAATGCCTGCGGCGAGGTGACTTCATGCAGAATCTGCCGGTCGATATACAGCAGCGACGAGCCGTCTTCGCGACGCACCACCTCGTGCAGTTCCCATAGTTTGTCGTACAGCGTTTTCCCGGCCATTGCGCTTACCTTGATAACAGGCTTCCAGCATGCCCGCTTGTTATTTATAACTCAAATGTATATTTTTAATTAAAATCATTCCTATCAGGAATTATTGTGGAACTCGTCAACTTAGCCGCCTTTGTGGCGGTGGCCGAACACGGCGGATTTTCCGCCGCGTGTGATTCTCTGCATCTTACCCAGCCTGCTATCAGCAAGCGCATCGCCCAGCTCGAAGCCGCCGTGGATGCACGATTGTTTGATCGCGTGGGCCGGCAAACCGTTCTCACCGAGGCGGGCGTGCTGCTACTACCGCGCGCACGCCAGCTGCTGGCCGATGCCGACGCCGCCAAGCAGGCGCTGCACGCACTTGGCCACGGCGTGAGTGGGCCGCTGCGGATGGCCAGCAGTCACCATATCGGCCTGCACCGCTTGCCGCCGCTGCTCCGCCGCTTCACCGCGTTGTATCCAGACGTCACCTTGGATATTCGTTTTTTAGATTCCGAACAGGCTTGGCAAGAAGTCCTGCAGGGCAAAATTGAGCTGGCGCTCACCACATTGGGCCAAGCCGCGCACCCGCTCTCAACTACCCCCATTTGGGAGGACAAACTCTGCTTTGTTGCCGCCCCCGAGCACCCGCTTGCACAGCGTAAGCGGCTGAGTCTTGAAGACCTCGCACGCCACCCCGCTGTGCTGCCTGACCTCGGCACTTTTACCCACCGCATCGTGGCCGACGCGTTTGTGCGGCACGGTCTGCAGCTGCGCCTACGCATGACCACGCACTATTTGGAAACGCTGAAAATGCTCAGTGCGGTTGGCCTTGCATGGAGCGTGCTGCCGCACACGATGGTCGATCAGCAGCTGCGTGTATTGCCGGTCAGCGGCATTTCACTTTCACGTCGGCTGGGCGCTGTGACCCATGCTGGGCGCTCGCTCCCGCGCGCAGGCCAAGCCTTTTTAGCGCTGTTAGAAGCCGAACGCGTTTAGTCTGACATCACCTGATTCCGCCCGGCCTGCTTCGCCTTTAACAGAAGATCGTCGGCGCGGGTGAACAGCGTATAGGCATTATGTTCGGGCTGAAGCTCCGTTACGCCCGCGCTAAACGTCACGCCAATTGCCGTTCCATCGGCCAGAACAACGCTATTTTCGGCCACCTTTGCAAGCAGCAGACGAATTTTATGCGTGGCGTCCTGCACGCCAAAGGCATCCATGCAAATCAAGAATTCTTCGCCACCAAAACGGGCCACAAAGACGCCCCATTCGGCGGCAAATTCACTCAGATGTTGGGCAAAGTGCTGCAGCACCGCATCGCCTGCTGGGTGTCCGTAGTGGTCGTTGACGCGCTTGAAGTGATCGATATCCAGCAGTGCAACGCTCAGCGGTGCACGCTCTTCCTGCGCCTGCGCCACGCGCTCGTTCAAGAACTTATCCCCTGCGCGCCGATTGGGGAGCCCAGTTAAATCGTCGTGACTGGCTTGGAACTGCAGGCGAAAACCCGCAACCTCTAGCTGGCGATTTTTCTCACTCAGCTCTTCGGTGCGTTCGGCAATAATGCGCCCTAGCCTGCGCTGGGCGCGACGGAAACTAGCACTTCGCCACCATAGTGCAAGCACGACGATTAGCAGCATGACAGCCGCCGCCGCTGCACGCACCCACGTGCGCTGCCAAAGGGCTGGCTGCATCACGATGGCAAGCTCGGTTTCGCCAATCAAATCCTGCTTCGACCAATCAAGCGGAAGCGCCATCGATTGCACCTGCAGCCGGTAATTTCCCGGCGGCAGGCCCGTATAAACCGCTTCGTTGCCGCTATCGCTTTCTACCCAAGCGCGGTCATACCCATGCAGACGGTAGCGGTAACGCAGCTTATCTGGAGCGCGAAAGCTGAGCCCCGCAAAATGAATCTGTAGGCGGCTTTCGCCTGCGCGCAACTGCAGCTGCTTCCCAATAGACCTAGGCACACCGTCCACGGCGATACTTTCCAGCGCTACCTTAGGCACACTCTCCCCATCGCGCTCAGCGCTTTGCGGATCAATAAGCGCAACACCCGCCGATGTGGGGAACAGCAGCGTCCCATCGTGCATCCGCCAGCCCGCTGGCATCGAAGCGCCGTTGCACTGGCTACCCGGCATGCCATCGCTTTTATCCACCACATGCACGGCAAGCGTTGTGCTGCGCTGCGTATCAACACGGTCAAATTCACTGCGCGCGATACGAAACACACCCATATTGGACGACAGCCACAGATTTCCTGCACCGTCGTCCAAGATGCGAAATACCTTATCGCGTGGCATGCCTACGTGGTGGTCGTAGGTATTGAACGTAGTGCCACGCTTACGCAGCAGGCCGCGTTCGCTTGCAATCCAAAGATCACCGTTGCTGTCTTCCAAAAAATCAAAGACATAGTTCGCCGGAATCTCGATATCCGGCCGCCAGCGCTTCATAACACCATCGGGAGCGATCGACACCATGCCGTTGGCCGTTCCCACCCAAAGCATCCCGTCTGCCCCACGATAAAGCGCTTGCACCATATCGGACGCCTGCGCGGAGGCATCCAGATAGGGCAGGCGTTTGCCATCGCGTTTAATACGCACAAGCCCATGGTTGCCGCCCACCCACAGGCTGCCGTCGGGGTCTTCTAGCAGCGCGCGAATCAACGGCTGGCGCAGGCCCGGCAGGCGCAACTCCGACAACACGCGCCCTGCTTGATCCACTTTGAACACGCCTTGGTCATAGGTTCCCACCCAAACGCCGTCGTGGGCCTGTGTCAGCGCCAGTACCGAAGCCTGCCGCCCTTGTTTGGCCTGGGTGAGCGTTAGGTTTTCGATCTTGCCGTTACGCCAGCGACTCAGCCCATTGGCTTGGCCTATCCACACAGTGCCCGCGCGGTCTTGTAGTACCGAGCGGATGTAGTCGCTGCTCAGCCCATCACTGTGTGTGATACCGCTGCCTGCCCCCTCTGCAACGCGAAACAGACCATCTGTGCCGCCTAGCCAGACAAGCCCCTCTCGATCGACAAACAGCGCAGGGCTGAGCGTTCCGGGAATATTGACCCGCTGCGCCTCTTTCTCCCCCATGCTGTCTTGCCGCATCAGCGCGCCGGAGGCCATCGCCATCCACAGCACACCATTGCGATCCAGCACGACACGATCCACCCGTTGGTGGTTAACAAAGTGCTGCACCTGGCCACTGGCCTGCTTCCACGCTACGCCGCCATCCCCCGCGGCCAGCCAGCCGCCACGCCCGTCTTGGATCAAGTCCATGATCGAATCACTGGGCAGCCAATCGCTTCCCCACGGCGTCAGCTTATTGCCAAGCAAGCGCTGTACGCCGCGTTCGCCGGCCACCAGCAAGGCGCCCTGCGCATCTTGCGCAATGGTGACCACTTTGACCGAATGCAGCCCCACCTCATCCCCGGTGTTATGCAGCACGCCATTGCGATCTAGCCGCAGCAATTTTTGCCCGGTGACGATCCAAATTGCGCCATCGATGCGGTCACGCAATAGCGCGCGCACCCGCAACTTACGCGCCTCCCCTTGCCCTAGGGGCTCCCAGCGGCCTTGAAAATAGCGATACACCCCGGCACTGGTGGTACCAAACAGGATGCCGCCGTCTTTTTCCGGAAGGATGCTATAGACACCGGAGAGTTCTGCAGGCGTGTTTTGCCGGTCATACACGGTGAAGTCGCGGCCATTGAAGCGCACCGCACCTTCCCATGTCCCTGCCCAAATGAAACCGTCGCGATCTTGCGCAATGGCATGCACCAACGGGTGCGGCAGGCCATCTTCCATCGCCCAACCGCTGATGGTGTAGTGGCGGAGCACGGGCGTTTCGGCCCGTACCGGCGGCGCGGTAACCAGCGCCAGCAGCAGAAGCACCAGCGCAAACAAGCGCTGGTTCAGCACATTACTGATAGATACAAGATGCGCGCCCCCCTGCAAAACGCCTCCCTTGATGCGCTGATCTACCTATTTGGCCGCCAATCTAGCATTACTTTGGGCAGGAAGGCAGACCATCAAGTCACGGATTCGTCTTCCCGCACCTTGAACCACGCCGCGTAGAGCGCCGGCAGGAAGAACAGCGTCAGCAAGGTCGCCACCGCAAGCCCTCCCATAATAGAAATGGCCATTGCCCCATAAAACGCGCTGCGCGATAGCGGGATCATCGCCAAGATCGCCGCCAATGCCGTGAGCACAATGGGGCGGAAGCGGCGCACCGTGGCGTCCACAATGGCATGCCAGCGATCATGCCCGGCATCCATATCTTGGCGAATTTGATCCACCAAGATCACCGAATTACGCATGATCATCCCAGCCAGCGCAATGGTTCCCAGCATGGCGACAAAACCAAACGGAACGCGGAACAGCAGCAGCGCCAGCACCACACCAATCAACCCCAAAGGCGCGGTGAGCAGCACTAATGCAGTGCGCGAGAAATTACGCAATTGCAGCATCAACAGCGCCACCACAACAATCAAAAAAAGCGGCATTCCCGCTTTGATCGAGTTTTGCCCGCGCGCCGAGTCTTCCACTGTGCCGCCGGTTTCCAGCAGATAACCTTCTGGCAGCGACGTTTTGATCTGCGCAAGTGTGGGCTCGATCTGCGCCACGACAGTGGGCGGCGTGAGTGCGTCGTCGGCAAGGTCGGCGCGCACGGTTACCGTGGGCAGGCGATTGCGGTGCCAGATGATGCCGTCTTCGAAACCGTATTCCAGCGTGGCCACCTGTGCCAGTGGCACGCTGCCGCCAGGTGTTGGAATGGAGAGACTGGCTAACAAATCAGGGCGTTGCCGTTCATCACCGGTACCGCGCAGCAAAATTTCAATCAACTCGTTATCTTCACGATAGGTGCTAACCGATAGCCCCGATAGCGAGCTTGAGAGAAACTGCGCCACCTGCGCACTACTCACGCCCAGTGCGCGGGCGCGGTCTTGGTCTAGGTGCAAGCGAATGATTTTGCTGGGTTCATCCCAGTCCAAATTGACATTGGTGACATATACATTGCCGCGCACCTTCTCCGCTACGCGGTGCGCAAGCGCCTGCACTTGCCCAATATCTTCTCCCGACACGCGGAACTGGATCGGGTATCCCACCGGCGGGCCATTTTCTAGCCGTGTGACGCGAAACTGCAGCGCAGAAAACTGCGGCGCCACCTGCTCGATCAGCCATTGACGAGTGGCTTCACGCGAGGGCAGGTCTTTCGCCAACACCACAAACTGCGCAAAGTTAGCCGCCGGAAATTGCTGATCCAGCGGCAGATAAAACCGCGGCGATCCAGTGCCGACATAAGCCACGTAATTGGTGATGTCGGTGCGCGATTTCAGCAGGGCTTCCAACCGCTTGGCTTCGGCTTCGGTGGCGCGCAGTGAACTGCCTTCGGCCAGTTCTAAATCCACCATCAATTCGGGCCGTACCGAATTCGGAAAGAACTGCTGCGGCACAAAACGGAATAGCAAAATAGAGGCCACAAACAGCGCTATCGTTGTGCCAATCACCCACCAACGATGGCGCAGGCAGGTATTGAGCCAAGCGCGCAAGCGCTGGTAGAACGGCGTGGCATAGGGGTCATGGGAGCTTTGTGCTGCCAACGCGTGGGGTGTGGGCAACATCTTTTCACCCAACCACGGAATAAACAGCACCGCGGCCACCCACGACACACAGAGCGCGATCGTCACCACCTGAAACAGCGAACGCGTGTACTCGCCAGTACTCGATGCCGCCGTTGCAATGGGCAAAAACCCGGCAGCGGTGACCAAGGTCCCCGTCAACATGGGGAAGGCGGTGGACTCCCACGCAAAGCCGGCGGCTTTGATGCGTGAATATCCTTGCTCCATTTTGATCGCCATCATCTCCACCGCGATGATGGCGTCATCCACCAAGAGCCCCAGCGCCAACACCAGCGCGCCGAGCGAAATCTTGTGCAGGCCGATGTCGAACCAGTGCATCACCATAAAGGTCATCGCCAGCACCAGTGGGATACTCACGGCCACTACCGCGCCCGTGCGCAGCCCCAGTGAGAAGAAGCTCACCAGCAGCACAATGGCCACGGCCTCCGCTAGCACGCGTACAAACTCCCCCACTGCCTCGTGTACGGTCTGCGGCTGATCCGACACTTTGCGCAGTTGCATGCCAATGGGTAGAGCGGTTTGCAAACGCTGGAACTCTTTCTCGAGCGCTTTCCCTAAACGGATGATGTCGCCACCGTCGCGCATTGCCACTGCAATGCCAATACCGTCTTGCCCCATAAAGCGCAGCTTCGGTGCGGCAGGGTCCGAGAACCCGCGCGTCACACTTGCAATATCGCCCAAACGCACGCTGCGCCCCCCGGCGCGAATGGGAAAGGCGCGAATCTGTTCCACCGAATCAAACTGCCCATCCACGCGCAACTGCAGGCGATCACTGCGCGTCTCAAAAAAGCCTGCAGGCACGATCGCATTTTGTTCATCAAGCGCCTGTTTGACCGCCGCCAGTGGGATGCCCAGTGAGGCTAATTTCGTATTGGATAATTCAATCCAAATTTTTTCATCCTGCAGGCCAATCAACTCGACCTTACCCACGTCGGGTACACGCTGCAGCTCCAGCTGCAAGCGGTCGGCGTAGTCTTTCATCAGCGCGTAGTCAAAGCCTGGCGCTGTAAGCGCATAGATATTGCCGAAGGTGTCGCCAAACTCATCGTTGAAAAATGGCCCCACCACACCCGCTGGTAGCGTCATGCGGATATCGCCCACTTTCTTACGAATTTGGTACCACAGCTCGGGCACATCTTTTGATGGCATCGCATCGCGCGCCATAAAAATCACCTGCGACTCACCCGCACGCGAATAGGCGCGAATGAATTCGTACTTGCCGGTGCTCATCAGCGCTTTTTCGATGCGCTCGGTCACCTGCTCACTCACCTGCTCGGCCGTAGCCCCCGGCCACAACGTGCGTACCACCATCGCCTTGAAGGTAAAGGGCGGATCTTCCGACTGCCCTAATTGGCGATAAGAGAAGACACCCGCCAGCGCCACCACCAGCATGATGAATAGCACCAGCGGCCGATTACGCAGCGCCCACTCCGATACATTGAAGCGCACCATGGCTCAGTGCCCCTGCGGCGTAACGGGGCGATTTTTACGATCCACCGGGCGCACCGTTTCACCTGCACGCAGCAGATGCCCACCGGCCGCCACCACCCAATCGTGTGCGCTCACCCCATCGAGCACCGGCACACTATCTGCGCCATAACCGGCCAATTTCACCGCACGCGGTTGCACCTGCCCCGACGCGTCCACCACCCACACACTACTGGCACCATCACGCGCACGCTGCACCGCGCTCAGCGGCAGGCGCAAGGCACCGCCAGACGGCGCCGCACCGATCCACACGCGTGCGCTTTGGCCAAGCTCCACCTTGCCCGCGTCTTCCGTTTCTACCGCGACGCGTGCGGCATAGGTGCGTGTTTGCGGATCAGCGACTGCTGCAATTTCACGCAGATGCCCGCTTAGCAGCTGCCCCGGCGCATTCCACAGTTCAATCTTGGCCTTCTGCCCGGTTTGGAAATCACGAATCCGCGCTTCCGGCAGGCTGATCGCCACTTCGCGTCCACGCTGCGCCGCCAACACATAGATGGGCTGGCCCGCCGCTACCACTTGCCCCGCCTCGGCCTGACGGCTGGCAATCACCCCATCGGCAGGCGCGCGCAGCTGGGTATAGTCGTCTTGGTTGCGCATCAGGTCGTACTTCGCACGCGCCGCCAGATAGCCCGCCTGTTGCGCATCAAACGCCGATTGGCTGATGAGCTGCTGCGCAAGCAATTTACGATAGCGCTGCAAATCCCCATTCAACCGATCCACGTCGGCCTTGGCCGCCGCTCGCTGTAGCTGCGCGTCGCCCGGATCCAGCGCGGCCAAGAGCTGGCCTTTTTGTACCATTTGCCCGGCATCCACGAGGCGCTTTTGCAAATTGCCGCCTACGCGAAACGCCAGCGGGCTTTCTTCGCGCGCCCGCACGTCACCGGCAAATGCCTCGCCCGCAACCCCTAACCCCGCGCCGGGCTGTACCACCAACACCGTCTTAGGCACTGCCGCTGGGGCCGGGTCTTTTGCACACGCGGCCAGCAACACCCCCATGGCGATACAACTGAACATTTCCCGGACGGCCAGTCTGCGCATAGTCGGCTCAGTGATTTATTGAACTAATGAGTATGCTATAGTAACCGAAGTCATTAGATCAAAAGTTCCAGATCATGCACGCTCAGCGCTCCAAGCCCGCCACCGCCCAAGCAGCCCGCAGCAGCAACCCCGGCCGCCCTAAAGACTTGGCAAAGCGCGCAGCGATCCTTGAGGCCGCCAAACAGCTGTTTACCCAAAACGGCTACGCGGGCGTCAGCATGGATCAAATCGCGCAAGCCGCTGGTGTTTCCAAGCTCACGGTATATAGCCATTTTGGCGATAAAGACGGGTTATTCGCTGAAGTCGTCCGTGCGCACTGCGAGCAGGCCATGCCCGCGCACCTTTTTGAGCCCGACCCCGACCTACCGCTACGCGAGCGACTCACATTGGTTGCCCGCGCATTTTTGCAGATGGTCATGACCCCAGAAGCCATCGCCGGGCATCGCATTTTGTGCTCACCGCAGGTCGCGCAAAGTGGAATTTCAGAACTCTTTTGGGACGCAGGCCCCGCGCGCATCGACACTGCGTTTACCGCATTGCTCCAGCGTCGCATCGAAGCCGGGCAACTGGAAATCCCTGAGCCATCGCGTGCGTCTTGCCATTTCTTCACCCTGCTGAAAGGCAATATCCATGCGCAGGCCGTGCTGGGGCACGGTTTTGACAGCAGCACCGAAGAGCTCAACGCCCACCTCAACAGCGTGGTCGACTTATTCTTGCGCGCCTATGCCGTACGCTGAACAGTGCCTTTCCAAGCCACAAGTCGCGGTGACTTTCAGCACTGCGTACTGGTGTACCCAAACAGCCAAGCTGCCCAGCAATGGGGCATCCGCAGGGCTACAATACGCGGTTCTTAGCAACGGACATTTTTCATAATGAGCATCGATTACACCCGTACCCGTGAAACCATGGTGGAACAGCAGGTGCGCCCTTGGGGCGTGCTGGATGTGCGCGTGTTGAGCGTGCTGGCCAAAATGCCGCGCCATGCCTTCGTTGCCGAATCGCTGCGCCACCTTGCCTACGCCGACACCGAGCTGCCCATCGGCCGCGGCGAGACCATGCTCAAGCCCGTACTGGAAGGCCGCGCACTACAGTCACTACAGCTACAGCCGGAAGAAAGTGTGCTGGAAATCGGTACCGGCAGTGGCTACCTCACCGCCTGCCTTGCCCAGCTCGCGCGCGAAGTGGTCAGCATCGAGCGCCATGCCGACCTCGCCGAAGCCGCGCAGGCGCGCATCGCCGCACAAGGCTGCGCCAATGTCACCGTGCGCTGCACCGATGCGTTTGAATGGAACCCGGGCCGCAGCTTCGATGTCATCTTTGTTGGGGCCGCCGCCGCAGAAGTGCCAGAGCGCTTTGTGGAATGGCTGAATCCGGGTGGCCGTATGTTTATCGTGCACGGCCAGTCGCCGGTGATGGAAGCCGTGCTGGTGCACCGCGCTGTCAACGGAACCCGCATTGATTCGTTGTTTGAAACCGACCTCGTTTATCTCGCGGGCGCGCAGCCTGCGCCTGCATTCACCCTTTAAGCCGTCAAGGATCCCACCCCATGCTGCTCCGTCCGCTCGCACTCGCCCTTGCCTTCGCCCTCGTGCCCACCGTGGCGCAAGCCGATGACCTGCTCCAGAGCTACCAGAACGCACGCAACAGCGATCCACAATTCGCCGCCGCCGAGGCTAACCGCGCCATCTCGGCCGAACGTCCGGTGCAGGCGCGCGCGGCGCTGCTGCCCAATATCGGTGGCTCGATCGGCGCTAACCGCGTCGATCACGGCGCAGGCGATAGCCAGACGGGCTCATGGGGCGTCAACTTGCAGCAATCGCTGTTCAACTTCGGCAGCTACTCCAACCTCAAAGGGGCTAAGGCCCAAGACCGTGCCGGTGGCTTTAATTTGGAAGCGGCCGGGCAAAGCCTGATTACCCGCACCTCGGCCGCGTACTTCAACGTGCTTGCCCAGCTAGAAACACTCACGGCGGCTGAGGCGGCGGAAACCGCGCTGAAGAAGCAATTCGACTTCGCCAGCAAGCGTTTGGAAGTGGGGCTTGCGCCGGTCACCGACGTTTATGAAGCCCGCGCCCAGTACGAAGGCGCGCGCGCCAGCACGCTGCTGGCCCGCAACGCCGCGCGCGATGCCTATCAGGCGCTGGTCGAAATTACCGGCGCCCCGGTCAGTAATTTGAAGGGCCTGCCCGACGACTTCAAACCGGCGCTGCCGCAGGAAAAATCCGTGGACGCTTGGGTGGCCGATGCGCTGGCCAGCAACCCCACGCTGAAAGCACAGGAAGCCAGCTTGGAGTCGGCTGAAGCCAGCGTCACTTCGGCGCGTTCGGCCCACCTGCCCACGCTGGGCCTGTCGGCGTCCTACGGCAAGGCCATTCCCAGCCTGTATGACCCGGCATTTTTGGGGGCCAACAAAGCCAACACCAGCGTTGGCCTGACCCTCAACATTCCGATCTTCTCTGGTTTTGGCACGCAATCGGGCGTGCGCAGCGCGCTGGCCCAGCGCGACGCCACTGCCGATGCGTTGGAGCAAACCAAGCGCTCGATCGAACGCGGCACGCGCAGCGCCTACCAAGCACTGGTCGCGGGCATCAGTGAGGTGGAGGCCCGCCGCTTGGCGCTGGTCTCTGCACAAAGCGCATACGATGCGTCGCAGGTGGGCTTAGAAGTAGGTACGCGCACCGTGCTGGACGTGCTGAACAACCAGCGCACTTTGTTCTCTGCACAGCAGGCCTATGCGCAGGCGAAGTACAGCTTCTTGCAAAGCCGCTTGCAGCTTGACCAAGCCGCAGGTTCGCTGGATGTCTCCGACGTTGAAGACATCAACCGCATGCTCACCGCCGACAAGGTGTTAGACGCCAGCCTCACCAGCCGGTAAGGCCGGAGCAATTAGGGCCAGGGTGCGCTCGAGCGCGCCCCGCCCGTCTTCCAGTAGGCGGCTCGCGGCGGCCACCATCACCTGCCGCTGCGCTGCGTCCTGCAGCAGCGTTTCTACCTGCGCCGCGAGGCTGCGCGCATCGGTCACAATACGCATGGCATTCGCCTCGCGCAGCCGCTTGGAAATATCAGCAAAATTATGCAAATGCGGGCCCGTTAAAATTGCGCTGCCCGCCGCGGCAGGTTCCAGCAAGTTGTGCCCGCCGATGTCTTGCAAACTGCCGCCCACAAAAGCCACCGGCGCGCAGGAAAAGAAGTTCAGCAGCTCGCCGAGCGTATCGATGATGAACACCTGATCCGCACGATCTGGCCAGCCCTGCTCGCTGCGCAGCGCCACGCTAAACCCAGCCTCACGCGCTTTCTGGGCCACCGCATGAAACCGCTCCGGGTGGCGCGGCGCCCATAGCAGCAGCGCCTGCGGCTGTTGCGCGCACAGCAGGCGATGCGCCTCTAATACAGCCGCCTCTTCGCCCTCGTGGGTGCTGGCCGCAATCCATACCGGCCGCGCTCCAGCCAATTGCTGAAACTGCGCAACGAATGCCTGCGCCTGCAGTGGCGGCAAATCAAACTTGAGATTGCCCGTAACCTGCACTGCCCCTGCATCCGCGCCCAATGCAACGAAGCGCCGCGCATCATCACGCGACTGCGCGGCCACCAGATGCACCCCAGCAAGCACGCGCCGAATCAGCGGCCCAAGCACGCGATAGCCGCGCAGTGAGCGCGCCGATAGCCGCGCATTGAGGATATGCACCGGAATACCGCGATCGCGGCAGGCAAACAGCAGATTCGGCCACAGCTCGGTTTCCACAATCAGTGCCAGCGCTGGCTGAAACTGCTGTAAGAATCGATTCACCGCGCCGGGTAAATCATAGGGCAGGTACACATGTTCAACGCTATCGCCCCACAGCGCCTGCGCCCGCTCAGACCCGGTTGGCGTGATCGTGGTCACCACCACGCGCAGGTCTGGCCGCCTCGCGCGCAGCGCATTGAGCAGCGGCGCGGCGGCATTTACCTCGCCCACCGACACCGCATGCAGCCATACCGGCGCGGCCTGCACCCGTGAAAGATAGCCTGCATAGCGCTCGTCCCAGCGCTGCAAATAGGCACGCTGACGGAACCCACGCCAGACTAAGTGGTACAGAGTAATTGGCAGCAGCAGATACAGCGCAGCCGAATAAAGACCGCGCAGCACGCGCTCGGTAAGGTCGGGCCGCATCCGTTAAGGATACCGGAGGCCGGCATCCCGGTAGAATCCCCCCATGGCTTCCACACCTTTTTCTCGCACTCTGCTTGCACCTCGCCACTGGCCCGTGTGGCTGGGTGTGGGCGTATGCGCCTTACTTGCGCGGCTTCCGTTTTCACTACAGCGCGGGTTAGGCGCAGTGATCGGCGCGCTTGCGCTGCGCTTATTGGGTTCGCGCCGCGAGGCCGCACGCACCAATCTTGCGCTTTGCCTGCCTGAACTTGACCCCGCCGCGCGCGAGCGTTTATTGCGCGAAAACTTTCGTGAAGTGGGCATAGGTTTGTTTGAATTTGCGCGCGCGTGGTGGGGCGGTATTTCCACACAGCGTGAAACCGCGCATATCGAAGGGCTCGAAATTTTGCAGCGGATAAAGGACGAAGGCCGCGGCGTACTGCTGGTCTCCGGCCACTTTATGACGCTGGAAATGTGCGGGCGGCTGCTGTGCGGCCATATCGAGCTGGCGGGCATGTACCGCAAGCACCGCAGCCCGGTGATGGAATGGGCGGTGCTACGCGGCCGCCTGCGCTATGCCTGCGCGATGTTTTCCAATAGCGATACGCGCGGCGCGCTAAAGCACCTCAAGCGCGGTGGTGCGCTCTGGTATGCGCCGGACCAAGATATGCGCGGCAAAGACACTGTCTTCGCACCTTTTTTTGGTATCCCTGCCGCAACGATTACGGCCACACATCAATTCGCCCGCCTTACCGGTTGCGCGGTGGTGCCCTTCTTCCATCGCCGCGAAGGTGGCCGCTACATTCTGCGCATTGGCGAGCCGCTTTCACCGTTCCCCACCGATGACGCCAGTGCCGACAGCGCCAACGTCAACGCCGCGATAGAAGCCATGGTGCGGGAAGCGCCCGCACAGTACCTGTGGCTGCACCGCCGCTTCAAGCGCCAGCCAGACGGTAGCTCACGCTACGGCTGAGCCTTCTCGGCAGGCTCCTGCGCGCACAGGCTACCGGCATACAAGCCCATAAGCAGCAACAGAACGCTGCCCCAGAAGGTGGAATATGCGGCCAGATGGGTATTTAGTGGAAACACACTGGCCGCGAGTGCCAGCATAGCCGGGCGTGCACGCTCACGCGCATCAGGCTCCGCATAGCGCCATGCGCGCCAAGCCAGTGCCACGCCAAGCAGCCAAAAGAGCAAACCGATGCCGCCCGTTTCACTAAGCACCTCCAGCACGATTTGGTGCGCGTGATAGGCCGCGCCTTCACCCCATGCAGGTGCCTGCTCAGGCGTTGGGTCACAGCCGGGAAACGCGTCACGGAACCCGCGCACGCCAACGCCGTTGATGGGGTGTTCGCGCACCATGCACAGCGCCGCCGACCAAATCTGGCTGCGCCCAGAAAGCGCTTCATCAACACCCGCCGCGCTCCCGGTTAGCGCCAGTGCTGTGCGCTGCAGGCGCGCGCCTACCTGCGGTGAAGCAACGCCTGCAATGCCCAGCGCCAGCACGCCTCCAGCCAACAGCAGCGCCAGCTTACGCCACCCCAACCAGCTCCATCCTGTCCAGACCAGCACGATGGCATAGGTCAGCCACGATGCGCGCGAACCGGCCAGCAACACCACCAGCCCGATGAGTGTCGCCGTAATCAGCCAACCAAGCGCGCCCCATTTCTGCCGCGCTGCCGCCAAAGCAAACGGTGACAGGCTGGCCAGCACGATCCCCAGCTTCAAATTACAGGCCCCCAGCACGCCACCCAAGCGGTCGGCCGCTGCAACTTCGTCGGCCGTACACATGCTGTGCCCGTTGATCGCGATTTTGGCGTGGTCAAACAGCCAAAAAATGGGACTGGTTCCGAATATCGCCTCGCATAACGCGTCAAGCGTCCATACCAGCACGATGATGGCCAATCCAGCAAAGGTCTTGCGCCTACCCGTCTGCGTCGCCACTGCACTGGCTACCAGCCACAGAAACGGTAAATAGATCAGCCCCACCAACACCTTTCGCAGTGAACGTGCCGCATCGACAGTATCGACCGTTGAAAACAGCTGCGGCAGCCAGTAGGCAAAAAAGAGCGTGCTGGTGAGCGCCCAAGCATGCCCACTCAAGAGCGCGCCACCACCGCGAAACCGGCTTGCAAGCAGCTTCGCCAAGGCCAATAGCGCCCCCACCACCAGCACCGCTTCGGCCACGCCGCGCGCGGGCCAAAGAGCTACAAACGCCAAGACCCATGCGGGGGCCCAGCGCCAGCCTGAAGGGGTTGGTATAGCCGGTTGTGCACTCATCAAGATTCCAGCGTGTCGTAGAGCATTAAGGTAGCTTCCTGCATCGCCCGTAGGGTATAGGGCTGGGCCTGCGGAAGTGAAGGTGGCGAAGCCAGCAAAGCCTGCGCAGCTGCGGCCAATTGTTCCTGATCGAACGCTGGAATGGCACCCTTTGGCAGCAACTCCGCGAGCAGTTCACCCACGCCACCATGCGCCCAGCCGAGCACCGGCCGCCCCACCGAGAGCGCTTCGATCACCGTGCGCCCAAACGCCTCCGGTTTCCGCGACAGCTGCAGCACCAGATCGCTTGCGGCATAGGCCTGCGGCATGGTCGAGGTCGGTTCGGCGAGCAGCGCATAGTCTTGCAGCCCTTTGCCTTGAAGCTGCTGCTGCAGCTCTTGCAGATACGCCTCGCGCCCGCGCTGCCGCGCCCCGAGCATCCATAGGCGCGCATCGATGCCGCGTTCGCGCAATCCCTCCAGCAGCGTAATCGCATCGGCATGGCCTTTCAGACGCGTGCCGCGCCCCGGCAGCAGTAGTAGCGGCCCCTGCCCACCCAGTTGTGAGTACTGCTGCGCCAGCCGCGCACGCGCTTCTGTATCGGGATGCAGCGCGTGCGGAAATAAGGCGGGGTCGATTCCACGCGGGATCACCGTGAAGCGCGCCGGATCAGCATTTGGATAGTGCTGCAGCCAATACGCCTTCACGGTATTTGAAACGCAGATCACCCGCTCACCGCGCGTCATGATGGCGCTATAGCGCGATACCGAATTCAGCCCATGCGCGGTGGTCACGAAATGCGGGCGCGCACCGCGCAGACCGCGTAGCGCCAGCCATGCCATCCACGCGGGCAGGCGCGAACGCGCGTGCACGATATCGGCCTGCGCGAGGAGCTTACGCAGCGCGCCAAGATGACGCAGCACCAGCGGCGATTTACGCCCGATCTCCAGCGTAACGTGTTCGGCCCCCAGCGCCTGCAGCGCGGGCAGCAAGCGCCCCCCGGCAGATACCACAATGGCGCGATCGCCGCGCGCCACCAAGGCCGCAGCGATTTCTAAGGTAGAGCGCTCAACGCCACCGGCCTCCAGAGCAGGCAGCAATTGGATCACGGTCTTCCGGCGCACGCCCGCCGCGCCGCCAGCGGGTTAATCAACCAACACGTACTGGGTGCCGCAATACGGGCACTTGCAGCGGCCGTCTTTTTCAATCGGCAGAAATACGCGCGGGTGCTGGTTCCACAGCGCCATCGACGGCAGCGGACAGCCCAGCGGCAGATCCGCACGGTGGATTTCATAGCGCTGCTGCGCTTTGGCGGGCGTAGGGTTAGAGGTTGCGGGCTCAGCCATGGCAATACATCAACGCAGTTGCAGAAGACCCCAGTTTAACAGTGTGCGCATCAAGCTGGCAGATCAAACAGAAGAACATCGCCCTCTGCCACGCCCTGCAAGGTAAGCACGCCGGTTTCTTCCACAAACCCCAGCGCATCGCCCGCGTGCAGCACACGCCCCGCGTATTGCACAGCGCCGGTGGCCACATGCAGCCAATAACGCCGCGTTGGATCAAGCGCCACCTGCACCGACGCCCCTTCCACAAGCCGCGCTGCGCTTAATTTGACCTGCTGGCGAATGGCGATAGAACCGCCTTCGCCCTCTGGCGAAGCCAATACGGCCCAACGCCCGCGCCGCGCATCAGGAGAAAAATGCTTTTGGTCATACGCAGGCGCGTAGTTCAGGCGGTCCGGCTGGATCCAAATTTGCAGAAAGTGCACCGGCTCGGTATTGGAGCCGTTGTATTCGCTGTGCTCAATACCGTGCCCGGCGCTCATCCATTGCACGTCACCGGCGCGGATCACGCCCGCATTGCCTGTGCTGTCTTGATGCGCCAACGTCCCCTCCAGCACCACGCTAATAATTTCCATATTGGCGTGGCGGTGGGGCGCGAAACCGCCGCCGGGAGCGACGGTATCGTCGTTAATCACGCGCAGAACGCCAAACCCCATCCACGCTGGGTCGTAATAATGACCAAACGAAAACGTGTGATGGCTATGCAGCCAATCCAGCGCGACATCGCCGCGCTCGGCTGCCGGACGTTCTACGATCATGACATTACTCCTTGCTTGCGCTCTCAGCTGGCGCTTCAGCCAGCGCACCTTCGCCGGTGATCTGCAGCGCCACTTCATCACTCACGTTTGGCGCGAATGCACCCACGCCAAAATCGCTGCGCTTGATCTGCCCAGTAGCCGAGAAGCCCATCGCCGTTTGGCCGGTCATCGCATGCTTACCCGCGCCGTTGAGCGTCACATCCAAGGTCACCGGATGGGTCTGATCTTTGATGGTCAAATCACCCACCACGGTGAGCTTGTTGGTGCCCGCTGCCTGCACGCTGGTGCTCTTGAAGGTGGCATTGGGGAACTTCGCCACGTCAAAGAAATCGGCCTTCTGCAAATGCTCATCCAGTGCAGGCACGAAGGTGTCGATCGATGCGATCGGCAGGGTCACTTCAACACTGGACTTACTGACATCTGCGGCGTCGTAGGTCAGCGTGGCTTCGCTAATACGGAAATGCGCCAACGGCTTGGAAAAACCAAAGTGCGTCCACTGCGCCAACACACCGCTGTGGTCTGGGTCGAGCTGATACGCACCAGACACCGGCTTCACTTCTGCTACCGCGGCTTCCACAGGTGCGGCCGCTTGTGTCTCAAGCGCCGGGGCCGCGGCAGGTGCGGCTGCAGCCGGTTCAGCAGGCTTACTACACGCCGCAACGGCAGCGGCGATGGCAAGTGGAAGCAGGAGAACAGAGAGCTTCTTCATGGACATGATTCCTTAAATAATTTGAAAGAAAAGATAAAACCTTATGGCTTACTCAATACGGCAAGCTTCATCAAACCCCAATCTTGGCGAACGCGGATAAATACTCGCCGGGTCGCCGTGCCCAAGGTTGACCAGAATATTCGAACGGATGGATGTACCAGCAAAGAATGCAGCATCGACCTTCGCATTATCAAACCCACTCATTGGGCCGCAGTCGAGCCCCAACGAACGCGCGGCGGTGATCAGATACGCCGTTTGCAGCGCGCTGCTGCGCATAGCCACCCACGCCAAATTGTCTTGCTCACGGTGTTCAAACCACGCCTTGGCGTCGGCATGCGGGAACAGCACCGGCAGCTTATCGAAAAAGCGCAGGTCGTAACCGACAATCGCCACCACCGGCGCCGCCATTGTTTTTGCGTAATTGCCTTCCGCCAGCGCCGGGCCAAGCTTTGCCTTGCCCGCTTCCGACTTCACAAACACCACACGCGCGGGGCAGGTATTGGCCTCAGTAGGGCCAAACTTCATCAGGTCATACAACTTGCGCAAGGTCTCGTCCGATATTTCACCGCTAAACGCGTTATAGGTGCGCGCTGTGCGGAACAACTGATCTAAAGCTGCGTCATTAAGCGGTGACTGCATGGTTTCTGGTCTCGTTCTCGTGCGAAGATGGGTAGTGTAGTGTTCCGCGAGTGTCTTGTATGCGCCATCTTCGGAACGAATTGGCTCAAATTATGGAACAAAGGTGGCGCGTCCCATGACGGCCAGCCTTGCCTTGCACGATGGACGCGCGGGTAACGCACGCCAAGCACTGGCCTTAGCACAGGCGCTCGACCCGGGGGCCAAAGAGTGGACGCTTGAGCCGCAATCACCATGGCGCAGATTTGCGCCTCTGTTACTGCCAGGAGCCACGCGCGCGTTTGGCAGCGCATTTACCGCCTATCTGCGCCTGCCCCCGCCGCTTGTCATCGGCTGTGGACGGCAGGCGGCGCTGGCCACCCGGCTACTGCGGCAGCGCGGCAGTCTGGCCGTGCAAGTTTTAGACCCTAGAATCGACGCGCGACACTGGGACGCTGTGGTTGTTCCCGAACATGATGCTCTGCGCGGCAGTAATGTCATCACCACACTCGGCAGCCTGCATCCGGTGGACGATGATTTTCTGCTGCGCGCCATTGCCGGGTTTCCCGAACTTGCACTATTACCCACCCCGCATACCGTGCTGCTGGTGGGTGGCCCAAGCCGCCACGCGCCGCTTGAAGATGCGGCCTTTGCCGCATTACTTGCACAACTCAGCGCGCACGCCAAAGCAGAAGGTGGCAGCTTCAGCGCGATCGCTTCTCGGCGCACGCCACCCGCGTGGCGGCAGGCCATCACTGCGCTCCCCACCGAGCTTCCCGGCCTACGCTGGTGCGATAGCAGCGATGGTGCCAATCCCTATGCGGGCCTACTCGCCAGCGCCGACCGCCTGATCTGCACGCCAGATTCAGTGAATATGCTGAGCGAAGCCGCAGCGACCCACGCCCCTGTATTCGTGTGGTCGGCCGATAGCGTGCACGGCAGGCCGCGCACGTTTATCGACACCCTGCTTGAACGTGGCCGCATTCATCCACTCGACGACACACTCGCGCCATTCAGTGCGCCGCCCTTGCGTGAAACTATGCGCGTCGCGGAACTACTCCGCACACGCCTACAGCTACCTTAATCAGCAAGGTTACTGCGCTGAGTCTCCGTCGCTAGGCGCACTGGCGCAAACTCTGACCCAGCCTGCCACTGTGGCCAAACACGGCTATTAGCGAGTTCTGCGCCAAGGTCATAGACCAGTTGCGTATCCGCCGCCAGACCGCGCCCATCCCACTGCGCAGTCCATGCATCACACGCTTGATGGTAGCAATTGGCGAAATAGGTATCGCGCAACGCGCGCCCCGCGGCCACGCCACCGTCGCGCTTGTCTAAGCCTGCGCCAAACGTAATCGCCGGTACACCTTTGCGTGCAAACGCAAAATGATCGGCACGATAGAAAAACCCGGCTTCTAAATTAGGATCGAGCGAGCGATAGCGGCCACGCGCCTGTGCGATGCGGTCAATATCTTTTTCCAGCGACACCCGGCCATTGCCCCAAGTCGCAATATCTTTGGTTTCGCCGTCGGGGCTAAACATTTCGATATTCAGATCAGCAACTGTTTTTGCCAATGGCACCAGCGGGTGCTCGGCGTAGTAACTCGCTCCCAACAACCCCTTTTCCTCGGCAGTAAGCGCAAGAAAGTACAGCGTGCGCTGCGGCCTTGGCCCCGCTGCGAATACACGCGCCAGCTCCAAAACTGAGGCAACACCCGTGGCGTTATCAATCGCACCATGGCGTACGCCATCGCTCCCAGCCACGCCCGGATTCAGCCCAAATGCATCCCAATGTGCGGAAAAGATCACCGTTTCATCGGGATACTTCGCGCCGTCCAGCTTGGCCGCCACATTGCGTGTGACAACCTGCTCGTGCTTGAGCTTGAACCGCGTCGATAAGCGCGCATCACCCAGTTCCACAGGCTTGAAATCCGCGCGCATAGCTTTGCGTTTTTCCGCATCAAAATCCAAGCCCGCATGCGCAAACAAACGCTGCGCCCACTCCCGCTGAATCCAACCACGTAGCGGTGTATGCGCGGCCATTGCATCTTGCGGGCTACGCTCAATATCAAACACTGGCGACGTACCGGAGGCGCGCACCGTTGCCCAAGGGTAGGCCGCTGGCGCCGTTTCATGCACGATCAACACCCCCGCAGCCCCCTGCCGCGCCGCTTCTTCAAACTTATACGTCCAGCGCCCGTAATAAGTCAGCGCGCGACCATCAAATGCCCCCGGCGCATCACTTTCAAAATCAGGGTCATTGACCAATACCACCATGATTTTTCCGCGCAGATCCACACCTTTATAGTCGTCCCACTTCCGCTCTGGGGCACGGATGCCATAGCCTACAAACACCAGCGGAGCGGCATCGATATTGACCTCATTCAACGGCTGCAAACTTTGCAAAGTCACATCTTCGCCATTAACCAAGGTGGATCGCTGCTCGCCAAGCTGCAATGTCGCCGTGGCCTTACCTTCTACTTGCACGCGCTGAAGCGGCACGTTCTGCACCCAGCTACCATGCTCGCCACCCGGCTGCAGGCCGTCTTTCTGAAATTGGGCGATGAGATAATCCACCGTTTTTTGCTCACCCGGCGTAGCCGGAGCGCGCCCTTCAAATGCATCGGACGCCAGCACCCGCACATGCTCCACAAGGGCATTGGGATCGATTTTTGCCGACGTAACGGGCGTTGCAGCCTGCACAGCACCCCCCAAAACAACACCGATCGCAAGCAATGTAGGCTTCATGAAAATCTCGCTTCGTCGTTATGACCTATGTGCAATGTGGCTGCATTAGCGCGATAGCGCAAGCGCTGCTGCATCCGCAAAATTCAAACCCTGCGCATAAATTGCGTTTCGAATACTGCACCGCGCTGCATCAAGCGCTTCATTCAATTCAGCACGCCGTGGCCGCCGATCCAGCGTGCAGCGCAACCCCGTATCCAACAATGCAGCATGCGCTTCATTCAGCGCATTAAATGTATCGAGGGGTAGTAGTTGCGCCGCGTATGCAGCTTGCAAGATATCGACTGTCGCACGTGGAAGCGCCAGTATTGGATACGTATAGGCATTACGCAGCACAAGATATTGCAGGAAAAATTCAAGGTCCACCAAACCGCCTTCACCCTGCTTCAAATCCAATTGCAGGGCGTCGCTGCGATCGAGCTCGGCACGCATCTTTGTACGCATCAGCTGCACATCCTCTGCAAGCTTGACCGCATCGCGCTGCATTGCAATTACCTCTTCACGCACATCTTCAAAGCGCTCCTGCAACGCGGTGTCACCTGCAATGACACGTGCCCGGATAAGCGCCTGGTGCTCCCACGTCCACGCCCGGTTGCGCTGGTAATCGCTATAGCTTGCAAGACTTGAAACCAATAGGCCCTTCGCCCCATCCGGGCGCAGCCGAACATCAACATCAAATAACCGCCCCGCACTGGTGCGCGCGCCGAGTAGCGCCACAATTTTCTGCCCCAGTCGGGCATACCAGCGGGTTGCATCCAGCGGGCGAGCGCCATCGGACACCGCCTCTGCTGGTGCGTCGAATAAAAACACCAGATCCAAATCCGAACCGAAACCCAGCTCTTCGCCGCCCAAAGTGCCATAACCAAGTACGGCAAAACGCCCTTGCGGTATCACGCCATGTGCCGAGTGCAGTTCCGCTTCGGCCAGCTTCAATACACAGGCCACCACCGCATCGGCCAGTTGCGCTAAGTGCTGTGCGCAGGCGCCTGCATCCATCCGCCCATCCAGCAGGGCCAGTGCGAAGCGAAAACTCAATGCCTGGCGCACCTCATTTAATGCATCAAGTGAGGCCTCAACATCGTCTTCGCGCAGCGCCGCCAAGCATTGCGTATGCATTCCCTTTCGGTCAGGAATATCGCCACCCACGCGCACATCAAGCAGCTCATCAAGCAAGAGTGGATAGGCCGCAAGGCGTTCCCCCAGCAGCGCACTGCGCGCGAGTGTATTCGCAAGACGTTGCAGCGCGGCCGGCTGCTCATCCAACAGGGCGAGATAGCTCGTGCGCCGCAAAATATTGTGTAACAGTGGCAACACGCGCCGCAGCACAAGGTCCGGTTGATCAGATGCAGCCGCAAGCTGCAACAACGCGGGCAATACACGATCTAGGCGCGCACGCGTCGCATCCGACAGGTCACGCACGCCTGGGGAGCGCACAAAATCACGTAGCTGTGCGTGTAGTTCTGCTGCAGACACAAACCCTACCGACTCCAGCGTTTCAACACTGGCATACTCAGGCAGTGCTAGCCAGTAGCCACGCAAGTCATCACTGGCCGCCTGCACCCGCCGCCGCGGCGCCAGCAGTGCGTCAAACTCCTCCGCAACCCGTGTGCGCTGTTTCTCCAACACCTGCAACAGCGCCCCCCAATCGGCATACCCCAGCCCTGCCGCGATTCGGGCGCGACTGAGCGCCTCTTCCGGCAGCGCATAGGTCTGCGCATCACCTAGCATCTGCAAGCGGTTTTCTAACCTGCGCAAAAATCGGTACGCCGCAGCCAATGCTTGTTCGGCCTCTTTCTGCAAATGCCCAACCTGTGCCAATCGCTGCAACGCCGTTAGCAAATGCCGACAGCGCAATTCCGGTTCTCGCCCTGCGCGAATCAGCTGCAAGGCTTGCGCCAAAAACTCGATTTCGCGAATGCCGCCCGGCCCGCGCTTGATGTCGTCCGTCATATCTTTGCGCGCGACCTCGGCGGCGATCATCGCCTTCATTGCACGCAGCCCATCGAGCGCGCCGTAATCTAAATAGCGGCGATATACAAACGGCTGCAACAGCGTAAGCAGACGCTGCCCTGCCTCTAAATCACCCGCTACCGGGCGCGCTTTCTGCCACGCATAGCGCTCCCAATCGCGGCCTTCACGCTGAAAATAAAGCTCCATCGCCGCAAATGAAAGCGCGATGCGTCCCGCGTTGCCGAACGGGCGCAGGCGCAGGTCCACGCGATGACAAAACCCATCGGCGTTGACTTCATCCAAGAGTTTGGCCAACTGCTGGCCCAGCCGCGCGAAATAGTCCTGTGCATGCAGGCAGCGTGCGCCGTCCGATTCGCCTTCGTTCTCGTAGGCATAGACCAGATCAATATCAGAGCTGAAGTTCAGCTCGCATCCACCCAGTTTGCCAAGACCAAACACCACCAAACGCTGTGCTTGCCCCTGCGCGTCACGCACCACGCCAAAGCGCTGCTCGAACTCACCTTCCAACGCAGTGAGCGCCAGGTGCAGGCACACTTCCGCCAACTGGGTACTGCCCGCCAAAATCTCTTCCACCGGCGCAGCATCCACCACGTCACGCCACACGAGGCGGGTGGATTCTGCCAGCCGATAGCGGCGCAGTAAGCGCGGCCAGTCGCCACGGTTCTCTTGCGTCAACTCCGGCAGCGGCAACGCTGATGCCGCATTTTGCTGAAGGTGTGCTAACAGTTCTGGCTGCCGACTCAGCACATCAACAGCAAAATCACTTGCCTGTACCAACTGCGCGAGTGCGGCTTCATCGCCGATTTCACAACCTGCTGCACGCAAACGCTGGAGCGCGCGGTTGATCATGGTGTGAATGGTGTCTGTGGTGGATTGGCTCATCCACGCATTGTGGCATTCCTGCCCAGCCCAAATCGTTTAAATAAAAAGCCCGCTTCGACCGAAGTCTCAGCGGGCCTGCTCCCTCCCCCACGTCGGGACGCCAATGGATCGTGAAGGAAAGCTGAAGGAGGCGCACGCTGCACCGCAACATTCCTTTCAGTTATGTGAGCAACTTCTCACTTTTGAATTAAAGCCTGCGTAAATCGCGCAAAATCTCGCGGGCAGCATTGCGTCCCGGCAACCCCGTGACCCCGCCACCGGGATGGCTCCCGGAGCCGCACAGATATAGCCCCTTCAGCGCCCCGCGGTAGCTGCCCTGCCCGAGTAGCGGACGGGCGCTAAACATCTGATCCAGCCCCAGCGCGCCGTGGAAAATATCGCCCCCAATCAGTCCTAAGCGCTGCTCTAGATCAAGCGGACTGAGCGCCTCATAGCCCAATACGCTGCCCGCGAAGTTGGGCGCATATTCCGTTACGGTGTCGATCATCAATTGCGCAACCGTTTCACGATGCGCCTCCCAACCGCCCTCCACCTCCGGGTTGACCTGCTGGCAGAACAGGCTGGCCACATGCTGCCCAGGTGGGGCCAGAGTGTCATCGAGCGCTGACGAAATCACCACTTCCACAATGGGTTTGCGCGCCCAGCCGGGGTTGTAGAATTTGGACTTCGCATCGAAATACGCTTGCTCGAAATACTGCAGCGACGGCCCAATCAAAATGCCGGACTGGTGATGCGACTGCAGCTGGGTACCCGGCGCGGCGGTAAAGTTCGGCAGCTCCGAGAGGGCAACATTCATGCGAAACGTCCCCGATCCACAGCGGTAGCGACGCATGCGCTGCTCGGTGTCGGCATCCAGCTGACCGGGCGCTGTGAGGCGTGTGTAGAGCAGCTTCGGGTTGAGGTTGCTCGCCACAGTCCGCGCACGCAGCTCGCGGCCATCGGCCAGCCGCACGCCAACGGCGCGCCCGTTTTCAGTCAACAGCTGCTGCACTTCTGCTTCGGTTTCAACCACCACACCGCGCGCTTCGCACTCCTTCCGCATCGCTTGGGTAATCGCGCCCATTCCGCCAATGGCATGCCCCCACGCTCCCGGCTTACCGTTCACTTCACCAAACAAGTGATGCAACAGCACATACGCACTTCCCGGGGTGTACGGGCTGGCAAAATTGCCCACCACAGAGTCCCAGCCCAAAACCGCTTTCAGTGGCGCACTCTCAAACCAATCGTCTAAGAGTTCACCCGCCGACTTGGTGAATAAATCCAACAGATCGCGGCGCCCGCGCATATCCAGCGATTTCAGCTGCCTGCCAACAGCTATCGAGTTGATCCAGTCAGCCAGCACGAAGTGCTCACTCACATTCGGCGGCGTTTGTGCGATCAGCGCGCGCAGCACCGTAATGATGCGGTCAAGCATGGCGTAGTAGTCCGGAAGCCGCTGCGCATCACGCGCCGACCACTTCGCCACCTCGGGCAAGGTAAGCTCGCCACCCAAGCGGAAACTGCGCCCATCGGGTAACGGCAAAAAGTTGGCGAACGGCCGCTCCACGATGCGCAGCCCATGCTCGTGCAGGCGCAAATCGGCAATCACCTGCGGATTGAGCAAGCTCACGGTGTAACTGGCTGTCGAGTTGCGAAACCCCGGATAAAACTCCTCCGTCACCGCCGCGCCACCCACAATAGAGCGCCGCTCCAGCACGCGCACTTGCAGCCCCGCCGCAGCAAGATAAGCCGCGCACACCAACCCGTTATGGCCGCCGCCTAGAACCAGCACATCGTCTTTGTGCACCACGCTGCATCACCTATTGATTACACGCTCAACGGCAGCATAGCGGGGTCTTCACGCTTACCGGTAGCGTCATGCGCGAGCCTGCACTTCTTTTATTCGATGCCCTAAGCCCCGCACCACGCACGGTGCGCATGTATCTTGCTGAAAAACAGCTTGTACTTCCCACGCAGCAGATCGACGTTTTTTCCGGCGAAAACCGCGCCCCTGCCTATCTCGCGCTCAATCCTGCTGGGCAAACGCCAGCGCTGCAATTAGCGAATGGGCAAACGCTTGGCGAGGCGATTGCCATCATGGAGTATTTGGAAGAATTGCATCCCACACCGCCGCTCATAGGCAGCACTGCGGAAGAACGCGCGCAAACCCGGCAATGGCAGCGCCGCGCTGAACTCAATATCACCGAATTCATCCATAACGCCTACCACTACGCCGAAGGGCTCAAACGTTTTGAACAGCGCATCCCAGTGGCACCAGAAGCCGCGCCGGGGCTGAAGTGCATCGCCCAAGACCGCATCGCATGGCTAGATGCCATGCTGGGTGAGCATCCGTATTTGGCCGGTGATCGCTTCACCGTTGCCGATATTTGGCTCTACGTCTGGCTGGATTTTGCCGATTCCGTTGGCCAACCGTTCGACCGCACGCTCGCGCACCTACCCCATTGGTTCGACCGCGTGGCCGCGCGCCCTTCCGCCGCTGCCAGCCTGCATCCGAATTGCCAAGTAGGTGGCGTGAGGGGGTGAGGGGTGTTTTGATTGACGGCTACCCACTTTGTTGTCAGCATGGACAACATGAAAGCCGAAAAACTCTTTCAGCAGCGCAAGCCAGACAGTGACGTTTCTTTCTGGTCGGCGGTTGTTTGGCGGCTTCCGCATCCGGTGGCAGGTTCGGCGCACCTGTTTAAGTACAGGCTCGCTTATGTGATTCACGATGAATGCGTTATTCGCTACGACAACGAAACAGGTAAGGGCGATCACAAGCATATAGGCGCGCTGGAATTGCCCTACGCGTTCGCTGATGTTCCTGCATTGCTTGCAGACTTCTTTGCAGACATCCAAAGGTGGAAAGATGAAAACGGTATTGATTGAAGTAGCTACACAAGCCGAAGTGCAGGCGCGGTTGCTTGCTTCGCTAGCATCAGGCAAGCCAGAGAAATACGCGCATATTTCATTCGATACTGCCGAAGCGATGGCGCGCACGCTTACCCCGCTACGCTGGGCAATGTTGGAAACCATGACAGGCGCGGGCGCACTTGGTGTGCGTGAGCTAGCACGGCGTTTAGGCCGTGATGCAAAGGCCGTGCATACAGACTTAACCGCGCTCACCATGGCCGGGGTAATTGACCGAAGCGAAGCGGGGAAATATGAATTCCCGTTTGATCGGGTTAAGGTGCAATTTGAACTACACAAGGCCGCGTGAAGCCGCACGCGCAGGCATGGGGACTGCTGGGAATTGCTGGAGACTTAAAGGCACAAAAAACCCCGCTCATGGCGGGGATATTTGAATAACACGCAGTGGTGGCTATGGGTGGACTCGAACCACCGACCCCAGCATTATGAGTGCTGTGCTCTAACCGGCTGAGCTACATAGCCAGCGTGTAGCCCTCCATTATCTGAGTATTTTTTAGTCACGTCAATTTTTTCTTATCGGCTTGTATGAATTGGCCAAGACTGGCAGAGTCGGGGAAGACAGATTTTTTAGGAGTCCGCATCGTGGTCGATCCGGACGGCTTTCGCCCCAATGTGGGCATCGTGCTGATGCACGAGGATGGCCGGGTGTTCTGGGCACGTCGCGTGCGCCGGGACGGCTGGCAGTTCCCGCAAGGGGGCATCAATACCGATGAAACCCCGATTGAGGCCATGTTTCGCGAGCTGCGCGAAGAGACTGGGCTGCTGCCCGAACACGTCGAAGTGCTGGCCGCCACACCGGGCTGGCTGCGCTATCGGCTGCCCGCACACGCCATTCGCCAACGCGAACGTTTGGTGTGCATCGGTCAAAAACAAGTTTGGTTCCTGTTGCGTTTCAAAGGCGCCGAATCTGACCTACGCCTAGACGTGACCACCACGCCCGAGTTCGACGGTTGGCGCTGGGTCGATTTTTGGTACCCACTACAGCACATCGTTACCTTCAAGCGTAGCGTCTATGCCCGCGCACTGGATCATCTCGCCCCGTTTGCGCGCGCCATCGCCGGTGCGCAAGCCGTTCCCGCGCTGGCATTGCCACAGTTCCCGCTGCTGCGCCCCCAGCATTTACGCCACCGTTAAGCGTTTTTCAGCCTGAATTCTGAATGCGCTGCAACCGTTCGTCGGACAAATGTTGCATTGCAACATACGACGACCTATGCTGCACCGCACAAACCGGCAAAACCCGCCGGATATAAAAGCAGGAGAACGCCATGTACCAGTTCAACGATCAGTTCAACAAGTCTGCCAGTCAGTTCATCGACGCTGCGACCGCCATCAATCGCCTCGCGCTTGAAAATGCCGAGAAGGCGTTCGGCCTGCAGTTGGCCGCGTTTGAAGAAAACGCCAACGCCACCTTTGCCTTTGCCGGCGAACTCGTGGGCGTGCGTGACGCCGACGGCCTGAAGACCGCTTGGCCGAAGGGCCTGCAGATTGCTCGCGCCAACGCCGAGCGCAGCTTCGGTGCCGCGCAGGAAGCCTTCGCAGGCAGCCTCAAGGCTGGTGAAGCCATCGGCTCGCTGACCAAGGCGCAGTTCGAGCAGGCTAGCTCGCAGGTCAAGGCCGAAGTTGAAAAGGCCACCAAGGCCGCTTCGAAAGCCAGCAAGTAATCCCCCTGCCCTAGCACCCCTCGCTAGGGCTTCGCCAGCCTCTCCACTGGCACGAACCCGGCCGCACTGCGGCTGGGTTTTTTTATGTTCCGCGCACAAATGCTATACCGATCAGTTCACTAACAGTGGTACACTGCGCGTCTTTCTCTTCGCACCCCTCACAAGGTCTCCCCCTATGTCCCCTGCTTCCCCCGAGCGCAAGCCCAATCCATCACGGCGCTGGGCCCTGATGCTGGTTGGTGTTGTCGTTGTTTTCGGTGGCGTTTTTGCCCTGAAGGCGATGTTTGCCAAGAAGACCAATGAATTCTTCAACAATATGCCGCAACCTGCGGTCGCCATTTCAGCCGATGCCGCGCGCAATGAGCGCTGGGCCGATGGCGGCGATGCCGTGGGCACACTCGTGGCGATCAACGGTATCGACGTCACCGCAGAATCCGGTGGTGTAGTGAAGTCCATCGAATTTGACGCGGGCCAACCGGTGCAGGCTGGAGCGGTGTTGGTGCGTCTCAATAGCGCCAACGAGGAGGCCAGCCTAAAAGCGCTCGAAGCGTCGGCCAAGCTCGCCAAGACTCAGGCCGAGCGCTGGCAGCAACTGGGTAAAGACAAGCTGGTTTCACTGGATGACGTACAGGCCAAACTCACGGGCGCCGCCACTGCGCAAGCCCAAGTGGAGGCCCAGCGCGCACTGATCGCACAAAAAACGGTGTATGCGCCGTTCTCCGGCGTCCTTGGTATTCGCAAAGTCAGCCTCGGCCAATACATCGCACCGGGCGCGCCTGTGGTGAGCCTGCAACAACTCGATCCGATTTATGTCGACTTCACTCTGCCGGAGCAGTTGATCGGCACGATTAAAGAAGGCGTGATGGTGCGTGCCAGTATCGATGCGCAACCGGGCGCGGTGTTTGAAGGCAAAATCAGCGCCATCGAACCGCAGGTGGACCCGAGCACCCGTAACTTCAAGGCCCAAGCGACCTTGCGTAACCCCGACGGCCTGCTGCGCCCCGGCAGCTTCGCCAAAGTGGCCTTCGATCTGGGTTCAATGCGCGATGTCGTAGTGATCCCGCAAACCGCGGTGAGCTTCAACCCCTACGGCAATGCCGTTTTTGTGATCAGTAAAAGCGCGCGTAAAGCGGGCGAAACCGATATGCAGGGCAAGCCGCTCACCGGCGACAAGTTCACCGTGACTCAGCGTTTTATTAAAACGGGCGCGACGCGTGGCGACCTAATCACCGTCACGGAAGGACTTAAAACCGGCGAACAGGTTGTGACTTCGGGCCTGCTCAAACTGCGCAACGGCGCGGAGGTAACGGTAAACAATGCCGTAACTCCAACTGCCGACGCTCAGCCCAAGGTCGAAAACCGCTAATACCCGGCAGCGCTGTCTGACCTGCAAGAGGATTCCCCATGAAATTTACCGACATCTTCATCAGGAAGCCGGTGCTGGCGATGGTCGTCAGCCTGTTTATCCTGCTGTTCGGGCTGCGTGCGTTTAGTGAAATGAACGTGCGCAAATATCCGGAGATGCGCAATGCGGTCATCAATGTCAGCACCACCTATTTCGGTGCCGACGCCGACCTCATCCAAGGCTTTATCACCACCCCGCTAGAGCGTGAAATCGCTAGCGCCGAGGGCATCGACTATCTGTCCTCCACCAGTGCGGCGGGCATGAGTACGATCCAAGCCTATATCCGTCTGGATCAAGACCCCAGCGAAGCGCTGACGCAGATTTCTGCCAAGGTCAACAAGATGCGCGGCCAGCTGCCGCCGCAGTCGGAAGACCCGGTGATCGACCTGCAGCAGGGCGAACAGATCGCGGCGATGTACGTCTCGTTTGCCAGCAATACGCTGAGCAATAACCAGATCACCGACTACCTCACCCGCGTGATCCAGCCCAAGCTGGTGACGGTGCCGGGTGTGCAGCGTGCCGACATTATGGGTGCAGGCACCTTCGCCATGCGCATCTGGCTGAAGCCGGAGAAGATGGCCGCGCTGAAAGTAACCGCCAGCGACGTGAGCAACGCACTGCAGTCGAATAACGTGCTGGCCGCGGTGGGTTCAACCAAAGGCCAGATGGTGGCGATCGACATGACCGCGCGTACCGACCTGCGCAACGTCGATGACTTCCGCAACATGGTGGTGCGCGAGCAGGACGGCGCAATCGTGCGTCTATCCGACATTGCCGACGTCGTACTGGGCTCAGAAAGCTACGGCACCTCGGTGCGCATCAACGGCGGCGACGCGGCAACGTTTATGGGTATCTATGTCGCCCCAGATGCCAACTCACTCGACGTGGTCCGCGCGGTGCGCAAGGTGTGGGATAACGAAATCGTGCCGCAGCTGCCGCAGGGTATTGAGGCTACGATTCCCTACGACAGCACCGAGGCGATTCAAGACGCGATCAGCGAAGTGATCCGCACGATTGTGGAAGCCCTGCTCATCGTGATCGTGGTGATCTATCTGTTCCTTGGCTCACTGCGCAGCGTCATTATTCCAGCCGTCACCATTCCGCTATCGCTGATCGGTGGGCTGTTCTTGATGCTGCTGATGGGCTTCACCATCAACCTGCTCACGCTATTGGCGATGGTGCTGGCGATCGGCATCGTGGTGGACGACGCGATCATCGTGCTGGAAAACATCCATCGCCATATTGAAGAAGGTATGAGCCCGTTCGATGCCGCGCTCAAGGGTGCGCGAGAGCTGGCCTGGCCAGTGGTGGCGATGACCACCACCCTGATTGCCGTGTATCTACCGATCGGCTTCCAAGGCGGCCTCACCGGCGTGCTGTTCACCGAGTTTGCCTTCACCCTCGCCGGTGCGGTGCTGCTCTCGGGTGTGATCGCGCTGACGCTCACCCCGATGATGAGCTCGAAGATGCTCACGGCGCACGACCCTGAGCACCCGAAGGGCAAGTTCGAGCATTGGCTCGACACCCGCTTCGACAAACTCCACCACAGCTACCAGCGCAAACTGCACGGCGCATTGGCCACCAAGTCGGTGATCGCAGCATTTGGCTTGATCGTGTTGGTGAGCTGCGCGTTCTTGTACATGGGTGCACCGAAAGAACCGGCGCCGCTGGAAGATGAAGGATTTATCTTCGGCATCGCCAGCGCCGACCCCACGGCCACTTTGGACTATGTGGAACGCTACACCGCAGAGATCGCCAAAGCCACGCAGAAAGTCCCGGAGATTCAGGAGTCTTTCCTGTTCAACGGCGGCTTTGGCGGTAGCGGTGGCGGCGCTAGCCCCAGCGCCATGGCGGGCTTCGTGCTTAAGCCGTGGAGCCAGCGCACGCGCTCCACCAACCAAGTCTTACAGCAGTCACTGCAGCCCGAGTTCGACAAGATCACCGGGCTGAAGATGTTTGCGCTTGTGCCGCCCTCGCTGCCCAGCGCCGGTGGCGAAGGCGGCGGCGAATTTATCGTGGGCGGTATCGGCAGCCTTGAACAGCTGTCGGAACTATCCGACGCCATTCTCGCCAAAGCGTATGAGAGCAAGCGCTTCATCTTCTTGGATAAAGACTTGAAGATCGACAAGCCGCGTATTGAAGTGGATATCGACCGCGACAAAGCGGCCACGCTGGGCATTGATATGCGCACGCTGGCGGCCGATATGTCGGCCATGTTGGCGGGTGGCTATAGCAATCTGTTCTCGATGCAGAACCGCTCTTACCGCGTGATTCCGCAGGTGCAGCGCAGCGACCGCTTAAATGCCAGCGACCTAGAGAATTATTACACCCGCACCCGCGACGGCAAGCTGATTCCGCTGTCCACCCTTGTGACACTGAAAGAAAGCACCCAGCCACAGTCGCTCAAGCGCTTCCAGCAGCTCAATGCCGTGTCGATCACCTTCGCCCCACGCCCCGGAGTGAGTAAGGGCGAGGCGCTGGCCATCCTCGATCAAGCGGCGAAAGAAGTACTACCGCAGGGTTATAGCGTGGACTACTCCGGCGAGTCGCGGCAGTTCAAGCAGGAAGGCTCGGCCATGCTGATGACCTTGGCGCTGGCGCTGGTCGTGATCTTCCTCGTGCTGTCCGCGCAGTTTGAGAGCTTCCGCGACGCCTTGATCATGCTGCTCACAGTGCCCATGGCGATTTGCGGCGCACTGTTGGCACTGAACGTACTGGCGCTGGTGTCGCAAATCTTGCAGGTGATGCAGATCGAAGCCTTCCCCGGCATGAGTATCAATATCTACACCCAAGTGGGGCTGGTGACGCTGGTCGGGGTGATCTCCAAACACGGCATCTTGATTGTGGAATTTGCCAACAAGCTGCAGCTCAATGAAGGCATGAGCAAGCGTGAGGCCATCGAAGCCGCTGCGGGCATCCGTCTGCGCCCGGTGCTGATGACCACCGCCGCGCTGGTCTTCGCGATGATCCCGATGCTGATGGCCAAGGGCCCGGGCGCGGCGTCACGGTTCTCGATGGGCGTGGTGATCGCCTCCGGGATGACCATCGGCACGCTGTTCACCCTGTTCGTGCTGCCCGCGTTCTATCTGTATCTCGCGCGCGATCACGCACACGATCGGGAAAAGGCAGGTATCCCCGCGGCCGCTCCAGAAAGCCTGCCGCAGCACAGCTAAACCGCTACACCAGCTGCACTCCAGACGCCCGGGCCACCCCGGGCGTCTGCATTTAGAGCAGTCGCTCCAATATCTGCTAAAATGCCGGTATAGCGCTAAAGTTCGCCGAACTGGACAGCAATCCACTTTCGCGGGACACTGCGCACCGACTACCCGGGGACCGCCCCAACGGCTTCATGGCAAAACTTTTGCTCCTACACGGCCCCAACCTCAACCTGCTCGGCACGCGCGAGCCGGAGGTCTATGGCCGCGCCACCTTGGCCGACATCAACGCCGATTTGATTGCGCATGCCGCATCGGCCGGGCATACGCTGGAAGCCTTCCAGTCCAATGCCGAGCACGAGTTGGTGAACCGCGTCCAAGCCGCAAGGCTAGACGGCACGGCCTTCATCCTCATCAATCCCGCCGCGTTCACCCATACCTCGGTGGCCCTGCGCGACGCGCTAACCGGTGTTGCCATCCCCTTTATCGAAATTCATCTCTCCAACCCGCACACGCGCGAACCCTTCCGCCACACCAGCTATTTCAGCGATAAGGCGGTGGGCGTGATCTGTGGTTTTGGTGAAGATTCCTACCGCTATGCACTCGCGGCCGCACTCAAACGGCTGCCTGCCTAACCTACAAAAAGAGAGGACACATGCCCATGGATCTGCGCAAGATCAAGAAGCTCATCGACCTTCTGGAAGAGTCGAACCTGGCTGAAATCGAAATTAAAGAAGGCGAAGAGTCCGTACGCCTCGCACGCCTGCCTAAGGGTGGGCTCGCGATGGCCGCCCCGGCCATCCAGCAAGTTGCGCTGCCCGCCGCGGCACCGGCCATGCCGATGAATTCCCCCGTGCAGGCCGCCACCGGCGGCAGCCCCAAGCCCACAGGCAGCGACCTGCCCGACGGCCACGTCATGCGCGCACCGATGGTCGGCACCTTCTACGCCAGCCCCGCCCCCGACAAGCCTGCGTTTGTCAGCGTGGGCCAAGCCGTGAAAGCGGGTGACACGCTGGGCATCATTGAAGCCATGAAGATGTTTAACCCGATCGAAGCCGAAGTCTCCGGCACCGTGCTCGCGATCCTGTGCGAAAGCGGGCAACCGGTGGAATTTGACCAGCCACTCTTCGTGATCGGGTAAGCCGACATGCTCGAAAAAGTCGTCATCGCCAACCGCGGGGAAATTGCGCTGCGCATTTTGCGCGCCTGCCACGCGCTGGGCATTCGCACCGTGGCGGTGCACTCCACCGCCGACCGCAACCTCAAACACGTCGCCATGGCAGATGAATCCGTCTGCATTGGCCCGGCACCCTCCAGCGAAAGCTACCTCAACATGCCGGCGATCATCGCTGCCGCCGAGGTGACCGACGCACAGGCCATCCACCCCGGCTACGGCTTTCTCTCCGAGAACGCTGATTTTGCCGAGCGCGTAGAGCAATCTGGCTTTGTCTTTATTGGCCCGAAAGCCGACACCATCCGCCTCATGGGCGACAAGGTGGAAGCCATTCGCGCGATGAAGGCTGCGGGTGTGCCCTGCGTACCGGGCAGCGGCGGCCCACTGGGCGACGACCCAGCCACCAATGTCAAAATCGCCGCCGAGATCGGCTACCCGGTGATCGTCAAAGCCGCAGGCGGCGGTGGCGGGCGCGGCATGCGCGTGGTCTATACCGAAGCTGCACTCACCAATGCCATCGCTACCACCAAGGCCGAGGCCAAGGCGGCGTTTGGTAACGACATGGTGTACATGGAAAAGTTCTTGGAAAACCCGCGCCACGTGGAAATCCAAGTGCTCGCCGACGGCCAAGGCAACGCAATTCACTTAGGCGAACGCGACTGCTCGATGCAGCGCCGCCATCAAAAAGTGGTGGAAGAAGCCCCGGCCCCCGGCATCACCGAAGCGCAGCGCAATGAGATCGGCAAGGTCTGCGTCGATGCCTGCATTCGCATCGGCTATCGCGGCGCGGGCACGTTCGAGTTCTTGTATGAAAACGGACGCTTCTACTTCATCGAAATGAACACCCGTATCCAGGTGGAACACCCGGTAACGGAGCTTGTCACCGGCATTGATCTGGTGCGCGAGCAGCTCTTGATCGCCTCCGGCTACAAGCTGTCGATCAAGCAAAGCGACGTGGTACTCACCGGCCACGCGATCGAGTGCCGCATCAACGCCGAAGACCCCGACACCTTCTTCCCCTGCCCCGGCCTGATCCAGCACTACCACCCACCGGGCGGCCCCGGCGTGCGTGTCGATTCGCACGTGTACGAAGGCTACCGCGTGCCGCCGAACTACGATTCGATGATCGGCAAGCTCATCGTGCACGGTGCAGATCGTGCGCAGGCGATTGCGCGCATGCGCGTGGCCCTGTCGGAAATGGTGATCGACGGCATCAAGACCAATATCCCGCTGCAGCAGCGCATTCTTGCCGATGGCGGCTTCACCCAAGGTGGTCAGAACATTCACTACTTGGAAAAGAAGTTGGCCGAGCGTAAAGAAAAGGCGCTTTCCATCCTGTAAACACCGACAGCGCACGAACCTGCGACAATGGCGTGGTATTCCCACGCCATTGTTTTATGCCCTATCTGCAAATTTCATTACCTTGCCCGGAAACGCTACAGCCGCGTATTGAACGCGCGCTTGAAGACGTGGGTGCGCTGGCCGTAACCCTGCAAGACGCGCATCTTGATGCGGCCGACGAACAAGCGATTTTTGAGCCCGGTGTTGGCGAAATTCCGCTTTGGAACGAAATGACGCTCACCGCGTTATTTCCAGACGATACCGACGCGCTGTTGTTGCTTGCCGCGCTGGAAGCCTTCGACCCCGGGCTGGATTGGACGCAAACGCGCTTCGAAAAGGTTGAAGACCAAGACTGGGAACGCGCTTGGCTGGATATGTTCCAACCGATGCAGTTTGGCCAGCGCACTTGGATCGTCCCGTGGGATCACGCCCTTCCTGAGGCCGCGAATACGCCGCAAGCGGCGATTATCCGGCTCGACCCCGGCCTTGCGTTTGGCTCCGGCACCCACCCCACTACGGCGCTTTGTCTGCGCTGGTTAGACGCGCTGGCGGCAGAAGGCGTATTGCAAGGCGCACCCGTGCTCGACTTCGGCTGCGGCAGCGGCATTCTTGCACTGGCCGCGCTGAAGCTCGGCGCCGTGCAAGCGATCGGCATCGACAATGATCCGCAGGCCATCATCGCCACCGCCGATAACGCGCAGCGCAACGGCGTGCATATCGACACCTATCTTCCGCAAGACGCGCCCACGGCAAGCTATCCCATCGTGGTCGCCAACATCTTGGCCACAGCGCTGGACGCACTTGCAGAGACCCTTGCAGCGCGCGTTGCCCCAAACGGCCGCCTTGCCATGTCTGGCATCCTCAGCGGCCAAGAAGAGGAACTGCTGCAGCGCTACGCGCCATGGTTTGAGCAGCTGCACATCTGCCAAGAAGAAGACTGGATCCGTATTGATGGCGTGCGTAATCACGTTAAAGTGAGCCAATGACCCAAGCACCCAGCTTCGCCAGTGACCACAGTGCGCCCCGCCACCCGCATCGCAAAGAATGGAGCGGCGCGTTATTGCTTGCGCTCGTTTTAATTGCGCAACTTATTTGGCTACAACGCGACGCGCTTGCCGCCAGCTCCCGCCTGCGCCCGATGCTGGAAACGCTGTGCAGTGCGCTGACCTGCAGCCTCCCCACATGGCACGACCCCACATCCTTCACCATGCTTTCGCGCGATGTCATCGCACCGCCCGACCAGCGCGGCGTGCTGCGCGTGCAGGCCAGTTTCCGCAACGATGCGCACTGGCCGCAAGCCTGGCCCGTATTGGTACTCAACCTTACTGACGTCAACGGTCAAAGCCTTGGTGCACGCCGCTTTCAGCCCGCTGAATACCTCGGCAGCACGCCACACGTGCAGCGCATTCTGCCGAATCAAGCCAATCAGATCGCGTTCGATCTGCACGAGCCGTCGTCTGCCGTCGTGTCCTTCGACTTTCGCTTCGAATAACCATCAAATTTATGAACTGAATACGCATCGGGGCTCACACGTTCGCACAGAACGCGCTAGACTGATGCCCTGCATCGAGGACGTACCACCGATGCAGTTTTTTAGAGGACACACCCTTTGACTCCTTCCGGCATTCGTCAGGACGCCAGCAGCGTTACGTTGCGCGACCACGTGGCACATTCTGTTCGTCGCTACCTAAGCGATTTGGCCGGCTGTGACACCGACGACCTGTACACCACCACCCTGCGCGAGCTGGAAATCCCGCTATTTTCGGAAGTCCTCAAGCACTGCGACGGCAACCAAAGCCGTGCCGCCACACTGCTTGGCATTCACCGCGCCACGCTACGCAAGAAGCTGAAGGAATACGGTCTACAATAGAGGGCTCCCCACACCTCTTGCGTACCCATGGCTGCCGATCTTTTGCCCCTCCGCCGGGCGCTTCTGTCTGTTTCCGATAAAACCGGCCTGATTGAACTTGCCCAAGCGCTCGCCGCGCGTGGCGTTGAACTACTCTCCACCGGCGGCACCGCCAAAGCACTGCGTGATGCGGGGCTTGCGGTTAAAGATGTGAGCGAAGTCACGGGTTTCCCCGAAATGATGGATGGCCGCGTCAAAACTCTGCACCCGTTGATTCATGGCGGGCTTCTGGGCCGCGCCGGGCTTGATGATGCGGTGATGGAACAACACGGCATCGGCAAAATTGATCTACTGGTGCTGAATCTCTATCCCTTTGAAGCCGTCACCGCAAACGCCGACTGCACGCTCGAAGATGCGGTAGAAAATATCGACATCGGTGGCCCGGCCATGCTGCGCAGCGCGGCGAAAAACTTTGCCCGTGTCGCGGTTGTCACCTCACCAGACCAATACGCCCATCTACTGGCTGAACTTGCCAGCGGCAACGGCGCACTCTCTGCCGCCACCCGCTTTCAATTGGCTGTTGCTGCATTCAACCGCGTGGCGCAGTACGGCGATGCGATCAGCAATTACCTCTCCTCGATCACCGCCACCGATAGCGCCGTGCCCACGCGTGCCGAGTTCCCAGCGCAAACCAACGGCAGCTTCATCAAAGTGATGGATCTACGCTACGGCGAGAACCCGCACCAGCAGGCCGCGTTCTACCGCGACCTGTACCCCGCGCCCGGTTCACTGGCGACCTTCACTCAGCTGCAGGGCAAGGAGCTGTCTTACAACAACATCGCCGATAGCGATGCCGCCTGGGAATGCGTGCGCCAGTTCGACGCACCGGCCTGCGTTATTGTGAAGCACGCCAACCCCTGCGGCGTGGCCGTCGGCAGCGGCTGCGCAGACAGCTACGAAGCCGCGTATGCCACCGACCCAACCTCCGCCTTCGGCGGCATTCTTGCGTTCAATACCAAGCTCGATGCGGCCACCTGCAAGACCATTTTGGATCGCCAATTTGTTGAAGTGCTGATTGCACCCGACTACGACGACGCCGCGCTTGAATACGCGAAGAAAAAAGCCAATGTGCGCGTGCTACGCATTCCACTCGCCCCAACCGCACCCGGTTTTATCGACACCAAGCGTGTGAATTCCGGCCTACTGCTGCAAACCGCCGATGATCGCGTTGTGCAGCGCGACGCGCTTAAAGTGGTGACTCAGCTTGCGCCGACCGATGCTCAACTGTCCGACCTATTATTTGCGTGGAAAGTGGCCAAGTTCGTCAAATCCAATGCCATTGTCTATGCCAAAGACAACCGCACCATTGGTGTGGGCGCAGGCCAAATGAGCCGCGTGTATTCAGCGCGCATCGCCGGCATCAAGGCCGAAGATGCAGGCCTGATTGTGCCGGGCTCGGTGATGGCCTCCGACGCCTTCTTCCCGTTCCGCGACGGCATCGACGCCGCTGCAGCAGCGGGCATCAAGGCGGTGATCCAGCCGGGCGGCTCCATGCGTGATAACGAAGTGATCGCTGCTGCCGACGAACACGGCATCGCCATGGTGTTCACCGGCGTGCGCCACTTCCGGCACTAACTGAGCATCCACAAGACCCGCGGGGGGAACCCCGCGGCCTTATTCAGCCACAGCGCTTGCTAACCCGCAGCATGGGTCTTCCCGCAGTACATCTAGCGGCGGAATAACGAGCGTCGTGTATTCCTCATAGCGTGCCGCGGGCAGATCAGACAAACGCATCCGCCCCATGCGCGGCGCAAACACGGGAAGCTGCGCAGCTTCGTACAAAATGACTTCGTGGTCACTTGGATACCAGCGCAGAAGCTTATCCACCAACGCCTGCAGGCCAGCCGGATCAGCCTCACGGCGACTGCAGCTCAAATCCCCCGCCAGCGCCACCTGCCAGAGCAGCAGCAAACCTGCCGGATCGATCTGGCGGTCGTAATAAAGAAAATGCGTGGCTTCAAGCGACTGCACACCACGCCGTCCAGGGTCGATACCAAGATCAGCATAAAGACAGGCTTCTGCCGAAATGCCTGGCTCCATACGTGCTGCAAACCCTTCCGCGCGCGCTTGATTCACCACGCGATGCGGCACATCGGCAAACACACCGGGGTGGCCATAGAACACGGCGCAGACCTGTTTTCCCGCACGCACCTCGGCCATGATCGTCGCGTCAATTTCACGGTAGGTCTGTCTTCGATCTTTTCCTGTCGCGTAATAGCGCCCGAGATTGATCACGTCCTGACGCATAGACTGAATCATCGCCAGCGTTGCAGGGTCGGTCAAACAGAACAGCACTTCTGCGCGGCGAATCTCCGACAAGCAGCGCTCGCTAGCGTGGCGTCCAAACTGGATACCACTCCCCACCACAACCAAGCCGGAGTTTGATGGAAGGCTCGTTTCGTGATGCGCAGAAACAAGGCGATCTCGCCCTTCGTGCTTAGCACGATACAAGGCCAAATCCGCCCGATGAATCAACTGCTCCAAGGTCTCGCCTTCGGCATCGCTTTGGCAAAAGCCCATACTGACCGAAAAGCGCAGCGTAGGCGTAGTACCCTGCGCACGAACGGGCTGTATCAGCCCACGAAGATGCTGCAGCAACACCTCCGCCTGCGGCTCATCCATATTCAGCAGCAAGGTAAATTCATCACCACCGCGCCGCGCGGCCAAGCCGCGCTGTCCCATGGCCTCGCCAATCCAGCGCGCCAGCATGCGCAGCACTTCGTCACCCGCGGCATGACCATGGCTATCGTTGATCGTTTTGAAGTGATCGATATCCACGACCACCGCAGTAAACGCTGCCCCCTTGGCACGCGCCTGCGCCAATACCTGCGCGCCTTGGTGAAGCAGCGCAGGATAATTCAACAGCCGCGTCAAGCCATCATGCTCGGACTGAAAACGGTAACGCTGGCGATCTCGAAACACGCGCCGCAAAAGCGCCAGCAATAGGGCGGCTGCGGCCAGCAGACTCAGTGCCGCAATCGCAATCAATTGCTGCTGTTTGCGCGCCGCCTTTGCTTCGCCCTTGGCCCGTTCTGTGGAAGCCTCTAGCAATTGGATCTGCTCTTCTTTCAGACGCGAGTCGAACTGTAGCTGCATCAACAGCAATCGCCGCTCCTGCATGCGTCGATCAAGCTCTTTGGTGTGCTGCAATGCGTGTTGTGTATGCTGCAGCGCGTCGGCAATATCGCCTCGCCGCTCGGCCAATTCGGCCTGAAACTGCTCCACATCGACCAACGGCTGCGCTAAACGCTGACGCGCGTAGTAACGGCCGGCCTCCCTTAGCAACACACTCGCCTGTGCAGCCTCTTGATTGAGCGCCACCAAGCTTTTTGCAATTTCTAATTTTGCGCCCTGCGCGCCCCCGTCAAAGCCTTCTGCTTGAAAAAGCTGCAGCGCCCGGCGGAACCACTGCAAGGCCTCGGCATAGTGTTTGCGTCCCGCAAAATACATGCCCATCCCTTGCGTGCCGTTGGCAACGAAAATCTTGTCCCCGGCCTTCCCACAAACATCGATTTGGCGGCGGCGCAGTGGCTCCAACGCCGTAAGATCCTTTCGCAGCTCTTGCACGATGGCATGGGTGGATAAGGCCCGACACAGCACAAAAAGGTCGCCCCCTGCTTCTGCCTGCACCAGTCCACGCTGGCCAAATTCTTGCGCACGCTCTAAATCACCAACCAGCGCATAAAGATAGCTAGACACGCTTAAAAGCAGCGCCGAGTTCTTCGGTGCCTCTTCGATAAAATTCAACCCAGCATCGGCCCAAACGAAGGCTTGCTGCCAGCGCTCAACGCCCGCCGCCATGCTAATCCCGGTGGTATAAGCAAGCACACGCAGTTCAGGATCAAGCTCACGCTGCAGAAGCTGCTGCATGCCCTGCAATGCAGCATCCGTTTCCCCTTTTAGCCCCAAACCGCGCAAGCGCTGGTATTCGGTCTCATCGTGCTGCATCTGCGCCGCGCTCGGCGGGTTGCCCACCGCAGCTGCCCCTGCCGCAGCAAGGAAAAGCATCAATGCGATCAAGCAGCGCAGCAACGGCATACCAATGTGGTTCCAATTACTCGTCGTAAGCAAAAATAATTTGCTGCGTTGCAAACTGACCGTCTTTCAATCCACTCAGGGCTTTAATGGCCTCATAATCCTGCGCCAGCATTGCTTTGCGTTCCTCCGCATTAAGCCCTGCGCGCCGCATCACAACCTCCGGTCGCCGCGCATACTCTTCGGCGAGCACAGCGTCGCGGCCCAAGTTACGCATGAATTCCAGCAGCTTCGACATGCCATTCCCTGTATGCTGTGCTGCATCCAGCAGCGTTATGCCATAACCTCCAACACTAGCACAAAGCTCTTGTTGAAACCGCGTACCGTCCTTCCTTTACCGCACAATATTTTGATTTATGAAACTTCTCGTTATCGGTTCCGGCGGCCGCGAGCACGCCTTGGCGTGGAAGCTTGCACAGTCGCCACGTGTTTCTGAAGTGCTCGTGGCTCCCGGCAATGCCGGCACGGCCAATGAGCACAAATGCCGCAACGTGGCGCTGAAAGTCACCGACATCGACGGCCTGCTGGCGCTGGCGCAAGACGAAGGCGTCGCGTTTACCGTGGTTGGGCCAGAGGTGCCGCTGGTAGCAGGCGTGGTGGATCGCTTTCGCGCCGCATCCTTGCGCATCTTTGGCCCCACCGCTGCTGCAGCGCAACTAGAAGGCAGCAAGGCGTTCGCCAAAGACTTCCTCGCCCGTCACGGCATCCCCACCGCATTTTACGAGGTACATACCGAGGTTGAACCAGCGCTGACCTTCGTGCGCAGCAAGGGTGCACCAATTGTCATCAAAGCTGACGGCCTCGCTGCAGGCAAAGGTGTGATCGTGGCCATGACGCTTGCCGAAGCTGAAGCCGCCGTGCGCGACATGCTGTCGGGCAATGCGTTTGGTGATGCGGGCGCGCGCGTGGTGATCGAAGAATTCTTAGACGGTGAAGAAGCCAGCTTTATTTCGATGGTGGACGGCGTAACCGCACTACCAATGGCCACCTCGCAAGACCATAAGCGCGTGGGTGATGGCGACACCGGCCCGAATACCGGCGGCATGGGGGCCTATTCCCCCGCCCCCGTCGTGACGCCCGAGATCCATGCACGCGTGATGCGTGAGATCGTCAACCCCACCGTGCAGGGCATGGCCAAAGATGGCATTCCGTTTACCGGGTTCTTGTATGCAGGCCTGATGATCGACGCCAGCGGTGCGCCGAAAGTGATTGAATTCAATGTGCGCTTTGGTGACCCAGAAACTCAGCCGGTGCTGCTGCGCCTGCAGTCGGACTTCGTTGATCTCATCGAAGCCGGGATCGATGCACGTTTGCACGAAACCCAAGCGCAATGGGACCCACGCCCTTCATTGGGTGTGGTGATGGCCGCCAAGCCCTATCCAGAAGCGCCGATTACCGGCGACCGCATCGACGGGCTGGCCGATGTTCCAGAAACGGCCAAGGTGTTTCATGCCGGCACAGCGCTCGACGCGAGTGGCAATACCATCAGCGCGGGCGGCCGCGTGCTGTGTGTCACCGCACTCGGCGCATCGGTACACGAGGCGCAACGCAATGCCTATGCAGGAGTGAAGGCTATTCACTGGGCGCACGAATTTCACCGCAACGACATCGGCTGGCGCGCGATTGCACGCGAGCAAGGCTGATCATTTCGTTTTTCCATGAGCCATTCCGCGCACCGAGTGCACGGCCTAACGGCGGATGAAGTTCCGCCCGATTGGCCGCCACTCACGCTGCAAGAACTGCAGCCTGTACTGGCCCAATTTGCACAACTGGGCCACGCTCACACGATCCTCTGGAACAGCCCACGCCCGCTCTCGGCGGCGGCACTGATCGAAACGAACAACGGGCCGACTTTCGTCAAACGTCATAGCGAAAACGTGCGCAGCGCCTCCACGTTGACCGAAGAGCACGTGTTCGCGCAGTGGCTGCGTGCGCAGCACATTCCCACCCCGGAAATCCTGCATAACACTGCCGGTGAAAGCGCCATCGCGCATGCAGGCTGGACGTATGAAGTGCACGCCCTCGCCACAGGCATTGACCTACACCGCGACACGATGTCGTGGGTGCCGCTACACAACCTCGCCCACGCACGCACCGTAGGGCGCATGCTGGCGCAGCTACACCTTGCCGCAGAAGGCTTTCACGCTGCGCAGCGCACGACTCATATTCTCGTTGCACGCAGCGAATTGCTGGAAGCAAGCGCCCCCATTGCAACATTGCAAGCTCAATTACAGCAGCGTCCGTTGCTTGCTGAGTACCTCGCACAGCGCAATTGGCAAGAAGAGTTGCATCACACACTGCTCCCTTTGCCTGCCGACGTGCGATGCGTCTTTGCGGCGCAGCCGCGGCTATGGACGCACGGCGACTGGCACGCGTCCAATTTATTTTGGAGCGATGATTCAGCACAGGCCAACATCACCAGCGTGCTGGATTTCAGTCTTTCTGCACGCACATTTGCGCTATTTGATTTAGCTACGGCCATCGAACGTAGCGCGATTGCATGGCTGCAGCCAGACGATCAGCGTGCACAACCACTGATCGCAAACGCGCTTATTGAAGGCTATGCGCAAGCTCGCCCACTGAGCCGCGCAGAACGCGAATTACTTGTCGCGCTACTGCCTGTTGTGCACCTGGATTTCGCCATCTCTGAAGTGGAATATTTTTACGGCATCTTGCGCTCTAGAGCGCATGCCGATGTTGCCTGGGATGTATTTCTTCGCGGGCATGCCGCGTGGTTTAGAACATCACACGGGCAGTCTTTCTTGCGCGCCATCGCATAACTCCATTTCACCCTCACCTGCAATTCACGGCGTTTTGTGGTTCAATGCGCCCTTGAAGCGGGGGTGCCTAGCGTGGCTAGGCTGAGAGAGTCCCTTGGAACCTGATCCGGTTTGCACCGGCGTAGGGAGCTTGTATTGCAGACATGCGCCTTTAAGAGGCGTGCGTCCGGCCGTCGCTTCGCTCCCCCATACTGACGATGACCGACGATGCCCATCTCCCATACCCCCCTTCTCATCGCCCTGCTCGCAGCGCTGCCTGCTTACGCGCATGCGCATGCGCATGCTGATGAAGACGATGCGGTGCGCCGCACCACCACCCTAAGCGCGGTGGAGGTCAAAGGCGAAACGACCGCCACCGACGCCTCTGTGAATACGTGGGGCCAAGCAGATGCCCGCGACACTCCTGCGTCGATCACCGTCATTGATCGCCAGCAGATCGAACGCCGCCATGTGCGCACGCTCAGCGAGCTCATCCGCAGCGATGCCAGCCTCGGCGACAGCTACGCACCCGTAGGCTACTACCAGAACATCGCCAGCCGCGGCTACGCGCTGGATCTTGGCACCGGCTATCGCAGCAACGGGTTAACCGTGGTGGGTGAGCAAATCATGCCGCTGGAAGATAAGCAGCAGGTCGAAGTGCTCAAAGGCCTAGCGGGTTTGCAGGCGGGCATCATGGAGCCTGGCGGGTTAATCAACTATGTCAGCAAGCGCCCAGAAGACGTGCGCAACTTGACCCTCGGCACCGACTCGCACGGTTCGCGCTATGTCGCCGTAGATGCTGGCGCGTGGTTGACGCCCAATTTTGGCCTGCGCGCCAATCTTGCTTGGGAAGACACGCATTCCTACGTGCAGCATGCCGATGGTCGTCGCAATCTGTATGCCATCGCCGCCGACTGGATGATCACGCCGAACGCATCGTTCGCCCTCGACACCAGCTACCAAACCAGCGCACAGCCTTCGGTCTCCGGCTATCAACTACTGGGCGGTAGCGTTATTCCCGGTAACGCGGATCCCACTCGCTTGCTTGGCCACCAGCCTTGGCAACAGCCGGTTGCGATGCGTTCTAGCAATACCAGTCTGCGTTTTTCCTATGCCTTTAATGATGATTGGGCGCTGCGCATCGCCGGTGGCAAAAGCCGTAGTGTGATTGATGACAGCGTGACCTTTGCTTACGGCTGCTACTACGTGGCCGCCTGCGCCAGCGGTGTGCCCGGCAATGCGTTCGGGCCCAATGGCGAATACGACATCTACGACTACCGTAACCCCGATGACACCCGCATTACCGATCAGTTACGCGCCACGCTGGAAGGCGAATTTGATACCGGCAATGTAGGCCATAGCATCAGTATTGGCGGCAGCACACTCCACCGCAGCATCGACCGCCACGCCAGCGTCAATGCCTATGTTGGTTCGGGCAATATCGCAGATGTTGAGCCGCCAGTATTTACGCCTTCACCCAAACAGCCAGGCCCCAAAGTGCGCCGCCTTGATAGCTGGCAGCGCAGCGTTTTTGCGATAGACCGCATCGCATTCAATGACGCGTGGCAGTTGGTGTTGGGCTTGCAACACGCACGCATCGACGAACGCGCTTGGAATAAGCGCGGCGTGCCGGAGCGCAGCACACGCCTGAGCAAAACGCTGCCGCAAGCGGCGCTGCTATGGCAGCCCGATGACGCACTGACGCTCTACACCAGTTTTAGTAAGGGATTATCTTTGGGCAAGGAAGCCCCCTTCTGGGCCAGCAATGACGGCGCCATGCTGGGACCTCGGCTTTCGCGGCAGCTTGAATTGGGCGCGAAATACCGCCTTGCTGATACATTTGACCTCACCGCCGCGCTATACCGTATTCACCAGCCCGCACAGTTTGCACAACCGGATGCTTCATCCGCAGGCTTCACCTTTATTGAATTAGGTGAAGAAGTGCACACCGGCGTTGAATTAGGTGCACACGGCCGCCCCATCGAGCATCTACAGTTAGACGCCAGCGTGAATGTTATCAATGCCCGCCTACAGGGCACTGGTGTGGCCGCACTGCAAGGCCACCAGATCGTAAACGTGCCACGTGTCCGCGCCGCGTTCAGCGTGGACTACAGCCTCCCCTCTGCACCGGCACTTGGTCTTATCGGCGGCTGGCGCTACGCCTCGTCCAATACCGCCACCTCCGATGGCACCGTACGCGTGCCTGCGTACAGCGTATTCGACGCTGGCCTACGCTACCGCAGCCAATGGAACCAGCGCACACTTGTGTGGCAACTCTCGGCGGACAACGTATTCAACAAATTTTATTGGCGCGATACTGGCAGCGTCAGCGGCGATAGCTATCTATTCCCCGGCGCTCCACGCTTAGCGCGCCTGTCGTTGACTGTTGGACTGTAAACCATGCTCTTGTTCGAACTCGCCTCTGCCGTTGTCAGCCTGCTGGCCGTCGGTCTTACCGCGCGGCGGCACCCGCTGTGCTGGCCGCTGGGCTTGGTATCGGTGATTGCTTATGCGTGGGTCTTTATCGACGCCAAGCTCTATTCCGACGCCCTGCTGCAGGGCGCGTTCGGCATCATGATCGTCTATGGCTGGCTGCGCTGGATGCAGCACCTCGATGACAGCGGGCATGTGCGCGTGGCCGCGCTTCCTGTAGCACGCGCTTGGCGACATATCGGAATTGGCGCGCTTGGCGCACTTGCGCTGGGGGCATTCATGCACCACCAAACCGATGCCGACCTCGCTTGGCTAGACGCGGCCCTTGCCGCGTTCAGCCTCGTTGCGCAGTGGTGGCAGGCCAAACGCCACGCCGCCGCATGGTGGATGTGGATCGCCGTGGACGTGCTCTACGTGGGGGAATATCTCTACAAAGGCCTACACATCACTGCGGTGCTGTATTTGGTGTTTGTTGGTATAGCCATCGCCGGTCTACGCAGCTGGCGTAGGGCCTACAAAAGCGCGCAAAGGCTGAGTACCGAGAGCTTTGGTAACTATTGAGCCGTTCTTCGCTATGCTTGCCAGATTCTTCCGCAAGGATCGCTTGAATGCCCGGCCATAGCCAGTTCAACCTGCTTACCCAGCGCCGCTTTTTGCCGTACTTCATCGTGCAGGCGCTGGGGGCATTTAATGACAATGTGTATCGGCAAGCCCTCATTGGCCTGCTTGCTTATATGGCGGTAAGCCAGAGTGAAATGGGGCTGTACTCCAATCTCGCTCCCGCTATCTTCATCCTTCCTTACTTCTTGTTTTCCGCCAGTGCTGGGCAAATTGCCGAGCGTTTGGAGAAGCAAAAGCTCATCGTGATCACCACCATGATGGAAATCGCCATCATGTCGCTGGCCGCCGTCGGCTTTCTGCTGCAAAGCATGCCAATTCTGATGGTGGCGTTGTTCTGCACCGGCGTGCAATCAACACTGTTTGGCCCAGTGAAGTATTCCATTCTTCCCTCAGTGCTCAAGCCCGAGGAGCTCACCGGCGGCAATGGCTTGGTGGAAATGGGTACATCGATTGCCATTCTGCTCGGCATGATCTGCGGCGGTTTGATTTTTCAAATCGCGGGCGCGCATGGCCCACAGGTTGCGGCCATCTTCATCATTGCGCTGGCGATTGCAGGCAATACCGTGGCGCGCCGCATTCCCACCGTTGATGCGGGTAATCCAACGCTTAAAGTGGATTGGAATATCGTTCGCGTGAGCTGGCAGATTTGGCAACTCACTCGGCAGCGGCTCGCTGTACGCAATGCCGTGCTCGGCGTTAGTTGGTTTTGGTTTGTTGGCACCATTCTTACCGCACAGCTGCCGGTATATGCGCAGTCGAATCTTGGCGGCACGCAAAACCTCTACATCTTTGCATTAGCCCTATTCTCGATTGGTGCAGGCGTCGGTTCGATGTCGTGCGAAAAGCTCTCTGGCCGCACCGTGGAAATTGGCCTTGTCCCCTTGGGTGCCTTTGGCATTAGCGCGTTCTTGCTTGATCTGTATTTCGCGCGTCCCGGCCAAGCGCTTGCGCAAGGCATGAGTATTACGCAATTTCTTCATCAGCCCGGAACAGCACGCATCATTCTAGACCTCGTAGGCGTCGGCTTATTCACTGGGTTCTTTGTCGTCCCACTGTTTGCGCTCATTCAAAGCCGCACGCCCAAGTCAGAGCTTGCGCGCGTGATTGCGGGTATGAATATTCAGAACGCATTTTTCATTGTGCTTGCTGCCGTCATCGGCATCGCCGTACAACGCTATCTGGGCTGGACGATCCCGCAACTATTCTTAGCACTCGCCATTGCCAATACCCTCGTTGCACTGTGGATTTTCACTATCGTCCCCGAGTTCATGATGCGCTTTCTCAGCTGGCTGCTGGTGCGCACGCTGTACCGGCTCAAACTGCATGGCATTGAAAAACACGTTCCAGATGAGGGCGCCGCAGTTTTGGTGTGCAACCACGTCAGCTACATGGACGCACTGATTCTGTCGGCCTGTATTCCGCGCCCGGCGCGCTTTGTCATGTATTACAAAATCTTCAACATCCCCGTGATGCGCTGGATTTTCAAAACTGCGAAAGCCATCCCTATCGCCGGCGCACGTGAAAATCCGCAGGTGATGCAAAGCGCGTTTGATGCAGTGGACGCCGCGCTGGCGGAAGGCGAGCTGGTGTGCATTTTCCCCGAAGGCGCACTGACAAAAGACGGTGAGATCGCCTCGTTTAAGTCGGGTGTGGAAAAGATACTGCAGCGCGCCGCCGCACGTGGTCAGGAAGTTCCTGTAGTGCCAATGGCATTGCAAAACATGTGGGGCAGCATGTGGAGTAAGCGCGACTCGCGCCTACACCGTATGCGCATGCCGCGCCGCCTGCGCGCACCGATCGAGGTCCTCGCCAGTGACGCTATCGCTGGCAATACCGCCAGCGCTGAGCTACTCGAACAGCGCGTGCGCCATCTTCGCGGCGGGTGTGCCTAAAGCGCACCCGCGTCGTACGCATCAAGCCAACAGCGCATCACAAAGCGCGCAATCGAGATGGGCGACGACAACACAATGCCGTCGCCCGCCTCATCGGCGTGGCTCCAATCGCGCGCTAATCCAGCACGCACTTCTTCCGCATTAAACCAGCGGGCCTCTACGAGCTCCTCACTGGCCTGCGGCAAATCGGGCTCGGCGTGGGCAAGAAACCCCAGCATCAGCGAACCGGGGAATGGCCAAGGCTGTGAGGCAAGATAGCGCGCCGTTTGCGGCCGCACCCGCACCCCTGTTTCTTCCATCACCTCGCGCGCAACGGTTTGCTCGAGCGTTTCTCCCGGCTCCACAAACCCCGCTACCACCGACCAGCGGCGCGGCGCCCAGCCCGCCTGCCGCCCAAGTAACAGACGCTCACCATCGGTCACCGCCACGATAATGGCTTGGTCGGTGCGCGGGTAGTGTTCGCTTTGGCAGCCCTCGCAACGCCCTAACCAGCCCGCACGTTCGTAGCGCAAGCGCCCGCCGCAGGCCGAACAAAAACGGTAGCGTCGGTGCCAGTGCTGCAGCGCGCGCGCCTGTGCAAAGAGCGTCGATTGCCAAGCAGGCCACTGCGCCGCCGCTTTACGCAAGTCGATACTCGCCGCACCCGGCATTCCCGCAGCCGCTGCCTCAACAAAAAACCACGCACGCTCGCCTTGCACCCCCAAAAACGTCGCCGCATCCAACCCACACCGAAGCGCATCACTAGAGGGCGTCAGCAGCTCCGCATGGGCATCGGTCAACGCCTCACCGCGCTCATTCAAAACGATCACCCCTGCCTGTGGCCATAGCCGGGCCAGTGCGGCCTGATCATCTCGCAGCGCATCGGCGCGATCGAGCGCGCCTTCAACAAAGGCAAATGGTGAACGGCCGGGCATCGTCAGCCACTACTCCCGCAGCCGCAGGTGGTTTTGGCATTGGGGTTGCGGATCACAAACTGCGCCCCCGTAAGTGATTCCACATAATCCACCACCGCTCCCGCCAGATACTGCAAGCTCAGCGGATCCACCAACAGGGTGGCGCCATCCTTCACGATGGCGATGTCATTCTCGTTCCGGCCTTCGTCAAACTCGAAGCCATACTGAAACCCAGAGCAGCCACCACCATGAATATACGCGCGAAGCTTGAGGTCTTCCTCGCCCTCTTCGCTCACCAATTCATGCACTTTTGCCGCCGCCGCCGCAGTGAAATGCAGCGGATTTACGGGCATCAGTGCTTTTAATGCGTCGTGTAAGGCCATATCCATCCGCCAAGGATGAAGCGCCCGCCTCCACGTTTCAACCTTTGCCTTCCCGCGCTAGACTGAACAAGACACTCCTGATTCAGCCAGATTCCCTCTATAGTTTGGGAAAAGGCCGCTTTTTCTCTTGATTTACGTCACAATTCATTACATGCACGCCCATTTTGAGTTCATGCCCGTCAAGCCCGTCCTGTCCATCAATACCTCCCGCACGCGGCCAGCCAAGGTCAGCCCTGCTTGCGGTTTAGGGTTCGGAGGGCGGCCATGAGTGCGGAACAAACTCAAACAGGCGAAAACTCGCAAAATTCAGCGCCATTTCGCGTCCTGATCGTCGAAGATGACCGCAGCCAAGCGGTCTTCGCCGAGGCCATTTTGCGCGGTGCGGGTATTCAGGCTGAAGTAGTCGCCATTCCCGAGCGCATGCTGGAAACCATGGAGCGGTTTGAGCCAGACCTCGTGCTGATGGATCTGCATATGCCGGGCATCAGCGGCACGACCCTCACCACTCATATCCGCCAGCACCCACGCTTCGAATACACCCCGGTGGTGTTTCTCACCGGCGATCACGACCCCGAACGCGAGCTAGAAGCGCTTGAGCACGGCGGTGACGACTACATCCTAAAACCGGTACGCCCGCGCCATTTGATCGCCGCGGTACAAAACCGCATCCGCCGCGCGCGTGCGCAAAACAGCTCACGGCAAACCGTGGCCGACCCCGATCGCCACCCAGTGACAGGGCTATTCACCCGCCCCGCCTTGCTGCGCGAACTTGGCACACGTTTGGCCAGCAACACCGTTGGCGGCGCACTGATGCTGGAGATGGGCAACCCAACCGCGCTGCGCAATCGCTACGGTTACGCCGCATTTGAAAGCCTCATCAACGACGCAGGCCGCTTCCTCGGTAACCTTGCAGGCGACAACCCCACCGCCCGCCTCAGTGACACGGCGTTCTTGGTGCTGGTGAATGGCAAAGCGCAAGGCGAACTCGACGCCTATGCGCGCAGTCTGCGTGATGGCGTGGGCTATCAAGACTTCAAAATTGAAGAAGAAACTCTGCGTCTGCGCTGCACCGTTGGTTACACCCAGCTGAACCACGACTTCCAAGACGCGGGCGCCGCGCTTGCGGCCGCTGAAGAAGCCTCGCGTGAAGCGCACGGTTCTCCGATTGGCATTGCCGCCTACGTTCCACCTGAAAAGGTGGAAACCAGTGGCCTTGCCGACGAGCTGCGCGCCGCACTCAACGGCGGTGAAGGTCTGTATCTTGCATTCCAGCCCATTGTCGCCGTGGCTGGAGGCGAAGACGCCCAGTTCCAAGTGCTGGTGCGCATGCTCGGCCCCGATGGCACGGTGCGCCGTGCGGGTGAATTTCTCGCTGTGGCGCAAACCGCGGGCCTGATGCCGCAGCTGGATCGCTGGGTGATGGAGCGCTCGCTGGAGCTACTGCAAAAGCGCCGTTCGGAAAGCCGCCCGATGCGCCTATTGGTGTCGCAAGCACCGCAAACCCTAGGCCAAGACAGCTACGCGGGCTGGCTGCAAGAAGCGCTTGCGCGCTACAACGTCGAAGGCCCCTCGCTCATCATCGACCTGCGTTTGAACGACGCCATCGTGCACGTGGTGTCGCTGCAGCAATTCTGCGAACAAATGGTGCCCGCAGGCGTGCAGTTCTGCCTCAGCCAATACCGTAGCAACGAAGACTCCAACCAACTGTTGCAAGAGCTGCCGCTGGGCTATCTGCGCCTGTCTGCCGACTTCGCCCAGCAGCCGCTGCCGCCGGAGCTGCACGATGAAATGAAGGTAGCCATCGAGCGCGCCCACCGCCTCGCCTTGCAGGTGATCGGCCAAGCCGTAGAAGACCCACAGGCCGCCGCTGCGCTATGGGTAGGCGGCATCGACTTTATCCAAGGCAACCTCGTCCAGCGGCCAGACCAAGCCCTCGACTTCGACTTCCAGAGTGCTACTTTGTGAATAAATCGCCCCTCCCCTCCTGGCTGGCTCCCGGCGCCGCAACCGCAGCGCTTCTGGCACTTGCCGCTGGGGAGCTCGGCATTTCCGGCCCGTGGTTTCTTATCGCCGCAATTCTTATCGTTGTTACCCTTGCTGCCAGCGTTTTCCATCTAACCACAATGCGGCGGCAAGAGCAGCTACTGGCCGAAAAGCGCGACCAACTGCAGCTTTCAGAACGCAAAGCCAACGAACTCAAGCAAGAGCTCACCCACCATTCGCAAATGGAAGGCGAACTCACCCGCGCCAAACAGGCGGCCGAATCGGCCGTGATGGCCAAAGGCGAATTTTTGGCCACGATGAGCCATGAAATCCGCACCCCGCTGAACGGTATCATCCCCATGCTCGACCTGCTCGCCTCGACCCGGCTGGGCGTTGATCAGCAGGAAATTTTGAAGACCGCCACCGCCTCTGCGCAGCAGCTACTGCGTATCGTGGATGACATCCTCGACTACTCCAAGCTCGAAGCCGACAAACTCGAACTTGAAACCACCGGTTTCAACTTGCGCGAACTGCTGCAAAGCGTCATCACCCTGATGGAGCGCCCCGCACAGGCTAAGGGGCTGCACCTGCTGCTGTATATCGACCCTTCGGTACGCCTGCCGGTACGCGGCGATCCGGTGCGCCTGCGGCAGATTTTGAGCAACCTGCTCAGCAATGCGATCAAATTTACCGAGCGCGGCAGTGTCACCATTACCGTGCGTAAAACCGGCGAAACCGCTTCGCAGCACCAACTGCGGCTTGAAGTACAAGACACCGGCATCGGCATCTCCCACGAAAAGCGGGAAAAGCTCTTCCAGCCCTTCAGCCAAGCCGACACCTCCACCACCCGCATCTACGGCGGCACCGGCCTTGGCCTGGTCATTTCGCAGCGTATCGTTGAGTTGATGGGCGGCCACATCGGCGTGGACTCCAACCCCGGCAGCGGCTCGACCTTCTGGTTTGAAGTCCCCCTGCTCAAAGCGCAGGGCGATATGCCCAGCCATCAGGAAGACCTACACGGTGGCCGCGTCCTTCTGATCACCACCGATGCGCGCCTGCGCATGCGCCTGACCATGCTGCTGCCCAACTGGGGGCTGCGTATCACCGCTGTGGAAAACACCCACGACGCGCTGGAGCGGTTGCGCCAAGCGCACGCACAGGGCGAGCCGTGGACGTTCTCGGTGGTGCTAGCTGATCTTTCCAGCATTCGCAGCACCGCGCTTTCGCTGGCACGCAATATGGAGCGCCACCAGCAGTATGGCGAAGTGCGCCTGGTCTATTTGCGCAGCGATGAAATCACCTCGCTCGAACTGCCGATGGCCTCCACCATCATTCCGCGCAACGTCAGCGACTCTGACCTACGCGCCACATTGTCGGCCTCTGGCGTTTCGTGGTCGCAGCAAGAGCTGCACCCGCAGCCGCCACTGCACGCCCAAGCCGAAGACAGCACGCGCGTGCCGCGCATTTTGCTGGTGGAAGACAACCCGGTAAACCTCATGGTGGCCCAGCGCCTGCTGCAGGTCTTGGGTGCCGAGTGCGAAACCGCCGGCAACGGGCAAGTGGCACTGGAGAAAATGGACGTCGGCAGTTATGACCTTGTGCTGATGGACTGCCAAATGCCGGTACTTGACGGCTACAGCGCCACCCGCCGCTGGCGCGAGGTGGAGCAAGAGCGCAACGTCAGTCGCCGCCTGCCGATTGTGGCGATGACCGCCAATGCGATGGCCGGCGACCGCCGCAAATGTCTCGACGCGGGAATGGATGACTATTTGGCAAAACCAGTGAGCCGCAGCGAACTGGAGCAATGCATCCAGCGCTGGAAGAACGCCGCCATGCCACTCCCGTCTGCCGCGCCAGCCGTAGCTGCTGCGCCAGCCGCCCCAGAAGCGCCCGCAGATGCCGTACTGGATAAGGCGATCTTAGGCGAGCTGCGCGACCTGCTCGGCTCGGAAGTGGACCATATCATCCGCGTGTATTTGGAAGACGCTCCGCGCCTTGTAGCGCAGCTGGAGCGCGCGGCTGTGGCCAATGACCCCATTGCTCTACGCGTTGCCGCGCACTCGCTGAAGTCATCCAGTGCCAACGTGGGCGCAATGCCGCTGTCTGTTGCCGCGCGCGAACTGGAGCACGCCGCACGCGACGGCACCCTAACCCAGCCTGCCAGCGCGGTGGCCAAGATCGTGGGCGAGTTCTCCAAGACACGCGCCGCGCTGCAGGCCATCTTGGCGAGCAGCGCGGGTCATTGATGCTTGCTTAGCTGTTTTCCATCTGCTGGGCGAGATAGTTTTGTTCACCCAGTCGATCCACCAGCGAAATCTGCGTTTCCAGCCAGTCGATATGCTCTTCTTCAGAGTCCAAGATATCGGCAAAAATCTTGCGGCTGCCGAAATCCGCAATCGATTCACAATAGGCAATTGCCTCGCGCAGCAGCGGCACGGCTTCCATCTCAAGGGCTAGGTCACAGCGCAAAATCTCCGCCGGGGTTTCACCAATTTTGAGCTTACCCAGCGCCTGAAAATTCGGTAGCCCGTCCAAAAACAAAATACGCTCGGCCAGCATGTCGGCGTGCTTCATTTCATCAATGGATTCGTGATGCTCATGCGCGGCCAGCGCCAGCAGCCCCCAGTTTTTCAGCATCTTGGCGTGCAAGAAATACTGATTGATGGCGGTTAGCTCGTTGTAGAGCGCCTTATTGAGATATCCAATAACCTTGGCGTCGCCTTTCATCGTGAAGCGTCCTTTATGAAAACGCCCCACTCTACCGCTAACCGACTTGGCTAGGGGAAAACGGGAATCACCCGCTTTAAGCGGCTTCCGCCAACACGGGGATCGGTAGCGCACGGCGTGCGCGCACTTCTTCGATCATCTCTGCCACCAAGCCTAAGCACGAGCCGCAGCTGGAACCCGCGCCGGTGCGCATGGTCATTTCAGCAACGCTATCGCAACCGGCTTCGGCCACTTCCAGAATTTGGCGATCCGTGACCCCGTTGCAAATGCACACGTACATGGACAACACCCACTTTCAATCGAACACGAGTGCGATTCAATCGCAATCGAGAATCGTTGTCAATGGCGGGTGATTGTTATTCAGCCACGGTATCGGCAGCCCGAGGTGCAGGTCTCGTGCACCACAACTTCAGAAAGCAACGGCACCAGCGGCTTCACCTGCGTCCAAAGCCACTGCGCCAGACGCTCACTGGTGGGGTTCTCCAGCCCTTCGATCTCATTCAGATAATGGTGATCCAAGCGGTCATACACGGGCTGAAAGGCCGCTTTGAGCTCGGCAAAGTCCATCACCCAGCCGGTATGTGGGTCGGGCTCGCCGCTGACGTGCAACTCGATGCGGAACGAATGCCCGTGCAAACGCGCACACTTATGCCCTTCCGGCACGTTCGGTAGGCGGTGGGCGGCTTCGACGGTAAAAATTTTGAAGATATCCATGCGCGCATTCTAAGCGCCGCAGGCCGAACAATTCGTCAATCGAGCAATTCCATCGCCATGACAATGGCATCTTCGCGCCCATTTTGTGCCGGGTAGTAGCGCGGGCGGCGGCCAATTTCGTTAAATCCACTGCGCTCGTACAGTGTAATCGCGCGCGTGTTGGACGGGCGTACTTCCAAAAACACGCGCTGTGCACCGTGCCCACGCGCAATTTTGAGCAACGACTGCAGCATCCGCTGTCCCAAGCCCTGCCCTTCATTCCCCGGCGCGGTGCAGAGATTCAGGATATGCGCCTCATCTGCCGCGATGCTCAGCACGCCGTAGCCCACCAGATCGCCCTGCCGCTCTTGTAGCCACATGGCATAACCCGCGTCGAGACAGTCGCGAAAAATGCCGCGCGTCCACGGAAATGGATAGGCGCGCACTTCCACTGCCATCACCGCATCTAAATCGGTTTCGCGCATCGGCCGCAGATCGGGGCGCGCCGAGGCCCCGTACGCCTGCACCCCGGTACTCATCGCAATGCGCGTCTTAGCGCCCGCAGGCGCGGCCACAGCGCGCGTTTGGCCGCGGCACTCCCACGCAGGCCTGCACTTGCGGCCACCACGTCAGGATACGGCTGCAGGGCTTCAACAGGCAGCTGCAGCACTCGCGCCAGCACCATCAACATCCCGCTATCACCCGCAGCCGGAATAGGCTTAGCAGCTGCGTCTGCATGCGCCGCGACGGGCGCGCCCGCCACGCGATACAGCGCAACATCCAGCTCAGCCAGTACAGCGCGCTGAAACGGGTCCCAGCTCATGGCGCAGGGTCAGCTCCCGGCAGGTGTCGCCGTTTGAACCACAGCACCGGCCCAGACAGCGCGTACAGCGCCGTTGCGGTCAGCAGGGTAATGGCGGGCGCAATCCACAGCGCAATCAGCACCGCCAGCGGAATCAGCAATGCGAAAAACGGCACGCGATCCGATTTCGGCCCGTGGCCACTGCCCTTAAAGCTGTTATAGCGAATCCGGCTCACCATCAGCAGGCCGGCAATCACCGTTAGCGCCAGTGCCGGGTAACGCAGTTCTTCGCCCGTCCAGCCAAACTCATGGCTGACCCACACCGCACTGGCCACCAAGCCGGCCGCCGCAGGGCTTGCAAGGCCAATAAACCAGCGCTTATCCACCACCGCGACTTGGCTGTTAAACCGCGCCAAGCGCAGCGCCGCGCAAGCCGCGTAGAGGAAAGCGCCGAGCCAGCCAATCTTGCCTTGGGTCACCCCATCAAGGCGCAGAGAAAGCAGCGCCCAGTGGTACATCAGCATGGCCGGGGCCATGCCAAAGCTCACCAAATCGGCGAGTGAGTCGTATTGCACGCCGAATTCACTCTGGGTATTGGTCAACCGCGCTACGCGGCCGTCCAGCCCGTCGAGAATTGCGGCCACAAAAATCGCCACGCAGGCCGCCTCAATACGCCCTTGCGACGCCGCGATAATGGCGAAGAAACCACCAAACAGGCCGCCCGTGGTGAATAGATTGGGAAGCAAATAGATGCCGCGCGCGCGCGGCCGGGATTCGATAGGGAGATTGTCGTCCATAGTTCCATAGTGTACGGGGTTGCAGCGGCGGCGGCGCAGTGTTGCAATCAGCATACTTTTACCGGAGCCATCACCATGCGCCTTTTTGTCGCTTTTCTCACCCCCCTCCTGCTGGTGACGGCTATCGCCAGCGCGGCGCCTGCGGCACAAAATAGCCAGCAGCAGCGCGTCTATCAGTGGAAAGACGCCAACGGCGTTCCCCATTTCACCGACGTAAAGCCCAAACAGAACTTTCAAACCCGCGACATCGACACCAAAACCGGCTCGCCCGCAGAAACCGGTCCGGCTAAGCCCGCAGCGGAAAGCGAGCAGTGCCGCAACGCCCGCGCAAACTTACTTCGTCTGCAGAGCAGCGACTCAGTGGGCGTGGACACTAACGGCGACGGCAAGGCCGACCGCAATATGAGCGCGGACGAGCGCAAAGCCCAGCTCGATCTCAATCAAGCCGCTGTGAAGGCCTACTGCGTGCCGAGCAAGTAAATGCGCATTCTCGGCATGCTGATCCTCGCCGTGGGCCTCGCCGCCGCTGCATGGTGGTGGCTCACCATTGAAATGCCGCGCCGCGAACAGGCGCGGCAGGCAGCGACACAAGCGGCCGCTATCCAAGCCGAACGCGCCAATGCGCTGTACCGCTGGCACGACGCCAACGGCACCTTGCACATCAGCCAAGAGCCGCCCAAAGACCAGCGTTACGAGCGCGTAAGTAAAACCCCCAAAGAGGGAATTGAAGTGCACGGCGAGCGCCAATAAGCGCGCGCCCTGCGCGGGGCGTGGCAGAATGGGCGTTTTCGTCACCTCAAACTGCCATGCGCCTGTCGCAATTTCATCTCCGCACTGAAAAAGAAACCCCGTCCGACGCCGAGATCGTCAGCCATAAGCTGATGCTCAAAGCGGGCATGATCCGCAAACTCGCCGCGGGCCTTTACACGTGGTCGCCGCTAGGGCTGCGCGTATTGCGCAAGGTCGAAGCCGTGGTGCGCGAAGAAATGAACCGCGCTGGCGCGATTGAAATGGCGATGCCCTCCATTCAACCCAAAGAGCTTTGGGAAGAAACCGGGCGCTGGGGCAAGTTCGGCCCGCAGCTGCTGAAAATCCGCGACCGTAAAGATCAGGACTATTGCTTCACGCCCACCGCGGAAGAAGCAGTGACCGATTTCTTCCGCCAAGAAATCGCCAGCTATAAGCAGCTACCGCTAAATTTCTATCAAATCACCAGCAAGTTTCGCGATGAAATTCGCCCCCGCTTCGGAGTGATGCGCGCGCGCGAATTCATCATGAAAGATGCCTACTCGTTCCATATCGACGAGGCCTCGCTGCACGATGAATATCGCAATATGTACGCCACTTATTCGCGCATCTTTACCCGCCTCGGGCTGAAGTTTCGCGCCGTGGCCGCTGATACTGGCGCCATTGGCGGCAGCGCATCGCACGAATTCCATGTACTCGCCGATTCTGGCGAAGATTCCATCGCGTATTCGAATCATTCTGACTACGCCGCGAACGTGGAACTGGCCGAGGCCGTTGCGCACGCCGAGCGTCCCGCAGCACAAGAAGCGCTGCGCGATGTCGCCACACCTACGCAAAAAACCTGCGAAGAGGTGGCCGCGCTGCTCAATATTCCGCTCACCCACACGGTTAAATCGGTTGCCATTATCGGTAACGATAGCGAAGGCGCAGCGCAGTTTACTTTGGCGCTGGTGCGCGGCGACCATATGGTCAACGAAATTAAACTTTCCAAACTCGCCGGATTGGCCGATTACCGCCTTGCGACTGAAGCCGAAATCAGCGCTGCACTCGGCAGCGAACCTGGCTTCCTAGGCCCATTGCGCAGCCTGCAGCCGATCCGCGTGATTGCGGATCGCAGCGTGGCGGTGATGGCCGATTTTGTAGTGGGCGCCAATAAACCTGGCTTCCATACTGCAGGGGTTAACTGGAGCCGCGACTTGCCGGAGCCGGAAGTGGCCGATATTCGCAATGTGGTGGAAGGTGATCCCTCTCCCGATGGCCAGGGCACCTTGGGGCTATGCCGCGGCATTGAAGTGGGCCACGTCTTCGCACTGGGGCGCAAATACTCGGAAGCAATGAAATGCGCCGTACTCGATGCCAATGGCAAAGCCGTAAACCCCGCAATGGGCTGCTACGGCATTGGCGTTTCGCGCATTGTGGCGGCCGCTATTGAACAAAATCACGATGACGCCGGGATTCTTTGGCCTGATGCGATGGCGCCGTGGAAAGTCGCGGTGTGCGTGATCAACCCCAAAAACGACCCTACGGTGAGCGCGGCCGCCGAAGCACTGCATGATGAATTAAATGCTGCCGGTATTGATACCGTGCTTGATGACCGTGGCCTGCGCCCTGGCGCTATGTTTGCCGATATGGAACTGATCGGCATTCCGCACCGCGTCGTCGTGTCTGGGCGCGGCCTAGAAGCAGGTACGTTTGAATACCGCGCCCGCAGCGCTGCCGAAGCGGAAAACCTTGACCACAGCGCGTTACTTTCAAAACTCGGCCTTTAATCAATTAAGCTTGGAATTGAATTTTTAATTCCAATGGGAATATGATTAGGGCATCCAAGGATATGGATACCCTAATCATTCACTGGCGAGAATTAAAATTATGAGCCTCAATATCGATAACCTAAATCCGCAAGAGCTAGCGGCCCTGATCAAGCGCGCCAACAGCCGCCGCAAGGTGCTGTCCAAGCGCAAACCCGCATCTCAGGCCAAGGCCGCCGTTGCCAAAGCGCTGAAAGCCTCTGGCTGGACGTTTGAAGAACTGTTCGGCAAAACCGGCGGTGCTGTTGCCCCAGCACTACCGAAAGCCAAAAAGGGACGCAAATCCCTCAAAGGCCGCGTCTTAGGCAAAGTTGCAGCGAAGTACCGCAACCCTGCCAACCCCAGCGAAGAATGGAGCGGCCGCGGCCGTCAACCGCGCTGGCTGGCTGCTGAAACGGCCAAGGGACGCGCACTGGAAGAGTTTTTGATTAAGTAAGTGCACAGTTAATTTATGCACCCCAAAACGCCGGATATTCCCGGCGTTTTGTTTATCGGCTACAAACTCCGCCTTGCCGTAACCAGCAAATTACCAAACACCAGCCCCGCCAGAAGGGCCATTAGGGTATTCAGCGCGGCCATTGCAGCGGCTTCACCCGCGCCAATGTCTTGCGACTGCACCAGCGAGATCACCCCCCGCAAAGAGATACTTCCGGGCACCAAGATAATGATGCCGGGCAGGCGAATGAGCGCGCCGGGGCGATTAAACCAGCGCGCATAAGCATTACCTGCTGCGGTGGCGGCCAGTGCGGCGAGAAAGACGCCCGCCTGTGGCCCCAACCATTCGCCACCGAAGCGAGAAATGATATAGCCGCCGATCACCGCCATCATCACCAGCGGGTAATCACGCTTCTGCGCTTGAAATAACACCGCAAACGCATAGGACGCCAACGCCAAAGCGCTCCACACCACCCATTCTGGCTGCGGGCGCAGCGCGCGCACTTGCGGGTCAATACCGATCAAGTGCGCTGCGCCTAAGGCAATAGCGGTACCAATAGTCAAACTGACGATGGTCATCAGCGCACCGGCAAAGCGCGCGGTGCCGGAGACTAAATGCCGGCTGGTGAGTTCATTGGTTGAAAGCGCTAACGTCATCCCCGGCAGCAGCACGATCAACGAGGCAATAATCACGGTATTGAGATTCAGCGGGCCAATCACAATGCTCACCAAAATCGCCATTCCACCGGCGATCAACCCAGATAGGGCCTCAAAACTTTCGTGCAAACGTGGCCGCGACTGCGCCGCCAGCGCCAAACCGCCAATCAGGAAGCCCACTAGCCCTGCGGTGGCAATATCCAGCCACGGCAGGCGCAACAGCCCCGCCACAGCCCCGGAGGCCAGTGCAAAGCCCAATGCCAACATCCAGCGCGCGCGCCGACCGGAGGGGCGATCCAACGCGCGCAGTGCGGCGCGCCCTTCTGTCACGCCCAGCCGCCCATTGATCACATCTTCAGCGATCTTATCGGCTTCACATAGCTTGCTGAGGTTGGTATCTCCCAGCCCCGGCCGCACGATGCGCGTGGTGTCCGACTCCCCCGGTGCCCGCGAGGGGTCGCTAAACGCCAAGATAATGCCCGTGGGGTTTGACCACGGCTCGCACTCCAGCCCAAGACGTTTGGCGGCCGACTCAATTGCCGCTTCCATACGCTGCGAGGTGGTGCCATAGGCATGCAGGTGCCGCGCCAAATCGACGACAAAGGCAATGCGTTCGGTATAGGTCGCTTCGGTCATGGCATCTCACACGGCTTTACATAAGAATGCCACGAGCGCTTCCGCATTCACATATCACTGCAAGATTCAGTAAGCTTGGCATATGGCTTCCCCCGACAGCAGCGCTTTGCCCGTTGCGCAACTTGGAGAAAACCGCACCTTGCTGCTGCAAGGCCGCTGGACGCTGCGCTATGCGGCCGCCATCAGTGCGTCGCTCGCAAAGGCGCCGCCTGATATCGCTGCGATCGACGCGCGCGCCTGCGAGCGCATTGACACACTTGGTGTACTGCAACTGCTGCGGCTCGCCGAACGCCGCGGGCTGGCCTTCAACGCTCTGCTGTTTCGCGAAGACCAGCAGGCTTTAGCCAACGCGATCGAAAACGTCCACGACGATCGCCCTGCGCCGCCGCGCAGCTATGGCGTGAGCGAGGCGCTAGGCCGTCTTGGTTTTGCCATCAGCGATGCCGCGCACGAATCCATGGCGTTACTGAGCTTTATGGGTGAAGTGCTCAGCAAGCTCGTGCGGCTTGGGCGCGAGCCTAGCCGTTTACGCATGACGGCCACCGTCCACCATATGGAACAAATTGGGCTGGATGCCGTGCCTTTGGTGGCGCTGCTGTCCTTCATGGTGGGCGCGGTGATCGCCTTTTTAGGTGCGATGGTGCTGGCCGACTTCGGCGCAACGATCTTTGTGGTGGAACTGGTCAGCGCCGCCTTTCTGCGCGAATTTGGCGTCTTACTCACCGCCATCTTGCTGGCCGGGCGCACCGCCAGCGCCTTTACTGCGCAGATCGGCATGATGGTGAACCGCGAAGAAGTGGATGCCATTCGCGTACTGGGTCTTGACCCCGTCGATTTGCTGGTCTTGCCGCGTATCCTCGCCCTGTTGGTCGTGCTGCCGCTGCTTACCTTTATCGCCATGATGGCAGGTCTGCTGGGCGGCATGGCCGTGGGCGCGTTCAATTTAGACATCCCAGCGGCGGCCTATTTTGCGCGCATGCACGAGATGATGAACGTGCGCCACTTCGTCGTTGGCATGGTGAAGGCCCCTGTCTTCGCCATGGTCATCGGGCTGATCGGTTGCTTGGAAGGCCTGCAGGTGAAAGGTACGGCGCAATCACTGGGCGAACGCACCACCTCAAGCGTCGTGCAAGCCATCTCCATGGTGATCGTGATCGACGCGTTCGCCGCCCTGTGGTTTATGCAGATGGATTACTAGCCATGGGCGCAACGGCATTTCGCACCCTCGACGGCGCAGATATTGGCGACGTCCCAATGATTCATCTGCGCGGAATCGTGAATCGGTTTGGCGCGCAGGTCGTCCACGATGGCGTTGATTTAGACGTTCGTCGCGGCGAGATCCTGGGCGTTGTAGGCGGGTCTGGCTCGGGCAAGTCGGTGCTCATGCGCTCGATCCTTGGATTACGCCGCCCCAACGCGGGGCAGATCCATGTGCTTGGCGTGAATGCATTGTCTGATGACGCCACTACCCGGCGTCATGTGGAACGCAATAGTGGCGTGCTGTTTCAAGACGGTGCGCTGTTTTCTTCGCTTACTGTGGGCGAAAACGTGCAGGTGCCGCTGAAAGAGTATTACCCCGACCTGCCCAGCTCGCTGCGCTACGAACTTGCGCTGTTGAAAATCAAACTGGCCGGCCTGCCTGCCGATGCAATCAATAAACTGCCATCTCAGCTGTCTGGTGGCATGCGCAAACGCGCCGCACTTGCCCGCGCACTCGCACTGGACCCGCCGCTGCTCTTTTTGGACGAACCCACCGCCGGGCTTGACCCGATCAGTGCTGCCGCATTCGACGATTTAATCTTGACCCTGCGCAGCGCGCTCGGGTTAACGGTGTTTCTGATTACCCACGATCTCGACACGCTCTACACAATCTGCGACCGTGTCGCAGTGCTAGCCGACCGCACCGTGGTGGCCGCAGCGCCACTGACCGAGTTGGAAAAGTTCGACCACCCGTGGGTGCAGGAGTATTTCAACGGGCCGCGCGGGCGTTCTGCCCATGTTGCGGCAAAGGAAGGTATGTAATGGAAACCCGCGCCAACTATGTGCTGATTGGTGCCTTTACGCTGGCAACAGTGATTGGCCTACTTTTATTCACACTATGGGCCAGTAATTTTTCGTCTTCACGCAACTGGCGCGAGTATCAGGTGATCTTCAATGAGCCTGTCACCGGTCTTACCGAAGGCGGCAGCGTGCAATACAACGGGCTGGCGGTAGGCACGGTCGAAGACTTGAGCCTTGATGACCGCGACGCGCGGCGCGTGATCGCCTTGGTGAAACTACGCGCCAATACCCCTGTGAAGGCCGACACCCGCGCCAAGCTCTCGCAGCAGGGCATTACCGGCGTGCCCTTCATCCAGCTTAGCGGCGGCAGCCCGAAAGCCGAGGCGCTGCAGCCTGCGGAAGACGGCGGCCCACCGATTATTCAAACCGAACCCTCCGCACTGCAAAACATCACCGACGCCAGCAACCGGCTGATCGCGCGGCTCGATCAAATGCTCAGCGAAGACAATATCCGCCACCTATCGGCCACCTTGGCCAACCTTGAAACCACCACGCAAGGATTAGCGCAGCGCCGTGAAGACATCTCCGCGCTCATCATCAACGCACGTAACGCCTCCACCACGCTAGAGACCACGCTGCAAACTGCTAACGGCACATTGCAAGGTTTAGATAGCAACCTCGTGCAAAAACTTCCGCCGCTGCTGACGCGGCTTGATAGTGCGATTGCTAAACTCGACTCCGCTGCTGGCAATGCCGATGCGCTGATGGCTGAAAACCGCCCCGCACTGAAAAACTTCACCCGCGACGGGCTGGGCCAAGTAGGCCCTACGCTGGTTGAACTACGCGCCCTAGTGCGCGATCTGCGCGAGCTGAGTGGCCGCATTGAAGACAACCCCGCGCGCTATCTGCTTGGCCGCGACGCCCCCAAGGAGTTTGATCCGAAATGAGCCGCCTACTCACAACTTCCGCCTGCGTTTTTATTACGCTACTGCTGAGCAGTTGCAGCAGCCTGATTGGTGGGCCGAAACAATCGTCTTCGATTTACGCGCCTGCCCCCACCACCCAACCCGATGCCGCTTGGCCGCAGGTCGGTTGGTCGCTGGAAGTGGCACCGCCACAAGTGCCACGCATGTTGGAAAGTAACCGTATCGTGGTTAGCCCCACACCCGGTGAACTGCAGGTCTATCGCGCAGCCACCTGGGCGCGCGCACCCGGCGGCATGGTAGAGGACATCATCCTGCGCACGCTGGAAGACAGCGGCAAAATTGCGTCGGTCACCCGTCAAGACAGCGGAGCCACCAGCGACTACAGGCTTCTACTCGACCTGCGTGATTTCAAGGCCGATTACGCCGGAAAAGAAATGCCTTTTGCACGTATCGAAGTGAACGCAAAACTGCTCAAACTCTCCGACCTCAGCCTCGTGGGAAACCGCACCTTTGTGCTTGAACAGCCCGCCCAAGGCAGCGAGGTTGCGCAAGTTTCTGCAACATTCACCCCACTGCTGACCCAGCTTGGCCGCGACGTGAGCGCGTGGGTGCTGCAAACCGGCCCGGCGCGCACGCAAAAAGCGCGCTAACGCAGCGCTTTAGATTGTTCACGCTAACCAAACCAACGACAATAACAGGCTTGATCTTAGGAGCGCTGCATGAACCAGACCAGCCCTGACGCCATCGAACGCGAGGCGATGGAGTATGACGTCGTCACCGTTGGCGGTGGCCCTGCCGGCCTGTCGTTCGCCATTCGCCTCAAGCAGCTCAACTCAGACCTAAGCGTTTGCGTGCTGGAGAAAGGTTCGGAACCGGGGGCGCATATTTTGTCGGGCGCGATTGTCGATCCGAAAGCGCTCACCGAACTTTTTCCAGATTGGAAGGAACGCGGCGCACCACTCAAGCAAGCCGTGACCCGCGATGAGTTTTTATTTTTAAGTGAAACTGGTGCGCGCGGAACCCCCGGCTGGCTGCTGCCGGAATGTTTCCATAATGACGGCAATTATGTTGTCAGCCTCGGCGCACTGACGCGCTGGCTGGCGCAGCAAGCCGAAGCACTGGGTGTTGAAATCTTCCCCGGCTTTGCTGCCACCGAAGTGCTGTATGACGCAAATAACGCTGTAAAGGGCGTAGCCACCGGTGATATGGGCATTGGCAAAGACGGCCAGCCCACCGACCAATTCCAACGCGGTATGGAGCTGCACGCCAAGTACACGATCTTTGCCGAAGGCGCGCGCGGCCAGCTTGGCCGTCAGCTAATCGAAAAATACAAACTGGATGAGGGCAAAGACCCACAGAGCTACAGCATCGGTATCAAGGAGCTGTGGCAAGCCGACCCAGCCAAACACCAGCCCGGCCTCGTTGTGCATACCGCTGGCTGGCCGCTGCAAAGCGATACCTATGGCGGCTCGTTTCTCTACCACGCCGAGGACGGCAAGATCGCCGTGGGCTTTGTTGTTGGGTTGGATTATAAAAACCCATGGCTTAGCCCGTTCAACGAATTTCAGCGTTTCAAAACGCACCCATCTATTCGTAAGCACTTAGAAGGTGGCAAGCGTATTGGCTACGGTGCACGCGCGCTCACCGTGGGCGGGCTGCTGAGTTTGCCGAAAACTATTTTCCCCGGCGGCGTACTGGTGGGCTGTGAGGCTGGCTTCCTCAACGCCAGCCGCATCAAGGGCAGCCATGCAGCAATCAAAACCGGCATGCTGGCCGCTGAAGCCGCTGCGGCGGCATTGGTGGAAGGCCGCAAGCACGATGCACTTACAGCCTACCCAGAAGCGTTTGAAAAGAGCTGGCTGCATGCCGAACTGCAGCAGTCGAAGAACTTCAAGCAGTGGTTCAAGAAGGGCCGTAATTTCGCCACACTGATGACCGGCATCGAGCAATGGTTATTGCCGAAGCTGGGTATCCGCAACCCGCCGTGGACACTTCATCACAGCACGCCGGACCACGCCTGCCTGCAGCCTGCGGCCACGCAACCAAAAATTGAATATCCCAAGCCCGACGGTGTACTCACCTTCGACCGCCTGAGTTCGGTGTTTCTTTCCAGCACCCACCACGACGAGAACCAGCCGAGTCATTTGACGCTGAAAGACGCCACGATTCCCGTGTCCGTCAATCTCGCAAAATACGCTGGGCCGGAAGCGCGCTACTGCCCGGCAGGTGTGTATGAGTATGTGGGTGAACCCGGCCACGAGCGTTTACAGATCAATGCGGCCAACTGTGTGCACTGCAAAACCTGTGATATCAAAGACCCCACGCAGAACATCGTTTGGGTGGCGCCGCAGGGTGGCGGCGGGCCGAATTATCAAAATATGTAACACCAAATCTAGCTAGCTAGGCATCCGCCGGTTACCCCCTTCCGCGAATGTCCTCCGGCATCGGCCTGCGGCCGCTGCCTCCCCCTTGATTTCGCTACAGGGAGTAACCGGCGGATGCCCGTGGTGACAGTGCGCGCCAAAAAAAGCGAAAGACCCACTTCGCTAGCTTAGGGTGGCTTGTCCCTGTAGCGGAATCAAGGAGGAGGTAGCAGCGTTTTTTGCTGCTACCGGGGGACATCCGCGGAAGGGATAAGCCGCCCTGAGCTAGCTGCGAGATAGAAGATCAGCGCAGCGGCACACCGGTCTTACCCGCAACTTCTTCGCGGCTTACGCCCGCTGCTAGCTCCACTAACTTCAAGCCCTCTGGCGTAATATCAAACACACCGAGCTCGGTGATGATGCGGCTGATCACGCCCACGCCGGTGAGCGGCAAAGTGCACTGCGGAATGATTTTGGGCGCACCTGCTTTCGTGCAATGCTCCATCAGCACCACCACACGGCGCACGCCAGCCACTAGGTCCATCGCTCCACCCATGCCTTTGACCATCTTGCCGGGCACCATCCAATTGGCAAGATCACCCTTATCGGTGACTTCCATCGCACCGAGGATGGCAAGATCGATGTGCCCGCCGCGAATCATCGCAAACGAATCATGGCTGCCAAAGAAACTCGCACCGGGCAGCGCGGTTACTGTTTGCTTACCAGCATTGATCAGATCCGCATCTAGCTCAGCTTCGGTGGGAAACGGGCCGATCCCCAGCAAACCGTTTTCGCTTTGCAGCCACACGTTCACGCCATCCGGGATGTAATTGGCCACCATGGTGGGAAGACCAATCCCAAGGTTCACATACGCACCATCGGTAAGTTCTTGCGCGGCGCGCTGCGCCATTTGTTCACGCGACCAAGCCATGATTAGTTGCCCTCCTGACGAATGGTGCGCTGCTCAATGCGCTTTTCGGGCGTGGCGTTTACCACGATGCGTTGAACGAAGATGCCCGGCAAATGCACTTGGTCTGGCTCGATCTGCCCCACGTCAACCAACTCTTCCACTTCCGCCACGCAGACCTTACCGGCCATTGCGCAGGCCGGATTGAAGTTTCGTGCAGTTTTGCGGAACACCAAGTTCCCTGATGTGTCGGCCTTCCACGCCTTTACCAAAGCCACGTCGGCATTGAGCGCGGTTTCCATCACATACATGCGACCATTGAACTCACGAGTCTCCTTACCTTCAGCCACCACCGTACCGTAACCTGTGGCGGTAAAGAAGGCGGGAATCCCCGCGCCACCGGCGCGCAGACGCTCAGCCAGTGTGCCCTGTGGGTTGAACTCCAATTCCAGCTCACCAGCGAGAAACTGGCGCTCGAACTCTTTGTTCTCACCGACATACGACGAGATCATTTTTTTGATCTGCCGTGTACCGAGCAACTGGCCAAGGCCAAAACCATCCACGCCTGCATTGTTCGAAATGACAGTGAGATTTTTGGCCCCAGAATCGCGCAATGCGGCAATCAGGGCTTCGGGGATTCCACACAAGCCAAAGCCACCAACGGCAAAGGTTTGACCGTCTTTTGCCAGCCCTTCAAGGGCGGCGGCGGCGCTGGGGTACAACTTACTTTTCTTGGCGGCGGCCACAGGCACATCTCCAAACGTAGAAGTGTGAAAGCCCTATTCTAACGTTTCTGAGATCAAAGCCCTGTGTACCTTAGGGCAAGGGTTGTTCTGCCATGGTGCGTAGCACATGCCGCAAACCGGCTTGCCAGCTGGGCAGTGCAATGCCGAAGTCTTGGTGCAATTTGTGCGTATCCAGCACCGAATACGCCGGGCGCCGTGCAGGGGTTGGATAATCGGCTGTGGCAATCGCATCCACGCGCGGTGCGCGAGTGATAACACCCAGCGCGAGCGCCTCGGCCATGATCGCTTCGGCAAAGCCGTGCCAGCTTGTTTGCCCTGTTGCGGTCAGGTGCCATGTGCCAGAGTGCGGCAGCCCTTGGCGTAGTATCTCGGCGGTCACATCGGCGATCACATACGCAGGCGTGGGCGTGCCGATTTGGTCGGCCACCACACCTAAGACCTCGCGCTCACCAGCCAACCGCAGCATCGTGCGCAAAAAGTTTTGACTATGCGCGGCATACACCCACGCCGTGCGCAAAATAGCGTGCTGCGCGCCACTGGCACGAATCGCGTCTTCGCCCGCCAGCTTGCTTGCACCATACACACCCAGCGGCGCGGTGATGTCATCTTCGCGATAGGGGCGCTGGCCGTTTCCTGCAAACACGTAGTCGGTGGAGTAATGCAGCAGTAGCGCACCGACCGACTTACAGCCCTGCGCCAAGGCTGCTGGCCCCAGTGCATTGACTCGAAACGCCGCATCCGGCTCGGTCTCCGCTTTATCGACGGCCGTGTACGCCGCCGCGTTGACTACAACATCAGGGGTTACACGCTGCACCAATGCGACAAGTGTATCGGGCGCATCAAAATTGGCGGCGACCTCCGCATGAGCGCCATCGCGGGTTGCAACAACCACCTCGCCCAGCGCCGCCAAACTGCGCCGCAGTTCGCGCCCAACCTGTCCATTGCCACCCAGCAGCAGGAGTTTCATGGCAAATACTGCGGCAGGCGATTAGGCGCGATCTCGCTTAAGAAGGGCGCACGCGCATCTTTGTCCGACAACAGCGGCGTAACGACCGGCCAATCAATTGCAAGCTCTGCATCGTTCCAGCGCAGCCCGGCATCGGCCTCTTTCACGTACACATCGGTGCACAGATAGTGAAACACCACGCGCTCGGAGAGCGTCACAAAACCGTGCGCAAAACCTTCGGGAATCCACAACTGACGTTTGTTTTCTGCGCTGAGGATCACCGCCTCCCACTGCCCAAACGTAGGTGATCCATGCCGGATATCCACCGCCACGTCATACACCTCGCCTTCTAGCACACTAATCAACTTGCCCTGCGGACGCGGCCACTGATAGTGCAGACCGCGTAGCACGCCTTGGCTCGATGTGGACACATTGCTCTGCACAAAGCGCGTCGGCAGCCCATGTTCTGCAAACCGCTCAGCATTCCATGTTTCGTAAAAAGCACCGCGCGCATCGCCGAACACGGCAGGCTCAATCACTACGCAGCCAGGGATTTTTGTTTCAATAATTTTCATGCGATGTGGCCTTGGCCGATCAAGCTCAGCAGATATTGCCCGTAGCCATTTTTTGCCAGTGGCTGAGCCAATGCACGCACCTGTGCGGCATCAATCCAGCCCTGATTGAACGCAATTTCTTCAGGGCAGCACACCTGCAAACCTTGGCGCATTTGGATGGTTTCAATAAAGGTGGCGGCTTCAATCAGCGATTCATGTGTGCCCGTATCCAACCACGCATAACCGCGCCCCATTTTTTCCAAATGCAGGCTGCCATCTTCTAAGTAGCAGCGGTTGAGATCGGTGATTTCCAACTCACCACGGGCGGAAGGTTTCAGCGCTGCGGCATAGTCGCAAACGCGTTCGTCATAAAAGTACAGTCCGGTTACGGCATAGCTAGACTTTGGCTTGGTCGGCTTTTCTTCCAGCCCCACCACCTTACCCGTGGCGTCAAACTCAGCCACGCCATAGCGCTCTGGGTCACGCACCCAGTAACCAAATACGGTTGCACCTTGCGCACGTGCGTTGGCACGGCTCAGCAGATCGGTCAGGCCGTGGCCATAGAAAATATTATCCCCAAGCACGAGGCACGATGGTGCGCCGTTTAAAAACTCGCGGCCAATCACAAATGCCTGCGCCAGCCCATCAGGGCTCGGCTGCACCGCGTATTCGATCTTCATGCCCCACTGCGAACCGTCACCTAGCAGACGCTGGAATAGCGCTTGCTCGTGCGGCGTGTTGATGATGAGCGCTTCGCGAATCCCAGCCAACATCAGCACGCTCAGCGGGTAGTAAATCATCGGCTTGTCGTACACCGGCAACAATTGCTTGCTCACCGCTTGGGTAATGGGATACAGCCGCGTACCGGAACCGCCAGCAAGAATGATGCCTTTGCGCTGCTTACTCATGCCGCACCGCCAATCCGCTCTAGGCGGTAACTGCCGTCCAAAACGCGCTGTACCCATGCTTGGTTTGCCAGATACCAGTCCACCGTTTCTGCGATGCCGCGCTCGAAGGTATATGCAGGCTCCCAGCCCAGTTCATTGCGCAGCTTGCTGGCATCGATCGCATAACGGCGATCGTGGCCGGGGCGGTCGGCCACATAAGTGATCTGTGACGCACGCGGCTGCCCATCTTCACGCGGGCGGCGTTGGTCGAGTAGCGCGCAGATGGCCTTGACCACCTCGATATTCTGCATCTCAGCATTGCCGCCCACGTTATAGGTTTCGCCCACGCGCCCCTTGGCCAACACGGTACGAATGGCTTCGCAATGATCGGTGACGAACAGCCAATCGCGCACCTGCTTACCATCGCCATATACCGGCAGCGGCGCACCAGCGAGTGCCTTGGCGATTACTAAGGGAATGAGTTTTTCTGGAAAGTGATAAGGGCCGTAGTTATTGCTGCAGTTGGTGGTCAGCACCGGTAGGCCGTAGGTGTGATGAAACGCACGCACCAAATGATCGGAAGCCGCTTTGCTGGCCGAATATGGCGAATTGGGTGCGTAGGGAGTGGTTTCGCTAAATTTACCAGTCTCACCCAGCGTGCCATAGACCTCATCGGTAGAGACATGCAGAAAGCGGAACGCGGCTTTCGCGTCGCCTTCTAGCGACTTCCAATAATCACGCACGGCCTCCAGCAGGCTGAGTGTTCCCACCACATTGGTTTGCACAAAGGCCGCGGGGCCGTCGATCGAACGATCGACATGGCTCTCTGCGGCGAAGTTCAATACGGCGTCGGGCCGGTGTTCGGCCAAAAGTGTAGCGACCAATTCACGATCACCAATCTCCCCATGCACGAAGACATGATTCGGATCATGTTCAATCGCAGCTAAGGTGTCGCGATTACCGGCATAGGTCAGTGCGTCGAGATTGACCACCTTGACCCCACGACGCACTGCTTCCAGCACGAAATTTCCGCCAATAAACCCGGCTCCGCCGGTCACCAGCCAAACGGACATAGCTTGCTCCAGTTCGCGATTACACAAGAGAACCCGTAAGGATACAGGCAAGTAGCCAGTGCTTTGGTACGAAATGATTCAGGTCAAATGGGCTGCGTTCATTCGCATAGATACTGTTCAACAGTTAAAATCAACACTTTACCGTCGGCACTTGCCGCCTCCCTGCCATTTATTAAGGTCTGCAGCTCATGAAAATCCTCGTCGCCTACAAGCGCGTGGTGGACTTCAACGTCCGCATCCAGGTTAAGCCCGACGGCTCCGGCGTCGTGACCGACGGCGTTAAATTATCGCCCAACCCGTTTGATGAAATCGCGCTAGAAGAAGCCCTGCGCCTGCGCGACAAAGGGATTGCCACGGAAGTGGTGGTGGCCACACTCGCCCCCGCCGACGCCCAACCGCATCTGCGCAACGGGTTGGCCATGGGCGCTAACCGCGCCATCCACGTGGTGACCGACGCCGCCGTGCAGCCGCTCACCGCTGCGCGCGCCCTGCTGAAACTGGTTGAAAAAGAGCAGCCCGATCTGGTTATTCTGGGCAAGCAGGCCATCGACGACGACGCCAACCAAACCGGGCAGATGCTGGCCACGCTATGGGGCCGCCCGCAGGCGACGTTTGCCTCCAAAGTTGAGATTGAAAACGGTAAAGCCAAAGTCACCCGCGAGGTGGATGCTGGCCTTGAAACGCTGGAAGTGGATCTTCCCGCCGTAATCACCAGCGACCTGCGCCTCAATGAACCGCGCTTCATCAAGCTGCCGGACATCATGAAGGCCAAGAGCAAACCGCTGGAAACCATTGCATTTGCGGATCTTGGCGTTGAAGCCAACGATTCACTCAAAACCACCCATTACGCACCGCCCGCGCAGCGCAGTCGCGGAGTAATGGTGAAAGACGCCGCCGAATTGGTGGCCGCACTCAAGCAGAAGGGGCTCCTGTAATGGCCAAGGTACTTGTCATCGCCGAACACCAAGGCGGCAAACTCAACGCTTCTACCGCTAAGACAGTCTCGGCTGCTGCCGCGCTCAACCCCGACAGCATCGATGTACTGGTCTTGGCTGACGCTCCTGACGCCGTTGCCGCTGACGCGGCGCAAATTACAGGTGTCACCAAGGTCTTGACCGTTGCCAACACCGTCAACGCGCACGCAATTGCGCAAGTACTGGCCCCGCAAATTGCACAGATCGCCAAGGGCTATAGCCACGTCTTCGCGCCGTCCACCACCTTCGGCAAAGACCTGCTGCCCTGCGTGGCCGCATTACTTGGCGTCAACCAGATTTCTGACTTGATGACGGTTGAAGGCAGCCACAGCTTCAAGCGCCCGATCTACGCCGGCAACGCCATCATCACCGTTGAAGCACCTGCTGACCAAATCGTGGTGGCCAGCGTACGCACCGCCTCGTGGCCAGAAGCCGCACGCGGTGGCAGCGCCAGCGTTGAAGCGGTTTCCGTGGATGCAGCGCTTCCCACCCACACCCGCTATGTGGGCCTTGCCTCCGGCGCATCCGACCGCCCGGACCTGCAAAGCGCCAAGCGCGTGGTTTCCGGCGGCCGCGGCGTGGGTTCGGAAGAAAACTTCCAGATCATCTACAAGCTGGCCGACAAACTCGGTGCCGCCGTAGGCGCTTCACGCGCGGCTGTGGACGCAGGCTACGTCCCCAGTGACCTGCAGGTGGGCCAGACCGGCAAAATTATTGCCCCCGAACTGTATGTCGCCGTGGGCATTTCAGGCGCCATTCAACACCTCACCGGTATCAAGGACGCTGGAACCATCGTGGCCATCAACAAAGACGGCGACGCGCCGATCTTTGAAATTGCCGATATCGGCCTAGTGGGCGACCTGTTCCAAGTGCTGCCGGAGCTGGAAGCGGCGCTGTAACAGCACAAGTCACATATGCGGCAGCGTCATCACGGTGGCGCTGCCGTTTGCTATATCAACCGACTTTGCTGCGACTAAATACTTTTCCGAATACCCGCGCATACCACGCTATATCCATCAGCTGGAGTGCCGCACCAACCAACGATAAAACCGTCGAGCAACGCGCTCCAACCACGGCCACCGCATCAGAAACGCTTCCACTCTGCAATGCATTGCGCGATAGCGCGCCAGTTCATCGTACAGCCTAAATCTGTGCTCGAACAGGTATTCCGCATGCTCGCCGAAAAATGCCAGATTGTTCCTGAAGATATCGGCATAGGTTTTCACCATCGCATCTCGGTTACTGCTGAAGCCCGTAGTGCGCGACGCATGACCGACGCGGTAGTGGAACAGGAATTCATCCAGTTGCCGCACTTCACTACCCGAAGCAACAATCTTGACCCAGAAATCATAATCCTCGACGCCCAGTTTCAGGGACTCGCTAAATCCACCCACCTTCGCCCAGTCATCGCGACGGAATAGGCTTGTAACGAAAATCACATTGTCGATCACCAACTCGCGCAACGTGTAATCGGGCAAATTCCACGGGCCATTTCCCGCCCCAAATTTGGTCGCCTTGCAATAAACGATACCAACTTGCGGCTCAGCATCGAGCACCGCCACTGCCTTCTCCACATAGGACGGGGCAATTAGATCGTCAGCATCCAGCGGCAGAATGTAACGCCCAGACGATTCTGAAATCGCCAAGTTTCGCGCTGCCGCCGGACCACCATTTTCCTTATGCAGTACTCGCGTACGCGGCCATGAGCAGCGTCGCAACAGATCAAGTGTCTCTATATCATCGGAACCATCATCGACGATCACGATCTCAATGTCGGAATAAGTTTGCTCCAACGCGGAGCGCACCGATGCCTCTAATGTTGCCCCGGCGTTGTAACAGGGAATAATGATGGAGACCTTACTCACCCTACGCCACCAGCTTCAATTGAGCGACCCAATGACGTACTCCTCTTCGTTCGCAGCATCTCATCACCGTCATGTCTAATCAGGGGCCGAAAACCTTGCGAACAGCCTTCCCCACCGTAGCCCCTAGGCCAACCTCACGTACCGATCGACTGATGCGATCGAGAATGCCAAACTCAACGTCTACTACTCCATTCCTAACGTCAGTCGGCGCAGCATCCATGATCGCCGCATCACTTGCAGAGAACGGTTCTGGAATACGCACCCACAGGTCTGACGCGCGATAGGCCACTCGCGCTTCTCTCGCAATTGCCCGACCATCAGCGTAATTTGCATAGCTCCATGGCGTTTTACCCAGACTTGCTTGGCCATGTCGCTTCAGCAATGCGCGGTATTCCGCATATAGCGCTACGAACGTATCACGGTTATCCGGTGTCAGCCACCAGCTAATCGCCTTATCAATGGTGCCCGAATCCAACCCGGAGAAATGGATGAAACGCAGCGGATCTCCATTTACCACATAGCCATCGCCATCCGTCACGCGCAAATCGCTGCCAAGCAGCGACCACGTAGCAAAATCGTAGCCGTGGTGCTTGAAGATATGCACGTCGAAGAATGACGGCGCCAAGTCGATCCACTTCTGGTCGGTAAAGATGCCACGGCTCTTGTCGTCATAGCAGAACAGGAACAGACGTTCGGCCCACCAGTCCAGAAAACGCTTCGCGTTGCCGCTGCGCCTGACGGCTAGAAACCCTAGATTGTAGCTGCCATGTGCCAGCGAGCTGATCTCCATATCGATGTTGCCTGGGTGCAGCAGGTGCGGACAGACTACGATCGATTCCCGATCCAGTAACGCCTCCAGCTCGACGAACTCGCCATAGACCAACACGTCGGGATCCAGATAGACGAACTTATCCTGTTCCGGGAACAGCGCTTCGATCAGGTACCGCAGGAATTGTGGCTTGACGGCGGTGGAGGCTTCGACGATGGAATGCCGGAACATGAACTGATCGAAGTTATCCCAGCCCGCATCCTTGGCAAGGATGATGTCATCGAAATGCGGGAAATCGCGAGCGATCTGCGGAATTTCCCGCTCCACGAGGCACAACACGAAAGTCGCATCACGACAATGTGCCTTAACCGACTCGGCAAGCGCCATCGCCTTCGGCAAGTAGTTCGTACAGATAGAAGTATAGAAAATCATTGCATCGTGTCCTTATTGGTTTTTTTGCCATTCCGACGGTTGCCACACCACATCAACCAACGGCGTTGCAGGCGACCGATCAGCGTCGCCTCGTAGCGGGAAATTGTCAGTTCTAGGTTCGCGGCTCGTTTGGTCTGTGCAGCCAGCACCGAACACATTTTCGCCAGTTCCGCCTGCAGGGCTTCACGCTCCACCACTGCAGCATTCGACCATGCGATCTGGGCGTTCAATGAAGAACGAGTTTCCGCAAGTTCCACCTGCAAGGCTTCACGCTCCACCACTGCAGCATTCGACCATGCGATCTGCGCATTAAGCTGCGACTCCAGCCTAGAAAACGCCTCCATCCCAGTTGCAGCCTCCCGCTTCGACTGCAATGCATGTGCCGCCAATGCGTTCACCAGCTCCAATGCCGACGACACTTTCAGGCTTAACCGAGCCTGCAAAGCATCGAAATCCGAGACGTCCAGCGGTAACTGCGTGAATAGCTTGAATGCATCAACTGCGATATCGTCGTAATCGCTACCCGGCGACAGCAACGTTCCCCCGGAGAAATGCCGGTCATTGGCGGACACGAATTCCGAAAGAGCCCCGCCTCGCAAAGCACAAAACCCATCCAAATCAAGTACCGACGCCACATGACGAAGTGCGTCTTGAGGTGCTGCCATCAGCTCGTCATAACTAAGGACAGCACGCCTGCAATCGCGTGAATCCCGTTCCGCCGCCAACATGTGTTCCAGCCAAAGAATTTCGGAAAGTGCAGGCGCAAAAGCATTTCGTTTACTCAGAGATGCTGCAACTTCGAACGGATGACGTACCACCAGCAGCACACGAGGCTCCACATTCGCCGCTCGTAATACTTCAAGCCACAGCGGGAGCAGTCGGCACATCCGCGGATCCTTCAACGCGAACAGCGCGACACCGGAAAAATCCCGCCCAAGCAAGCGGTCAATCGCGATGCGTGCTTCGTCTGCGGCGGGCATCTGCATCCAGTCATCCGGCAGGTTACGCGGGTCATCCCAGCTTCGATTCAAACCATCCAGCAGCGCATCGTTTAGACGAACAGCATCTTCATGCTCGAAATAGCCCTTTGGATTATCTTCGCCAGCCGCAAGCAGGCGTTCGCCCAATGGCATACCCAGCCGCGCAAGACTGCCAGCAACTGCTGACGTGCCACTGCGGTGCATGCCAACAATGAGAAGGGCGATGGCCGTATTGCCGCTCATGTACGCCACTCTATGCTGTCATCAATCACAAGATCGACTAGTGCCGTCGCCCGGATCGCGTGGTCGGGCATAACACGAAACATCGCCACATCCACTCGCCGATCGATGTACTCCTCCATTGCACCAGTGTCAGCCAGACAACCCGCATTGAGGAAATACGTACCTGGGTTGAGCAGACATCGGATGCGGAAGCACACTTCGATCGTCGCATCCGCAGATACGAGTTGCATTTGCGGCATCGCCGGATCAGTGGCCGCCCCCCCCACCTCAATGCCGGTGGTCGTCCGGATCATCATACCGCAACGCACCCGCGACAGCGTCCGACGGGTCTTCACTTTATAGGTGTAGAGATACTCCTCACCATGGACCAGCATATTGACCCGTCTTCCATTCAACGTGCTCAGGTGTGCGTCTTCGATAGTCGCTCCGCGATCTTGATATGCAATCACCGATGCCGGCAACAAGTGCGGATCGTACCAAGCCTCAAGCTTCGTGGATTCTTTAACCGCCTTCTCTGGCACAGCTGTCGACTCGGTAGTTTGGGCAGCGATTACTGATTCCGTGTCGGAACGAATGGCTTCACGAATCTCCAACTGCTGCTCGGTGGGAGCATAGATCAGCTTCTGATAAAGTGACACCACTCGCTTAGGCGCACCTTGCATCAACAGCTCACCACCGTCTAGCAGAATCGCTTGGTCGCAAAGATCCACCACTGTGCCCGCTGAATGCGAAACGAACAACACAGTGGCCCCAGCTTCACGAATTTTCTCGATTCGGGAAAAGCACTTTCGCTGAAATGCCTCGTCGCCAACCGACAGCGCCTCGTCCACCACCAGAACCTCCGGTGTGACATTGATCGCCACCGCAAAAGCCAGCCGTACATACATGCCGCTGGAATAATTCTTGACAGGCTGGTTAATGAAATTGCCAATGTCAGCGAATGAAAGAATATCATCTAGTCGCTGCTCTATCTCACTACGCCCGAGGCCTAAGATTGTCGCATTAAGGTAGACATTTTCCAATCCGGTGAATTCAGGATTAAAACCCGCCCCCAGTTCCAGCAACGCGGCAAGCCGACCGACTACTTCCACACTACCCGTTGTCGGCGCCAAGGTACCGCATATTATCTGCAGTAACGTCGACTTGCCCGAACCATTGCGGCCGACAATACCAACCGTATGACCCTTGCGAATTTCGAGGTCGATACCCTTCAGCGCATGAAAATCGCTGCGGAAACGCTCCATGCCGCGCGGCGACAGCATCTCCAGCAGCCTGTGGTGCGGTTTGGCATAAATCGGAAAGACCTTGCCGACCCCACAAATCTTGACGGCTGCATCAGAGGACATCGGCGAACCCACGCTTCGTCGACATGAACCAGGTATAGCCTGCATACATGAACGCAACTGCTCCCAGCATGTAGCCGACTAGCCCTGCCCAGTCCGGCTGGGTACCCCAGATCAACACGGCCCGCACCTGATCCACGATGAACGAAACCGGATTCAGCTGGAAGATCACACGGTATTTCTCTGGTACCGTCGCCGTTGGAATCATTGCCGACGACAGAAACAGTAGCGCCATGCTTGCCAGCCCGACCACCTGCCGCACGTCGCGAAAATACACCGAGATTGATGCTAGGAACCAAGCCATGCCCAACCCAAGCACTGCAATCGGCAGGATGACAAATGGCAAATAGATAATCGTCCATTCAAAATCATGTTGCATCACCAAGCGCATTATCACGAATACCAGCACATTCATCAGGCAGTGGAACAATGCCGACAGCAGCATCGGCCATGGCAGGATTTCCAGCGGAAACACCACACGCTTCACATAGGAAGGATTGCCGACCACCAGTTCCGGCGAACGGATCATGCATTCGGAAAGCACGAAATAGGGGATCATCCCAGCGAACATGATGATGGAAAACGGCGTCCCAGCCGCCTGTACTTCCGGCCAGCGCCCGCCCATCACCGTACCAAAAGCGATCGTGTAGATGCATAACAGCAAAAATGGACTGACCAAGGACCAGAGCACGCCTAGGCTGGCGCCGCGGTAGCGGCCATCCACTTCGCGACGAGTCAACTCCAAGATCAACGCCCTGTCCCTAACCAACGCCAGAAACGGCGCCAGAAGTGCTGAGAGATATTTCACCACCCGTATCCTTCCCGAGCCGAAGAATCAATAACGATGTTGCCTTGCTCGCAACTATCACCACAGTCAAGCTGCATAAAAAGAAAATGCTCCGTCAACCGACTTTGCTACGCAAATAATTCAGCAAATCAATCCTGGTCACCAACCCCACAAACTGCTCGCCGTTCATCACGATGGCGACATGCCCACGGTCGAATACCGGCAGCAGCACTTCTATGGGGGCGGCCATATTGACCTTATCAAGCTTACTGACCATGGCTTCAACCACCGGTTCGTGGAAGCGCGCTTCATCGCCATAGACATGCAGCAGCACGTCGGACTCATCCAACATGCCCACGATGCGTTCGCCTTCCATCACCGGCAGCTGGCTGATGCCGTGCTGCTGCATCTTCTGCCATGCCGCAATCAAGGTGTCTTGCGGCCCCACTACAACGGTGCCCGCCGCTGAAAACGGGTGCGGGATCAAGTCGCGCAAATCGCCGTGCTGCGGCGTTGTTTGATCCGAAGAAATTGTGCTCATGGCGGTGCCTGTGATGAAACCTGCATAGGTTACCATCCGCCGCCCGTTTGATCTGAACATCACCCCGCGAGTGGCGACGGCGAACGAGGACACCGCCACCACCCGCAGGCGAAGCTCAAGGCGGCATTGCGCCGCCCCGCGTGCGCTTAATTTGCGCGTTCGTACATTTGCAGCAAACGCTGCTTGGCCACAAGCTTTTCGCGTTTCATCTGGCCTAACGTGGTGTCATCAATTGGCAGTACGCCAAGCTCTGCATCCATCACCTGCTTATCCAGCTCTTTGTGCCTGAAGTACAGTTGGCGAAATTCGCTGTTTACCTTCATCAACGCCTCGACATCAGCCTGCGGTTGCGCTTCGAACATGATGAAAACCTCCTGACTCAAGAATGCGCTTGCCGGAATTCGGCGCTGCGCGTGGGGAAACAAAAACGCCCCGGCACACGAGCGCGCGGGGCGTTTTTGAAAGCGATTCTTCGAAATTGTCGAACACATCTGGCATCGGCCGACCTCCGGCCGAACGGTGCAGGAAAATGAGACCGTCCGGGTATCTGACCCTACGCCTGTTGCGGAGGCTTGGCAAGCCTTTTTGCAACAAAAACAGTGCGCCTAAACTTTTCCTTCCCAAGAAGTTAACTTATTGTTCTCAAAGATTATTTTGCACAACCACTTCCACCCGGCGATTCTTCGCGCGGCCTGCAGCCGTGGTGTTGTCGGCAACCGGCTCGGCCGATCCTGCCCCGCGTGCGGTGACCCGATCACGCTTCAGGCCCGCTGCCACAAGCCCCGCACGCACTTGCTGCGCGCGCTGCTCTGATAGGTTCTGATTCGCCGCTGCGTCGCCTTGGCTATCGGTATGCCCAACCACCTGCGCCGTGCGCCCCGGCAGCGCGTTCACATACAGCCCCAGCGCCTTGACGCTGGCGGCGGCCGCCTTGGTGAGCTGCGCTTTTCCGCTGGCAAAGGCCGCACCTGAAAAGGTGAATACGTTGCCTTGATCGGTTGCCTGCATCGGCGGCAATTTCGCCCCCGAGACCAGTTCCGCTTCTTTACGGGCCAATGCTTCTTCACGCGCCCGTGCCGCGCGCACTTCTTCTTGCTGTTGGGCTTGTTCGGCCTGCGCCTGCTGGCGGGCGGCCTCTTCTGCGTCCAGCTGCGCCTGCAGGCGCAGTTTCTCCGTTTCAGCGCGCGCCTTATCGGCATCGCGACGGCTCGCCTCCACCAATAGCTCGCTACGCTCACGCTCAAGCCGTTCAATCTCGCGCCGCGTGGCTTCTACGCGTGCGGCCAGCCCTGCTACTTCAACACGGCGCTGCGCCAGCGTCAGTGCGGCATTTAGATCACGGCGCTTCACGGTTGCTAGTGCCGCCACCGCCTGCCGCGCCTGTAATCGTTCAAACTGAGCAAACGGATTCAAGCGAGGGTCGGCATCCAAGGCCTGCAGTTTCTGCTCATCACTCGCCCCCGCCACCGCAATATCCAGCGGAACGCCGCCTGTTTGCGCCACTTCTTGGTGTAAACGCGCCTGCAGGGTGGCCACTTCATCGAAACGTTGCTGGTATTCCGCCCGCACCCGCGCCGCTTCGCTGCGCACACGTGCCATATCGCCACTGGCTGAGGCTTCCACAGCCGCGCCGCGCGCATCGTCGTTCTTGCCGCGTGTAAACGCCGCCTGCGCCTGCTGTAGCGCTGTCTGCGCCTGTTGCAGCGCCTCCGGCGCGTACTGGTCGGCATCCACGGCCTCGGCGCGCATCACCGCTTGCTGCGCCGCACTCAACTCGGCTGTTGGCGGCGGCAGTGTGGCGCAACCTGTGACCAACAGCGCAGTGCTGACGAGGGGGGCATACAGCGTGACGCGAAATTGTGCGAAGCTAATTGGCATGGGAAGTCGTTTCATCCGGCAGATGCCCCATTGTGGAAACTCGCCGCCGCTGATGCAACGTCAATGATGATTTGGGGACAAGAATGGATATCAACTATTACTTCAAGCTTATGGCGGAAAAAGACGCCTCTGACATGTTTTTGTCCACCGGTGCGCCCGTTGGCATCAAGGTGGAAGGCATCCTGCAGCCCATGAGCGATGCACCACTGGCACCCGGGGAATGCAAAGCCATTGCTTATTCTCTAATGGATCAGGCGCAAATCGACGAGTTTGAGCGCGAAAAAGAGCTCAACATGGCGATTTCGGTACCCGGCTGCAGCCGCTTCCGCGTGAATGTGTTTCAGCAGCGCGGTGAGGTGGGCATGGTGATTCGTACCATCCGCAGCGTCATTCCTACAATTGAAGAGCTGCAGCTGCCGCCGGTGCTGAAGGACATCATCATGGCACCGCGTGGATTGGTGCTGATCGTTGGCTCTACCGGCTCGGGTAAATCCACCACGCTGGCGTCGATGATCGACCACCGCAACAGCACCAGCCCCGGCCATATTCTGACCATCGAAGACCCGATCGAATACCTGCACCGGCATAAACTTTCGGTCGTTAACCAGCGCGAAGTGGGGCTGGATACGCACAGCTTCCACGCTGCGCTAAAAAATGCGATGCGTGAAGCACCCGACGTGATCCTCATCGGCGAAATCCGCGACGCGGAGACGATGGAGGCGGCGATCGCGTTCGCTGAAACCGGGCATATCTGCCTTGCCACCTTGCACTCGAATAACGCCGACCAGACCATCGAGCGCGTGCTCAACTTCTTCCCCGAAGGTGCGCACAAGAACGTGCTGATGAACCTCGCCCTCAATCTAAAGGCCGTGGTGAGCCAGCGCCTTGTAGTGGGCGTTGACGGGCGCCGCATGCCCGCCACCGAGGTACTGATCAACACGCCGATGATCCGCGACCTACTGCGCCGCGGCCAAGTGCATGAAGTTAAATTGGCGATGGAAAACTCGCTGCAAGACGGCATGCAGAGTTTCGATCAGTGCCTGTTCCGGCTCTACAAGGAAGGCCGTATCGAAATGGAAGAGGCGCTCAAAGCGGCCGATTCACGCGATGGCCTCGCGTTGAAGTTCCGCCTATCCGAAGGCTCTGGCGCCGAACACGACCCTTACGCCGACGTGTTCTAACCTCGCGCTACACCGCAGGCGCGTCCGGCTGATGTTCCGGGCGCGCCGCATCAAAGGCCGGCAGTGTGAGGCAGTGCGCCTCGATGCGCGCAATCGTGGGATACGCGCCCATCTCAACGCCATAGCGCCTAGCGTTATAGACCTGTGGAACTAGGCAGCAGTCGGCTAGTGTTGGCGCATTCCCTTCGCAAAACTCACCGGTTGACGGGTGCCCATCCAACATGGCTTCCAGCGCCGCAAACCCGGTTTCGATCCAGTGCCGCACCCAGCCATCGCGCTCCGGCTGCGGCACGTTCCACTCGCGGTCAAAATACTGCAGCACCCGCAAATTATTCAGTGGATGCACATCGCAGGCCACCAGCAGCGCCAATTCACGCGCCCTCTGGCGCTCGCGTGCGGTGGCCGGGAGTAGCGAAGGCTCCGGCCAAACTTCGTCGAGATATTCCAAGATGGCCAGCGACTGAGTGAGCTGACGCTGGCCGTGGCTAAGTGTTGGCACCAGCTCTTGCGGATTCATTTGGCGATAGCTTTCCGCGTGCTGCTGCCCGCCCCCTTGGACCAAATGCACCGGAACGATGTTGTATTCCAGCCCCTTTAGATTCAACCCAATACGCACCCGGTAGGCTGCACTGGAGCGCCAATAGGAATACAGGGTCAACGGCTCGCTCATAGAAGACACCTTAGCGCACCACGACGGGCGTGGCGCGCCGCTAATGGCCTGAAATCAACCGCCTGCGCCGCGTGGCAGCGGCTGCTGTTCAATTTTTTGCTCGATCGCGCCAAACACGCTATGCCCGGCCTGATCCAGCATTTCGATGCGCACAACGTCGCCAAACGCCATAAACGGCGTGCTGGGCTTGCCATCACGTAGGGTTTCTACGGTGCGCTGCTCGGCAAAGCAAGAAGCACCAAGTGAAGTGTCTTCGTTTGCCACCGTGCCCGAGCCGACGAGGGTGCCTGCCGACAGCGGCCTAGTCTTGGCCGCGTGCGCCACCAACTGGGCAAAGTTGAACTGCATATCCACCCCTGCCAGCGGCGCACCAAACCACTTACCGTTGATATGGGTCAGCATGGGCAGATGCACTTTGCAGTCTTGCCAGGCTTCGCCCAGCTCATCTGGGGTCACAAAGACCGGGCTAAGCGCGCTGCGCGGTTTGGACTGCAAAAAGCCGAAGCCTTTGGCTAATTCCGGCGGGATCAGCCCGCGCAAACTCACGTCGTTCACCAGCCCGATCAGCTGAATGTGCTCGGCGGCTTGGTCGGGAGTGACCGCCATCGGCACATCGTCGGTCACGATCACCACTTCGGCTTCAAGGTCGATGCCATAGTCTTCGCTCACCACCTTGACCGAATCACGCGGGCCGTGAAAGCCTGCGCTTACGGCTTGGTACATCAGAGGGTCGACGTAGAAGCTCTCTGGCACCTGCGCGCCACGCGCGCGGCGCACGCGCTCGACGTGCGGCAGGTAGGCGCTGCCATCGACAAATTCGTAAGCACGCGGCAACGGCGCAGCCAGTGCGTGCATATCAAGATCAAACGCGCCCGTCGCTTGGTTGGCATTCAAATCTTCGTAAAGTGCATTGAGCCGCGGCGCCGCGTCTTCCCAATCTTCCAACGCGCGCTGCAAGGTGGCCGCAATGTCTGTAGCACGCACGGCGCGCGTCAAATCGCGCGACACCACGATCAGCGTGCCGTCGCGCCCGCCTTCTTTGAGTGAACCCAGCTTCATATCAACCTCAATACTTTCGTTATTAGTTGCAATTGTAACTTGATATTCAAAGTAGCGTATCCCGCTGCACCACTTCCCTACCCATGGCCTTAATGCGGACACGCCGTAAATACATCCATGTAGGCTTCTCGGCGGCATCCATGCCGCCGAAAGTCCGCGTTAAGGCCATGGGTAGGAAAGTGTTGCCATGGGGCTAATTACGCATTTTCACCCAAAAATCCCGCAGCGCGGAAGGTCAGCACAAGGGTGTCACGGTAGCCGCCTTCGGCGTCTAGTGGCTGGATCGGGGTGGATTCATGGATCACCCGCGTATCGTCCATCAGCAGCAGCGACCATGGCTCGGTTAAGGTGAAGCGCTGCCCATTCGGCCCCTGTGCTTCAAATACCCGTGACTCGCCACCTTTCACGGCATGCCTTGCGACCAACAGCACGGCGACAAAATCGACACCATCGCGGTGCGCGCCTTCCGGTGTGGGGCGGCCCACCCCATCACTGGTATCAATGCGGAACTGATGCGCTTCCACGTACCAGCGCGCTGCTGGCTTTTGCCGCTGACAGGCCGCGGTGAGCGCCAAGATCAGGGCGCGCCATGCGGGCTGGGCCGCGGTTTCGGGAGCCACTGGCTCGAACCAACGCTCCATCCCGCCGTGTAGGGCGTTGTATTCCAAAGGCTGGTAATGCATCCGGTGCGGCACCGGCTGCAACACGCCGTTTTCAACAATAAAGCAGGAATGCCGACGCTTGCGGTAACGTCCGCCATCTTTCAAATAGTGATCCAGACATAGCGCGCTCCAGCTTGGTGTCAGCGCATCCAGCGCTTGTAGGCGCACGCCTGCAAATGTGGCCACATCAGCGGGCGCAAGCAGCACATAGCCGCGTTCGCGCAGGGCGGTATCCAACTGCGTAAGCGCTAGTACAGGCGGTGAAAAACTGGCGACGGCGGGCATTGCACTCTCACTTCTCAACAGTTCCGTATTGTCGCACCACGCCTGCAATCAAAACGACAAAACCCGCCTGACGGCGGGTTCTGAAGAAAGTACAACTTTGTATATGGCAGCCCCGGATGGATTCGAACCACCGAATGCCTGAGTCAGAGTCAGGTGCCTTACCGCTTGGCGACGGGGCTATGCAGCAAATTGTATCGCGATTAACGCTTGGAGAACTGGGTGGCGCGACGTGCTTTATGCAGACCCACTTTCTTACGCTCGACTTCACGGGCGTCGCGGGTCATGAAGCCAGCCTTACGCAGCTCGGACTTCAGGGTTTCGTCGTATTCGACCAGTGCACGGGCGATACCGAGACGGATCGCACCGGCCTGACCGGTGGTGCCGCCGCCAGCAGCGGTGACGTACACGTCGAAGGATTCGGTGTTCTTGGTCAATTCCAGCGGCTGACGCACGATCATGCGTGCCGTTTCGCGACCGAAGAACTCGTCCAGCGGACGGTCATTGATGGTGATGGTGCCACTGCCCTTGCGCAGGAATACGCGAGCGGTGGAGGATTTGCGGCGACCGGTGCCGTAATTCTGAGTGATAGCCATGATTGGTCTGACCTTAGATATCGAGCGGCTGCGGCTGCTGGGCGGTATGCGGATGCTCGGCACCGGCATACACCTTGAGCTTGCGGTACATGGTGCGGCCCAGCGGGCCCTTCGGCAACATACCCTTGACCGCGATTTCGAGCACGCGTTCCGGGTGGCGCTCCAGCGCCTGTGCCAGTGATTCGGTCTTCAGGTTGCCGATGTAACCGGTGAACCGGTGATACATCTTGTCCTGCAGTTTCTTACCGGTCACCGCGATTTTGTCAGCATTGATCACGACGAGGTAGTCGCCGGTGTCAACGTGCGGGGTGAAAACGGGCTTGTGCTTGCCGCGCAGGCGATAGGCCAATGCTGCGGCCAGACGACCTAGGGTCTTACCCTCGGCGTCAACGACGTACCAGTCACGCTGGACGGTCTCGTTTTTGGCGATGAAAGTCTTCATAAAAAACTCGATTAGGGGTGCTTAGTCGGGCGAATTCCGCTAATGCTGATTAGCCGGAACGTTGCCTCGCGTTGTATTTCCAGCCCACGGGCAGGAAAGAGGCGGAACTATAGCAGCCCATTTCAGCGGATGCAAGCGGCGGGTTTCCTACCCGGAACTTCCTGCTTAGAATCCCTGCTATGGACACCTTACGCCAGCTCAGCCCGCTCGACCGTCTGCTTGATTCCGCGCAAAACGCGCTAATGACCGTATGCGGGCAGCCACGCGCGCAGCGTGAAAACCCAGGGCTTACCGAACCCGACCCCGCCTTGAACGCTGCCGAGCGCCAGCACGCGGCCGGCTTGATGCGCATCAATCACGTGGGTGAAGTGTGCGCGCAGGCGCTGTATATCGGCCAAGCCGCCGTAGCACGCGACCCGGCTACCCGCGCACATTTACTGGAAGCCGCGCAGGAAGAAACCGATCACCTCGCTTGGTGCGCCGACCGCCTGCGTGAGCTCAACGACCGCCCCAGCCTGTTCAACCCGCTGTGGTATGCAGGCAGCTTCGCCATTGGCGTTGCCGCTGGCCTGCGCGGCGATGGCTGGAATCTTGGCTTTGTGGTGGAAACCGAGCGTCAGGTGGAAGCGCATTTAGCCGAGCACCTTGAAACGCTACCCGAAGCCGACACGCGCAGCCGCGCTATTTTGCGCGTAATGAAAGACGACGAAGTGCGTCACGCCGACAACGCGCAAGCAGCAGGTGCGCGCACACTACCGCCGCCTATTCCTACGCTGATGGCTGGGGCTTCAAAAGTAATGAAAGCCGTTGCCTACCGCCTTTGAAATGCACACCAATGTGTCGCCAAGGGCGTTTGCCATTGAGCGACTTTCGGCGGCATGGATGCCGCCGAGAAGCCTACATGGACGTATTCACGGCGTGTCGCTCAATGGCAAACGCCCTTGGTGACACAACCTCAACGTCGTCAATCAACCAAATTGCGGCCGTGGTAGAGCTCTTCGATCTCGCGCTTGAGCCGCGCTTCAATCTTCATGCGCTCTTTGAATGACAGGTTGCGCGCCTTTTCTTCGAACAAGTATTGATCAAGGTCGAAGTCTTTCAAGTGCATCTTGGTGTGGAAGATGTTTTCTTGATAAACGTTGACGTCGAGCATCTCGTAGCGCGAACGAATGTTCTTCGCTAGATAGTCTTGGATCGAATTGATCTTGTGATCGATAAAGAACTTCTTGCCCTTCACGTCGCGGGTAAAACCACGCACGCGGTAATCCATCACCACGATGTCGGACTCGAGCGATTCGATCAGGTAGTTCAGCGCCTTCAGCGGCGAGATCACGCCGCAGGTAGACACATCGATATCGGCGCGAAAGGTGGCAATGCCATTGTCCGGGTGGGTTTCCGGGTAGGTATGCACGGTGATGTGCGATTTATCCAGATGCGCCACCACAGCGTCGGAAATCACGCCTTTGGCGTCGGCCTTGTCGATCACCGGCTCTTCGGAGATCAAAATCGTGACCGACGCGCCCTGCGGGTCGTAATCCTGGCGCGCGATATTGAGGATGTTGGCGCCAATGATCTCAGCCACATCGGTCAAAATCTGGGTTAGCCGGTCGGCGTTATATTCTTCATCGATGTATTCGATATAGCGCCTGCGCTCGTCTTCCGACGCGGCGTAGCACACGTCGTAGATGTTGAAGCTGAGCGACTTGGTGAGGTTATTAAAGCCCTGAAGTTTCAGGCGCGGCAGCGGTTTGACCACGGCATTGGATCCAACGGAAACAAGACAAGAGGCGCATTATGCGACAAACCGCCCCCATGCGCGCGGCAGAGTTTGCTCTTGGTCACGTTTTCGGCCTAAGCTAGCGCATTCAAGAGTGCCCAATCCCGAATGAGCAATAAATTCTCGAAGCCCGTCATGCCGCGCACTGCCAGCCCTCTCGGCGCAGACCTTGCCACCGTCGAGCGGTTCATCACCAACTGCCACCGTCGCAAATACCCGGCGCGAACCGACGTGTTTCATCCGGGTGATCCCGCTGGCACCGTGTATTACATCATTTCTGGCTCGGTGAGCATCATTGCCCGCGAAAGTGACGAGCGTGAGCTGGTGCTGGGCTATATCGGCGCGGGCGAGTTCGTGGGTGAGATGGGGCTGTTTGTAGAAAGCGAGAAGCGCGACGTTGCGCTGCGCACACGCACGGCCTGCGAACTGGCAGAAATCAGTTATGAGCGCCTGCAAACCCTGCTCGCTGCCCAAGCCAACGATGCCACGCGCCTGCTGTACTCCATTGGCGCGCAAATCAGCCAGCGCCTACTGGATACCAGCCGCAAGGCCGGGCGCTTGGCCTTTTTGGACGTATCTGACCGCATTTACCGCACCCTGTTTGACCTGGCCAAAGAACCCGATGCAATGAGCCACCCGCTGGGCACCCAGCTACGTGTTTCCCGGCAAGAGCTGGCGCGGCTGGTGGGCTGCTCGCGGGAGATGGCCGGGCGCGTTCTGAAAAAACTACAGGTGGACGGCAAACTGCACGCGCGCGGCAAGACCGTTGTCGTGTACGGTACCCGGTAATTCAACGGTTTAGGAGTTCGCGCGCATGAGCCACGCTTTTTCTCCCGGCCACCGCGCGTTGGACGTGGATTTACGCAATGCCGTGCCCGCTGATGCCGATGATGTGGCGCACCTGCTGGCCGAGCTTGGCTACCCCTGCGACATTCATGACGCCGCCGAACGGATCAGCACGATTCTGGCCAATGACCGCCAAGCCCTTGTGGTGGCGCGCAGGCAGGGCGCGGTTTGTGGATTGGTGGCGCTCGATTTTATGTATTACCTTCCGCTTGGCACCACGACCTGCCGCGTAACTGCATTGGTGGTCACCCCGAGTGCACAAGGCCAAGGTGTCGGCCGCCATCTGCTCAAAGAAGCCGAACGTCGCGCACGCAGCGGGGGCGCGGCGCGCATCGAACTGACATCGGGTGTGCAGCGCGTGGAGGCACATGCGTTTTATCGTGCCTGCGGCTACAGCGGCAGCTCGGTGCGCTTCGTCAAGCCACTCGGCTCGGCCTAAGCCTCCCCTTACGCGGCTTTTGCGCCAGCGCGGCCGGGGCAGCCCCAGTTCAAAATAGGCGTACCTTGCGGCAGCACGCGCTGGAACATCGCCACGCGCCCGGCCTTGGGGTTTACCACCACCGGCTGCTGCGCGGCCTGCAGTAAAGGCAAATCGGCACTGCTGTCCGAATAAGCGCTGGCTACCGGCTGGGCGTAACCCGCTTCGCGGATCATCGTCATCTTCATCGCGTAATGGCAGTGGCGCAGCACCCCCATCGCACCCAGCTTCGGCCCGAGCAGCGTACCGATCACCGGCACGTCTTGGTGGGCGACGAAGGCTAAAATGGCACGTGCCAGCTCCGGTGGCGCGCCGGTGGCCACCAACACACGATCCCCCGCTGCGCGATGCTTTTGAAATACTTCGAGCGCCTGCGGTAGCAGCCGCGCGCGGATCGCGGGGGCGTGCGTTTGTACGTAGCGATCGATCAGCGCGTCAAGTTCTGTGCGTGTAGAAATTCCGAACGTACCCACCCACACAAACGCCGAAATACCGCGGCGACGCGTGGGCAAAAACGCCACCAACGGCCCCGCGACAGGTGCGATGAGTAGCGCCAACACGCGTCGCCACCACGCGCGCCCGATCAGCCACTTGAACAGATGGCTGCCAGAATCACCGTCGTAGAGGGTGTGGTCAAAGTCAAACACCACCAACGGCGCATCGGCACTTGGCGACGGATACGCCTCACTCATGCGAATAGATCCTGAAGCGCCTGCCCCGGCTCCGGCTGACGCATAAAGGCTTCGCCAACGAGGAAGGCATGCACCCCTTCCGAGCGCATCAGCGCCACGTCTTCATGCGCCAAGATGCCACTTTCCGTTACCAAGATGCGGTCTGCGGGCACTGCACTCTTTAGCGCCAGTGTGGTTTGCAGCGACACCTCAAACGTGCGCAGATTGCGGTTATTGATTCCCAGCAGGCGCGCAGGCACCGGTAAGGCGCGTTCCAATTCATCAATATCGTGCACTTCCACCAGCGCATCCATACCCAATTCGGCAGCAATGAATGCAAACTCGGCCAGCTGCACATCATCCAGCGCCGCGGCAATTAACAGCACGCAGTCCGCGCCCAGCGCACGCGCCTCATAAAGCTGGTATTCGTCAACGATAAAATCTTTGCGCAACACCGGCAGTGCGCAGGCCGCACGCGCTTGTTGCAGATAGGCATCGCTACCTTGGAAAAAATCCACGTCGGTGAGCACCGACAAACACGCCGCGCCGCCTGCTTCGTAACTGCGGGCGATGGCCGCAGGATCAAACTCCGCACGGATCACACCTTTGCTGGGGCTGGCTTTTTTTACCTCGGCGATCACCGCCGATTGGCCTGCCGCAATTTTGGCCGCTACCGCATCAGCAAAACCACGCAGTGGCAACGCACTGTTTGCGCGCGCTTTTACCGCGTCTAACGCCAACTGAGCGCGGCGCTCGGCTACTTCTTCTTGCTTGCGCGCAAGAATGCGCTTCAACACGTCGTGCATGGGGCCATCACCGCCTCAAGGGATGCGCAGTGTAACGAGTTTCACGACGCTGCGGCCAAAGCGCGGGTCATGGCGACATACTCGCCCAGTTTGGCGCGCGCCGCGCCGCTAGCAATCACTTGCCGCGCACGGGTAATGCCTTCGGCAATGTCTTCCACCACGCCCGCCACGTACAGCGCGGCACCGGCGTTATAGGCCACGATCTGCAGCGGTAACCCATCACGGTTTTCCAGCGCATCTAGCAGCATCACTTTCGACTCTTGCGCATCGGATACTTTCAGATTGCGGCTATGCGCCATCGCAATGCCGAAGTCTTCCGGGTGCAGCTCATACTCGCGCACCTTGCCGTCGCGTAATTCACCCACCAGCGTACCCGCCCCCAACGACAACTCATCCATATTGTCGCGCCCCCACACCACCAGCGCGCGCTGCGCGCCGAGCTCTTGCAAGACGCGCACCTGAATGCCTACTAGGTCTGGATGGAACACACCCATCAGCGTATTTGGCGCATCGGCAGGATTGGTGAGTGGGCCAAGGATATTGAAGATGGTGCGCACGCCCATTTCGCGACGCACTGGCGCCACGACTTTCATCGCCGGATGGTGCACCGGCGCAAACATAAAACCGATGCCAATTTCATTGATGCAGGCGGACACTTGCTCGGGCTGCAGCTCGATTTTCGCACCGAGTGCTTCCAGCACATCTGCACTTCCCGACTTCGACGACACGCTGCGGTTGCCGTGCTTGGCAACCTTGGCCCCCGCTGCCGCCACCACAAACATGGAAGCGGTAGAGATATTGAAGGTATGCGCACCATCGCCACCGGTGCCGACGATATCCACCATATTGTGCCGATCGGCCACAGCAACAGGGCGCGCGAATTCGCGCAATACCGTTGCGGCTGCAGCAATTTCTCCTACAGTTTCTTTTTTCACCCGCAGCCCCGTCAAAATCGACGCGGTCATTAACGGACTCACCTCACCGCGCATGATCTGACGCATCAGATCGACCATTTCATCAAAAAAGATTTCGCGGTGCTCGATGGCGCGCTGTAGCGCCTCTTGTGGTGTGATGCCCACGCTCAGCGCTCCAAAAAGTTTTTCAGCATGGCGTGGCCGTGCTGGGTAAGGATGGATTCGGGGTGGAACTGTACGCCCTCCACCGGGAACTCACGGTGGCGTAGGCCCATCAATTCCTCCACGCTGCCGTCGGCATTTTCCGTCCACGCGGTGACTTCCAAACACTTTGGCACGCTGTTTTTTTCCACCACCAGCGAATGGTAACGCGTGGCTTCAAACGGACTTGGTAGCCCGGCAAACACACCGCCTCCGTTGTGATGGATGGGCGAGGTTTTGCCGTGCATGATGCGCCCCGCGCGCACGACCTGCCCACCATAGACTTGGCCTAACGCCTGATAGCCCAAGCAGACGCCAAAAATTGGAATGTGTGGCCCAAGCTCACGCAGCACGTCCAGCGAAACACCGGCCTCATTGGGTGTGCACGGCCCCGGGGAGATCACAATTTTGCTTGGCGCCAGCGCCGCGATTTGTGCAACGCTCAGCGCATCATTGCGCTCCACGCGAACATCAGCGCCGAGCTCTTGCAGGTACTGCACAAGGTTGTAGGTAAAACTGTCGTAGTTATCGAGCATCAAAAGCATGGTGATCTGCGCTTATGGCAGGCGGCTCACGTAGGGCCTTGCAGGATAACGCAAGCAAACGCTCGTGGCGGAATTTATGGCAATGGCCATATGACATCGACGCGCAGCCCGGGGGCATTGTCGTGCAATTCGATGCGTCCACCGTGGTGCTTGGCAATCGCACGCGCCAGACTTAAGCCCAGCCCAAAGCCCGGCGTGCCGCGGTGTGGCTCGATCCGCTGAAAACGGTCAAACACACGCTCCCGCTCGGCCTCCGGAATGCCCGGCCCACGATCGGCCACCACTAATTGCACATTGGCTTGAAGCACGTGCAATTCAACCTGTATCGCACTTCCTGTAGGTGCAAATTTCAGCGCGTTATCCAGAAGATTGGTAATTAGCTGGAAGAGCTGATCACGGTCTCCGCGCAGGCACACCGGCGCCAACGCCGTCACTAGCTGAAGCGCACGTTCGTCGGCCACCGGGGCATACATCTCCACCGCGTCTTCAATGAGCCTTTTGAAATCCAAAAGCGGCGCAGTTTCAGCGAGCGGTTGGGCCTCGATTCTGGCCAAGCGCAAGAGTGCAGAAAACGTCTGCAGTAATTGATCCGTCTCCAACAGCGCTTGATCGAGCGCTCGTTGTTCATTGGGCTCGGATACTCGTTGGCGCACGCGCTCTAAGCGATTACGTAAGCGCGTAAGCGGCGTACGCAAATCATGCGCAATATGATCCGTTGCATGACGCACACCATCGAGAAGTTCTTCAATTCGGTCCAACATAATATTGAACCGATGCGCTACCTGATCAAACGCATCGCCACTATGATCCAGCGGCACACGCAGCCCTAGCTCCCCCAATCCGACGCGCGCGGCGGTGGCATCTAGGTGACGCAGACGCCGCGCAACCCAGCGCGAGGTGATCCACCCCACCAGTGCCCCAAGCGCCGCGGCAAACAGTAGCGCCATCAGCGCCGTTTTTTGCATCAACGATAAAAACCGATCTTGCGCGCGTAGACGCTGCCCAACCAAAACAGTTTCACCATGCGACAACCGCTGTTCAACCGCGATCACGCGTAGCGGTGCACCACCATCGGGATTTTCTTCATTGAACTCAACCCAGTGGCGATGCACATCAGGCGCTAAAGTTTTAGGCAAACGCCCCAGCAGCGCCCTACCCTTTGCATCCGCCATGGCATAGACAGCATCGGGGTCGCCTTCGTCTTCAATGCGTGCATTGAGTTCGCCTAGCAGTGCCGTGCCTCCGCCACTGCGATAAATATCGCGCAGCGCCCCCATGTCGGCGCGCACCAGCACGCGCGCATCCTGCAGCAGCTGTGTGGACACGGCGTAGTACACACTGGTGCCAAGCAAAATACTGGACAGCAAAAACCCTGCTGCTACCGCCAGCGCGAGGCGCGTTGTTGCAGAAACGCGCCACCGTGTCATATGGCCAACCGATAGCCCGCGCCGCGCACGGTCTGCAGCATTGGCTTGTCGAAGCCGTGGTCGATTTTTTGCCGTAAGCGGCTGATATGCACATCGATGACATTGGTCTGCGGGTCAAAATGATAGTCCCACACCGCTTCCAGTAGCATCGTACGTGTCACCACCTGCCCGGCGTGGCGCATCAGATATTCCAGAAGACGAAATTCACGTGGCTGAAGTTCAATTTTCGTCGTGCCACGCCGCGCCTCACGCGCAAGCAGTTCTAGCGCCAAATCCCCCACCACAAGGCGTGTTTCCTGCCGTTCACTACCACCGCGCTCACGTCGCATAAGGCTTTCCAATCTTGCACTAAGCTCAGCAAACGCGAAGGGTTTTACCAAGTAGTCTTCCGCACCCGCACGCAGCCCTTCCACACGATGCTCGACATCCCCTAGTGCCGTGAGTAGCAGCACGGGAACACGGCTGCCTGCGCCGCGCAGCGTACGCAGCAGGGTTAACCCATCGAGCCCTGGCAACATGCGATCCAGCACCACCGCGTCATACGGCTCCGTGCTGGCTAAAAACAGCCCTTGTTTTCCATCACTGGCCTGATCAACGGCATGCCCTTCTTCGCGCAGACCTTTGCTAATAAAGCTCGCGGTGTGGCCATCGTCTTCTATCAGCAGTATGCGCATCGTCGATTCTCCTTACAAAAGCATACCCCGCAGCGGTAGGTCTGCGGGGTATGGCTTGCGCAACTGCGCACGACGGAGAAACGGGCGACCCATTAAGCGGGTCAACCAGCGCGACTTTTTATTACTTCTTAGCGGGGGCTGCAGCGCTGGCCGCAGCCGGGGCGCTATGTTGCTTCTTGTGATGCACGGCCTTTGCAGATGTCTTTGCTGGCGCTGTCGCGGCTGTAGTTTTAGCCGCTGGTGCAGCGGCCGGTGTCGTCGGCGTTGTGGCAAATGCCGTCCCCGCCAGTGCAGTCAAAGCAACGGCGACCAGTGCATTACGAAAGGTGTTCATGGCAGTGTCCTTGGTTGATTTCGGTGGGGCCTATCCCCAGCGCAGGATCAGGATGCGCCAGTGCACCTCACCGCAAGGTTTCCACAGGATGAACTTTTTTTAATCTTGCGAGTGGCTTTACAACCCCTTCGCTGCCTGCGCCACGGCGCGAAACAGTGCGCGGCCTTTGTTCATGGTTTCTTCCCACTCTTTCTGCGGGTCCGAGTCGTACACGATGCCCGCGCCTGCCTGCACGTACAGGCGTCCGTCTTGAATAACAGCGGTGCGAATGGCGATGGCGGTATCGGCATCACCGTGCCAGCCGATATAGCCAATCGCACCGGAATAAACATTGCGTTTGATGGGCTCAAGCTCGCGAATGACTTCCAGCGCGCGGATTTTCGGTGCGCCAGAAACCGTGCCTGCGGGGAACGTGGCGCGCAGCACATCGGCATAGCTCAACCCCGGCTGCAGCGCCCCGGTGACCTCACTCACGATATGCATCACATGGCTATAGCGCTCGATCACAAAGCGCTCGCCCACGGCCACACTACCCGCAGTGCTGACGCGCCCTACGTCATTGCGCCCCAAGTCGATCAGCATCAAATGCTCGGCGCGTTCTTTCGGGTCGGCCAGCAGTTCCGCTTCCAGCGCCAGATCTTCCTCATGCGTGGCACCGCGCGGGCGCGTGCCTGCAATCGGCCGCACCGTTACCGCTCCGGCCTGCTGACGCACCAAAATTTCTGGCGACGAGCCCACCACTTGGGTCGCCCCAGTGTCCAAGAAATACATATAGGGCGAAGGGTTCAGCGCGCGCAAGGCGCGGTACACATCCACCGGGCGCGCATGAAATGGCACGCTCATGCGCTGGCTCAGCACCACTTGGAACACATCCCCCGAACGGATGTATTCCTTGGACTTCTCAACCGCATGGATAAACCCATCATGGGTGAAGCCGCTCACGAAATCCGCTTCATCCAGTGCCGCAGGCTGCAACGTTTCCGGGTAAGGCGCACCGCCGTGGCGAATACGATGCGTCAACGCATCTAAGCGGCGATTTGCACGCGCCCATGCCTGCGGTTGGTTCGGATCAGCATGGGCGATCAGATACAGCCGGCCTTTGAGGCTATCAAACACCGCCAATTCATCGCTCAGCATCAACAAGATATCGGGCGTGCCTAATTCATCTGGCTTCGCGTTGGCTTTTAGCCGAGGCTCGATGTATTCGATACATTCAAACCCGAACCAACCCACCAAGCCGCCGTTGAAGCCCGGCAGTCCGGCCAACTGCGGCACTTTATGCGCGGCGCGCAAGCGCTCGACTTCCGTAAGTGGGTCAGCCACCTCGCGGGTTTCGATGACATCCCCGTGCTCACGCACTTGCAGCGTATGGCCGCGAAATTCATACACGCGGCGCGCGGGCAAACCGATGATCGAATAGCGACCAAAACGCTCGCCGCCTTCCACCGATTCAAATAGATAGGTATGTGGGCCGTCGGCGAGCTTCAGATATACCGAAAGCGGGGTATCGAGGTCGGACAGCACCTCGCGCACAACGGGAATAAGGGTGTAGCCGTCAGCGGCGTATTGGTTGAACTGGGCGTGCGTCATCATGCGGTGCGTCCTTCAAAACAGGCGTATGAGCGATTGCGGCGGCATTGCCACGCCACCATCGCCAGCCATGCTCGAAAGAAGGAATCACTCGGTTCATCCCCTCACTGTACTGGTAAAGCGCAGCGTTTCGCAATCGCAGCAAGGCATGTGTATATCGCTTTATTGCCTTCTTTAAGCGCGCGGCATGACGCAACGTGATTTGCAAAAATGCAAAATTACATGTAATTACATGTTTGGAATAAATTATTCAGCCTACTTTTCGGCTTAGGTGCTCCCATGAATCACAAAGCACAACCGATGTCCCGCCTCGCTGTGCAGATCGCCTGCTCCCTATCGCTTGGCGTAGCCAGCCTTAGCTCTAGCGCTGCGGCAGATCGCTTAGGGCTACCGCCTTCGCCCGCATCAGATGAATTCGTTCATAAGCGCACCCAATTTCAGCTGCATACGCTGCTCACCGAGCAGCGTCATCCAAAAACATGGAACCTCAGCAGCGCAGCGCAAGCAGATCCGCAAGCCGCGCTTGAGCAGCTTTTTTCGGTGGATGAAGACGTAGCACGCACCTTTCAAGAAGTGGCGCAAGATCCTGCGCGCATGGCCAAACTGCATGCGGCGTCTGCGGCCGTACAGAATGCACTGCGCAACGGCCATCGCATTTATTTTTATGGCACAGGCTCCACCGGGCGGCTCGCAGAAACGCTGGAAAGCGGCATCTGGCGGCCATTCTGGCTGCGCTTACAAGCAGACCCCGCCTGGCCTGCGCTTGCGAAGAAATTGCCGCCCGATTTACTAAATCGCGTGCGCGGTGAAATCACCGGCGGTGATCGCGCTTTGATTAGTTCACTGGAAGGCTTTGAAGACTTGCAGCTGATCGGTGCGCTGCAGCTACACGATAACGGCATTGGTAAAGAAGATGTGGTGTTCGCGGTCACCGAAGGCGGCGAAACTTCGGCGGTGATTGGTACTGCACTGGCCGCCGCCGAGCAAGCAGGAGCAACGCCAGATCGGGTTTGGTTTGTGTACAACAACCCCGACGACGTGCTGCGCCCGTTTGACCGTAGCCGCAAAGTATTGGACGACCCACGCATTCAAAAGATTGCACTGCCCACTGGCCCGCAAGCCATCACCGGCTCAACCCGCATGCAAGCCACCACGACAAGTCTGTATGCGCTGGGGCTGGTTTTAGAAGATGCGCTGCGTGCGCTATTACTGCCGCAGCTTGATACGGCCACCGCCAAACGCTTGGGGTTCGCGCATAGCGATACGCTGGAATCACGGTTGCGCTCGTTCCAAACTTTGCAGCGCACCGTCGCATCAAGCGCGGAGCAGGTCGAAGCGTGGACGCGCACAGAAGCTGCCACTTATCAGCAGGCGCACCGTGCCACCTATCTTGCTAATGCAGCGCTGATGCCCGTGTTTGTGGATGTCACTGAGCGCGCGCCGACATTCCGCCTTGCTCCGCTGGATCCAACCTCGGCGCTTACCCCTAGCTCTTGGATTCGCGTCGTTAGCCCCACCGATAGCCGCGAACGCGCTTGGGACGCCCTGCTGCACCGCCCCTTCCACGGCCTTGATGCCCGTCAGTACAAGCCTGCCTTCGAAACCCAAGTCGATGACCCATCGCTGCTGGATACTGCCTTACGCAGCCTGCAGCGCGCAGGCGGTGAGCAGCAAACACTGTATGACCTGTCGTGGTCGGCCAATAACCGCCAGCGCATCGCCCCCGCTGCAGGTGATCTCGGCGTGTACCTCACGTATCCCGACGAATCCGTGAGCACGCTCACCTCCGACTGGATCAAAGCCTTCAACGCGGCCAAAGCGAATTTGATCGTGGTCTCTGTGGGCCAGCATGCCGCATCGGCACCAAACCTTGCCGCCATTCAAACGCTGGCACCGTCTGTGCGCCGCATCACCCTAGACCTTCCCAAGACCAATGACCCGCTGAACTTAGGCCGCACACTGGCATTGAAGATGCTACTCAACGCGCACTCTACGGCGGTGATGGCGCGGCTTGGCCGCACCGTGGGCAATACCATGACGGCGGTACAACCGGGCAACCTGAAATTGATCGGCCGTGCGACGTATTTACTTCAATCACACGTCAACAGCGTACTGAGCAGTGAGCGCTGGCAGCGCGCCCATGGCGCAACACCCGAACTCAGTTACGCAGAAGCCAACGCCGCCGTTTTTGAAGCGATCAAACAACGCAGCCAACTACCAAAAGACTTGCAGCTTCCGGAAGTCGAGCTTGCCATTGTCGCCGTGCTTGAAAAACTCGCTGGCGGCGCTGACCTCAACTGGAACAAGGCCGCACAGACCTTGAACACAGAAGGGCTTAACGGCTACCTCAGCGCGTGGCAGCCACCGCCTGCTTCATCTGCGCGATGATGCTGGCGTAGTCCGGCTTGCCGAAGATCGCGCTGCCAGCGACGAAAGTATCGGCACCGGCCTTGGCGATCTCGGCGATGTTATCGGGCTTGACCCCACCGTCGATCTCCAGTCGGATCGGGCGGCCACTGGCGTCGATCATCGCGCGCACTTTTTGCAGCTGCTTCAGTGCGGAGGGGATGAAGGATTGCCCGCCGAAGCCGGGGTTGACCGACATCAGCAGCACGTAGTCGATCTCATCCAGCATCACCTCCAGCACGTCCAGCGAGCTGGCCGGATTGAACACCAGCCCGGCCTGGCAGCCGCGCGACTTGATCAGCTGCACGCTGCGATGCACGTGCTTGCTGGCCTCGGGGTGGAAGCTGATATGGCTGGCGCCAGCATCGGCGAACATCGGGATCAGGCCATCGACCGGCTCTACCATCAGGTGCACGTCGATCGGCGCGGTCACGCCATGCTTGCGCAGCGCCTCGCAGACCAGCGGGCCGATAGTGAGGTTAGGCACGTAATGGTTGTCCATCACGTCGAAATGCACCCAGTCGGCGCCGGCGGCCAGCACGTTGTCCACTTCTTCACCCAGCTTGGCGAAATTGGCGGACAGGATCGACGGGGCGATGACGGTGGATTGCGTGCTCATGATTTCCTCAATTTCTGGATGCGGTCGTAAGCCGCGTTGATCTCGCGGGATTTTTGTTCCGCCAGCTTGATAATGTCCGGGGCGGCCCCTGCCACGCGGTCGGGGTGGTATTGGCTCATCAGGCGGCGGTAGGCACGGTCGATGTCGGCATCGCTGGCATTTTCAGGCAGCTCGAAGACTTGATAAGCCCAGTCGATATCGGCGTTGCCGGGCGGAGGGGCGTTTTGCTGATCGTGTGATGGGCGGCTGCGCTGGGATGAAAACCAGTCGTGATCAAAGCCATAGCCGATCAAAAACCCCAAAAAGCCCCCCACCGGGTGCCGAAGCAGCATCCAGCCTGCGAGAAAGCCTAAAAATTGTCCGTACCAGCGGCGCATGGCGTCAGTTTACAGGGCAAATGCCTAACGGGCTTACACTATGCAACCCGATCCTCTATTCCTCCCCTTATGCCGACCACCCTGCTGCAATCTGATCTCCCCGGCCTAAACCTGATCCACCGCGGCAAAGTGCGCGACGTATTCGACCTTGGCAATAACACCCTGCTGATGGTGGCCACCGACCGCCTCTCTGCATTTGATGTGGTGCTGCCCGACCCGATCCCCGGCAAGGGCGAGATGCTCTGCCAGATCAGCAATTTTTGGTTCGATAAAACCCAGCACATCATCGCCAACCATCTCACCGGCACGGATGTTGCCAGCGTGCTTCCAACGGGTGTGAACGCTGCGCTGTACGCCAAGCGCGCAGTGGTGACGAAAAAACTCAAACCTGTTCCTGTGGAATGCATCGCGCGCGGCTACATCATCGGCAGCGGCTGGAAAGACTACCAGCGCAGCGGTGCGATCAGCGGCATCGCACTGCCCGCAGGCCTGCAACAGGCGCAACAACTGGCCGAACCGATCTTCACCCCATCCACCAAGGCCGCAGTAGGCGATCATGATGAAAACATCGACTTCGCCGCCGCAGTGAATTTAGTTGGCCGCGAGCTGGCCGAAGCCGTACGTGATGCCACGCTCGCCATTTACAGCTTCGCCCGCGACTATGCGGCGCAACGCGGCATTATTTTGGCCGACACCAAATTTGAATTTGGCACGGATGCAGACGGCAAGCTGTATGTGATGGACGAAATGCTCACCCCCGACTCCAGCCGCTACTGGCCAGCCGAGCACTACGCCGTTGGCATCAGCCCGCCCAGTTACGACAAACAATTCGTGCGCGATTATCTGGAAACGCTGGATTGGAACAAAACCGCACCCGGCCCCAAGTTGCCCGCCGAGATCATTGAAAAAACCCGCGCCAAGTACGCAGAAGCGTTGGAGAAGTTGGCGGGGATTGGGTCATGCTAGGATGACCCGGGGTTAAGTATCATCGCGATACGCAACACATTTCCGGGGAATTTGTGGACAACTTAGAGAGCCTTATCAAGGCGGCAGGCAACGCTGCAGCAACCGGGCGTTGGGGGGATGCAGAGTGCGCGTGGGAGCAGGTGCTATCGCGCGATCCGGGCAATGTGCAAGCTTTGTTTAGCCTTGGCGTCCACGCGTATCAACGCGGTGATTTAGCGGCGTCGCTGCAGATGCTAGACACCGCACGCAACCACGCGCCGCAAGACCCAATGATCCATATCACGCTAAGCCGCGTGCACCGCGATGCTGGCAATGTGGATGCGGAATGGCAGGCGATCAATGCGGCACTAATCAGCGATCCTTACTTCCTGCCTGGGTTACTTGGGAAAGCTGAGTTCATGGAGCGACAGGGCAATGTCCCCTTAGCGGCAACGATGTTCCGTGACGTGCTAAAGGTTGCCCCGCCCGAACCACAGTGGCCCAGCGCACTACAGCGCCGCTTACAGCACGCGCGCGATATAGTGCGGCGTAACTCCGAAGACCTTTTCGACTTTCTTCGCCAAAAGGTGGCGGCACAACGCGGCACGATGGATGCAACCCTACAAGGCCGCTGGGATGAGGCGGCGTCTATCTTGGCCGGAAAAACACGCCCCTATCATTCAGAGTGCAACCGCCTGCAGATACCGCGTCTCCCCGCAATCACTTATTACGACGATGCGCTATTCCCGTGGATGCAAGCAGTGGAAGCGCGCACAGACGCCATCAAAGAAGAGTTACAGGCCATGCTCGCCAGCCGTGGCGAAGAGTTCGTGCCCTATATCCAGTACAAGCCGGGCGATCCAGTTAACCAGTGGGACAAGCTCAATCATTCACGCAACTGGAGCGGTTTTCACCTGTATTCGCATGGCGCACCGGTTCACGAACACCTCGCACAATGCCCGCACACGGCCGAAGTGCTCGCGATGGTGGACACCGCAAGAATTGCCGGGCTTTGCCCGAATGCCATGTTCTCTGCACTTGCACCCGGCGCCCATATTCCGCCGCACACAGGTGAGACCAACGCACGCCTAGTTGCGCATTTGCCACTGGTGGTACCGGAGGGCTGTAACTTTCGGGTGGGCTACGACTGGAAACCATGGCGCGAAGGCAAATGCTGGGTGTTTGACGACACTCTAGAGCACGAGGCCCGCAACGACAGCCAGCAGCTTCGCGTCATCTTAATGTTCGACGTCTGGAACCCCCTGTTATCACACGCGGAGCGTGAGGCCGTAGTTGCGCTGGAAGAAGCCATGCGCGACTGGCACGGACAAGGCAGCAATGTGTGATCCGACAGGGCAATCTGCTAATTCACCGAACGGATAATGATGATGCGCTTCCTTATACCTTCGCTTCTCACACTATTCGCGCTTCCGCTTGCTGCACAGCAGGCACCTCATCACTGCGCCAACGTGCCCGAACCTGCTGCGCGACTGGCCTGCTACGACAAGGCATATCCACCACCACCTGAAGTGATCGAAGCCGCAAAGGCCAAGGCACGCGCCTCTTTTGGCTTAGATAAGCCGCGAGATGCTGCACTCACTCCAAGCCAATCTGCCTCTCCAGAACATGTCGAGAGCCGGATCACCACGGTTGACTATGCCAGCGGCGGGCAGCGCAGTTTCAATCTTGAAAACGGGCAGGTTTGGACGATGACAGAGTCAAGCAGCGGCGGCCATGTGAAGCCAGGTGACCCTGTAGAGGTGCGTAAAGGCCTTCTTTCCGGCTATGTCTTGGTTACCCCCAGCGGCGTGACGTTACGAGTACGTCGCATACGGTAACCACATGGGGATGATTGCGTGCGCAACGCGACATACGCCGCACCGGCCCTATCACTCAATGTCTCTAAGGATTCAACCATGTCTATTCAACCCAGCTATCGCATCTTGTTGGCCGCAGTAATCACCGCGCTGTTGTCACTTGGAACCGCACACGCTATGCCGCAAGCAGCAGAACAGCACGAGCCCAGCAAACCCGATAAACAAAACGGCAAGGTCTGCCAATCCGAAGAGGTCACCGGCAGCCGCATGAAGAAACGCGTGTGCTTGACGCCAGAGCAATGGGAGGCCCGCGAAAGAGCGGGTAAGGAGCTTAAGCGTGAGATGGACAGCAAGCCGATACCCAAAGATGGGCAAGGCGGTTGAATTAGCCGAAAGGCCGCTACAAAAGAAGGCGGCGGGTCGAAACCCGCCGCCTTTTTCTACATTAAAACAATTACCGCGTTGATCAGAACTTCAGCGTAATGCTACCGAAGATATAACGACCCACTTGGTCGTATCCGCCCAAGGCGTTGGCGTTGGCGGCAAGACCGCTGTCACCGACGAAAGGCGGCTCTTTGTCGAACACGTTGTTCACGCCAAAGTTCACCACCGCCGGCCCAACATTCACGCTGCCGCTCAGATCGATGTAGTTGAACGAAGGCACGCCCTTCCCAAGCCAAATGACATCCGACAACTGGGTGCCATCTACGTCCTTGTAGTCCATGCTGGCGATATGGCGCCAGCGCAGGCCTGCGGTGTAGCGCCCCCACGAGTAACGCGCCGAGGCGATATGGCGCCACTTGGGTGATTGGCACATATAGGTGTCATTGACCAAGCCCTTACAGTCGTAAGCCGTGCTCGGTGCACTGGACAGTGTCTGGGTGAAGTCCTTCAGAATGAAGTTACCCGCCAAACTGGTATTCAAACGACCCGGACCGAGATCGAAAGAATAAGCTGCCGAAAAATCAAGACCGGAGCGTTTGTACACACCGAGGTTACCGGCGAGGTTGTTGACGTGACCGGTGCCCGGATCCGAAGCCAAGCCCACCCACAGGTCATACTGACCCGAGCGAGCATCGCGATGGATTCGGTCGCAGTACAGGCTTTGCTCCATGCACAGGATCTGGATGGTGTTGTAACCAATACCTGCGATCGCACCTTCGACCTTGACGTTGTACCAGTCCAACGACAGGTTCAAGTCCTTGATCGGCTCAACGGCGAAACCGAGTGTGTAGGTATCGGCCACTTCCGGCTTCAGGCTTGGGTTGCCGCCCGTCCTGACGTTGTACTGGTTCGCCGTGCTTTTCGGCACAAGACCGTACATCGAGGTCGGAACGCCCGTCAGGGCGCACTGAGCCGCTGTGTAGGTCGGGGCCGGACCAGCGCAAAGATCAGTACCACTACCGCTTAGGGCGATACGCTGCGGGTAGTACATATCATTCAGCCCAGGAGCACGCACGGCGCGGTTATAACCGGCGCGCAGCAACAGCTTATTGTCCCAAAGCGCACTGCTCAGACCCATTTTATAGGTGTCATAGGTGCCTGAGGTGTCGTCGTCTGAGTAGCGATAACCCAGCGAAGCGTCAAGACGATTGAACAGCCCTTCACCCACATAAACCGGCAATGCCGCTTCGAGGAAGAAGTCGGTCACCGTATTGCGTGCATCCACAGGCAGGTCCGCAGCACCGGCACCGGCAAAGTTGCCGGCACGCGAGTCACCGTCATATTCGGTGGTGTAGGAGTAGTCGCGACGCTCCATACCCACAGCTAGGCCGATCTCTTCACCATCAGCGCTCGGGAAGCCCCAGCCAAGATAACCATTGACTTCGGCAGACAGTGCCCGATACGTGGTCTTGTAAATACTAAAGCTGGTGCCCGCCATCGCAGCCGCAGCTTCCGGAGTAATGCTATCGGTCCAGATATTCCACAGTTGGCAGCCCGGGAAGGTGCCATAAACAGGATCGTTACAACCCGTTGCGGCAGCAGCGATACGGGTGTTCAGGAAGTCGTTGTTACCAATATCAACAGTCGAAGTCCGGCCAAACACCGCCGAAGCGTCGTAACTCCACGACGAATCGAGAATGTAGCCGCGGACACCGGCCGTGATGCGGCTGGTGCTGTCCTCGGAGCGATGCGCGCGCGGGCCACCTTCCACGTTACGCTTCCACATGGTAATGCGGGTTTGCGCGGTGGTCACACCAGCATCGGCACACAGTGTGCCAATCAGCGGATTGGTGCAGTCCACCACGATCGGCATACCAAAGGCACCAGATTCAGCAATCTGCATATCCGACGTGCGCTCAAGGAACATCGCTTCGATATACGGGGTGAAGTGCTCGTTGACTTCATAGCTAGCCATCAGGCCTGCGGTCATGCGCTTATCAGGGCGTTGATAGAAGTTGATCGGTGCGTAGTTATATACGTAGGTGCCGTTAACGTACTGACCGCCACTGTAGATGTAGTTGGCGTTCTTATCCTTTTGTGCCCACGGAACCACCGCACCATTGGCGTACTGGGCCACCGTAAAGCGCCCCGGATCGGCTGTACCGGAACCACCGCAAGCGGGGGTATCGAACCACACCGCGCAAGCGGAGTAGTCGCGCTGCCCTTGGTACAGCGCATCGTTCTCGCGCCACGTCAGCCACCCCATTGCGTGACCCTTATTGTCGGCAAAGCTGCCGCCAATCACCAAATCGGCGCTACGGCTGATGCCGTCAAAGCCGGAGTTGCCGGTTGGGTAAGGGAAGCCGCGCGCATCATTAAGCGCTTGAATTTCCTTATTGTCGTTATTGTGCTGGTACGCGGAGTAGCCGTAGTTGAGGCTCACGCCTTCGAACTTGTCATCCAAAATAAAGTTGACCACACCCGCCACGGCGTCCGCGCCGTACACTGCCGAGGCACCGCCCGACAGGATGTCCACTCGTTTGATCGCCGCCGCCGGGATAATCGACGGGTCGGTCACTTCGTTGCGGCTGGCCGGTAAACGGCGGCCGTTGACCAAGGTCAAGGTACGTTCCGGACCCAGGCCGCGCATCGAAATGGTCGCGTGACCGTAGGATCCGTTATTTGCGAAGTTGTCGAAGCTCAGGTCGATCTGCGGATACTGGTTGACCAAATCTTCAACAGTGGTAGCACCGTAAACCTTGAACTCTTCCGCGTTCACTTCCGTGATGGGACTGGACGCCGTGAATGTTTGGCTCTTGATGCGCGACCCGGTCACCGTGATCGTATCGAGCGTCTTCGCTTGGCTAGCGGCTTCTTGGCTTGCGGTTTCTTTCGTATCCGCCTGCTGTGCAGCAGCCGTACCCATAAAGCCAATGCTGCCGATCAAGACAGCCATGATCGCATCACGCAATCTATTCGATTTCATTTGATGTAACTCCCCAGTTACTGATTAGGAATGATGAAGAACAACAGTCCGTGTTTTGCACACTATGCAAACTGAGCACTTGCTGACCTCTTAAGTGCCCCCTGAAAGCACAAGTGACTTTTAGCACAGGTCGCACGAAATGTTAAGCGCCCGCTAACAATTCCCGATCTCCAACCAATGACACAAGCAAGCTACACTGGCCCCTACCCTCAACAGTGCCTGCTCTACATGGACTTCCCCGCCAAGCCCTCTGCCATTCTTCTTGCCACCGACCTCTCGGCGCGTTCGGACCGTGCGCAGGCGCGCGCCATTCAACTGGCTCAGTACTGGCAGGCCAAGCTGGTGGTAGCGGTTGCGATGTCGCATGACGTTCTACTCGCTCGCCCCAATGCCGCGCAAGAAGAGGCCGACGACGCGCACGCAGCGGCGCCTTCACCGAAGGACCTGTTACTGCAACAGGCACGCGAGGTCTTTGCAGATGCGGGTGTTCCGGTGGACGTGGTGGTGGAAATTGGCTTTCCGGGGCCGGTGGCCGCGGAAACTGCTCAGCGCCATGGCTGTGGATTAATCATTACCGGCAATTCGCGCAGCGAAGCAGTGATGCGGATGGACCCCGGCTCGACTTTGCGCTGGCTGGCGCGCCACGCCTCAGTGCCGGTACTTGCGGTCAATCAGCGCGTGCGCGCACCGTACCAACAAATCACCCTTGCCAGCGATTATTCGAAAGACGCCAGCGATGCGCTGCGCCTATGCTCCCGTTGGTTTGCAGATGCCACGCGGCGCACGCTGCTGCACGGTTACACCATCCCCCTCGCCACGCTTGCGCTAAACGACGCGCCCCGTGAGCAGGCACTTTCCGTACTGCAGCAGCAAGCCAAGCAGCAAGCTAGCGATTACCTTGCCTCGACTTTAGACCAAGCCGACAGCGGCTGGACCAGTGCCATTCGCGCCGGCGGCCCCGTGCGGCTACTGCGCGAACACGCACGCGAAACCCCCACCGACCTAACCGTGATCGCTTCGCATGGCCGTACCGCCTTGATGGATAAGCTGATGGGCAGCGTGGCCGAGCGCCTGCTGGAAACGGTCAGTACCGACCTATTGATCGTGCGCCCGCAGCGCAGCTAAGCCTAGGGGCGCGCAACTGTAGGCGTCTTCGGCAATGTCCACGACAGCCACAACATGCCAAGCACCGCAGCCACCAGTGACCCACCCAGCACACCCAGCACGCTTTCGGTAAATTCCAACGGCTGCTGGGCAAACGCCAGCGACGATACGAACAAACTCATCGTAAAACCGATGCCGCACAGCATGCCCATGCCCAGCATGCTGCGCAGATCCATACCTTGCGGGAAGCGCGCAAACCCCAGCGCGCGCATGGCCATGGCCGCCCCCACAATGCCCACCGGCTTGCCGAGTACCAACCCAAGCGAAATACCGGCCGGGAGCAGCGCCATCAAATGTTCGGCGCGCAGCCCTGCCAGCGCCAACCCCGCATTGACAAAGGCAAACAGCGGCAGAATTCCGAAGCCCACCCAAGGGTGCAGCGCGTGCTCCAGTGTCTCCAGTGGCGAATGCTCTACCGCATCGTCAATAGCGTTGGTTTTGTCCACGTGCGGAATCATCAAGCCGGTGATCACGCCCGCCACCGTCGCATGCACGCCCGATTTCAGTACGAAGAACCACAGCAGCACGCCCAGCAGCAGATACGGCACCAGTGAGGTGACTTTGCGCCGATTCAGAGCCAGCATGATTAAGGCCACCACGGCTGCACCCAGCAGCATGCCCCAATGCAGACCCTGCGAATAAAAGAAGGCGATGATGACAATGGCGATCAAGTCATCCACCACAGCGATGGTGGAGAGCAACAGCGTCATTCCCAGTGGCACGCGCTTGCCGAGCAGCCCCAGCACCCCCAGCGCAAAAGCAATATCGGTGGCCGTGGGAATGGCCCAGCCGCGCATGGTCTCGGGGTTGCCGTAGTTGAGCGCGGTAAACAGCAGCGCTGGCACGGCGACACCTGCAAACGCACACACCACCGGCAACATCAGCTGATCACGGTCGGACAATTGGCCGGACACCACTTCGCGCTTGATCTCGAGCGAAACCAGCAGGAAGAAGATCACCATCAGTACGTCATTGACCCACCAATGCAGTGACTTTGCCCACGTGCCGCTACCCACCGGCGTATCGCGTAGCGCGACATAAGTTTCGGCCAGTGATGAATTGGCAGCGATCATCGCCAATATCGAAGCTGCGATCAGCAAAACACCACTGGCTGACTGCATTCGAAAAAAGGCGCTGAAAAAACGCTCAGCGCGCGCTAAAACGCTCGGGGAACTATTCATTACGCCCGATTATAACGACTCCACTTGTACAGAAGGTTACGCGCCGGGTGTAAAGCGCCTGCGCAGCCCCATCCACACGTTTGGGTAATCCATCTGCCGGTGCGACGCGTCTAACGCCTGCGCCACAGGGCGAATGACCGCACGCGTTTCAAACATGATCGCCATTGTATCTTTCACATAGTCCGGCTTGCTGGTGTCTACCGCGCTGGCTTTCTCGAAAGTAGCGGCATCCGGGCCGTGGCCGGTCATGCAGTTGTGCAGCGAACAGCCGCCGGGCAGGAAGCCTTCGGCCTTGGCGTCGTAAATGCCGTGCACCAGTCCCATAAACTCGCTGGCCACATTGCGATGGAACCACGCCGGGCGGAAGGTGTCTTGCATCGCCAAAATCCGCGGCGGGAAGATCGCAAAATCCACATTGCTGGTGCCGGGCGTATCGCTGGGCGAATGCAGCACGAGGAAGATCGACGGATCGGGGTGGTCAAAACTAATTGAGCCAAGCACGTTGAAGCGGCGCAGGTCGTATTTGTACGGCGCGTAGTTGCCGTGCCACGCCACCACATCCAGCGGCGAATGGCCAATGTCGCTGCGCCACAGCCCCCCTTGGAATTTGGTCAGCAGTTCAAATTGGCCATCCACATCTTCATAGGCCGCATTGGGGTAGTGAAAATCGCGTGGGTTGGCAAGGCAGTTGCTGCCAATGGGGCCAAGGTCGGGCAGGCGCAGTAGCGCGCCGAAGTTTTCGCAAACGTAGCCGAGCGCCTGTCCATCGGGCAGGGTGACGCGGTAGCGAATCCCGCGCGGGATTACCGCGATTTCCTGCGGCTCCACATCCAGCACGCCCAGCTCGGTTTCAATATGCAGGCGGCCTTGTTGCGGCACGATCAGAAATTCACCGTCGGCATTGCAGAAGAAGCGCTCGTGCATATCGCGGTTGGCCGCATACACATGAATGCCAACACCACTCGCCGCCGCCGGGCCACCGTTGCCGCCCACGGTGAACAAGCCTTCGATGAAGTCTGCCGGCTGCTCGGGCATGGGCAGCGGGCTCCAGCGCAGCTTTTCGGGCGTGACCGGGCCAGTGCCAAAGTCGTTATGAAAACGCGGCTGTTCAAACGGTTCAAAACGACCATGCACCGCCGCAGGGCGGATGCGGTACAGCCAACTACGGCGGTTGGCATAGCGCGGCGCGGTGAACGCGGTGCCGGTGAGCTGTTCCGCGTACAGATCATGCGCGACATGCTGTGGCGAATTGCGCCCCACCGGCAGCGTGCCTGGCAGCGCCTCGGTGGCAAACTCATTGCCAAACCCCGTTTGATAGCCGTTGGATTGCATCGTTTGATCCTTTTGGGAAATTACAGCACGCCGCGCTTGATCTGGTCGCGTTCGATGGATTCGAACAAGGCCTGGAAGTTGCCTTCACCAAACCCTTCATTGCCCTTGCGCTGGATGATCTCAAAGAAGATCGGGCCAAACGCATTTTGGGTGAAGATCTGCAGCAGCAGGCGTTTTTTGGTTTCCATGTCGGCATCGATCAGGATCGAATTTTTACGCAGCCGTGGCACGTCTTCGCCATGGCCGGGAATGCGTAGGTCGATCACATCGAAATAGGTGTCCGGCGTATCGAGGAACTGCACCCCCGCCGCGTGCATTTTTTCCACCGAGTCATAAATATCGTCGGTGAACAGCGCGATATGCTGAATGCCCTCGCCGTGGTAGGCGCGCAGGTATTCGTTGATTTGGCTCTTGTCGTCGGACGACTCATTCAGCGGAATACGCACCACGCCGTCGGGCGCGGTCATGGCCTTCGACAGCAGGCCGGTTTTACTGCCCTTGATGTCGAAATAGCGGATCTCGCGGAAGTTGAACAGCTTCTCGTAATAGTCCGACCACTTCTGCATATTGCCCACATAAAGGTTGTGGGTGAGGTGATCGATGAAGGTCAGGCCAAAGCCCACTGGGTGCTGATCCACACCCGGTAGCGGCACGTAATCGGTATAGATGTCGTTGCTGCTATCGTCGATCAGATACAGCATGCAATCGCCAATGCCTTTGATCACCGGCGTTTGCACCGCCGCAGTTTCGGGCTTGAAGCTGACCTCCTCCCCCCCATTGGCCAATACATGTGCCAGCACTTCGCTGGTAGGCTTCTTGAAGCGAATGGCAAACCCACATGCCGATTGCCCGTGTTTTTCGGCAAAATCGGAGGCGAACGAATTTTCTGTTTCATTCAACAGGAAATTGATCGTACCCTGACGGAACAGAGTGATGGCGCGGCTACGGTGTTTGGCAATCGCGGTAAACCCCAGCGTACGTAGGTAGCTGGCCATAGCTTCAGACTGGCCTTTGGGCGCGGCATATTCGACAAACTCGAAGCCGTGAATGCCCATGGGGTTGTCGAATGTGGTGGGCTGCATGCCAAGATTAGGGGCTGCGTTCATGCGGATCTCCTGAGCGGCAACAATCTGCATTCTATGGTTACACTTGCAACTGTTTCAAGTCCCCGTCCTTAAACATCATTTATCCATGTCAAATCGCGCCACGTTGGAACTCGAAAATTTCCTGCCCTACCGCCTCAGCGTGCTGTCTAACCGCACCTCTGAAGCGATTGCGCGCGAGTATTCGCAGCGCTTTGCGCTGAGTGTCACCGAATGGCGGGTGATGGCCATCTTGGGGCGCTACCCGGATCTTTCCGCCAACCAAGTGGCGCAGCGCACCGCGATGGATAAGGTGGCGGTGAGCCGCGCGGTGGCCAAACTATTAGAAACCGGCCGACTGCTGCGCGAGTTCGACGAAGACGACCGTCGCCGCTCGGTGCTGCGGCTGTCAGAAAAAGGTTATGTGATCTACGACCAGATCGTGCCATTGGCCATGGGCTTTGAAAAACTCATCCTCGATAAAATGAGCGAGGCGGAACGCACGCTGCTGTTCCGCCTCTTGGATCGCCTGGATGAGCTGGAGCTGCACGCGGAAGACAGCGCATCACGCGCTGTCTAATGTGCCAACCGTTACCGTTAGTAGCGGCCGTCTAACGCAAAAATCGGCGTGCGCGTCTTCCACTTACCTTCGGTGAAGTCGGGGAAGGCCAGGGTCTTGTAGTCCTCGGCGATGGACTGCTCCGACAGCGGGGTAATGGCGCTCCACGCCACCGCATCGTAAATATCGATCGGCATCGGCTCACCCGCCTTCAATGCTTCGATAAAAGCATGCACCACGAACCAGTCCATACCGCCGTGGCCCGCGCCTGCGGCCTTTTCCGCATACCTCTTCCACAGCGGGTGGTCGTATTCGTCGTAATACTTTTGCGCATCTTCCCACTTGTGCGGAGGGCTCTTGCCTTCGATATGGAGGCCGCGGTTGAGGTCCATCCAAATACCGTCGGTGCCCTGCACGCGGAAACCGATCGAATACGGACGCGGCAGCGAAGTGTCGTGCTGCAAGATGATGGTCTCGCCGTTTTCGCAGCGCAGCGTTGTGGTGACGATGTCGCCGAGCTTGAACTTGACCTGCGCATTCGGGTGATTGGGGCCGCCCTTGGGGTGCTTGAGAATGTAATCGTGCAGCCCGCGCGCCTTGGTGGAGAACGCGTTGACGTGGGTGAAGCGGTTGCCACGATGGATATTGGCATACATCGCGCAGGGGCCGATGCCGTGGCTGGGGTAGAGCTCGCCATCACGGGTAATGGAATGCTGGGTGCGCCACTGCGCTTCGGAGAAGCCCTTGTCACCGAATTCCACGCCGCTGTTATAGGGCTCGTTGGGGTTGCCCGAGTTGAACTTCACCCCGCGCAGGTCGTGCTGATAGCCCGCCTGCATGTGGATCAATTCACCAAACAGCCCGGCGCGCACCATTTGCAACACGGCCAGCACGTCGCGGCGGTAGCAAACGTTTTCTAGCAACATGTAAGGAGTGCCGGTGCGCTGCTGGGTGCGCAGCACGTCCCAGTGGTCTTGCAGGGTGATCCCGGCCACGACTTCGCAGGCTACGGCAATACCGGCTTCCATCGCCGCGATCGACTGCGGCGCGTGCCATTCCCACGGCGTAACGATAAACACGGCGTCGAGATCGGTGCGTGCCAGCAACTTTTTCCACGCGTTGACATCACCATTACCGCCGTATTCCTTCGGCTTGCGGCGCCCGGCTTTCTCGATGATCGCCTGCGCTTGATCCAGCATCACGCGTTGGGTGTCGCAGATCGCCACCAACTCTACGTCGTCACGGCTGAGCAGCGGCCCAAGCTGCGACTGCCCGCGCATGCCGGTACCGATCATGGCCACACGCACGCGATCACGCTTTTTGGCGAAGGCGGGCAGCAGGCCACTGGCCCCGAGTGCTGCACCGGCGGCAATGAACTCTCTACGTTTCATGGTGTTGGTATTCCTATTACAAAAAGAAGCGCATCAATGCAGAGCGGCCCCGCACGAGACGGGGCCGACTCAATGTAAAACAAGTGTAGGCTTAGAACTTATAACCCACGGTGAGGCTATAACCGCGGCCGAAGTTGTTGGCATAGCTGGAGAAGGCCATCCAATCGTTCGGATCGTAGAACGGCAGGCGGTTGAACATATTCTTCACGGTGAAGCCCACGTTCAATTTGTCTGTGGCTTTCCAGTTCAGCGACAGGTTCGCTGTCCACCACGACGGCGCGCCATCGCACTGGCCGGGAGCCGCCGCTACATAGCTGCCTGTGCAGGTGCCGGTGTTGTTATCGGCTTCGTCGATCTGATCCCAAGCCCACTTGGTGGGGCCAACATAGTTCACAAACAGACTGGTGGTGAAGTTTTGATAGTTCCAGTCGGTATTGAAGGTGGCGCGCAGGCGTGAGTTTCCGTAATAGCCAATCGCGTTACCGTAGCTCCAGCCTGTGTCATTGTCGTAATAGGCAAGACTGCGGCGGGCGATGGTGGCGGCGAGGCCCATATTCAAACTTCCCCACTCACCCAGCGAGAAGCGGCTGCGCGCATCGATGTCGAAGCCATCCACCAAGGTCTTGCCCTGGTTCTTGTACTGCCCCACCACACTCAGCACGTTGCCCACGCTATAGCCCGGCAATACGCTGGGGCAGGTGACACCGCTGCTTGGGTCGGCGCACATCGCTTGCAGCGCGGCAAGGTTGGCGCGATCGGCGTCGGTGATCTCACCGCGTGTTGTCGAGATCACATCTTCTGGGCGGTTATAGTCGGGCGCGGCGATCTGGTTGCGGCGGTAAATGAACCAGTAGTCCGCCGAGACCGACAGCCACTTGGCCGGTTCATATACAAACCCAAGCGTAGCGATCTTGGCCTTTTCCGGCTGCAGATCTTGGTTCGGCTGGGTCATGCGCGCCACGGTGCGGCCGCAATCGGCATTGAGCAGCGAGTTGCCTAGATCTTTATCACCCGCATGGCTCGACTGCCGTAGCAGATTGGCAATGGCATTGGTTTCATTGCAGCGGATCTCATCACGATAACCACCCAGCTGGGCATACACGCCGCCGCTGCCGGACTCGGCCAGGCTGGGCGCGCGGAAGCCGTGCGAATAGGTGCCGCGCAGAATGAGGTTAGATGTTGCCTGATATTTCAAGCCAATTTTTGGTGCGAGGTTAGCGCTGAAGTTCGGGTATTTGTCGAGGCGTAGCGCGGCATCGAGTTCGAGCTTTTCGGTCAGCGGCACTACGGCTTCTGAAAACAGCGCGTAGGTATTGCGCGCACCGTTGAACCACGAGCCGCCCTGCTGAGTGATCAAGCCGTCGGCGGCATCTTTATTACCGGGGGTGAAGAAGGTTTCGCGGGTGGCGTTGATACCGAATGCCGCGCGCACTTCGCCCGCAGGCAATTCGGCGAGTGGGCCTTCTACCTTGGCGTCGAAGGTGTGCAGGCGCGTCCACGATTGAATGTCGAAGGTTGGGAAGGCCTCGCGGATCAGCGCGGCATTGGCTTCGCTAATTTCGCCGAACTTGTACGCCGGGTTGTCACCGATAATCACGCGGCCGGTGGTCGGATCTACGGTGTACGGGCCGAAGGCTTTTTCAAATCCTTTCAGATTGACGTTGACGGTCTGGTAGGTGGTGGAATGCGTACCGGCGCTGGCCAGTGCGGTTTCCCAGCTCCAGTCACCAAAGAAACCGCGCGCGCCGCCGAGGACACGGTAACTCTTGTCGGTATTGCGCTGACCGAAGTGGTTGCCGCCGACGTCTTGCAGCAAGTAATACAGGCCGACCACGCCGCCCATCATCGCCTTCATTTCGTCGCTGGCGTGGTTGTAAACGTTGTTCGGCCCAAGAAACGGGGTGAGGAAGCTATTGACCGTGGTGCCGGTATTGGCCGAATACCACGTACTGGGGCTGCCTGCGGTGCTGTAGAAGGTACGCGGGGTGCCGCCATTGGCGGTTAGATCGATATCGGTATAGGTGGCTTCGGCAAAAATTTCGCTGGTTTCACCCACCAAGAAATGCGCGTTGACATAGGCGGTGATGCGTTCGGATTTGGCGCCGCCGTCGATCTCGTTATTCATCCATGTCTGCCACACGCAGCGGTTGCCGCCAGACACGGCTGCAACGTTATTGCAGCCCGGCGCGGCTTCCCACACTTGCTTGCCGGTGGCATCAAATGCGTAATAGCTGCCGGGGTTGAACACGCCCGGAGCGCTGCCGTCTTCAAAGCGGAAATTTTTGATGTAATTCGGGTTATTGACGTAGAACTGAGCCGGTTTTTTGTCGTACCAATCGCCCAGCGTGATCGGATCACGGCGGTACAAATTGACGCTGGCATAGACGTTGTAGCGATCATCGCTGAGGTTACCGAAGCCGCCGGTGATGCTGGCCTGATGCTCGCCATAAGCGCTGACGCGTGAAGATACGTCGCTGGTGACGTTCACTTCCAAGCCTTGGAACTCATGCTTGGTGATCACGTTGATCACGCCCGCCACCGCGTCGGTGCCGTACACGGCGGACGCGCCATCGGTCAGCACTTCCATGCGCTCGATGGCGGCGGCCGGGATCGCGTCGATGTTGACGAACTGCGTTTGGAAACCCGCAGGCGCGCCGTAGTAGGACAGGCGACGACCGTTCAGCAGCACCAAGGTGCCCTGCGCGCCAAGGCCGCGCAGATTGGCCTGCGAAGCGCCGTCGGAGCCGGTGAACAGCGACTTCGAGTCCTGCTGCGCCGGACGCGCCGCCGGTAGGTTATCGAGTACCTGCAGCAGGGTGCGCGCACCCATGTTTTCAATTTCCTTGGCCGTTACAATTTGCAGCGGTGAGGCGGTTTCGGTATCGGTGCGCTTGATGTTGGAGCCGGTAACTTGAACGCGCTCAAGCTCGGTGACCTGATCCGACTTTTTCCCCGCCTCGGAACTGGCCTGCTGCGCAGACAGCGGGCCTGCAGCAAGGGCAGCGAACATGGCAACGGTTAAAGCGTTCAGGGCGATACGACGTTGGTGGCGGTGCGAAGACATAAAGCGATCCTTATTCATCAGCCGAACGGCTGAAAATGGGGGTGGTTGAAACAAGATGTCGGGGAGTAACAGCGGGGCTTAGGGCGTGACAATGCTGGCGGTGTCGCCCTCCTGCCCAATCAAGGCCGCATTGGCCCAGTTTCCACATACCTTGGGTGACTGCGCGCCCAGCGTGCGCAGGCTCAAAGTGTGCAGACCACGAACATCCAGTTCGGGTTTGACCACGCCCGGCGCTTTCACCAACCCGCTGTCGTACAGCAGGCGGCCATCGCCCCAGACTTGGAATTGCATGCCGCCAGCAGCGCGGCAGGTATCGTCGATGCCAAGATCGGCGCGCAGCAGCTTCCAGCTGCCGGACAGCGCGAGGTCGATCCGGCTGTTGGCACCCACGCCCAGCCCGCGGCGGAACAGCAGGCCGTTCATGCGCATCTCGGCCACGTTGCCGAACGCCTTGTCGCGCGCCGTGGTGGTGTCCGCCACCGGCAGCAGTTCGGACAGATAGCGCTGCAGCTGCGGGCGCACGTCGACCTGCTGCTCCAAGATGTGGAAGCGCGACAGGGTGATCGGGCCGACGTCGCGCGGCTGCTGCGCGTCGAATGCACGCGCACTGCCGGCCTGCGCCGCGGTCACCATCGGGTCATTGGCGGCGGCGGACTCGCCGTCCGGGTTCTGCACGCTGAGCACGCGGAAGCGCAGCAGTCGCCCGGCGTGCGCGGGGAAGCGGATCGTCTGCGTGCCCTGCGCCAGCTTCAGCGTGCCGGTGGCGATCGGTGCGCCCCATTCGCCCATGCTGTCGGCCATGTAGATTTCGTAGTCGCGGACCTGGCCGTGTTTCCAGTGCTGGTCGGTACGCGGCGCCAGCTCGATGCCGTCGATCAGCTTGCGCTCGCCGAAGGCCACGCTCCACTCGTGCGCGCCACTGCGCACCGCCTGATTGCGCACGCTGCGGAACCAGGTCTTGGGGTCGTCATCAAACGCGTTTTCCAGCGGATGGCCTGGCTCTTCGGCCGGACGGGCAACCACCAGCAGACTATCGGCCGGCAGCGCGCGGCCCAGCTCCGGTGCGGCCGGGAACGCGTCATCGGCCACCGCCTTCGCAACGGGAATCGCCAGCGCGAATTGCAGCGGCTGGCGGATATCGACCGCCGCAGTGCGCACATGCACGCTGCCACGACGATCCTGCGCGTCGAAATACCAGCCTTCAGCGGCGGCCTCGAACGCCGCCTTGTCCGCCAGCTGCGGCAGCGCGCGGCCACCCAGCGTGACCGCCTTCGGCGCGCTGCGGCTGAGCACGCGCAGGGCGTAGCGGCGCTGCGTCAGCTGGCCCTGGTACTGGCCTTCCACCGGGCTTAGCGTCACCTGCACCGGGTCGCTGCCCTGCGCGGGTGCGCTCATCGTGACCTGCTGGGTGCTGAACGCGCCCTGCTCATACTTGCGGCTGCTGCCGTCGTCTTCGTACAGCGCGTAGCGCGATTCGCCCTGCGGATAGAGGTCGAAGGTCACCTCGTCCAGCGGTTTTTCGCCGTCGAAATTCATCGACGGATACATCGGCAGGATGCTACCTGCGCGCACGAAGACCGGCAGGTCTTTCAGCTCGACCTTGTAGTCGATGTCGCGACCGCCAGTAGGCGCGCTCAGCTGGCGACCATCGGCATAGTCGAACCACAGCCCGGCCGGCAGGTGGATGCCGCGCCGCCAACCACGGCTCGCCGCCTGACTGCGATACACCGGCGCGATCAGCAGGTCGCGACCAAGCAGGTACTGGTATTTGTATTTCTCGCTGAAGGCCTGCGGATCATTCGGGAAGTCCCACATCAGCCCGCGCACGATCGGCGCGCCGGTCTGCGCCGCTTCGCGTGCCAGCCCGTACATGTACGGGGTCAGGCGCATCTTCAACTTCAGGTAGTCGCGGTTGATGCTGCGATACGGCTCATCGAACGCCCACGGGTGCTTGCGGTCGTTCGCCGACCAGCCGGACATGCCCATCAACACGGGGGTGAACGCCTTCCACTGCAGGTCGCGGGTGAAGGTCTCGGCGCTGCCACCGAAGATGCCGTCGACGTCGCCAGTGGCATAAGCAAAGCCGGACAGGCCGGAACCGATCAGGGTCGGGATATGCCAGCGGATGTAGTCCCAGCTGCCGCTCTGGTCGCCGGTCCAGGCCACCGCATAGCGCTGGATACCGGCCCAGCCCATCACCGTCCACAGGAACGGTCGCGAATCGGAATTGTCGTGCAAGCCGTCGAACGCGGATTTGTTGGCATCCATCGCGAACTGGTAGCCCTTGCCGGTCCAAGCCACGTCGAGCTTCTGCACGCGGCTGCCTGCGGTACCCACTTCCCAGGCGATCTTGTCGACCCCGTTCTCGGTCCACAGCCCGGTCTTGAAGCCGTACTGGGCCAGCCCCTTCACCACCTTGGGCAGGTCGGTATAGCCGCAGCCGTAGCCGTCGTTGGGCAGGATCCAGCCGCCCGGCATGTCGTGCTCGCGATATTTCTTGGCAACGGAATCGACCACGTCGGGAGTGGTGCCGGTGGGGCCATCGCTCCAGCCGGCGGGCACGGTACCGGGCTTCTTCTGGTTGTCGCCGTCGTTGTAGCAGTCGGCATCGCCATAGGACAGCGCCCAGCGCGGCAGCAAGCCAGCGCGGCCGGTCAGCGCGGTATAGCGGTCGAGCAGCGCGTGCAGGTCCTTGCCAACGAAGTAGTACGCATCGAAGCGGTCTTCGGCGTGCAGCAGGCTGGCTGCATCCGACTGGCGCAGGTCGTAGTCGCCATCGCTCCAGGTATTGCGCAGCATGCCCCAGCCCTTGGAAGACAGCAGCATCGGTGCCGGGCTCGGGCGATCGCCCTCCTCCCAGCCGCCGGAATAGGAAATCGCCAGCTCGCGACCCTTGAACTGGAAGCTGCCGTTCTGCTGGCCACCGCCGAAGAAGCGCTCGTCGGCGCTGCTGGAAAGGACCTGCACGCTCTGCTTGTCGGCCAGGTCCAGCGGCTGCAGTTCACGCCACAGCGGGATGGCCTTACCGCCTTCAATGCGCTCCAGCGACAGCGTCAGCGGCGCGCGCTGGATATGCAGCACCAGCGCTGCGGTGCGGATGCGGATTTCGTGCGCATCCTCCTCCAGCGTCGCGCCCGCCTGCTCGACCGGCTGCGCCAGCACGATCGAGGCGGCTTTGCTGCCCTCGCCGGTCAACGCGCCCTTGCGCCCGGCCTGCACCCGGATCAGATCATCGCGCAGCACGTCGATGCGCAACAGCGCGCCGCTATCCGTCACAACATCCCAGCTTGCGCGCTCTGTTGCAGGGGCTACGCTGGTTAGGCGCCCGACGCTATCGGCCATCGCGGGCGCAGCAAGAACGCATAAACAGGCGAGCGCAAGTCGCTTCAACAGGAAACGAGAGGTTGGCGATTTCACAGACATCTTCTTCCTGCACTCTAGCGTGGGCGAAACGAACAGTCGCACTCTAGAGAAACGTTTCGAAAGATGTCAATAAAAAACAACGCAAATTATAGAAATATTTAACAAAACGAAACTTATTTACCTTGAAAAGTTTCGCTTCCCCATTCACATTTTCTGCTGAATATGCAAACGGCGGCCCGAAGGCCGCCGTCGCTGCACTGCAACATCTATTCGCGCTTACTTCACGCCGTGCATCAGCTTTTGAATCAGCGGTGCGATCAGGAACAGCAGCACGCCTGCGCCCAGCAATACCCAGAACCCGAAGGTATAGCCCGACAGCGCCGAGGCCGTGGTCATGCCGCCTTCGCCGCTGACGCTGCTGGCGAAAATACCCGACAGATTGTTACCAATCGCGGTGGACAGGAACCAGCCGCCCATACCGAAACCAATCAAGCGCACCGGCGCCAGCTTGGTCACCATCGACAGACCGATGGGCGACAGGCACAGCTCACCCACCGACTGGATCACATAGACCATAAACAGCGTCCAGAACGGGATCTTCATGGTCTGCGGATCCACCATGCTCGACAGCGCCACCATCAGCAACAGGAACGCAAGGCCGTTGAAGATGATGCCAAGGCCGAACTTGCGCGGAATCGATGGATTGGCCTTGCCCATCTTCACCCAAATAATGGCGATCAGCGGCGCCAAGGTGATGATGGCCAGCGAGTTCACCGACTGGAACCAGCCCACTGGGAAGGTCCAACCACCAAAATCGCGCTGCACGATATTTTGCGCGAGGAAGTTGAACGAGCTACCAGCCTGTTCGAAGAACATCCAGAACAGCACGTTGAAGGCAAAAATAATCAACATCGCGATGGCCTTGTCGCGGGCCACAGCGCCATTGGCAAAACCTTCGCGCAGGATCAACACACACAGCACCACAAACAATGCAGTGAGCAGAATCTGGAGATTATTGGCGTCGATACTCAGCAGGAAATAAATCCCCGGAATGGCCACCACGACACCTAGCGCCACCATCAGCACACGGCCAATGCCTTCCGCTCCCGGCAACGGTGCGCCAATGCCCTTCAAGCGCGCACGGCCAATCCAGAACCACACCAAGCTGATCAGCATGCCCACGCCGGAGGCGATAAACACCGCCTTATACGCAGGCATCGCCGACGAGCCGCCAAACATATGTTCAGCCAGCCAACCGGTGAGCAGCGGTGCGATAAATGCACCGGAGTTGATGCCCATATAGAACAGGGTGAAGCCAGAATCGCGGCGCTCATCGCCGGTGGCGTACAGCTGCCCCACCATGGTGGAAATATTCGGCTTGAACAAGCCGTTACCGGCGATGATTGTGGCCAAGCCCACCTTGAAGATGGTTTCGTTGGGCACCACCACCATGAACAAGCCAGCCGCCATCACCACCGCGCCCAGCAAAATGGAACGCTGATAGCCAATGACTTTATCGGCCACATAACCACCGAACAGCGCCGCCGCATAGACCAGCGCCAAATACGCGCCGTACAGCTTGCTGGCCGAGGCTTCACCGGCGCTATCGCCACCGAAGAACTGCGCCACGATATACAGCGCCAGCGCCCAGCGCATGCCGTAGAACGCGAAGCGTTCCCAGAACTCGGTCATGAACAGCATCCACAGCGGCTGCGGATGGCCCATCACTTGTTTGAATTCCGGCGGTGTGGCCGGTGTTGTTGTAGCGGCTCCGCTCATGCGGTATCCCCCGTGCTCGTCAGGTATTGAAGTGGATGCACCGCACCTACGTTGGGCGCGGAACCTAAGGAGCATGGCTGAGAAAAGCGGCAGGCGTCAAACCTTTTCCGCATAGAACAAAATTATTGCAGCGCAACATGCGCGCATTTCCCTGCCTATGCGCAGCGCGTAAAACAAGCCTCTCGCGCGATTATCGCATCTTCCCGCCTTCACGTCTTTGATAACGATCAAACATGCTGCAATGCCGCAGTGCGCAACGGCTTCTACCGAGGGCACCGGTATAATTGAGTGATTGCTCCAACTCAAAGGCAACCATGACTACTGCCGCGAAATTCGAAATCGAATATCTGCAATATCTCAAACCCGACGGTACGCTCAATGGCCCGCTGCCGCCAGCGGTGCCAAACAACAGCGTGCTGGTGGAACTGTTCAAGAAGATGCTGTTCCTGCGCACCTTCGACGGCAAAGCCATCGCTCTGCAGCGTACCGGAAAACTAGGTACCTATGCCGCCTGCCTTGGCCACGAAGCCACGCATATCGGTATTGGCACCCTGATGCAGCCGGATGACGTGTTCGCGCCGAGCTATCGCGAATACGGCGCGCAGTTTGAACGCGGCGTGCTGCCGCGCAACGTGCTGCTGTACTGGGGCGGCGACGAGCGCGGCAACGTGTTTGAAGCGGCCCCCAAGGACTACCCTTGGTGCGTGCCGATCTCCACCCAGATGCTGATGGCCTCGGGCGCGGCCCTGAGCTTCAAGCTGCGCCAGCAGAACCATGTCGCCGTTGCGGTTTGCGGTGACGGCGGCTCGTCGAAGACCGACTTCTACGCGGCCGTGAACTCGGCCGGCGCCTACAAGCTGCCGCTGGTGCTGTGCGTGGTGAACAACGGCTGGGCGATCAGCGTGCCGCGCGCCGCCCAAACCGGCGCCGAAACACTGGCACAAAAGGGCTTGGCCGGCGGCTTGCACTGCCTGCAGGTGGACGGCAACGACATGATCGCAGTGCTCGAAGCCATGCGCCGCGCGCTGGATCTGGCGCGTGAAGGCGGCGGCGGCAGCGTCATCGAGTTCATGACCTATCGCCTGCACGACCACACCACCGCCGACGACGCGCGCCGCTACCGTGGCGAAGAGGAAGTGAAAGCGGCCTGGCTGAAAGAACCGTTCATCCGCCTGCGCAAATACCTCACCGACCTCGGCTTGTGGGACGAAGCCACCGAAAAGGCTTGGGTGGAAGAATGCGGCAAGCGTGTGGACGACGAAATCAACGCCTATCTCAACACCCCGGTGCAACCGGTGGAAGCCATGTTTGACTACCTCTATGCCGAACTGCCGGAGGATCTACAGGGCCAACGGGCAGAAGCACTGGCACGGGAGGGCCGAGCATGAGCGCACAACCCATTACGCTAATTGAAGCAATTACCCAAGCCCTCGCCTATGAGCTGCGCACTGATGAGCGCGTGGTGGTGTTGGGTGAAGACGTGGGCGTGAACGGCGGTGTGTTCCGCGCCACTGCAGGCCTGTCGGCCGTGTTCGGTCCGGAGCGCATCCTTGATACCCCGCTGGACGAAACCACGATTGCTGGCCTCACCGTGGGCATGGCCAGCCAAGGCATGCTGCCGGTGGCCGAAGCCCAGTTCGACGGTTTCGTCTATCCAATGGTGGACTTCATCATCAGCCACGCCGCACGCATGCGCTACCGCACGCGTGGCCGCCTGACCTGCCCAATGGTGCTGCGCGTGCCGTGGGGCGGCGGTATTCGCGCCCCGGAACATCACAGCGAAGCCAACGAAGCCATCTTCACCAACGTGCCCGGCTTGCGCGTGGTGATGCCGTCCAGCCCGCAGCGCGCCTACGGCATGCTGCTGGCGGCGATCCGCGACCCGGATCCGGTGATCTACATGGAGCCCAAGCGCATCTACCGCCAGTACAAAGAACTGGTGCCCGATGACGGCGAAGCCCTGCCGCTGGACGTGTGCTATGTGCTGCGCGACGGTTCCGACATCACCCTCGTTACTTGGGGCGCACAGGTGAAGGAAACCCTAGAAGCGGCCGACGCGCTGGCGAAAGAAGGTATCAGCGCCGAGGTGATCGACGTTGCCACCCTCACCCCGCTGGACTTCCCCACCATTGCCGAGTCGGTGAAGAAAACCGGCCGCTGTGTGATCGTGCACGAAGCCCCGCGCACGGCAGGGTACGGCGCCGAGATCGCCGCGCGTATCGCCCACGAGTGCCTGTTCGACCTCTTGGCACCCGTTGAACGCGTGACCGGCTACGACACCCACATTCCGCTGTTCCGGCTGGAAATGAAATACCTGCCGAGCGTGGACAAAATCATTGCCGCTGCCAAGCGCAGCTTGGCCTATTCGTAAGGACACCCCATGACCAAGAAGTTTCTACTCCCTGATCTCGGTGAAGGCTTGCCAGACGCCACCATCGTGGAATGGCATGTCAAAGAAGGCGATGTCATCCGTTTGGATGAAAATCTCGTTTCGATGGAAACCGCGAAAGCGGTGGTGGATGTGCCTTCGCCGGTGTCCGGCAAGATCATCAAATTGGCGGGTGCTGCGGGCGATGTGATCATCACCGGCAAGCTGCTCGTCGAGTTCGAAATTGACCCGAGCCTGCCACAGCGCGCCGAAGGCCAAGACACCGGCCACCATCACGGCGGCCACGACGAACCAGAACCCGCGCCTGCTCCTGCGGCACCGGCCAAGGCCGAAAAAGAAGACGCGGGTACCGTGGTCGGCGCAATGCAGGTCGGCAATGCGGTGATCACCGAGGCTGCCGTCGCCAGTGGCGGCGTCAAGGCCGTACCCGCCGTGCGCGCCACCGCGCGCAAGCTGGGCGTGGATCTGTCCCGCGTGCGCCCCACCGGCCCGGATGGCACCGTCACCATGAATGACGTGAAGCAAGCCGCTGCCAATCCGGCTTCGCTCAGCGCGGCGCCGGTTGCCGCAGCACCTGCAGCAGCAGCTGCCGTTACAGTTGCAGCCCCCGTCGCCGCTACGCGCAGCACGCTCTCGCAAGCAGGCAAGCCGATGCGCACCACCCCTCCGGGCGCCGCACCCGCTACCGGCCAGCCGGAGCAGCTCAAGGGCGTGCGTCGCAATATGGCCCGCGTCATGGCCGATGCGCGCGACCGCGTGGTGCAAACCACGATTGTGGACGACGCCGATCTGCACGCTTGGCTGGGCAAGCAAGACATCACTGGCCGCCTGATTCGCGCCATTGTCACCGCCTGCAAAGCCGAGCCGTCGCTCAATGCGTGGTTTGACGATGAAAACCTCAGCCTCACCAAGCACCCGCATGTGGACTTAGGTATCGCCGTTGACACCCCCGATGGGCTGTTCGTACCGGCGCTGCGCAACGCGCACCTGCTGGACGGTGCGGGCCTGCGTCAAGGCATCAACCGCCTGCGCACGCAGGTGGAAGATCGCTCGATTCCGGCCAGTGAGCTGTCGGGCTACACCATCTCGCTGTCGAACTTCGGTGTGTTCGCCGGGCGCTACGGTACCGTGGTGGTGGTGCCGCCGTGCGTGGCGATCATCGGTGCGGGCAAACTGTCGCACGACGTCGTCGCCGTGATGGGCGGGATTGAAGTGCACCGCCGCCTGCCGATCAGCCTGACGTTTGACCACCGCGCCATTACCGGCGGTGAAGCCGCACGCTTCCTGCGTGCGCTGCTCGACGATCTAGCGCTGCCGCAGTAAACAAATTTAGCGCCACACCAACAAAGCCGGGTTCGCCCGGCTTTGTTGTTTCTGAGCGCTAACACGCGCTAGCGCTTTATCACAACGCTATTGCGCAGACTTCTCTAGCTGCGCCGCCACGAAGGCTTCCAGCGCGGCGTTGACCTCGTCAGAGGTGACGCCTTCGCCCAATACGAAATCCGTCGCATCATCAAGCGCACCGTGCTTGAGCGAGGCGATACGCACCCCCGCATCCCGCGGCGAGGCAAAGCCTGCGCTTTGCAGGAGCACGCGCTCGCCCAATACCAGCTTGAAATAGAACTGGCCGTCGGCTTCGCGGTACTGCTTAAACACCGGCAATGCCGCTGCGTCGCGCTTACCCACCTTGGTTGCTGCTACTTGAATTGTGGACAGATCGCGCAAGCCCACCGCTTCGCGCAGGCGCGCGATTGTGGGCGTTGCATACTGCGCACGCAGGCGCGCCGCGCCGTCGCGCAGAATCACCTCAATCTCGGCAGGTTTTGCCATCAGTGCTTCGTAACGCTCGCGCAGCGGGGTGATTTCGGCATCGATCTTTTCGAACAGCTGCTGCTTGGCATCGCCCCAGCTAATGCCATCGGCAAAGGCTTGCGCAAATGCGGCCGTTTCTGTTTTTGTCGCAAACGCCTGATACAGCAGGAACAAGGCTGAGCCTTCGGTGCTCTTCGGCTCGCCTGGCGCGCGTGAGTCGGTGAGGATACCCGCAATCAGCTTCTTCAGCTCGGCGCGCGGCACGAACATCGGAATGGTGTTGTGGTAGCTCTTACTCATTTTGCGACCATCAAGGCCGGGCAAAGTGGCTACGTTATCGTCCACCGCCGCTTCTGGCAGGGCGAAGAACTCTTCACCATAAATATGGTTGAAGCGCTGACCAAAATCGCGCGCCATTTCGATGTGCTGCACTTGGTCGCGCCCTACCGGCACTTTATTGGCGTTGAAAATCAAAATATCCGCCGCCATCAGCACCGGATACATAAACAGACCTGCGGTGACACCCGCATCATCGTCTTCGCCTTCGGCGCGATTTTTATCCACGGCGGCTTTGTAGGCGTGGGCGCGGTTCAAAATACCTTTCCCTGCGACGCAGGTCAGCAGCCAAGTGAGTTCCGGGATTTCTGGAATATCCGACTGCCGGTAGAACCACACCTTCTGTGGATCAAGACCGCAGGCCAACCACGCCGCCGCAATCTCCAGCGTAGAGCGCTGCGTCTTCGCTGGGTCTTGGGCCTTGATCAGACTGTGGTAGTCGGCCAAAAAATAAAAACTCTCGGCATCGGCAGCCTGCGATGCGGCAATGGCCGGACGAATGGCGCCAACATAATTACCAAGGTGGGGGGTGCCGGACGTCGTAATGCCGGTCAGAACGCGGGTTTTGCTCATTACTTCTTCGCCGCGCCTTCGATTTTTTCACCCACTTTCTTGATATCTTTCCCGGCCCCTGCAACCGTATTGCATGCCGCCAGAAACGCCATGCAGACCAGCGCCAGTGCGGCAAACTTCAGTGTTTGCTTCATTATCGTCTTCCCAAGATGATGGTCTGCCCATGGTAAGGCAGCTGTCTCCGGCTTTCGACAGGAAAACCAACGAAAAGCTGAATCACAGGCAATAAAAAGCCCCGCAGCCAGGGGGGGGCTGCGGGGCCGAGGAAGATCGGTTGGGGAGAACCTAAATCTTCCGGGGTGATCACACCAGGGGAGGGGCGGTGATCGACCAGTAACAGGCGTTGCACCTGTTACGTGTATAAGACCACTTTTTTCCTTGATGGTTCGTGAAGATTTCGGTTAAAAAACCGTTCGGTTCACTTTTCATTCATTGCAAAATGCAAATTAACGAAATTTAACCACTTGCATCACAGTTTTAAGATTGCAAACGAAACCTCAGTGCGCCTCGTCCCAATTATCGCCGATTCCGGCATCAACCACCAAGGCAACGCGCAGCGCCGCCGCACCCGCCATCTGCGCTTTCACCTGTTCCAACAGGGTGGGCACAAAGGCTTCTTCGGCTTCGAACACCAGTTCGTCGTGCACCTGCATCAGCATTTTGGCCTGTGCTGCATGCGCTGCAAGCCAAGCATCCACGGCCACCATCGCGCGCTTGATGATGTCGGCCGCGGTGCCTTGCATCGGCGCATTGATCGCGGCGCGTTCAGCCCCAGCGCGCTGCGCGGCGTTGCGTGAGTGGATATATTCCAGCTGCAGGCGGCGGCCAAACACCGTTTCCACATAACCTTGCGCACGCGCCTGCTCGCGGGTGCGTTCCATATAGTCGCGCACGCCTGGGTAACGTGAAAAATACAGCGTGATGTAGTCTTGCGCCTGACCGCGCGATACACCCAGCTGACGCGCAAGGCCAAACGCGCCCATCCCGTAGATCAGACCAAAGTTGATGGCCTTGGCGGCACGGCGTTCGTTGCTACTCACATCGGCCAAGGCTTTACCAAATACTTCGGCGGCAGTAGCGCGGTGAATATCATCGCCGTGTGCAAACGCACTGAGCAGCGCCGCATCTTCGGAGAGGTGCGCCATGATGCGCAGTTCAATTTGCGAATAGTCGAACGCCACGATCTTACGCCCCGCGGGCGCGATAAACGCTTTGCGGATGCGCCGCCCTTCTTCGCTACGCACGGGGATGTTTTGCAAATTGGGATCGCTTGACGACAGCCGCCCAGTGGCCGCACCGGCTTGGTGGTAGCTGGTGTGCACGCGCCCGGTGTTGGGGTTCACCATCTCCGGCAATTTTTCGGTATAGGTGCTGCGTAGTTTGGCGAAGCCGCGATAGTCGAGGATCAGGCGCGGCAGCTCGTGCTGATCGGCGATCGCTTCCAGCGCTTCTTCATTGGTGGAAGGCGCGCCACCGGGGGTTTTCACCAACACAGGCAGCTTCAACTCATCAAACAGCAGTGCGCCCAATTGCTTGGGCGAATCTAAATTAAATTCGCGCCCGGCAAGTTCTGTAGCACGCTGCTTTGCAGCGAGCATGCGCCGCGCAAGCTCCGCCGACTGTTTGCGCAATTCGTCTAGGTCGAGCAATACACCGTTGTCTTCGATGCGCGCCAGCACTGGCACCAGTGGCATTTCGATCGTGCGATACACCTCTTGCAAGGTTGGCTCGGCCTGCAGCTTTGCGCTCAATACGCGGTGCAAGCGCAAGGTGATGTCGGCATCTTCTGCGGAATAGCGCGCCGCCACATCCACCGCGACTTGCGAGAACGGCAATTGCTTTGCACCTTTGCCCGCAACCTCTTCGTATTTGATAGTGGTATAGCCAAGATGCCGCTGCGCGAGGGAATCCATATCGTGGCGGGCAATGCCTGCATCGAGCACAAAGCTTTCTAGTAGCGTGTCATCGGCATAGCCCTGCATATGAACACCATGCTGCTGCAGCACATGCAGGTCATATTTTCCGTTTTGGCCAATTTTGCGTTTGCTTGCGTCTTCCAATACGGGCCGTAGTGCGCTGAGGACCTGCTCACGCGGCAGCTGCGCGGGTGCGCCGGGATAGTGATGCCCAAGCGGGATATAGCACGCCTTGCCCACTTCAACGCTGAAGCTGATGCCGATCAAATTCGCGCGCAATGCGTCGAGCGAATCGGTTTCGGTATCTACGGCAAATTCAGCCGCTGCGTGCAAGCGCTGCACCCACGCATCCAGCTGCGCCGGGATGAGTACCGTTTCATACTCACCCGCAGCGGCAAGCGCTGGGTCTAGCGCTTGCGACACAGGTTTCACGGTAGCGACAAACCCACGCGCCGCACTGGGCGGCTTGACACCTGGCGCAGCGGCCGCGCCGTCTAATTCTTTCAGCGCTTGATGAAAGCCGTAGCGGGTGTATAGCGCGCGCAGCGCGTCGGTATCGGGCGCACGCAGCTGCAGCTCCGTCGGGGCCTGCTCCAGCGCCACGTCGGTCTTAATGGTGACCAGCTCGCGATTAAGCGGCAGACGCGGCAGTGCAGAGCGCAAGTTTTCACCAATCTTGCCGGTGATGGCCTCGGCATGCGCGATCACCCCATCCAATGTGGCGTACTCGCCTAACCATTTTGCTGCCGTCTTCGGCCCGCATTTTTCGACACCTGGGACGTTATCCACCTTGTCGCCCATCAGCGCGAGGTAATCGATGATCTGGTCGGCACGCACGCCAAATTTAGCGATCACCGCATCGTCTGTGGCCATCATGCTGCCGGTCATGGTATTCATCAGCCGCACCTGCGGCCGCACCAGTTGGGCAAAATCTTTATCGCCGGTAGAAATGGTGACATCAATGCCCTCGGCCGCCGCCTGCAGCGCGAGTGTGCCGATGACATCGTCGGCCTCCACGCCTGTTACGCGCAAAATAGGCAGGCCCAGTGCCGCCACGATCTGCTGCATGGGCTCGACCTGTGCCCGCAAGTCGTCGGGCATCGGCGGACGGTTGGCTTTGTAGTTAGCATCAAGCGCATCACGGAAGGTGGGCCCGCTGGCATCAAGCACAAAAGCGATGTATTCCGGCGCATCTTTCAAATGCGCGCGCAGCATATTCACAATGCCAAACAGTGCGCCCGTTGGCTCACCCTCAGCATTGGAGAGTGGCGGCAGCGCGTGGAAGGCGCGGTACAGGTACGACGAACCATCAATTAGGACTAAGCGTTTCATAAGGGAGATTCTACGCGGCTCAGCGCTGGCACAATGGTCATCCATTGCCGTTTGACCGAGTTCACTATGCTGCGCTGGTTTGAAACCCGCCTAAACCCCTTCCCCAACGACCCTCCGGCGCAGCCGCCGGGCACGCTGTTCGCGTTCTGTCGCCACTTCACGCGCGGTGCAGAGCCGTGGCTGTTGCTGATGGCGGCCACCTCGGCTGCGTTTGCCTTGGGTGAAGTAGCGCTGTATGCCTATATCGGCAAGCTCGTGGATCGTATGAACGCGCTGGGTGTCACGCATTTTTTAAGCGCCGAGGGACCCAAACTTGTCGGCATGGCTTTGCTGGCGCTGCTGGTGTTGCCACTGCTGGTGTGGCTGAACTCCACCGTGCAGCACCAGACCCTGCTGGGTAATTTCCCCATGCGTATCCGCTGGAATGTGCACCGTTATCTGCTGCGGCAGTCGATGGGCTATTTCCAAGATGAGTTCGCCGGGCGCATCGCCACCAAGTTGATGCAAACCTCGCTGGCCGTACGTGAGACCGTGGTCAAATTGTTTGATATTGGCAACTATGTGCTGGTGTATTTCGGCGGCACGCTGTTGGTGGCGGCCAGCGCCGATATTCGCTTGATGCTGCCATTCTTGGGCTGGCTGCTGGGCTATGCGCTGTTGATGCGCTGGTTTGTGCCGCGTATGGGTAAGGTCTCACAGACCCAAGCCGATGCGCGCTCGGTGATGACCGGGCGGATTGT
>NZ_JAHRWW010000042.1 GCF_019104945.1 Thermomonas sp. | reverse complement strand
GAAGCGCCAAGTTTAGCCGCTCGCGCCCCTCGCCTGTCCGACCGGACACTAAACACTGCCTCCGGACACCCGAACACAAAAATAATTTCTTTTATTTCAGTATGTTACAAGTGGCACACCAATTGCCTAAAGACAAGCATGAACACATCTCCGCCTCGGCTTTCCTCTCGCAACCAGATCCGCGACACCGCGGCCCAAGATCAACGCGTGGCCCCACAGCCAACGCGCCGCCGCTTCATCGTGCCGATTTTAGCGGCTGCCGTTGCGCTAGGGCTAATCGGCTGGGTCGCATCGAGCTGGCTTGGCGGCGCACAGTCGTATGACGCCTCACGCCTGCGCATTGCCGAAGTCAGCCGTGGTGATTTGGTACGCGACCTCAGCGCCGAAGGCCGCGTCATCGCCGCCAACAGCCCCACGTTGTACGCCATCGCCGCGGGTGTCGTGCACCTGTCGGTTGTGGCGGGCGACAAGGTTTCCAAGGGCCAACCGCTGGCCAGCATCGACAGCCCCGAGCTGCGCAGCAAATTGGTGCAAGAAGAATCTACGCTGGCGAGCTTCGAAGCCGCCGCCAGCCGCGCCCAGCTGGACGCACAAATTGCCCGCGCCAACGCCCAGCGCGCGCTTGACCAAGCCGGGGTGGATCGCACTACCGCGCAGCGCGATTTAGAACGCTATCAGCGTGCCTTCGACGGCGGCGCGGTACCCAAGAACGACCTCAACCGCGCGCAAGACATGATGAAGAAAGCCGATATCGGGCTCACCGCCGCGCAGCGCGATTTCAAGCTTCAGAGCGCAGGCGCAGGTCTTGATGCCAAAAACAAACAACTGCAAGCCCAGCGCCAACGCGCCGTGGTGGAAGAAGCGCAGCGCCAAGTCGATGCACTCACTTTGCGCGCGCCGTTCGATGGGCAAGTGGGGCAGGTACACATTTCACAAGGCACCAATGTCATCACCAATGGCCCAGTACTGAGCGTGGTGGACTTAAGTAAGTTTGAGGTGGAAATCAAAGTTCCAGAAAGTTTTGCCCGTGATCTTGGTATCGGCATGCCCGCGCAGATCACCAGCAATAATTTGGGCTATGCCGGTGAAATCGCCGCCGTCTCGCCGGAAGTGGTGAATGGAGAAGTGACCGCGCGGGTGCGCTTTGCCAACGGCAAACAGCCACCGGGACTCCGGCAAAACCAGCGTCTCACCGTGCGCATCGTAATGGACACGCGCAAGAACGTACTGATGGTGGAACGTGGCCCCTTTGTTGATCAAGACGGCGGCCGCGTGGCCTATGTCGTGCATGGCAGCAGCGCGCAGCGCCAGCCCATTCGCACCGGCGCGTCGTCCCTTTCCAACGTCGAAATCCTCTCAGGCCTAAAGCCCGGAGACCGCATCGTGGTCTCGGGCGCCGATCAATTCAACAACGCGGAACGTGTCCGCATTTCCGGAAACTAAAGGAGCCTCACCATGCTCGATATGCGCCAAGTTACCAAGGTGTACCGCACCGAACTCGTTGAAACCCACGCACTGCGTAGCCTCGATTTACAGGTGGCAGAAGGCGAATTCGTGGCCGTCACCGGCCCATCGGGTTCAGGCAAAACCACCTTCCTCAATATTGCAGGACTGCTGGAAGAATTTACCGGCGGCGAGTACCTGCTCGATGGCGTCAATATTAAAGGCTTGAACGACAACGCCCGCTCACGCCTGCGCAACGAGAAGATCGGCTTCATCTTTCAAGGCTTCAACCTCATCCCCGACCTCAATCTGTTTGATAACTGCGACGTGCCGCTGCGCTACCGCCGCATGCCTGCAAACGAGCGCAAACTGCGCATTGAAGATGCGCTCGGCATGGTGGGGCTGGGCTCGCGCATGAAGCACTACCCGGCGGAGCTCTCCGGCGGTCAGCAGCAACGCGCTGCGATTGCCCGCGCCCTTGCCGGTAGCCCGCGCCTGCTGCTGGCCGACGAACCCACCGGCAACCTCGACAGCCAAATGGCGCGCAGCGTGATGGAGCTGCTGGAAGACATCAACGAACAAGGCACCACCATTGTCATGGTGACCCACGACCCAGAGCTAGCCGCGCGTGCGCAACGCAACGTGCACATCGTTGATGGCATGGCCACCGATTTAAGCGTCGCCCCCGCACTCGCCCGCGCCGCCCATGCAGACGCCACCACCGCCTGAAGGACACCGCCATGTTTGGCTATTACCTCACCCTTGCGCTGCGCAGTTTTAAGCGCAATCGCGTGCTGACCTCGCTGATGGTGCTCATCATCGCCTTCGGTGTTTCCGCCTCGATGACCTCATGGTCGGTATTTCGCGCCGTTTCGGGTGACCCGATCCCGTGGAAGTCCAGCCGCCTGTTCATCCCGCAGATCGATAACTGGGGGCCAAACGGCCGAAGCCGCGATGGTGAGCCACCGCAGGCGATGAGCTATATCGACGCCATGGCGCTGATGCGCGACCACAAAGCCACACTGCAATCGGCGATGTATCAGCTCGCGCCTTCGATTGTTCCACCCGACTCTACGCTCCACCCCGTCAACGCCAGCGGTCACGGTGTGTTTAGCGAATTCTTCAGCATGCTAGACGTGCCCTTCCAATTTGGAAACGCTTGGAATGCGCAAGATGACGCCAACCGTGCACGCGTGATCGTCATCAGCGACAAACTCAATAAAAAATTATTTAGCGGCCGCAATAGCGTGGGCAAGAGCCTGAATGTGGAAGGCACGCCTTATCGCATCATTGGTGTGCTGCCGCACTGGAACCCGCAGCCGCGATTTTACGACGTGGTTAACAGCGGCGCATTCGACAGCAATGTGGAAGATATTTTTCTACCCTTCAATACCGCCATTGATGCAGGCCTCGACAACCAAGGCAATACCAACTGCTACGCCCCACCACAGCAGCCAGGCTTTACAGGCTTGCAACAATCGGAATGCGTGTGGATTGCATACCTCGCGCTGCTCGACGACGCCACTGCGGTCAGCGCCTACCGCAATTACCTGCAAAGTTATTCCAGTAAACAGCAGCAAGCTGGGCGCTTTAGCTGGGCCCCCAACCTGCGCCTGCGCAGCGTTACAGAATGGCTGCAGGCACGCGAAGTCGTTCCATCGGACACCAAAATCTCCCTCCTAGTTGCGCTGGGTCTGCTGGTGGCCTGCCTCGTCAACACCATTGGCTTGCTCTTGGCCAAGTTCCTGCGGCGCAGCAGTGAGATCGGCGTACGCCGTGCACTGGGTGCCCCCCGGCGGCAGATCTATCTTCAGTTTTTGGTGGAGTCCGGCGTCATTGGCTTTTCAGGTGGCGTGCTGGGTCTTCTCTTTACCTTCCTCGGCATCTCCAGCGTGGACTGGATCTTTCCGAAAGAAATTGCCGAGCTTGCGCAGATCGATTTGCCGCTGCTGCTGTTAACACTCGTGCTCTCCGTCCTTGCCACGTTGCTGGCAGGCCTATACCCCACGTGGCGCGCGGCGCAGGTTCAACCTGCGTGGCAGCTGAAATCCAACTGAGGGCTTTGCCATGTCCCTGCACCCAATGATCGCCGCGCTACGCAAGCATAAATCCGGCGTTGTATTGATTGCTCTGCAGATCGCCATCACTTTAGCCATCGTCTGCAATGCTATTTTCATCATCTCCCAACGCATCGACCGCGTGAATCGCCCCACGGGGATGGATGAATCCAACCTCATGCTCCTCACCCAGCAATGGGTAGGCGCACCGAATGATAGCGCCCCCGGTGCCGCCAACAAGCTTGACGCCATGCTGCAAGAAGACCTTGCTACGCTGCGCGCGCTTCCCGGCGTGGCCTCGGTCACGTCCATCAATTCCTTTCCACTCCTCAACTCATCGTGGAACGGCGGCGTATCTACAACCGCAGAAACCATATTGAACAGCGACACCATCATGTCTACGTTCTACTTCGCCGATGAGGCGGCACTTAAAACAATGGGTCTGCGCCTCATTGCCGGGCGCGATTTCACCAAAGCAGATGTTGTCCACATGGGCTTTCGTGACAATGCCGACCGCCCCATTGCCATCATCAGTAAAGCACTGGCCGAACAGCTATATCCCGGCAGCAATGGCAATGTCGTCGGTAAACCCATTTTCACCAACGGCAGCACCGCGCCCACTACCATCATCGGTGTCGTCGAGCGTCTGCAAAGCCCTAGCACCGGCACGTGGGGAAGCCGCTTCGCCTACAACAGCACCATTTTTCCAGTGCGTTTGAATGCCGCATTCTCGCGCTACGCCATCCGCACCCAACCGGGACAGCTGAACAACGTACTGAAAGCAGCACCGCAAGCACTGTACCGCACCAACCCCATGCGTGTGATCGACGAATCCATGGTAAAGACCTTCGCCGAAATGCGCAGCGAAGCCTACCGCGCTGACGTGGGTATGGCCGTTTTGATGGGCATGATCTGCTTTATCCTGCTTGCTGTCACCGCAGCCGGCATCGTGGGCCTCACCAGCTTTTGGGTGCAACAACGCACCAAACAAATCGGCATTCGCCGTGCCCTTGGTGCAACGCGTGGACAAATTCTGCACTACTTCCAAACCGAGAACTTTTTCATCGCCAGCCTCGGCATCATGCTCGGCGCACTGCTGGCGTTCGGGTTGAATCAGCTATTGATGCGTCAATACGAACTGCCGCGCCTGCCGCTGTATTACCTCCCCATCGGTGCGCTCGTGCTGTGCGTACTCGGCCAATTCTCCGTCTTCGGCCCGGCCCGCCGTGCGGCAGCAGTGCCGCCTGCAATTGCTACACGCAGCGCCTGACGGGAGTCAACAATGTTTACTTATTACCTTCGCATGGCTATTCGCAGCTTTCGCCAAAACGGGCTACTCACAGTGCTGATGGTGCTCTCTATTGCCACTGGAATTGGGGCCTCAATGACCATGCTTACGGTGATGCATTTCCTATCAGGCAACCCGCTACCAGGCAGCAGCCAACGTTTGTTTTATGTCCAAGTTGATGCAATGCCCGACAGCAAGCCGCGCAAAGATCCACCTGACATGCTCGACTATGTCTCCGCATACGACTTATGGAAATCCAAGCGCGGGCAACGACAAAGCATCGTTGTCGATAGCAGCATTCGCTTACAAGCCACAGATACAACTATGACGCCAATGATGGCGACGATGCTTTCGGCACATGCTGATTTCTTCCCTATGTTTGACGTGCCTTTTGCCTACGGCAGTGGCTGGAGCGCAGCAGATGACGAAAAGCGTAGCCGCGTCGTGGTGATCTCTGCTGCCCTCAACAATCAGCTATTTGGTGGCATCAACAGTGTTGGGCGTCACTTGCGTGTGCGTAATAGCGATCTTCGCATTATTGGAGTACTGAAGCCTTGGCGCCCGTCACCCAAATTTTATACCTTAGCTGGAGGGACTTTCGCCCAAGGTAATACGGCAGATTTTTACGGAAAAATCGAAGATGTCATGGTGCCGTTCCAAACAGGGCTAGACATCAACGACGGTTATTTTCAGCAATTTACCTGCTGGGGAATGCCCACCACGCCTGGTAGCCTCCGCAATTCCCCCTGCCTTTGGCTTCAACTTTGGGTACAACTTGATAGCGCGGCGGATATCGCCAGCTACCGCCAATTTGTTTCCGACTATGTTGCGCAGCAAAAGCAACTTGGACGTATAAGCCAAACCAACAATGCTCGCATTCTCTCGTTACTTGAATGGCTAGACTACAACCGCGTTGTCCCGCGTGATGTGCGCCTACAGACCTGGCTAGCGCTCGCTTTCCTCATCATCTGCCTATTCAATACGGTTGGCTTATTGCTTGTAAAATTTTTGCGCCGCAGTGGTGAAGTTGGCGTCCGTCGTGCACTTGGTGCGCCTCGCGGTGCAATTTTTTCTCAATGCCTTGTTGAATCGGGGCTAATTGGCTTATTGGGTGGAATAGGCGGCCTGCTCCTCACCATGCTCGGCCTATGGCTTATTCGCCAACAACCACTGGAATACGCCGACATGATCCATCTCGACATGCCGATGTTCCTACTCACCTTCGGTCTCGCACTACTCAGTAGTTTAATTGCAGGCATCTTCCCCGCAGCCCGTGCTGCGCGCATTCAACCAGCCATGCAGCTCAAAGCTCTGTGAGGTTGTCATGTCTTTTAACATCAGACCTATCCTTTCCACATTATCTAGGCACCGCACGGCCACGATGTTGATCGTGCTTGAAATTGCACTCGCTTGCGCCGTTCTTTGCAATGCCCTTTTTTTAATTACAGAGCGCCTTGCATTGATGAACGTCACCAGTGGCGTCGAGGAAAGCCAATTTGGTCTTGTCAGCTTCCGCAGCTGCGAGCAATGTCAACCCGCGGAGTTCAACGCGCGCATACAATCCGCGCTACGCGCCATTCCCGGTATTAAGAGCATAGGTGTGGTGAGTGCACTCCCGTTCGCCTCACCCACCGGAAACGCGGGGATTACACTTGATCAAGCGGGCAAACAGTTCGGTGGCGTGCCACATTTTTATGGCTTTGGGCCAAGCGCCATTTCCACCCTTGGCTTACATCCAACCCAAGGGCGCAATTTCACCGATGTCGATTTTCAACCCGCGGCTCTATATTTTTTCCCCGCCTCCGCTGACGTTTGGATCACTCGATCACTTGCCGATCATCTGTGGCCTAATGAGACCCCACTTGGAAGATCATTTTGGATGGACAAGTTCCACTACCGTGTCGCTGGGGTGCTCGCGCACTTCGTCAGACCCAACCCTGGGCAAGGAGAAACCGGCATCACCGGGGCAGATTGGTCGGTCATTCTTCCTTTACTAGATTCTGCACAAACCGGCACCTATGTGATTCACGCCACGCCCACCCAATGGCCTCAGCTCATGCAGGAGATTCGTAAAACCGTTAGGCAAATTGCTCCAGAGGCGATCCTTGATGAAGAGCAAAGTCGGCCGCTGGCAGAACTTCGTCATCAATTTTTTCAGCGCGACCGCGCTATGGCCTGGCTGCTTGTTCTTGTCATTATGGCCATGCTGTTAGTCACCTCGCTTGGCATCCTCGGCCTCGCCAGTTTCTGGGTGCAGCAGCGCACCAAGCAAATCGGCATTCGCCGTGCACTCGGCGCTACGCGCGGGCAGATTTTGCGCTATTTTCAAACCGAAAATTTCTTAATTTCTAGTCTAGGCATTGCACTTGGCATGCTACTCGCGTACCTCATCAATCAACTGCTGATGCAGCACTACGCGCTGCCGCGCCTGCCGCTGTACTACCTCCCTATCGGTGCGCTCGTGCTGTGGGTTTTAGGGCAAGCCGCTGTGTTCGGCCCGGCCCGCCGCGCGGCAGCAGTGCCGCCTGCAATCGCTACGCGTAGTGCCTAAGCCTCCGGCTACAATCTGCCCATGCCTACTATTCTTGTCATTGACGACAACCCCGCCGTAGCCACTGCGCTCGACGTGCTGTTCTCACTGCACGACCTGCAAACGCTGTATGCCGATTCCCCACAAGCAGGGCTTGAACTTCTTGGCCGCGAAGATATCGCACTCGTCATCCAAGACATGAACTTTCATGCCGACACCACCTCAGGCGAAGAAGGCATTGCGCTCTTCAAAAAAATTCGTACGCACTACCCAGACCTTCCGGTAATTTTGCTCACCGCATGGACGCATCTTGAAGCGGCGGTGGAGCTGGTGAAAGCAGGCGCGGCCGATTATTTAGCCAAACCGTGGGACGACAGCAAGCTACTCATCACCGTCAACAATCTTTTGGAATTGAGTGAAACGCGGCAGCAGGCCGCACAGGCACACGCGCAGCAACGCCAGCTCCGCAGCAGCCTAGAGCGCGAGTTCGACCTGCGCGGCACCATCTACGCCGCCCCTGCCAGCGAAGCCGCGCTGCGGCTTGCCTGCCAAGTGGCGCGCGCCGACATTCCCGTGCTGATCACCGGCCCCAACGGCGCCGGCAAAGAGCGCTACGCGGAAATTTTGCACTACAACTCGCACGTTGCCGGTGGCCCGTTTATCGCCGTCAACTGCGGCGCACTACCCAGCGAATTGATCGAAGCCGAACTGTTTGGTGCCGACGCTGGTGCTTATACCGGCGCTAACAAACCGCGCGACGGAAAATTTGAAGCGGCCGATGGCGGCACGTTATTTTTGGATGAAATCGGCACGCTGCCGCTGGCTGGCCAAGTCAAGCTGCTGCGCGTGCTGGAAACAGGGCGTTTTCAGCGGCTAGGCAGCAACCGCGAGCGCAGTGTCAAAGTGCGCATCGTAAGCGCCACCAATGCCGATCTCCCGGCATTGATCGCGGAAGGAAAATTTCGCGAAGACCTCTACTACCGTCTCAACGGCATTGAACTGCGCATTCCTGCACTGGCTCAGCGTCCCGCCGATATTCTTCCACTGGCACGCGCCTTTTTACCGCTGGGCAAGCGCCTAAGCAGCGATGCCGAACGCACCCTGCAACGCTACCCATGGCCCGGCAACGTGCGCGAATTACGCAACGTCATGCAGCGCGCCGTGTTGCTTGCGCAGAGCAATCTCATTGCCGCATCTGATCTTAATCTTCCCCAGCTCCAACCCAGCGTCACGCCAGCAAATGACGAACCAGACCGCGCCACTATTGAAGCCGCACTTGCTCGCGCAGGCGGCGTGGTCGCACAGGCCGCCGCTGAATTAGGGCTTTCGCGGCAAGCGCTCTACCGCCGCATGGACCGCCTTGGTATCGCGCGGAGCTAAGCCATGCGTCGCCTTCGCCACCTGTCCATTAGTCTGCGTCTTACCGCAATCGCCATCAGCATCGCTGCGCTCACCGCGGCTGCCACCGTCGTACTCCAACACTGGCTTCCTGTATGGGTTGCCGCCAGCCTTGCCGCAGCAGGTGCGGCCGCACTCGCCCTCATGCTGCAACAGCGTGTGCTTGCTCCCATGCGCGCCCTATTTCGCGCCCTCACCGGCACCGTCACCAGCTACCGCGATGGCGACTTCAGCTTCAGCATCGCCTGGGATGCCGCAGGTGATCTTGGCGAGCTCGTCGCCGCCCACAACGCCTTGGGCGACACATTGCGCGACCAACGTCTCGCCCTTGTGCAGCGCGAACTGCTGCTCGACACCATTGTGCAAAACACTCCCGTTGCAATGGTCTTACTCGACCCTTCACAACGTGTCGTGCTGGGCAATGTCGCCGCACGCAAAATGTTGAGTGGAGGCAAGCGGCTGGAAGGCCATAGCTTCGACGCCATTCTCACCGCAGCCGAGCCCGCTGTGTGCGAAGCCTTGACGCGCGACGGTGATGGCATGTTCACCGTCGGCCACGACGATGACGAAGACATCTACCACCTCTCACGCCGTCGATTCCGCCTCAATGGCCGCACGCACGAATTGATTCTGCTACGCCAACTCACCGCTGAGCTGCGCAGGCAAGAAGTGCAAACGTGGAAAAAAGTGATCCGCGTTATCAGCCACGAACTCAATAATTCACTAGCCCCCATCGCCTCACTGGCACACTCCGGCAGCGAGCTCGTTCGCCGTGGCAATTACGATCGCCTACCTACGGCGCTCGCGACCATTGAAGACCGCGCCCGCCATCTCGAAAGTTTTATCCGCGACTACGCGCGCTTTGCCAAGCTACCCGCACCACGCAAAGAGGCAGTGGAATGGCACCGTTTCATTGCCCAACTCCGTGCACAAGTAGAGTTTGCCTCCGAGCTGCATCCCATTGATGGCATCGGTCTTTTCGACGCCGCGCAGCTAGAACAAGCCCTCATCAACCTACTCAAAAATGCGCACGAATCCGGCACCGCCGCAAGCGACGTCAAGCTCACTGTGCGCGCTCTTTCCGACGGCTGGCGCATTGAGGTGCAAGACCGCGGCAGCGGTATGAACGAAGCCGTACTGGCCAATGCGTTGCTGCCGTTTTATTCCACCAAACGCAATGGTACCGGGCTGGGGCTGGCATTAGCACGTGAAATCGCCGAGGCGCACGGTGGCCGCATCGCCCTACTCAACCGCGAAGGCGGCGGGCTGTGTGTGGCGATGTACCTCCCCGTATGAAGTGGTTCAGGCAAAGGTTGACACCCTCCCAGTATCGTCATACATTTATGACAACCTTAAGAGGCTCTTCCCATGTCAATCTCTGATATTCGTATCAATGCGCGCCTCACCGGCTCCGATGCGCAGCGGTTGCAAGAGCTATTGAGCTATAGCGGTAGTTCTGTCTCCGAGGTGTTGCGCGACGCTTTGCGCGAATACCACGCATTGCATGTTCGCCCACAGCGCGACCCCATGCAGCTGCTTGCCGGCTATATCGGTAGCGGCAACGGCCCCGAAGACCTGTCTTCAAATTACAAAACCTACCTCATCGATGCGCTAGAAAATAAATTACCTATCCGCGTACAAGAACCCGGTAAAGCGCCGTGATTCTTACTGATAGTGGTTTTTGGATCGCACTCGGAAATCGCCGTGATCGCCACCACGCAGCAGCGCTCAGTGCGGCGCAGCGTTATGCGCATGAAGGCTTTGTCAGCACTTGGCCGGTACTAACCGAAGTCACGCATTTACTGATGGCGCGAGTAGGTATACACCAAGCGTTGGAGTTTATGGACGCCATTGCGCAGGGCGCCTGCCTCATTCCAACGCCACCCGATGATGCCGCTGCACGCGCACACAGCCTGATGCGCCGCTACCAAAATCTACCCATGGATTTGGCCGACGCCTCACTGGTGATCCTTGCGGAACACTTGGGCGAGGGTCGCATTCTGTCCACGGATCAACGCGATTTTTCCGGCTACCGCTGGAAAAATACCCAGCCGTTCACGAACCTACTCCTGCCTTAAGTCTTCTTTGTAGGCCGCTGCCAACCATCCTTGGTTTCTTGGCGCACGCCCGCCAAGGTGAGCTTATGCGGCGGTGCGTTTTTCCGAATGGTTGAGCCTGCACCAATCGTCGCACCTGCACCAATCGTCACTGGGGCCACAAGCGCTGAATTCGAACCGATAAACGCGCCATCTTCAATCGTGGTGACAAACTTATTCACGCCATCGTAGTTGCAGGTGATGGTGCCCGCGCCGACGTTGACCTTGCTGCCAATCACTGCATCGCCCAGATAGCTCAGGTGGTTGGCCTTGCTGCCACGGCCCAGCGTGGTCTTTTTGGTTTCAACAAAATTGCCCACATGCACATCCTGCGCCAGCACGGTGCCGGGCCGCAGCCGCGCATACGGGCCAATCTGCACACCGGCATCGCACTGCGCGCCTTCAATATCGCAATGCGCACGCACGACGCAGCCCGCGCCCAGTGTGGCATTTTGAATACGGCAGAACGGGCCAATTTTGACGCCATCCCCTAGGTGCACGTCGCCTTCAAAAACCACGTCCACATCAATTTCAACATCCCGTCCCACCGTCACTGTGCCGCGAATATCCACACGCGCCGGATCTGCCACTCGCGCCCCTGCGGTGCACAGCGCCCGCACCTGCCGCTGCTGAAAGGCGCGCTCCAGCTGCGCCAATTGCCACGGATCATTAGCGCCTTCGGTTTCAAGTGCTTGTTCAACCGTCACAATCGCCGCTGACGCAAACTCTTGCGCGGCCGTCGCAAAAATATCGGTGAGGTAATACTCGCCCTGTGCGTTGGTGTTCTTCAGGCCGTTCAACCAACGTTTCAGTGCCGCCGCGTCTGCCGCAATCACGCCGGTATTGATCAAGCCAATACACCGCTGCAGCTCATCGGCATCCTTATGCTCAACAATCGCGGCGACATGGCCTTCGCTATCCCGCACAATGCGGCCATATCCGGTTGGATCTGCTGGCTCTGCCGCCAGCACAGCCAAAGCCCGCGGTGCGTCCAGCAGCCGCTGCAATGTGTGCGCAGTAATTAAAGGCACATCGCCATACAGCACCAGCACCCGCGCCGCGTCAGGAATTGCGGGCATGGCCTGTTGCACCGCATGCCCCGTACCCAGCTGCTGCGCCTGCACTGCCCAGTGCAAATCCAGTTGTGCCGCAAACGCGGCGCGCACTTGCTCACCACCATGCCCATATACGATATGAATACCTGCAGGCGCCAGTGCACGTGCAGCGTCCACCACATGCGCAAGCATGGGGCGGCCGGCAATAGGCTGCAACACCTTCGGCACATCGGACTTCATTCGCTTGCCTTCGCCAGCAGCAAGAATCACGACGTGCAAAGGGGCATCAAGTGCGTTCTGCATGAACAGGGATCTCCAAAAGTTGGAGGTAATTTTACCGGATTGTCCTGCAGACATGCCTAGCGATATAAATTTTTGCCCAAGAAAAAACCCCGCCTCTTGTGAGGCGGGGTTTTGGTATAAGGCCCTGGCGATGACCTACTCTCGCATGCGGATGCACACTACCATCGGCGCGGCTGCGTTTCACTTCCGAGTTCGGGATGGGATCGGGTGGTGCC
>NZ_JAHRWW010000040.1 GCF_019104945.1 Thermomonas sp. | reverse complement strand
GGCACCACCCGATCCCATCCCGAACTCGGAAGTGAAACGCAGCCGCGCCGATGGTAGTGTGCATCCGCATGCGAGAGTAGGTCATCGCCAGGGCCTTATACCAAAACCCCGCCTCACAAGAGGCGGGGTTTTTTCTTGGGCTGTGTTTTGTCAAAACAACGCCGATACTTCAGCCGCCGACTTTCAGTACGGCGGAAACCATCAGCGTGATGACGCAGAGAAACCCACCTAGCCAGCTGAGGCTGCGCAGGGCTTGTTGAACGGTGATGTAGAACACGCCATGCAGGATGCGAAAGACAATAAATGCCATTGCGAGCCATGCGATGCGTTGCGGGTCAACCTGGGCAAACTGCGCCATTAACACGGCGGCGGCAAAGGCGGGGAAGGCCTCGAACGCGTTGAGGTGGGCGCTGTAGGCATTGCGTACTTTGTAGCTGTCTTGCTTGGCGATCCAGCCACGTGGGTCTTTGTTGTTGTAGCCGGGGGCGCTGCCCTTGGCGATTACTGCCCAGAGATAGGGCAAGCAGGCGGCGATAATGACGCAGGAATACGCAATCAGCATAAAAAAACTCCCGATGGTGGTCATCGGGAGTCTAACGGTATCGCGATAAGTTTGTGTGCGGCCTTACTTGACGGCGGCCTTTTTCATCATTGTGTCGCGCGCAGCTTTGAACGGGTTGCCGTCGTACCAGTTTGGCCACTGTCCGCTATTGGCTAATGTGCTACCGACGGATTCAATGGCTTCAAGATCCTGCACGATGCCATCAACATTCCAAGTAGCCGGGTCGTACTGATCACCGGGTTTGTGGTAACGCTCGGCATTGTAGGCCTGACCGGCGGCTTCACCCGCCTGTTTGCCACCTTCAACCAGGTCGTCGCCACTGCCGATATACAGCGCAGGCACGCCTGCTTTGGCAAAATTGAAGTGGTCGGAGCGGAAGTAATAGCCTGCGGCGGTATTGGACTCATCCACCATCGTGCGGCCTTGCGGCTTGATCGCTGCCATGAGCAGGTCTTCAAGCTGGGAGCTGTCCTTGCCTACGACAGTGAGCGTTTCAGACTTGCCGATAGGCGATAGCGCATCAAGATTGATCACCGCAACGGTTTTATCCAGCGGAATGACGGGGTGTGCGACGTAGTATTTCGAGCCGAGTAGGCCCGATTCTTCCAAGGTGACTGCGATAAAGAGAATCGAACGTTCAGGTGCTGGAGTAGCATTTTTGAAGGCTTCGGCTAGCTCTAGGATGCCGGCAACACCGGTGGCATTATCGACGGCTCCGTTATAAATATTGTCGCCAGTTTCGCCCTCGTGTTTGCCAAGGTGATCCCAGTGCGCCATATAGGCCACGGCTTCCTGCGGTGTTTTGCTACCGGGGAGTAGGCCGATCACGTTGCGTGAATTTTTATCAACGGTGGTGCTGCTCAAGTCAATCGAGGCGTTGGCGTTGAGGGCAACGGCTTTGAAACCCGGCTTGTTCGCCGCAGCGCGCAGTTTTGCTAGGTCTTGCCCGGCGGCCTTAAACAAGGCTTCGGCGGCTTCACCGCTGATCCAGCCCTGAATGGGCAGGCGCGGATCTGGATCATCGGCGGCGGGGAGGTCGTACTGGGGGCCGGACCACGAGTTTTTCACCACATCCCAGCCGTAGGACGCGCCGGGGGTGTCGTGGATGATGAGCGCCGCTTTGGCGCCTTTACGTGCGGCTTCGTCAAACTTATATGTCCAGCGGCCGTAGTAGGTCATCCGCTTGCCGTCGAACAGCTTGGGATCGTTGGCATGGAAGCCCGGATCATTGACCAGCATCACCACCGTTTTGCCTTTCACATCAAGACCGGCGTAGTCGTTCCAGCCGCGCTCGGGGGCGTCAACACCGTAACCAATAAAGACCACGGGGCTATCTTTAACGCTGACTTGGGTTTGCCCGGTGCGGGTGCCCACCACCATATCGGTGCCAAATTTAAGCGCCTGCTGAGTGTCGCCGATCTTGAGCTGTAGTACAGCAGATTCGTTGGCGGTGGTTTCCACCATCGGAACGTTCTGGAACCAGCTGTCGCCATTGCCGGGCTGCAAGCCGATGCGGGCGAACTGCGATTTGATGTAGTTCACCGTTTTTTCTTCGCCAGCGGTGCCGGGGCCGCGGCCTTCGAACGCGTCGGAAGCTAGTACGCGCACGTGTTCAGCAAAGTCTGCCGCATTGATTGGGGGAAGGAAGGCGTGGTCGCTGGCGCTGGCTGCAGTTGCAGCGGCACCTGCTGTGGCATCGGTGCTGGTGGTTTGCTCGGCCTGCTTTGGGGTGCAGGCGCATAGCGTCACAAGCGCAATGGGGAGAATCAGGTCACGCATGAATCAACTCCGTGGCAAGGTCTAGGGATAGTAGCTGGAGAATAGGCGGATATGAAAATGTCGAAAGTCCAGTATTGAATGCGAGTGCGAGGCTACAATCACTGCTTCCCCCTAATGTGGCGCACTTGCGCTAGGAACGCGATCCCATGACGTCATTGCCTCGTCCGAAGCCCGTGGTTTTGTTGATTCTGGATGGGTGGGGGCATCGTGATGACCCCGCCGACAACGCCTTGGCCTTAGCGACGTTGCCCAACTGGCGCGGCTTACTCAATACCTGCCCGCATACTTTGATCCATACCGAAGGCCGGTTTGTGGGGCTGCCCGATGGGCAAATGGGGAATTCGGAAGTGGGCCATATGAATCTGGGCGCAGGGCGGATCGTGTATCAGGACCTCACCCGCGTGGATGCGGCGATTGAAGACGGGAGCTTCTTCAATAATGCCGAGCTCAATGCGGCGTGTGCAGCGGTGAAATCCAATGGCAAAACCCTGCATGTGATGGGGTTGCTGTCTCCCGGCGGTGTGCATAGCCATGAGCAGCATATTTTTGCGATGTTGGAATTGGCCAAACGCGCAGGTGTGGCGCGCGTGGCGGTGCATGCCTTCTTGGATGGGCGCGACACCCCGCCGCAGTCAGCCGAACCAAGTTTGCGTGCTTTGCAATCGCTCTGTGAAACGCTAGGCAATGCGCATATCGCAAGCGTTGGTGGGCGTTATTTTGCAATGGATCGCGATAAACGCTGGGATCGTGTGCGGCGCGCGTGGGATGCGATTGTGGAAGCACAGTCGGATTACTCGGCAGGGGATGCGCTGTCCGCACTGCAAGCGGCTTATGCGCGCGGCGAAAACGACGAGTTTGTAAGCCCCACCGTTCTTGCAGACGCGCAGCCCATGGGCGATGGCGATGCGGTGGTATTTATGAATTTCCGTGCGGATCGCGCGCGCCAAATCAGCGTCGCATTTGTCGATCCAGCGTTTGATGGATTCCAAGCGCGCAACCCGCAGCTTGCCCGCTTTGTGTGCTTAACCGAATACGACGCTAAGCTGCCCGCGCCGGTGGCTTTTGCGCCAGATGATCTGCGCAAGACACTTGGTGAGGTGCTTGAGACCCATGCGCTTACCCAGTTGCGCATTGCGGAAACGGAAAAGTATGCGCATGTCACGTTCTTTTTCAGCGGCGGCCGTGAGGCGCTGTTTGAAGGAGAACAGCGCATTCTTGTGCCTAGTCCGAAGGTGGCAACATACGACCTGCAGCCAGAAATGAGCTGCCCAGAATTGACCGAAAAACTCGTAGATGCGATCCGCACGCAGCGCTTTGACGTCATTATCTGCAATATCGCCAACCCCGATATGGTGGGGCATAGCGGTATTTTGGATGCCGCGATCTTGGCCGCGCAGGCGGTGGATGTGGCGATTGGGGAAGTCGTTGCGGCGGTGCGCGAGGTGGGGGGCGCGATGCTGATTACCGCCGACCACGGCAATCTGGAAATGATGCGCGACCCAGACACCGGGCAGCCACATACTGCGCATACGGTAGGCCCGGTGCCGCTGGTCTTTGTGGGGCAGCGGCAGGTGCAGCTGCGCAGCGGCGGTGCTTTGCGTGATGTTGCCCCCACATTGCTGGATCTATTGGGCATTGCGCAGCCGGTTGAAATGAACGGGCAAAGTTTGGTGCTGTCGAACTAATGCGCAAAGGCTATGCCCTCTTCGCATGTGTGCTGCTTTTGGCAGGGGCCGCGCATGCGCAAGACACCAAAGAAACGGAAAAGCGCTTACAGAGCGTGCGCGGAGAGTTGCGCGAGGTTACAACCCAGCGCCGCCAATTAGAAACCAAGCGCGGTGGAGCGAACCAGCGCTTACGTGAAGCCGATGCACGCGTAGGTAGCGTACAGCGCGGGCTGCAAAAAACCGAGCAAGCACTGCAGCGCGATGCCTCGCAGCTCGTGCAATTACAGGAAGAGCGTGCGCGGCTATCTGGCAGCTTGCAGGCCAGAAAGAACGAGCTATCGGCGCTATTGCGGGCGGCACAGCAACAGGGGCGTGTCCCTGCTTTGAAAACGCTGTTAGCACAGCAAGATGTTGCCGAGGCCGAACGTGCGCTGGCTTTGCAGGGGTATTTGCAGCGTGCTCAGGTTGCGCGCATTCGAACCTTGAGCGCAGAAATTGCGCGAGCGGAAGCGATTGAAGGCGAAATTACCCAGCGCAAAGCGGCGATGGAAGTTGCGCAGCGTGAACAGCAGCAACAGCTGCAGCAGCTCAAGACAGCGCGCCAGCAGCGTGCGGTGGTCCTTGCCGATATCGAGAAAGAATACAAAGATCGAAGCGCGCGCGAAAAAGCACTGGGGCAAGACGCAAAAGCGCTACAGAATCTACTGGCTCAATTACGTGCTGCAGCGGCCAAGGCGGCACGCGAAGCCGCGCGTGCAAAAGCAGAACAAGAACGGCGGGCTAAATCCACCGGAAAGCCGGTTGTACGGCGCAATCTAGCAAGCACATCTGCAATTAAAGTGGGCGGGCTCGCGTGGCCGGTATCCGGAAATCTGCTGGCTTCGTTTGGCGGGCGTATGCCGGACGGACGTTCGAGTAGCGGCGTATTGATTGCGGCCGCTGCGGGAACGCCGGTGAAAGCGGTTGCCGAAGGGACGGTTGTGTTTTCAGACTGGATGACCGGCTATGGCAATATCCTGATCGTCGATCACGGCAATGGCTATATGAGCCTATATGCGCATAACGATGGGCTGCTGCGGCGCGTGGGAGATCACGTAAACAGGGGTACGGCTGTGGCAACGGTGGGGACTTCCGGAGGGCAGGAAGCGCCCGCACTGTATTTTGAGCTGCGCCACAACGGTAACCCGGTGAATCCCAAGTCGTGGCTGACACGGCAATAAAGCGATTGTCGGCGGTAGGGCTTCGCGGGCATGATGCGGGAACCGGCAGCACGATAGTGGGTCAAAGCCGGTGATTGTCTTGGCTTGATTCGGAGCGGTATATGCGGGTGAAACGGCTTGAAATTGCACTGATGTTGGCTTTGTTGCCGCTGTACGGGCAGGCGCAAGACGTGCCGACAGACGAGGGCGAACAACAAGCCTTGCAGCAGGCAGAAGAACGTGCTGATGCGCAGGAGCAGGCCGCGAAGGTGCCACTTGAAGAAATTCGCCGCTATGTCACCGTGTATAACGCCGTGAAGCAGGCCTACGTGGACCCGGTGGATGACCACAAGCTGATGCAGGCGGCAATCCGCGGGCTATTACTCGATTTGGACCCGCACAGCGCCTATATGGAAAAAGGCGACGCCGAGCAGTTTGATGAGCAAACCCGAGGTAGTTATGACGGCGTTGGTGTGGAATTGGAGCAGCAGAGTGACGGCGCGTTGCGCGTCGTGGCTCCCTTAGACGGCAGCCCGGCCGACCGTGCGGGCTTGCGCAGCGGCGACCGCATCATCGGGATTGATGGCAAGCTATTGGGCGCCGGGCAGGGGGATGGATCGGCACCCCTGCGCGGCAAAGCGGGAACGCCGGTGGTCGTGAAAATAGTGCGTGCAGGTGTGCGTGAGCCGTTTGATGTGACGCTTGTGCGCGAAACGATCCGCGCCACCAGTGTTCGCTCAAAACTGCTGGCACCGGGGTTTGGCTATGTGCGGATTTCCAGTTTCCAAACCAGCACCGCCACCGATTTTGCCAAGCAAGTAGATGCACTACAAAAAACCGCACCCCTGCGCGGCTTGGTATTGGACTTGCGCAGCAATCCGGGCGGTTTGCTACTAGGCGCGGTGCAGATTGCCGATGAGTTATTGAACAGCGGCAACATCGTGAGCACGCGCGGACGCGAGGCGCTGGGGAACAGTCAGTTTGAAGCAACACCGGGCGATAAATTAAACGGCGCCCCGGTGGTCGCGCTGGTGGATGCGGGCTCGGCCAGCGCGGCAGAAGTGTTGGCTGGGGCGCTGCGCGACAATAAACGTGCGGTGTTGATGGGCAGCCGCACGTTTGGCAAAGGCTCGGTGCAAACCTTGCTGCCGCTTGATAATGGCGATTCGGTGAAACTCACCACCGCGCGTTACTACACGCCAAACGGGCATTCGATTCAGGCGTTGGGGATCAAGCCCGACATCGTGCTACATCCAGACGGCGCGCAGCGGCGACCGGCACCGATAAGCGAATCTGAACTGCCCGGTCATTTGGCGGCAGAAAACGGCAGCGCGACCGAGGTGGAAAAAATTGGCGAAGTGTTGCCGGGGCAGGGGCCGATTGATGCAGCGCTAATGGAGCTTAAAAAACGAGCAAAGGCTCAGTAGCCGCGGCTACGGCGCAAGCGTCGTGCGATGGCGGCGCGGGTGATAAGCGCGAACAGCACGCCGAATACAAAGCCCGCGATATGAGCGGGCCAAGCCACTGCGCCGAAGGCCGGGCCGCTATAAGCAAAGAACAACTGCAGCAGCGCCCATAGCCCAATCAATAGAAAGGCGGGAACCCGAACAAATTGCAAAAACAGGCCCAGCGGCAACACAACGCCAAGGCGAGCACTGGGGAATAGGGCGAGATAAGCCCCAATGACCGAAGACACCGCGCCACTGGCGCCAATAATGACACGATCGGGCGCGCCGATGGCTAGAACAGCGGCAAAGTTTGAAAGCGCGCCACCCAGCAAAAATAGGACGAGGAAGCGTCTCCCCCCCATCGTGCGCTCGGCAGGCAGGCCGAAAATAAGCAGAAAGACGAGATTACCCAGCAGGTGAATCCAGTCGGCATGCAGGAAGAGCGCGGAGAACAGGCGCAGTACGCTGCCATCAGTGAACGCCTGCTGCCATGCAGCAACCGTATGCAGCCCTCCTGTGAGCACCCCCCAATCGAGCGTGGCGTTGGGCGTGCGTAGTGCGGTAAGGACATAAGCCAGCCACAGCGCGGCAAAGAGCAACGGCGTGGCCCAGCGGAGATGGCGGGTTTGGCGGGGGGGAATACCGACGAACATGGGGCGCTTTAAGAGGAAGGTGGAAGTGTTATTGACAGGTTAAATTTAATGTATAGTCACATACGGTGACGTACGTCAGGAGGGTGTTTGTCATTGTGGCTTATTCACGCCAAAGTGACAGACGTGCGCACGAAATGAAACATCACAATCCTTTATAGAGAGTCTCAACCATGCAGACCACTTCGATTCTTGCTCGCGTTTCGGCACTGGCCCTTGGTATTGCCGGTGTATTGGCTTGTGGCCAGGCCGACGCAGCGGCGTTCCAGTTGAAAGAAAATAGTGCCAAAGGCCTTGGCCGCGCATTTGCAGGCTCGACCAGTGCCTGGGGCGATGCTTCGGTGGTGGCCACCAATCCGGCGTCGATGCGCCTGCTCGATGGCCGCCAGTTCCAGGCCGACGTCAGTGCGATTAGCTTCTCGGCCAAGCTCAAAGATTACAACGGCCGCTACGCCAACGGTGCGCCGATCAGTGGCGGTAATGGCGGCGACGCGGGCATGATTGCGCCGGTGCCGTCGGCGTATTTCCACGTGCCGTTTGGTGAAAACGACAATATGCACTTCGGCGTTGCGCTCACCGCACCGTATGGCTTCAAGACCGATTACGAGGCCGGTTGGGTAGGCCGTTACCACGGCGATAAGACCGATATGAAGGTGGTCGATCTTGCTGCATCGTTCTCGTATGACGTGAACCCTTATGTGTCCTTCGGTGCCAGCGTGTTTGCGGAACACCTGTCGATTACCTTGAGCAATGCAATTGATTTTGGCTCGGTGATCAATGGCCAAGCGCAGCAAAAGGCCGCGGCGCAAGTGTTGCAGGGTGGCGGTACGCCCGCACAGGCCGCTGCAGCGGCGCAGGCGGCCGCTCTGCAAATGGCGCAGCTGGGCTTCTATCCGGGTAGCGCCGATGGTGCTTCCAATATCGAAGGTAGCCACAATGGTTTCGGCTATGTATTGGGCGCAACGTTTAGCTTTACCGAAAACACCAATATCGCGCTGAGCTACCGCTCCAAGGTGAACCACAAGATCACCAACGGCAAGGCCACGTTTGATGTTCCGGGTAATGCGGCAACCATCATGCAAACGCAGGCACAAGGTATTTTCGTGAATACCGGCGGTAAGGCTACGGTGCGCTTGCCTTCGTCGATGACGCTGAGCTTTGCCCATCGTTTCAATGATCGTTGGACGATGATGGGCGACTTCTCGGCCACACAGTGGTCGTCGGCGTTTGACAAGGTGACCGTGGACTTCGACTCGAATCAGCCGAACAGCGTGCTGGAGTTTGGTTATGACAACACCACGTTCACCTCGTTGGGTGCGGAATACAAGCTCTCCAATACGGTAACGTTGCGCGGCGGCGTGGCATTCGACAAGACGCCAACGAGCAATCAGCACCGCGATGTGCGCGTGCCGGATACCGATCGCACTTGGCTGTCGCTGGGTCTGAGCTGGGCTGCTTCAGATAAGACCGAAGTGAACGTGGGCTACACCCATCTGTTCACCGACGAGCCAAGCATCAACATCACCTCGGCCACCGGCAGCACGCTGACGGGCAAGTACAAGGTGGCGGGCGATGTGCTGGGCGCTTCGATCAACTACAAGTTCTAAGTGGTCGATTGATTGAGCAACAAAAAACCCCGCAGCGATGCGGGGTTTTTGTAGGTACTCGACGCGGGGACTTAGTCACCCAGTGTCAAAAGGGAGGCATTGCCGCCTGCCGCCGTGGTGTTGATGGTGACGGTTTTTTCGGTGGCGAAGCGCGGCAGGTAGTGCGGGCCGCCGGCCTTCGGGCCGGTGCCGGACAGGCCTTGGCCACCGAATGGCTGCACGCCCACGACCGCGCCGATCTGGTTGCGGTTGACGTAGATATTACCCACCTTAGCGCGCGACACGATGCGATCGATGGTGGCGTCGATGCGCGAATGGATGCCCAAAGTTAGGCCATAACCCGTGGCATTGATGGCATCGACCACGGCATCGAGTTCGTCGGCTTTCCAGCGAATGACGTGCAGGGCGGGGCCGAACTTCTCGCGGTCGAGCTGGGCGATAGACTGCAGTTCCCACGCCGATGGTGCGAAGAACGTGCCGTGTTCGGTGCCTGCGCCCAGCGCGGCCTTGGCGATGAGCTTGGCGCTGCTATCCATGTTCTTGCTGTGATCGTCCAAAATACATTTGGCGTCGGTGTCGATCACCGGGCCAACATCGGTGGCTGGCTGGCCGGGGTCGCCTACCACCAGTTCGGCCATTGCACCGGCCAGCATGGTGATGACTTTATCGGCGATATCGTCTTGTACCAGCAGCACGCGTGCGGCCGAGCAGCGCTGACCGGCGGAGGTAAAGGCCGAGCCGAGGGCATCTTTCACGACCTGTTCCGGCAGCGAGGAGCTGTCGGCGATCATCGCGTTTTGGCCGCCGGTTTCGGCAATCAGCGTGGCGATGGGGCCTGCTTCGCGGCTGGCGAGGGCGCGGTTGATCAGGCGTGCGGTTTCGGTGGAGCCGGTGAAGCACACACCCGCCACGCGCGGGTCGGCGGTTAGCGCGGCGCCAACACTAGCGCCGTCGCCCGGCACAAACTGCAGCACGTTTTGCGGAATACCTGCTTCGTGCAGCAGCTTCACTGCGGCATAGCCGATCAGATTGGTTTGTTCGGCGGGCTTGGCGATGACGGTATTGCCTGCGGCTAGCGCAGCCGCAATTTGGCCGAGGAAAATGGCCAGCGGGAAGTTCCACGGGCTGATGCAAACAAACACGCCGCGCCCAGCCAACTGCAGTTGGTTGGATTCGCCGGTGGGGCCGGGGAGGGCCATCGGGGCAAAATGTTCGCGCGCCTGCAAGGCGTAGTAGCGCAGGAAGTCCACCGCTTCGCGCACTTCAGCGATGCCATCCACCAAAGTCTTGCCTGCTTCCTTGGTGCACATCGCCATATAAGCGGGCATGCGTGCTTCTAGTAGGCCTGCAGCATGTTCCAGCAGGGCTGCGCGCGAACTGGCGGGGGTGGCGTCCCAGTTGGCGTGGGCGGCCACAGCATTGCTCAGGGCCTGCGCAACGGTGGCGGTATCGGCGGGTTGCCAGTGGCCAACTACCTCGCGGCGGTCGGCCGGGTTGGTGACGGCGATCTGCGCGGCGGACGCATTGGCGCCCGGCACCAGCGGCGCGGCGATCCAGCTACCGGCACCGGCGCTGTTGAGGGAGTCGGCCAGCTTGCGCAGGTCGTTATCGTTAGCAAGATTGATGCCCATGGAATTGTCTCGTGGCTGGTTCTGGCTGCGGTAGAGGTCAACCGGCAGCGGGATGCGTGGATGCTGGATATGCGACAGGGAAGACACGAAATCCACCGGGTTGCGGATCAGTTCTTCTACTGGGATGGTCTCGTCGGTGATACGGTTCACGAAGCTGGAGTTAGCACCGTTTTCGAGCAGACGGCGCACCAGATACGGCAGCAGGTCTTCGTGGCTGCCCACCGGTGCATACACACGGCAAGGAACGTCCAGACGGTTGGCTGGGATGACTTCGGCGTAGAGGTCATCACCCATGCCATGCAGTTTTTGGAACTCCCAATCACGGCGGCCGCGCATCGCCCGCGCCATGCGGTGCACTGTGGCGATCGTTTGCGCATTGTGGGTGGCGAACATCGGGTACAGCGCATCACCCGCGTCCAGCATGCGGCGCGCGTTGGCAAGGTAGGACACGTCGGTGTTCTGCTTGCGCGTGAACAGCGGGTAACCCGCTTGTCCATCCATTTGCGCACGCTTTACTTCTGCATCCCAATACGCGCCTTTCACCAAGCGTACGGGGATGCGGCGGCCCAGCTGCTTGGCCATGTGCACGATGTAGTCGATCACAAACGGTGCGCGCTTTTGATACGCCTGCACCACGATGCCGAAGCCGTCCCAGCCTTGCAGTGAAGCATCGCCGAGGACGTGGAAGATGAGGTCTAAAGAGAGTTCGAGACGGTCGGTTTCTTCGGCGTCGATGGTCAGGCCAATGCCATACGACTTGGCCAGCTGTGATAGTTCAAGCAGGCCAGCCCCTAGTTCGGCCAAGACGCGCGCGCGCTTGGCGTGCTCGTAGCGCGGGTGCAGAGCGGATAGTTTCACCGAGATGCTGGGGGCGGAGAACACATCGCTAAACGGCCCGGTCTTGCCGATGGCGTGGATGGCCATACGGTAAGAGTCGAGGTAGCGCTTAGCATCGGCGGCGGTGAGCGCAGCTTCGCCCAGCATGTCGAAGGAGTAGCGGTAGTTGGCGTTATCGCCCTTGCGCGAACGCGTCAGCGCTTCGTCGATGGTGCGCCCCAGCACGAACTGGTGGCCCATGATCTTCATCGCTTGACGCACGGCCAGACGAATGACCGGCTCACCGGCGCGGCCAATGAGGCGCTGGAAGGCGCCATAGGCATCGCGTTTGGTGTCATCGGCAAGATCGACCAGCTTGCCGGTAAGCATCAGGCCCCAAGTGGAGGCGTTGACCAGCACTGAATCGGATTGTCCAAGGTGGCGCTTCCAGTTGGCATCGCCCAGTTTGTCGCGAATCAACGCGTCGGCGGTTTCTTGATCCGGAATGCGCAGCAGGGCTTCGGCCACGCACATCAGCAGCACACCTTCTTCGCTGCCTAGGTCGTATTGGCGCATGAACGCCTCAACTACGCCTTGGTCGCGGGTACGCGCACGCACGCGCTGCACCAAGTCGCCGGCAATGGCTTGCGCTGCGTCGCGGTCGGTTGGATCAAGGCGCGCTTGGGTGAGCAGGTAACGCACATGTTCGGCTTCGTCGCGAATCCAGCCATGAGTAATGGCGGCGCGCGGCGGCAAAGGGAGGGGATTAACGTCCGCCAGTAATGGCGTGATGGGGGTGGGGGATGTGTCGGTCATGGCCCGCAGGGGGTGTCGGCAGGATTGCATAGTGTAGAACGACTGGCGTTTTGCGGCAGGATTTGCAATAAGTCTTGCCGTAGCTGAACATCATTAGTAATCTTGATCCAGATCAAAGCAAACTTGGTTTGGTTTGCTAGCCGGGGAAGGGCGACAGTTTTAAGACCTTTACCGCGTGGTTCTAGCCGCTCTGGGCCGCGCACTTAAATCAGATTGAACGCGAGTGGGGCGCGATGTGATGACACTTGGTCGTTTGAAACAGCGAGCGCTGTCGGTTGTATTGGGCATGGGAATGCCGTTGATGGCACTGGCGCAAGATCCTGCCGGGCACACAGATCCCAAGCCTTGGCAATTAAATATGGGGCCTGGCGTAACCCCAACCTCCCACGCGGCGTATGACGCGCACATGATCGTGCTGTGGGTCTGCGTCATCATTGGCGTACTGGTGTTTGGCGCGATGGCGGTGGCGATCTTCCGCTTCCGCAAGTCCAAAGGCGCGGTGCCAGACACCACATTGACCCACAACACCAAGCTAGAGGCGGTGTGGACGGCCATTCCCATCCTGATTCTGGTGGGGCTGGCGTTTCCCTCCACCAGTGGCCTGATTCGTATGTACGACGTGCGCGATTCCGGCATGACCGTGAAGGTCACCGGGTATCAGTGGATGTGGAAATATGAATATCTAGGGGAAGAGGTGTCGTTCACCAGCCGTCTGGATCGTAAAAGTGATGATCTGCGGCAAAGTGGAAAAGTGGTGACCGCTGCGGATGATCCCCATTATTTGCTGAACGTGGATAACGTGCTGGTGCTGCCGGTGGATACCAAGGTGCGCTTCGTGCTGACCGCCGACGATGTGATTCACTCGTGGTGGGTGCCTGCATTGGGTTGGAAGCAAGACGCGGTGCCGGGGATTGTGAATGAGGCTTGGGCGCAGATCGAAAAGCCGGGCGTGTATCGCGGGCAGTGCGCCGAGCTATGCGGCAAAGACCACGGCTTTATGCCGATTGTGGTCAAGGCGGTGAGCAAGGCCGAGTTTGCGACGTGGCTGGCAGCAGAAAAGGCCAAGCGCGCACCCGCGCCTGAGCCTGCTGCACCTGTCGCTGCGCCTGAGGCCGAGGCGGCACCCGCACCTGCGGCCACCGCTTCCGCTGCCCAACCCATCCAGCCTGCTGCGCAGGCCGGTTGATTCACGTACTGAATACAGAAGGTTCATTCCATGTCTGCTACGCATCCAGACGCCGTTGCACACGCGGCCCACGGTCACCACAAGCAGGGGTTTATCGACCGCTGGTTTTTCTCAACGAACCACAAAGACATCGGTACGCTGTACCTGATTTTTAGCTTCACCATGGCGATTATTGGTGCGGCGTTCTCGGTGGCGATCCGCGCTGAGCTGGCTACGCCGGGCCTGCAACTGGTGGACCCGGAGCATTTCAATATGCTCACCACCATGCACGCACTGGTGATGATCTTCGGCGCGATCATGCCCTCGTTTGTGGGCCTTGCGAACTGGATGATTCCGCTGCAGATCGGTGCGCCGGACATGGCGTTGCCGCGCATGAACAACCTATCGTTCTGGATCATGCCGTTTGCCTTCGTGCTGCTGCTACTCACCTTCTTCTTGCCGGGCGGTGCGCCTGCGGGTGGGTGGACGATGTATCCGCCGCTGTCGCTGCAAGGCGGTGCTAACTTGGCGTTCGCCATTTTCGCGATCCACCTGATGGGGATCAGCTCGATCATGGGGGCGATCAACATCATCGCCACTGTGCTCAATATGCGTGCGCCGGGCGTGGATCTGCTGAAGATGCCGATCTTCTGCTGGAGCTGGCTGATTACCTCGTTCCTGTTGATCGTGGTGATCCCGGTGCTGGCGGGCGCGGTGACCATGCTGCTGACCGACCGCTTCTTTGGCACCAGCTTCTTCAATGCCGCCGGTGGCGGTGACCCGATCATGTACCAGCATATTTTCTGGTTCTTCGGGCACCCTGAGGTGTACATCATGATCTTGCCGGCGTTTGGCATCGTCAGCGAGATCATGCCCACCTTCAGCCGCAAGCCGCTGTTTGGCTATCAGGCCATGGTGTATTCGCTGGCCAGCATCGCGTTCCTGAGCTTCATCGTGTGGGCGCACCACATGTTTACGGTGGGGATGCCGCTGGGTGGCGAAATCTACTTCATGTTCGCCACCATGCTGATTTCGATCCCCACCGGGGTAAAAATCTTCAACTGGCTCACCACGATGTGGCGCGGTTCGCTCACTTTTGAAGCGCCGATGCTGTGGGCAATTGCTTTTGTGATTCTGTTCGCTATTGGCGGGTTTTCCGGGGTGATGGTGGCCGTGGTGCCCGCCGACTTCCAATATCACGACACCTATTTTGTGGTGGCGCACTTCCACTATGTGTTGGTGACTGGCGCGCTGTTTGCCATCATCGCGGCGATTTACTACTGGTGGCCTAAGTGGAGTGGCCGCATGTATAACGAAACGCTGGCGAAGATCCATTTCTGGTGGACGCTGGTGTTTGTGAACGTGCTGTTCTTCCCACAGCATTTCTTGGGACTGGCCGGGATGCCGCGGCGTATCCCCGATTACAACGTGGTGTTTGCCGATTGGAATCTGGTGAGCTCGATTGGCGCGTTCGGCATGTTCGTGACGCCGTTCTTCATGGCCTTCGTGTTGTGGCATTCCAAGAAGTACGGTGCCAAGGCCGAAGCGCGTGCATGGGAAGGGGCGCGTGGGCTGGAATGGACGGTTCCGTCGCCAGCACCGCACCACACGTTTGAAGTGCCACCGGTGATCAAGCCGGGTGATTTGGCGCATGACGACGTGAGCCACTAATGGAGATGCAGGCCATGGTTGATTCGCTACCACCGCAAACTGCCGCTGAAGTGGAGGCGCGTCGTAAACGCGCCAAGCGCACTGCGTGGTTGTTTGCTGGGGTAGTCATCGCCTTGTATGCAGGTTTCATCACGATGATGGCGCTGCGCTCATGAGTGAATCTCGCATCAGCAAGATGGGCGTCTGGAAACTGCTTGGCGTATCGCTAGCAGCGTTCGGGTTCGCCTTCTCGCTGGTGCCGCTGTATCGCATCGCGTGTGAAAAGGTGTTCGGCGTGCGTCTGGAGCAGGGGGCGATCGTGGCTCCTGTGGCGAAAGACGTTGCTCCCGACGCGCGCTGGATCACGGTGCAATTCGACGGTGGGGTGAACTCCAAGCTGCCGTGGAAATTTGCACCCGAGCAGCAAACGATGCGGGTGCAGCTCGGGCGCGAATATCAAGCACTATTTTTTGCGCGCAACGTGTCGGATCGCGCCATTGTTGGGAACGCGGTGCCCTCGGTGGCACCGGCGCGCGCGTCTGGCTACTTCAATAAGACCGAATGCTTTTGCTTTACCGAGCAGGCGCTGCAGGCAGGTGAGTCGCGCGATATGCCGGTGCGCTTCATCGTGGACCCTTCACTTCCGAAAGGAGTGAAGACCATTACCTTGTCGTACACCTTTTTCAAAAATGAGGCCCAAACTGCTGCGCTTGTAGCGGGGCAAGGCCAGGCTGGAGCAGTTCGCGCTGCCCCTTAACTTTTTCACGTACCGTCTGGAAGATCGCCATGGCCGATGCCTACGCCCAGCAGGGCAGCTCCGAAGGAAGTTACTTCGTCCCACACAGCAGCAAATGGCCGCTGTTTGCTTCGATTTCCATGTTCATCACCATGGTGGGCTTTGCCTGCTGGCTTAATGAAGTCAGCTGGGGGCGCACCGTGTTTTTTATCGGTATCGCCGGGATTATCGCGGTGCTGTTCCGGTGGTTTGGTGACGTCATTCGGGAATCAGTCGCTGGCCATTACAACAAGCAGGTGGATATTTCCTTCCGCTTGGGCATGGTGTGGTTCATTTTTTCCGAAGTCTTTTTCTTTGCTGCGTTTTTTAGTGCGCTGTTTTATGCACGCCAGTTTGCGCTGCCGTGGCTTAGTGGCGAAGGCCACGGTGTGGCCACGCATGAATTGCTCTACCCCGGCTTTACGGCGGGCTGGCCGAGTAACGGCCCATCGGCTGTAGGCGGAGATTTCCAAACCATTCCAGCATGGGGGCTGCCGCTGCTCAATACGCTGATCCTGCTGAGTTCGGGTGTCACGATCACGATTGCGCACCACGCGCTTAAGGCGGGTAAGCGCGGCGTGCTGTCGTTCTTCCTTGGGCTGACGGTGTTGCTGGGCTGCCTGTTCTTGTATTTCCAAGTCACCGAATATATGCACGCCTATGGCGCGCTGAATTTAACCTTGGGTTCGGGCATTTACGGTTCTACCTTCTTTATGCTCACCGGCTTCCATGGCGCGCACGTGACGCTAGGCACCATTATGTTGGCGGTGATGTGGCTGCGTTGCGCCAAGGGGCATTTCGATAAAGACAACCACTTTGGTTTTGAAGCAGTCGCGTGGTACTGGCACTTCGTCGACGTGGTCTGGCTGGGGCTGTTTCTGTTTGTCTACGTTCTGTAATACGGATGCAGCGCGTTTTAGAACCTAGCGTTATCTTGCAACAAAGGCCGGGATTGCCGGCCTTTGTTCTTGCTGCGAAGCGCGCGTTGCAGATCACCCTGCTGGGGCGCGGCCAATGCCGTGGGGTTGGATCCAGCCCATGTGGATGGCGAGCATGATAAACAGAATCAGCGCGATACTCAGCACGATGCGCTTGGTGAGTGCGTTGACTGTGCGCCGCGTGCTGCCCTTGTCGGTGAGCATGTAATACAAGCCCGCGCCTAAATTCCACAAAATGAGTATAAGAAAACCAACGATGAGCAGGGTCTTGAGTGCGTCGCTCATGGATCAGTCCAATAGGTGGATAGCTGCATTATTACAGCAACAGGCGGTGTTGCGGTGAGCACCCGAGTGCGGGCCATTTTTTTATGGTGGTTGCTCGCGCTGCTGGTGGCTAGTGGGTTTGCTTCACTTGGGCACTGGCAGCTGACACGGATGCATGAAAAGCAGGCGATGCTGGCGCGCATGCAGACCGCTTTGGATGAAGCGCACCCACAGCCGCTGCTGCTGGCGTCGGTGACGGCGCAAAAAAGTGACTACGACTGGGCCGCAGGCCGTGGCGATGTGAGCGACACCACGCTGTGGCTGGATAACCAGCAGCGCAATGGGCGCGTCGGTGTGCGGATGTATTGCCTACTCTTTCCCGATGACGGCGTGCAGGTACTGCTACTGGATGCAGGCTGGTGGCCGTTAGATGGACGACGCGATCTACCTAAAGCGCGCTGCGCTGCCGGGCGGGCGCAAATGGTGCGCGGGATGCTGGCGACGCCGCCTTCCGAAGGCTTAGTGCATGGTGAAGCGTTGGCGCAGCGCGGCCAAGGGCGCTGGCTGATGGCGCGTACCGACCTCGCCGCGATTGTGTCTGCGTTACAACTGAAGGCCGCGATTGCGCCGCGCGTACTGCGGCTAGATCCGATGCGCCACGATGGTGATACAGGGGTTATGCTCGCCTCTGGGGAGAGGGATTTGGAGATACTGGCCAATACGATGACGCCAGAGCGCCATTTGGGGTATGCGGTGCAGTGGTTTGGGTTGGCGGTCTGCGTGTTGGTGGTGGCCGCTGTAATGACATTCAAGAAGAAGAACGCATGACAGAACTGGTTTCAGCGCCCAGCGCGCATAATCGCAAAACACTGATTGTGATCCTCGCAATTTTTTTTAGTGTCATGCTGGTGGCGGGCGCGTTGCGCTTTTCTGGCTGGCGGCCGGACGGGATGAAGAATAGGGGCGAGCTGCTGCAGCCCTACGGGGACTTGCGCAGCTATACGCCAGTGCTAAAAGACGGTTCGCCTTACGCATGGAATGCCGAACCTAGGCTGTGGCGCATGGTGGTGCTGCCAGAAAATTGCGAAGGGGCCGGGCAAACGCGCTGCGCGCAGTTGATCCAAAACTTAGACAAAGTGTGGCGCTTACTGGGTAAAGAGTCGGAGCGCGTGCACATTCTTTGGGGCGGCGCATCGATTGCCCAGCTGCAAGGCTTGCCCGAGGTGCGTGAGATTGTCGTGGATGAAAAACTGCGCTCGGGGCTTGCACAATGGGACGTGGAGCGTACCAAGGGTGAGCCGGTGTGGCTGATCGATCCGCATGGGTTTGTGGTGCTGCGTTATGCACCCGGATTTGACCCTGCGGATGTGCGCACCGATCTTGCGCGTCTGCTGCGGGTGAATTGACCGTGATGACCTTCGTGCACCCACATGTATCTCGGCATTTTCACCGTATCGCGTGGTTGGCGGTGCTGTTGGCGACTTGCGTCATCGTATTTGGCGCGTTTGTGCGCTTATCCAATGCAGGTTTGAGCTGCCCGGATTGGCCTACTTGTTATGGCAAGGTGGCGTGGCCAACCCACGCGGAACAAGTGGTGGACCACGCGGCTACAGCCATTCGCCCTGTGATGCCAGATAAAGCATGGCGCGAACAATTCCACCGAATGATTGCAGGCAGCTTAGGCGTGCTGGTATTGGCGCTGGCGCTGTTAGCGACACGCAAGCGCCCGCAGGGCTGGTTGCAGGTGATTGGCGCCTCGCTATTTGTGGCCGTGGCCATTCCCTTGTATATGCGCGGCGAACACGTAGGGGCATCGGTGTTGGCGGTGTTGGGCGAACTGCTGCTGATATGGGGCGCGCTGCGCTGGTCGAATATCGATTTGGCGCGGGTGGGTGCGATCACGCTGGCAACGATTATTTTTCAAGCGCTGCTGGGGATGTGGACGGTAACGTGGCTGCTGAAACCCATTGTGGTGATGGGGCATTTGCTGGGCGGTTTAACCACGTTCTCGCTGCTGGTGTGGATGGCATGGCGGGCGACCGGGCTGCCCATGCACAGCGCCGAGGCACCGAAACTGCGCTGGCTGGTTGCGGCAGGCTTGTTGTTGCTGGGTGTGCAGATCGCGTTGGGCGGTTGGACCAGCGCTAATTACGCAGCCTTGGCCTGTGGCGCAGAGTTTCCTAAGTGCGCTGGCGCGTGGTGGCCTGCGCATGATTTTAAGGAGGGCTTCGTGCTTTGGCGCGGGATTGGCGTGGATTATGAAGGCGGCATTCTCGACAATACGGCACGGGTCGCCATTCAATTAACCCACCGGCTGATGGCGGTGGTGGTGACCTGCTATCTGCTGGGGCTTGCGGTCAAGCTGCTGCGGATGCCGGGGTTGCGCGGTTGGGGTGTGCTGCTGGCTTTGCTCATTTGCGTGCAGTTTGGCTTAGGCGTGTCGAACGTGCTGCTGGGGCTGCCGCTGCCGGTGGCCGTATTGCACAACGCTGGGGCGACTGCGCTGCTCTTTGTGCTGGTCACGCTGCTGGCGCGCATTCGATTGCCGGAGGCATAAGGTATGAGTAAATCATTGGCATCCCAATATTGGGCTGTGACTAAGCCGCGCATCGTGGCATTGATCGTGTTCACCGCTATGATCGGCATGCTGCTTGCAATTCGCCCCGGCGATGCGTGGCCGTGGCTGCAACTGGTAGCGGGTAGCTTGGGGATTTGGATGGCAGCAGGCAGCGCGGCGGCCATCAATCATTTGCTTGATCAGCGCATCGATAAAGTGATGGTGCGCACCGCCGACCGGCCGCTGGCTACCGGAACGTTGCGCCCGGTGCAGGTGCTCACCTTCGCGCTAGCACTCGGTGTGCTGTCGATGCTGATTTTGGTGGTGTGGGTTAATTGGATATGCGCCGTACTGACCTTTGCCGGGTTGATTGGTTACGCGATTATCTACACAGGGTTTTTGAAGCGCGCCACACCGCAAAACATTGTGATTGGCGGGCTGGCAGGCGCGGTGCCGCCACTGTTGGGCTGGGCCGCCGTTACCGGCATGCAGCGCCAGTGGGACTGGGCACATGCCCTGCTGCTGGTGCTGATTATTTTTGTCTGGACGCCGCCGCACTTCTGGGCGCTCGCTATTTTCCGCCGTGAAGATTATTCGCGTGCGCTGGTGCCCATGCTGCCGGTAACCCACGGTGTGGTGTACACGCGCTGGCAAATTTTGCTGTACACCGTGCTGTTGGTGGTGGTGACGGTGCTGCCATGGGCCACGCGGCTGAGCGGCGTGTTCTATCTGTTTGGTGCACTGGTGCTGGGCGGCGTGTTCCTGTGGTACGCGTGGCGTTTGCTGGATCCACCGGATGAGTTTTTTGCCATGCGCACGTTCAAGTATTCCATCGTTTATTTAATGGCCCTGTTTGGGTTCTTGCTTGCCGACCACTGGCTGCTGCCGTTGTTTGAGCCGGTTTCCGCGCTGGAGTTTGTGCCGCAGCCAGCATGAGCGATTTGTTTGCCGGGCCGCTTGCGGGGCAGCGCACGGCGCTTGGCCCGCAGGCCTGCGTGCTGCACGGGTTTGCACTGCCCTACGTGACGCAGTTGCTTCAGGGGATTAACGATGTGACGGCGCACGCGCCGTTTCGCAACCTAACAACGCCGGGCGGGCATGTGATGCAGGTGGCGATGACCAACTGCGGCCCGCTTGGCTGGGTGAGCGACCGCAGAGGCTACCGTTACGCTGCCCTGGACCCACAAACGCAAGTGCCTTGGCCCGCCTTTCCAAACGGCTTTCTTGCGCTTGCCGAAGCCGCCGCCGCTGCGGCTGGACTCCCGCAGCACAGGCCCGACGCCTGCCTGATCAACCGCTACCTGCCGGGCACGCGGCTCAGCCTGCACCAAGACCGTGACGAAGACGACGCGCAAGCACCTATCGTATCGGTGTCGCTGGGGCTGCCCGCCACGTTTCTATGGGGCGGCATGGCGCGGGCCGATAAAACGCTGCGCGTGCCTGTGGCACATGGTGACGTGGTGGTATGGGGCGGCGCAGACCGAATGCGCTTTCACGGCGTGCTTCCCGTTCCGCCCGGAAGACATCCCATAGTGGGCGAGCAGCGGTTGAATTTGACCTTTCGAAAGGTGCGGTAGGGGGAAGGTTACCGTTAGGCTGGCTTAAACACAGATTTCAGGCCAAGGTGGATGACAAAAACATCAAAGTCACGGTCATTGTGCAGCAGTGTCATGCCATCCATGATGCAGCGCGTTGCAATGATGCAATCGATGGTCTTGCGTACGGTCAGGCCCTTTTCGCGCAAAGTACGGAAGTTTTGAGCCGCCTCAACTGCGACTGCATATCCCCCAAGTTGCACCACATCCAAACTTGTCATGAGGCGTTTGACCTCTTTGAAATGCTTGTCCGAAGTCGTGCCTTGCAACACTTCTGCCAGAATTAGATCACCCACCGCCAGAGGCTCAATGCCCAGAAGGCTATCCAACTTTTCGGCCTGCTTTGTCTCTGCCCCGCGCAGGTAGTCAATCCAAACACTTGAGTCGACCAGAATCACTGATCCAGCCTCATCCGCTCTAGGTCACCCTGCCAAGGAATTTGCCCCCGTAGTGTCTTGATCTGCTGCTGTTTCTTCAGCCGCAGCAACGTGCGCAACCCAAGTTCCACAGCTTCGCGTTTGGTCTTCGCCCCTGTCGCTTTCAAAGCGTCGCGCATCAGTGCATCATCAATAACAATGTTTGTTCGCATGTGTATGCTCCTGCTTGTTTATACACATCGTACAGTACGCGTGGTGATTCGTTCAATCGGCGAAGTTTCTGGCTTGCCGGATCAATCTCACGTTTCATAAAGTAAAGGCTTAACGGGCGAGCCGCGCTTGCAGTAATTCGCGCAGCTCCTGCTTGTCATCCTCGCTGAGCTGGCCTGCGTGCAGCTGCTGCTGCAGCTCTTCGATACGTTGCTGCAGTAATTGCTTGTCGAGCTGGGCGATGGCGTCTAGAAATTCGATGCGCAGATCATCTTCTTCACCCGGTAGGTCCTGCAGGGCGAGCTTTTGTAATGAAACCGCTTCTTCGCGGCCTGCGAAATGTTCGAGTAGTGCGCCGGTATTGATGTCAGGGCGTTCGCGTACCAGCAAGACCAGTTCGGCAAGCAGGTCGATACCGGGCTGACGCAGGGCGGCAAACCGATAGGGTGTTTGCAAGGCGAGAGCAAAGCTGGGGCGCTGCAGCAGGTGGGTGATGGCGGTGCGGATGAGGCTGGGCTTTTGCCCCGGTGTGCTGCGCGTGGCGCGGCCAATGCGCTGGGTGGGGACGTGCACCTGTGCCGCGCTGGTGCTGGCACCCACGCCAGTGAGTTCGGTGAGGCGCTGGCGCATTAAGTCGCCGAAGGCACCGTCGGGAATTTGCGCCAGCAGTGGTTTGCAGCGTTCGGCGAGGCGCGCTTTGCCATCGAGCGAAGTGAGGTTCACATCACTGGAAAGCTGCGCGTAGAAAAATTCGGATAGCGGCGTCGCGCTGTGGAGCTGGGCGTTAAACCCTTCCACACCTTCTTTGCGCACCAGTGAATCGGGGTCTTCGCCGTCGGGTAAAAACAAGAAGAACGCTTGGCGCCCGTCTTTCAGCCGCGGCAGCACGGATTCCAGCGCTTTCCACGCGGCGCCACGGCCGGCGCGGTCGCCGTCGAAGCAGAAGTACACATCGGGCGCGCTACGAAACAGCAGTTCAGCGTGTTCGGGGGTGGTGGCGGTGCCTAGCGTGGCCACTGCCTGCGCGATGCCGTACTGCGCCAGCGCAACCACATCCATATAGCCTTCCACCACAATCAGGCGCTCTAGTTTCTGATTGGCTTGGCGCGCCTGCCACAGACCGTAGAGTTCGCGGCCTTTGTGGAACAGCGGGGTTTCTGGTGAGTTGAGGTATTTGGGTGAATCTTCCGGGTCGATCACGCGGCCGCCGAAGGCGATCACGCGGCCGCGCCGGTCGTGGATGGGAAACATCAGCCTGTCGCGGAATTTGTCATAGACATTGCCGCGATCATTTTTTGAGAACAGGCCGCCGCGCTCTAGTAGCTGCATGCGCCTAGGGTCGGTGCCGAGCGCGTCGCGCAGTGCGGAGAAGCCATCGGGCGCGTAGCCGATGGCGTAGTGTTCAAGCACTTCAGGCGCAATGCCGCGTTTTTTGACGTAAGCGCGGGCCTTATCGCTTTGCGTCAGATGGCTGCGGAAAAAACTAGCTGCCGCCTCCATCTCTCCGTAAAGATCGCGCGTATCCGGGTTGACGTTGCGCTGCTGGGTGTCGCGCGGCACTTCAAGGCCCACACGCCGCGCGAGTTCTTCTACCGCATCAAGAAATTCGAGGCGGTCATACTGCATAAGAAAGGACAGCGCAGTACCGTGCGCGCCGCAGCCAAAGCAGTGATAGAACTGCTTATTCGGGGAGACGGTGAAGCTAGGGGAGCGTTCGTCGTGAAATGGGCAGCAGGCGGCGAACTCACGACCTTGGCGCTTGAGCTGGACGCGCGCCGAAATAACTTCGACGATGTCTGCACGTGCGAGCAGTTCGTCGATAAACGCGTCAGGAATACGGGCCATGACGCTACTGTGCCATGCGCTGTGAACTCACAGCACTTCGTGCGCCGCCAGCGCGTGCAGGGCGTCGCCTTCTAGGCGCTGCACCGTCCATTCGTCCATGCCGACAGCGCCAATTTTGCGGTAGAAGGTGATTGCGGGGGCGTTCCAGTCCAGTACGCTCCACTCGAAACGGCCGCAGTCGCGTGCTACGGCAATACGCGCGAGCGCCGCCATCAGGTGCTTACCTAGCCCTGATCCGCGAAATGCGGTGCGCACGAATAAGTCTTCCAGATACAGCCCGCGTTTACCAAGAAAGGTGCTGAAATTATGGAAGAACAGGGCAAAGCCCGCCGGGGTTCCATCCACTTCACCAATCAACACTTCGGCCGCAGGCTGCGGCCCGAAGAGCTGTGTGCGCAGGTCCTCATCGGTGGCCACGGCGGCGTGGCTGAGGCGCTCGTAGTCGGCCAGCTCGGTGATGAGCTGGCGGATCAGTGGCACGTCATCGACGGTGGCCGGGCGAATAAAGAGAGCGGGCGATGCGGTGGTCATGAAACCTCTTGCGTTCAAAATTAGCCGAGCTTTTGTTTCACAAGCTTGGAGACTAGCCCCATATCGGCCTTGCCTGCCAGTGTGGGCTTAAGTACACCCATCAGCTTACCCATATCTGCAGCAGAGGCCGCGCCGGTGACGGCAATGGCTTTGTCGATTTCGGCCACAATCTCAGCTTCGCCCATTTTGGCGGGCAGATAGGCTTCAATAATCACCAGCTCGGCGCGTTCAATGGCGGCGAGGTCTTCGCGCGCGGCGGCTTCGTATTGGGTAATCGAGTCTTTGCGCTGCTTGACCATTTTTTCGAGCACGGCCAGCACCAGCGGGTCGGTCATTTCGACGCGTTCATCCACTTCTTTTTGCTTGATCGCCGCATTGATGAGGCGAATGGTGCCAAGGCGGTCTTTTTCGCCCGCCTTCATGGCGGTTTTCATGTCATCGGTGAGCTGTTGCTTGAGGCTCATTGTGTAGAATTCCTGTTAAGTTGAAACGCAAAAAGCCGGCCACGCTTGCGCGTGCCGGCTCTCGCAGCGACCAAAAGCCGCGCTCAGTACATGCGGCGGCGCTTGGTGACGTCGCGCGAAGTGCGGCGCGCCTGACGCTTTACAGCGGCAGCGGCTTTGCGCTTGCGCTCTTGGGTGGGCTTTTCGTAAAACTCGCGCTTGCGGGTTTCAGCCAGCACACCGGCCTTTTCGCAGGTGCGCTTGAAGCGACGCAGAGCAAATTCAAAAGGTTCGTTTTCGCGGACTTTAACGCTTGGCATTGTGTTGTCTCGATGCGTGGGAATAGCCCAAGCAAGTGGGCGAGCCGCGCATGATAGCAGGATTTCATCTTTAGGCGCAAGATAGGGGGATGAAAGTTCTTGGAATCGAGTCTTCTTGCGATGAAACCGGCGTGGCCGTGTACGACACCGCAAGCTCAGGTGCGGCGGGGCTACTGGCCCACGCCGTGTATAGCCAAATTGCGCTGCACGCCGAATATGGTGGGGTGGTGCCGGAGCTTGCCAGCCGCGACCATGTGCGCAAATTACTGCCTCTGATCCGGCAAACCTTGGACGAGGCGGGGCTGCGCCTGTCGGATATTGAGGGCGTGGCCTATACCGCTGGGCCGGGCTTGGTAGGGGCGCTGCTGGTGGGCGCGGGTGTGGCGCGCGCGCTGGCGTGGGGGCTGGATGTGCCTGCCATTGGGGTGCATCACATGGAAGGGCATCTGCTGGCCCCGCTGATGGAAGACAACGCGCCAGAGCCGCCATTTGTGGCGCTCTTGGTGTCCGGTGGGCATACCCAGCTGGTGGCGGTGGACGCGATTGGCCGCTATCGGCTGCTGGGCGAAACACTCGATGACGCCGCGGGTGAGGCGTTCGATAAAACGGCAAAGCTCATGGGGTTGCCGTATCCGGGCGGCCCGCAGTTGGCCAAATTGGCGGAAACCGGGGTGCCGGGGGTGTATAAATTTTCACGCCCAATGACCGACCGGCCGGGGCTGGATTTTTCTTTTAGCGGCCTGAAAACGCAGGTGCTTCTTGCGTGGCGCGATAGCGATCAGAGCGAGCAAACCAAAATGGATATTGCGCGCGGGTTTGAAGATGCAGTGGTGGATACGCTGGCGATTAAATGCGGCCGCGCGCTGGATGCGGCGGGCTGCGATACGCTGATCGTGGCGGGTGGCGTAGGGGCGAATAAGCGCCTACGCGCCAAGCTGGTGGAGATGTGCGAAAAGCGCGGTGGCCGCGCCTGCTTCCCGCGCCCCTCGCTGTGCACCGATAACGGCGCAATGATCGCGTTTGCAGGGGCACTACGGCTGGCGGCGGGGCAGCACGACGATTTAGCTATTCGCGCCACACCGCGCTGGGATATGGCCACGCTACAGGCGCTATAAGCTGAAAGCAGTAGGCTCCGGTATCCTTGCAGGATGATGACTGAAATCACGCGCCTGCAGGCGCTGTTGCAACCATATCCTTGGGCCTGGGACGTGCTGGCACTCGGCACGCTGCTGCTGGTGGCGTGGATCGCCAACTGGTTAACCAAGCACGTACTTCTGCAGGCCATTCGGCGACTGCTGCGCGCCACGGTGTATCGCGGTGCCGAGTCCGATGCCGAGATGCGGCTTAGCGTTATCCCGCGCTTGGCCAATGCGGTTCCGGCGCTGGTGTTGTACGCCGGGTTGGAGATCGTGCCCGACCTTCCTGCGGCCGTTGTCACTGTGCTGCGCGCACTGTGTCAGGCCTTTGTGGTGCTCACCATCGCACTCTCTGTGGCACGCGCGCTGGACATGATTAGCCACGAATACGACCGGCGTCCGCAGTCGCGTGAAAAACCGATCAAAGGCTATCTGCAGGTCGCTAAAATTTTGACCTTCATCGTGGCGGGGCTGTCCATTTTTGCCACGTTGGTGGGGGCCAAGTTCGTGCATGTGTTGACCGGTCTAGGCGCGATGACGGCCGTCACCATGCTGATTTTTCAAGACACGATTTTGTCGTTTGTGGCCAGCGTGCAGATTGGCAGCGATGGCCGCGTGCGGGTGGGCGATTGGATCGAAATGCCCGGCCAAAACGCCGATGGCGACGTGATCGATATCGCCCTGCATACCGTGACTGTGCAGAACTGGGATAAGAGCATCACCACCATTCCCACCAAAAAACTCATTAGCGAGTCGTTCAAAAACTGGCGCGGAATGAGCGAGGCGGGTGGGCGGCGGATTAAACGCTCGCTTTATATCGATCAAAAAAGCGTGCGCTTTTTAGATGAGGCGGAGCGCCAGAGGCTGCACCGGTTCTTGCTGCTGGGTGATTATCTGGACGATAAAACGCAGGCCATACAGCAGTGGAATACACACCTAGGTGCGCCCGGAGATGAGCCGCTCAACCAGCGGCGGCTTACCAATTTGGGCACCTTCCGCGCCTATATCGAGCGCTATTTGCGCGCGCATGCAGGGATCCATCAAGGCATGAGCCTAATGGTGCGACAGCTGCAACCGGATCAAACTGGCATTCCACTTGAGATTTATTGCTTCAGCAACGACACGCGCTGGGCTGTGTATGAAGGTATTCAAGCGGATATTTTTGACCACCTACTCGCCATCCTGCCCGAGTTCGGGCTCAACGTCTTTCAGTCCTCTAGCGACGGCCCCGTTACCGTGGTGCTGAGTAACGGACACGAAAGCCAAACTTCACCGGTATCCTAAGCCTATGTCCGACATCATATTCATTGAAGGCCTGCGCATCGATGCCCTGATTGGGGTGCACGACCGCGAGCGCCATGCCCCCCAGCCACTGCTGCTGGATATTCAGATGCGTTTTGATACCAAGGTGGCCGCGGTAAGCGACACCTTGGCCGACGCGCTCGATTACGAAGCCATTGCCAATCGGTTGGCCGACTATGCAGCGCAAACCAGCTTTATGTTGGTGGAAACACTGGCGGAAGCCTGTGCATCGCTGATTCTGGAAGAGTTTGGTGCTAAAGGTGTGCGCTTGAAACTCTCCAAGCCGGAGGCCATGAAATCCGCCAGTGCGGTGGGTGTTGAAATTGTGCGCGGGAGTTTTTCCACATGAGTGTGGTGCTGGTGACTGGCGCATCGCGTGGAATTGGTCGCGCGATCGTCACCCGCTTTGCTCAGGCCGGGCATACCGTGATTGCTTGCGCGCGCGGGCAGCAGGGGTTAGATGCGCTGCAAAACGCTTTGCCGCAGGTGGTCTGTGTGGCGTGTGATATGCGCGATGATGTGGCGGTGGATGCGTTAGCGCAGCGTGTGCGCGCGCAGTACGGCGGGGTAGATTTGCTGGTGAATAATGCAGGGGCGTTTCGCCCTGGCAGCATTGCCGAAGAAGACGATGGGGTGCTCTTAGAGATGCTGCAGGCCAATTTGTTTGGTGCCTATCGGCTGACAAAACGGCTGCTGCCCCACATGATCGAACGGCGTAGCGGCATGGTGCTCAATATCTGCAGCACGGCCTCGGTTGCTGCCTATCCTAATGGCGGTTCTTACAGTATCGCCAAGCACGCACTGTACGGTATGACGCGTAATTTGCGTGAAGAAATGAAGCCGCATGGTGTGCGCGTGGTGGCGTTGATTCCGGGCGCGACCCATACTGATTCGTGGGCCGGTGTGAACCTGCCGGTAGAGCGGTTCATGCCTGCTGAAGATGTGGCAGAAGCGGCATGGATGGCGTGGAATTTATCGTCGCGTAGCGTTGTTGAAGACATCGTTCTAAGGCCACAGAAAGGCGATATTGGTGAGGCCGATTTTCAATGAATGATGTGGTGACCATTCGCTTGGCCAAGCAGAACATGAAGTTCTCCGCGGCGCATTTCACAATTTTTTCCGCGACAGAGCGCGAGCGCCTGCATGGGCATAACTTCATCGTGGAAGTGGATCTCCATGCGCATATGCTGGGTAATGGACTGTGCTTTGACTATGGCATCTACAAAGATCGCGTCGTAGCGCTGTGCCGCGAACTCAACGAGTGGATGATCCTGCCTACGCAGTCGCCGCATCTACAGATTGAAGACGCAGGCGAACAGATCATTGCTGTGTTTAACGGGCAACGTATTCCTTTTTTGAAACACGACGTGAAACTGCTACCCATTGCCAACGCGACCCTAGAAGAATTTGCCGCGTGGTTTTTAGTGCGTTTGAGCGAAGACCCTGAAGCGCTGCGCGCGCACGCAATCGATGCGATCGAAGTGCGCGTTCTATCCGGCCCGGGGCAAAGTGCCGGACGCAGCGCGAGGTTTTCTCGATGAGTACAACTCTACCAATGCCGAGTGCCGATGCGCAGGCGCATAGCGCGCATATGCGTGAGCTGATTCAAGAGCAGATCATTGCCGCTGGCGGCAGCATCCCATTCTGGAAGTATATGGAGCTGGTGCTGTATGCACCCGGCTTAGGCTATTACAGTGCGGGTGCGCATAAGTTTGGTGCAGGTGGTGACTTCACCACCGCACCCGAGCGCTCGCCGCTATTTTCAGCCTGCGTGGCCGATGCACTTGCGCCGGTACTGCGTCAGTTGGGGGACGAGGCCGTGTTTGTCGAGCTGGGCGGCGGCAGCGGTGCGTTTGCCGAAGCCTGCCTGCTTACCTTGCAGCAGCGCGGCATACTGCCCGCGCGCTATGCTCTGCTTGAACCCAGTGCGGATTTGCGCCAGCGCCAGCGCGAACGCCTGCAGGCGCAGCTACCCGCAGAGGTGTTTGCTCGTGTGGAATGGCTGGATGGCCCGATCCAAACGCCTTGGCGCGGTGTGCTGTTTGCCAATGAAGTGATCGACGCACTGCCCACGCCGCGCTTTGTCATTCAAGATGATGAAGTGTGGGAAGAACATGTTGGCTTGGATGGTGAAGGGCGATTTGTCGTGCTTGAAAAACCGGCCGATGCCATGCTGCAGGCAGCAGTGCGCAATGTGCAGCAGCGCCTGTCGGAACCGTTGCCAGAAGGCTATCGCAGCGAAGTGTTGGCGCAGCTTCCGTACTGGGTACAGGCGGTGATGGGTGGTTTGCAGGCTGGCGCGCTACTGCTCATAGATTATGGTTATGCGCGCGGCGAGTACTACCTACCCGAACGGCATACCGGCACGCTACGTGCGTTTCGTCAGCACCATGTCACAAACGACGTGTTTGCTTGGCCAGGGCTACAGGACATCACCGCCTCGGTGGATTTCACAGCGCTAGCGGAAGCAGGTGTGGGCGCTGGGTTTGAATTTTCTGGCTATTGTTCGCAAGCCAGTTTCTTGTTGGGCAATCGCCTGCAAGAAAACCTGCAGGAGGCCGAGGCACAGGCGGCCGATGAAGCGGCGCGGCATGGCTTACGTCAGCAAGCCAAAACACTCACGCTGCCTAGTGAAATGGGTGAACGCTTCCAAGCGATTGGTTTTCATCGTGGTGTAGATTTTGACCCCGCATTTTTGCTGGGTGATTTGAGTCACCGCTTGTGAGTGCGCGAACAACACCGCGCTTCGGACGCTCGCTAAAACCCTTCCGCTATCCGATGCTCTGGATGGGGTTGTGGATGCTGACGATCGCCCTTGTGGTGGCAGGGTCTCTGCTGCCGGGTAAAGATTTGCCTGCGGTGCCGATCAACGACAAGCTCGAGCATTTCTTGGCGTATGCCGTGCTGTCGGCCAGCGCCGTACAGCTGTTTGTTCGGCGCTTGTCATGGGCTTTCGTGGCCGTACTCTTGGTGTTGATGGGGATTGGTCTGGAGTTTTTGCAGGCCAAGATGGCGCTAGGGCGGATGCTGGACCGTGCCGACGCACTGGCCAATACCATTGGTGTGCTGTTGGGGCTGGCCACAGCATTCACACCGATGCGCGATATCTTGCTTTGGCTGGATCGACGGCTTTGATTTAACAAAGGGGAAAACAGATGGGGATAACGGGGGAGCAGTTACGGCCGAAACGCTTCATTTCGGTGGATGTGCTGCGCGGCTGGGCGGTGGCGGCGATGCTTCTGGTGAATTACCCCGGAAGTTGGGCGCATGTATTTGCGCCACTTGAGCATTCCGAGTGGAATGGCTTCACCCCAACCGATCTTATTTTTCCCAATTTCTTATTTGTGGTGGGCGTGTCGATTGCCTTGGGGCTGCGGCCGGGGGCATCACTGTTGAAGGTGTGGACGCGCGCGCTGCGCTTGGTGGTGGTGGGAATGCTGCTCTATGCCGTAGCGATGTGGGGCTACGACAAAGATTATTTCCGCATCTGGGGTGTTTTACAACGTATTGGTATTTGCTACGGCATTGCGGCAACGCTCGCACTGGCATTAGGCGCGCGCGCGCAGTGGGCGGTGATCGCGGGCTTACTTTTGGGTTACTGGGCGCTGCTGGCGGTAAGTGGCGGTTACGCGCCATTGGATAATCTTGCCAGCCGCGTCGATACATGGCTGTGGGGCGTGCATAACTACCAGTTCGATGCAGCAACAGGTAAGGGGCATGATCCAGAAGGCTTGCTCAGTACGCTACCTGCGATTGCGACAACACTCATAGGTGTCCGCGCTGGGGGCTGGCTGCGCGAACGAGGAATGACGCATCTGCTGATGTTGGGCGTGGCTGCGTTGTTATTAGGGTGGGGGTGGTCGCTTGCCATGCCGATCAATAAAAATCTGTGGACATCGTCGTATGTGCTGTATGCCGCAGGTTGGTCGCTGCTGCTGCTAGCGCTGTGCCATTGGTTGTTCGACCAGCGCCAGTGGCCACCGTTTGGACGCAGCATGGGGATCAACGCGATTACCGCCTATGCAGGCTCTTGGCTGGTGGCTTGCGTATTTGAAAAGTGGGGTGTGTTTGGCGCGGCCTATACGCAGCTTGCTGAGCTGTTGCCGACGCATGAAAAACTCGCTTCGCTTCTCGTAGCGGCCATGTTTGTGGGGCTTTGGTGGCTGCTGATGTGGGCGATGGAAAAGAAAGGCTGGCGCGTTACGATTTAGCTACAGCAATGGCGGCAATGCGCGCCTTGCGCAGCGCCTCACCGAAGGCGGGGCCGGTAATGCCTTGTGCGGCGATGGTGTCGCTGCGTACAGCCAATGCGGAAGAGAATAGCTGCTGCAGCCTGTCTGCTTGCGGGTATGGTGTTTCTTCAAACCCGGGGCGGCCGCGTGCATCGGCTGTGCAAGCGGCCGCCAATTGTGCGATGCGCGCAGGTTTACGGAAGCCGTCGCAACGGGCGATCAGGTCGTGTACGGTGGCGGCTTTAAGCTCGTCAATGCGATGAATGTTCAAATGCTCGCGCGCACAGATGACCGCCAGTTCGCGATGCTCAGTGGGGACTTTTAACCGTTCACTCAGCGCTTGTGTGGGCGCTACTCCGCGCTGTTCGTGCATGATGTGGCGCGGCCACTCAGCAGCGGGTGTAAGCGCTTTGCCTAGGTCGTGGCAGAGCGCCGCATAGCCGACTAGGTCATCGCCCGGAGCAAGCCGGGCTGCGGCATTGCACACGAGTTCACAATGGATGCCGGTGTCCACTTCCGGATGATAATCCGCACGTTGCGGAACGCCGTAGAGGGCGTCAACCTCGGGTAAAACCACGGCAAGCGCATTGCAGTCGCGTAGCGTACGTAAGAACGCACTTGGAGCCGCGCTGCGCAAGGCTTTGCTGAGTTCTTGCCAGACGCGTTCGGGCACCAGCGCACTGAGCTCGCCGCTGCTGGCCATCGTCCGCATGAGTTCTAATGTTTCCGGTGCAATGCGAAAGCCGAGCGCGGCAAAGCGCGCCATAAAGCGCGCCGCACGTAGTACGCGCAAGGGGTCTTCGGTAAAAGCATCGCTCACATGGCGAAGGACGCGCGCATTGAGGTCGGCAGCGCCGTGGAAGGGGTCCACTAGCTGGCCATCGGCTGCTTGGGCAATGGCATTGATGGTGAAATCACGGCGGCGCAAATCTTCTTCCAATGTCACTGTTGGTTCGGCGTGCACCACAAAGCCGGTATAGCCTTTTCCCGATTTACGCTCGGTGCGGGCCAGCGCATATTCCTCGCCGGTGTCTGGGTGCAAAAAGACGGGGAAGTCGCGCCCCACTTGCTTAAAGCCCGCATCTAATAAGTCTTGTGCGGTTGCGCCCACCACGACATGATCGCGGTCGCCGGGGGCAAGCCCCAATAAGCGATCGCGAACTGCGCCGCCGACGAGATAAATCTGCACGCTGCGTTAACCGACTGCGAGCACCGGCATGGCAAGCGCTGCACCTTTGGTTTCGGTGGAGCGCGCCGCGTAGCCGGTGGCGAAGCGAACGTGTTCGATAAAGGCAAGCGTGGGGCGCTGCGCCAGCGATGAGGCGAGTGCGCCGTTAAAAGCATCGCCCGCGCCGGTAGTATCCACCACGTTCGCGGCTTCAGCGGGGACGCGATAGAACGCCTGAGCGTCGCCGTGCAGCTGGGTTTCTGTATGGGAAACGAAGCAGCCGCTTGAGCCCAGCGTTACAACGACACTGCCCTCGGGCAGAAGGTCGCGGCAGAGCGCGTGCAAGCACGGCTGGTCGATACTGGCAACGTCGTCGGCTTCAACGCGCTCGCCCACATGGCGGCTGAGTAGCGCAGAAAACTCGGTTTCGTTGGGCGTCAAAATATCCGCGCGGTCTAGCATGGCGCGGTCGATGGTGACGTTGGCAGGGGCTGGGTTCAGTAGCGTCGTAGCGCCGCACTGGCGGCCAAGTGTAAGTGCATATGCGATGCTCTCCAATGGGGATTCCAGCTGCGCCAGCACAACATCATTGGCGCGTAGCCCCTGTAACGCATGCGCAACAAACGACGGCTGCAGATCCGCATTGGCACCCGCACCGATCACGATACAGTTAAGCCCATTGGCATCCACATAAATGCCCGCCGTGCCGGTGGGTGCAGTGCTTTCTGCGGCGCTCAGAAATAGTCCGTCTGATTGGCAAAGATCGCGCGCAAGCTGCGCGCCAAGATCAGCACCCAGCGCGCAGACAAAGTGCGTTTGTGCGCCGCTGCGGCGTGCGGCAATCGCCTGATTAAAGCCCTTCCCACCGGGGCCGGTGCTGTAGTGGCCACTCAGCGTTGCACCTGCCTGCGGAAGGGTCGGCACGCGCCAAACGTGATCGACATTGAAAGAGCCGGTAATGAATACGGTAGCCATTACGGGTTTTCCACGTCGGCCATGCCGTGCGCAGGCACCGCTTTGTGCGGGGTGTGGCGGTGCTTGAACAGCGGAATAAAGGCGGCCGCCATCGCGAGGGCGTACAGGGCGAAGCAGATCCAAATGCCCTGCCAATTTTTGACGCCTGCCGCATCGGTGAAGAAGTGGTCGATCACAAAGCCAGCCACGAGGCTGCCCAGCACCGCGCCGATGCCGTTGGTCATCAGCATGTACAGGCCCTGCGCCGACGCGCGGATTTTCGGGTCGGCTTGTTGTTCAACAAACAGGCTGCCGGAGATGTTGAAGAAATCAAAGGCCATGCCGTACACGATGCACGACAGCACAATCATCCATAGCCCCGGCCCGGGGTTGCCGTAGGCAAATAGGCCAAAGCGCAGGAACCACGCCAGCATGCTGATGGTCATCACCGTTTTGATGCCAAAGCGCTTGAGGAAGAACGGGATGGTGAGGATGAACAGCGTTTCGCTGACCTGCGACAGCGACATGATGATGGCCGGGTATTTCACCGCCAAGGTGTCTTTGTAGGCGTCCACATTGGCGAAGTCGTGCAAGAAGGTGTCGCCATAGGCATTGGTGAGCTGCAGCGCCGCACCCAGCAGCATCGCAAAGATGAAGAACACCGCCATATTGCGGTCGCGAAATAGGCGGAAGGAAGACAGTCCCAGCACGTCGATCATCGAGCGGTTTTGCGTTTGCGTGCCAAGCGTAGGGGGGCAGGGCGGCAGGGTGAACGCATACAGGCCCAGCGTTAATGAGGCGGCCGAGGCGATATAAAACTGCCCGGACGAGGTTTCAAGCCCGGATAGACTGGTGGTCCATAGCGCGGCGATAAAACCCACCGTGCCCCAGACGCGAATGGGTGGGTAGTCGCGCACCACATCGAGCCCGTCGCGCTTGAGCGCGTTATAGGCCACCGCGATCGCCAGTGAGATCGTGGGCATATAGAAGATCATCGTTACCAGCATCACCCAGAACATGGTGTGCGGGTCGTTCACCTGCGGCACGTAAAACAGCATGCCCGCGCCAGCGATATGCAGCATGCCGTACAGCTTTTCGGCATTGATCCATTTATCGGCCACCACGCCCATGAGCGCGGGCATAAAGAGCGCAGAAATGCCCATCGTGGAGAAAATGGCGCCAAAACTCGTCCCCGACCATTGTTTGTTCTGGAACCAATACGCGCCGATAGTGATCAGCCAAGCCCCCCAAATAAAAAACTGGAGGAAATTCATCAGGGTTAGGCGTAGCTTCAAATTCACTCAATACTCCAAGACGCGGTGGCAACGGCCACTTATTAGTGAAGGTTAGTCATGGTGGCGGGTGGCGGCAAGCGTTGGGCGCGGCTTTATTTACGTTTCCCGCACCACCACGCGGTTGCGGCCTTCCAGTTTGGCCTGGCGCAGACGCAAGTCGGCGCGGCGGAGCAACTGCGAGAGGTCGTTCCCGTCTTGCGGCCAGCTGGCGATGCCAGCACTAAAGGTGAGCCGGATAGGGGTGTCTCCCGGCTCAAAGACGAAAGGATGTGCGGCAAGATTGCGACGCAGCGTTTCTAGTTGTTCCCAAGCCCGCCCAGTGGGGTGCGGCAGGAGCAGTACAAATTCCTCACCACCCAAGCGAATCAGCCAGTCATCTTTTTGCAGATTGGCGCGTAATACGTCCACCGCGTGACGAATGGCGCAGTCGCCGGCGTAGTTGCCGAGCTCATCGTTGATGCGGCGGAAATAATCAAGATCGATCAAGCTGACCGAAAGCGAGCCACCGTGGTTGCGTAATTCTTCCAGTAGGCTGGGCAGACGGTGGGTCAAGAGCGTGCGGTTGGGAAGCCCGGTGAGGCCATCGGTGCCGGAAAGCTCGACCAAGCGTTGCATGCGGTACACCACAACCATCGTGATGGCGGTCATCACGGCAATCAGCATCAGGCGCTGGCTGACATTGGAGACGCGTACTGTGCCGTAATCGGGCGAGGCTAAATGTTCGGGCGTGCTGGCTAAGGCGAATACGGCCACCGCAAGGAGCGCATATTGCAGCATGGCCATCAGCCCCGCATAAAACGTGAGCCTGCCGTCGTTACGTAGCGCGGTCATGGCGATGGCAAATAAATAGAACGCCCATACCACCATGCTATTCAAGCCGGTCGGTGGCGAGCTGATCGCGAGCAAAATCAGCACAAGCGTGGTCATGCTTACGTCGTAGCCGGTGGTGAGCCACGGAAGCCAACGGTAACGCCGCTGGTGGCGGGCGAGGGCAAGCAGAATCTGCGATGCGAACACCGTCAAAATAACGCCAAAGACACCCGCCACGCCTTCGGTGGGGGTGTATTCGCCAGTCACGATATTGATGAGTGGCAGCACCAAAAGCGCCAGTGCCAGCGCCGCACGCAGTTTGGCAACCAGCAGCTCACCGCCAGCACCCAGCTCCAGCATCAGTGTGTCTGGCGGTGCGGTGAGACGCTCCCACAGCTCGCGTAGGTTTGGTCCGATTGGATTCAAGTGGCCCCCTTGTGGGCCCAGCATAATCGGCTAGGGGGCAGGACTCAAACGCCAGCGAACAGCGCCCAAAGCCCTAAAATTAGGAATAGGCCTGCGGCTGCAAAGCGGGCGGCCTTTAGCGGGAGTTTGGCCGCAAAACGGCTGCCTAAAAGCACCACCGGGACATTGGCAATCAGCATGCCCACCGTGGTGCCGGCCACCACTTCCCACAGCGGCTGATAGCGCGCAGCCAATAGCACCGTGGCGACCTGCGTTTTATCGCCCATCTCGGCAATAAAGAAGGCGATCACCGTGGCGATGAACGCGCCGTGCGCGGGCAGCTTGGCGTCGTCATCTAGCTTGTCTGGAATGAGCGTCCACAGCGCAATACCGATGAAACTCACCACGATGATCCAGCGCAGCACATTGGGTGTGAGCCAACTCGCCGCGAGTGTGCCCACCCATCCGGCAAGTGCGTGATTGAGCAGCGTGGCCACCAAGATGCCAAACACAATGGGCCAGTGATGGCGAAAGCGTGCGGCAAGCAGGAGCGCCAACAGCTGCGTTTTATCACCAATTTCTGCCAATGCCACGGTGCCAGCAGAAACAAGTAAAGCATCCAACATCGAAGAACTCCGGGCCGGGCATTGAGTCAAAAAACACGAAAGCAAACGCCACGTCGCCCGGCTGGGTGCGCGGTGTCTGCCTTCGGTCTCACCCACACAGCTCTTGATGAGGTGCTGCACGCCATGGCCTGCGGGCCAAGAATGTTGACGTGCAAACTGCAGCTTATGCCGCAGCAGGCTACTCCCCGGAGGAAGGAGCGAAATTATAAAAGATATAAAACGCTTGACTGAAAAATGAGAATCATTACCATTATCATTCTTCACACTGCCGTCACACTTATGTCTGACTCCGCCACGCCACTATCGAATAGCTCGGAAGCGCAGGGGCTTACAACGCCTATGCGCATGGAGCCGCGCGTTGTCCTTGATAGCCACAAGCTTTTGCAGGGCGAAAACGAGGTGCTGATTCAACACGGCAGTGAGGTTTATCGGCTGCGGCATACGCGCAACGGCAAGCTGATTTTGACGAAATAAGGCGGCGAATCTGCATTCGCCCACACGCGCTTAAAAATGGATAGGAACAATTCAATGCGTCTTTGTGTTTTAAGTTTGGCCTTGCTCGCTGCGCTGGCAGTCCCTGCACACGCCGAAGACGGCCCCGCCAGAAGCGCTGCCGCAGACAACCAAGTAAAAGCCATGGATCGTGTCGTGGTGATCGCCACGCGCACCAAGTGCGCCTTGGCTGATGTGCCCAATACTGTGGACGATATCGACCGCGCGCAGATGGATGCGCGGCAAGTGCATGATCTGAAAGAGCTGTTTCGCTACGAGCCGGGGATTACCGTCACCAGTGGCTTTGGCCGTTTTGGCATTGGCGATATCCGCGTGCGTGGCCTCGGCGGCAACCGCGTGCGTATTCAAACCGATGGCATCGTGGTGCCCGATGCGTTTTCGATTGGCAGCTTCTCAAATGCCAACCGAAATTTTGTGGATCTTGAAACCGTTAAGCGGGTGGAAGTGGTGCGAGGCCCCACCAGTTCGCTATATGGCTCCGATGCTTTGGGCGGGACGGTGGCCTTTGTTACGCGGGATCCGGAAGACTATTTAAGCGGCGACAAGCGCAGCCATGTGGGTGTCAAACTAGGCTTCGATGGTGCGTGGGATGGCCGCTTTGCCGGAGCAACGGTGGCGCAGGCGGGTGAGCGCTGGTCGGGTATGCTGGCGGCCTGATTCCGCGAAGGGTATGAGACCAAGAATCAAGGTGAGGTCGGCGGAACTGGCAGCAAACGCACCCTGCCTAATCCGCAAGACCGCGATGGCCGTAGCCTGCTCGGTAAGTTGGTGTTTACACCGAATGCGCAGCAGCGCTGGCGACTGACGCTGGAGCATAACGAGGACAGCACCGATACCGAGATGCTCACCTCATTGGGTTTGAACGCCATGACTGGCGAGACTAATACACGGGTGACGGCGCACGATACGCAGGCGCGTACGCGGGTTTCGCTGGGGCAAGACTGGGTGCTGGACAGTGCCTGGGCCGACACCATCGATTGGCAGATGTACCGTCAAAACAGCCGCACCATGCAGTACACCTACGAAGCGCGTGATCTGCGTGCGCCCACGCTGAAAGATGTACGCGAGCGCTGGTTCCATTTTGATCAAACCGTTCTTGGCCTGCAGCTCAATGCGCAAAAATCGCTGCAAATTGGCAGCGTGACCCACGACTTCGCCTACGGCGTGGATTTTGCGCAGACCAAAACCGAACAGCGTCGCGACGGTTTGCGCAGTTTTCCGCTGACCGGAGTCGGCACGCCGGTGATGCCGCCGGATACCTACCCGGTGCGCGATTTCCCCTTAAGCACCACGCGTAATTCCGCGTTGTATGTGCAAGATGAAATCGGTATCAACGACGGCAAGCTGCGTATCGTGCCTGCCATTCGCGTGGATCATTATGAGCTTTCGCCGAAGCTTGACCCCATTTTTGAGGCAGGCAATCCGGGTGTGGCTGTGATGGGGCTGCGCAAAACCAGTGTGTCGCCCAAACTCGGCGCCGTGTGGCACTTCCAGCCCGATTGGTCGGTGTTTGCCAGCTTTGCGCGCGGCTTCCGCTCGCCGCCCTATGCCGACGTCAATATCGGCTTCACCAATGTGCAGATGGGCTATACCGCCGTTGCCAATCCGAATTTGAAGCCGGAAACCAGCTTCGGCAGTGAGATGGGCCTGCGCTACACCGGGCAGCGCGTCTACGCCAGCCTCAGTGGTTACGACAATCGCTATCACGATTTCATCGAATCGTTCATGTTTGTTGGCATGACTTCAGAAGGGCTGATGGCGTATCAATCGCAAAACATCGCTAAAGCGCGCATCTATGGCGCCGAGCTAAAAGCAGGTGTGGAGCTGGGTAAGGGCTGGTCGCTGCGCGGTGCGGCTGCGCTGAGTTGAGGCGAGGATCAAACCGCCAACCAGCCGCTTCTCCGGGCATCGCAGCCGCGTACCGGAAGCGGTGCCGGGGACGCAGTACTATCAATCGCCGGGCTACGGCGTGGTCGATTTTTATGCGCACTGGACGCCCATTCCGCGCTTAGAGCTTGGGCTTGGCGTGCGTAACCTGACCGACCGCACCTATTGGATGGCGGGCGATATCCCGCTGGTGAGCTCTAATAGCGCTACGTTAGATCGCTATACCGGCGCAGGGCGCACGCTGTCGGCATCGCTTGCGTGGTCGTGGTAATGCTTACTTATTTGAATCAAGGGGTTTTTATGTCGCACCGCTTTGCTCGTCGTTTTTCTCTGCGTT
>NZ_JAHRWW010000017.1 GCF_019104945.1 Thermomonas sp. | reverse complement strand
GGCGGGTTCGGTTTGCATGGCATTTCCTTTCGTCGTTCGTGCCGGGCATTACGGCGACAAACGAGAGGAAAGCCAAGTTGCGGCCCCGAGATTCCCCGGCAGTCGTGGCAACTGCGAGTGCCAATCTGCCTCTCTGAACTTGCAATCATGGGCATGTGCGGTTGCGCGAAATCCTTCCCCGGACTCGCGCGAGGGTCTCAAGGCTTCCGACCGGGGCTGAGAGACTGCTGATATGTGGGTTTGGTTTTCTGTTAAACTACACCACCATATTCAAAAGCCCGAACTTGTTTCGGGCTTTTTCACGTCTGCACGCAACGCCAGTTCTGGCGCGGCGAATGAGACGGACATCACGAGCGTTTGATGCAGATCTCGGCCCGATGGCCCGATGCTGTCCGGTTCTTACACGTTCACGCGTACCCCTAAGGGTAGCGAATCGATCACCAGCAATGCCCCTAAAGCCACACATCTCTGATCTGTGGGCAACGCCAAGCTTCGAAGCCGCCACAATTTGAGCGCATTCTGCCGGAGCCATTGCCATGTTCACCGCCACAATTATCAACGGCCTACTTGTTCTGTTGCCTGCGCTGCTGGGGGTGCTAATTCCCGTATCGCTGGTGCTCGGGCTGCTCTTCTACGTCCGACACCTTAACAGAAAGGCAGACAGCGCTCCCGGACTTGCGCACGATCCTAGATCGGCAGCCACTTCGACCAATGACGACGATCCCTACGCGCCGCAAAACCTGCCGCGCCCCTCGGACGAGGTGCTGGCGCGGATCCAGACCGGAAACATCCTCGAGGCAGTACGGATGTACAAGCTGGAAACCAATCTCGGCTTGCTCGAATGCAAGCGCGTGATTCAACACTACGCCAACCACTGAACCTGGAGCCATCATGCCTATCGTCAGCCTCAACGCCCACGAGGATCGGCTTAACACGCTGACTGTGCTACTTAAACAGCTCTACTTGGAGCGCTTCCGCGACGCACCGATCGACGTGGTGAACGCGCTGGAGGTAGATAGCCTGCGCCAATTAGCACCGTTCGGTGACAACGCATTAGAATTCGCTCGCGCCTTTCATCGACGCCTGCGCACGGATCTGCAACATCCGCGTGACTGACGTCGACGTACATAAAGCAGCCGCTACTCATCCCAACGTCGATGCGACATTTGATCACGATCGAGCTGCATCAAGTAGCGAAACAGTTTGCGCTGCACGGTAGGGCTTAAATCCACAAATTCGCAGCCTGCTTGCATCATGTCGGTGCCAAGATGCGGGCGATCGACGATATGGCGGATCAGCAGATTCACATCGATCTCGCCGATTTCCGGTAAATCAATTCGGCATGCCTCCACCACATCACCAACCAGCAATGGGGTGGCTTTGCGTAGGGCCAAAATCGCAAGACCGCCACCGCCAATATCTCGGATGGTGGCGTCCATGGCACCAACAATAGGCAGTTTAAAGTGGCAGGACAGCGTGCCCGTTGGCGGCTCACGGCGCACGAACTCACGCCGCTGCATGTAGAGGATGCGCGCTGGGGCAGGAAGTTTCAGCGCTGGCCGCCTCTCGTGATCGGCCAGCTGCGCAGGGCCACAGGAAAAACGCATCGCTGCGCTGTTTAGGCTTCCTTCAAAATGCAACTGCGAAGACGCCAGCCACTGATCAAGCGTCTGCCGACTGTTAGGCACATCAATCCACAGCAGCGTTTTCGCCACTTCCAATAGCAGAATCGGCAAACTATCCGTGCTGCCATCAGAGTGCACGGTCATCGTGCCGCGTTCAGTCACCAAACGCTGCAAATGATGGCGAATCTCACCCACATCGTGGATAAGAAACTTGTCGTAGAAGCCGTCTAACCCAGCTTTTTCCGGCTCGTTCGGGATCGCCTCGTCGCTCATGCGTTCTAATAATCAATCGCTGAAGGTGTGGTCGCTAAACAATACTCGGCAAAGCGCATTCGGTCACGAACCGCCTTCACCCAAGTCCCCTTGACGCATACCAACATTGGTTGGCGCTGCCTCATAGATCGCATGATCCAGCATTCCGGACTCCTTTGCCACCAAAACCGGCACCAGCATTTGCCCGGTGACATTGGTCATGGTGCGCATCATATCCAGCACACGGTCGATGGCATACAAATAGCCAATGGCCTCTAGCGGCAGGCCCGCCGCCGACAGCACCACCGTGGCCATGATCACCGCCGTCCCCGGTACACCCGCCGTACCGAAGCTACCCAGCACCGAGGCCAATGCAATTGTGAGGTATTGGGTCAGGGTGAGGTCAATGCCCGCATATTGCGAAATGAACACCGCCGCCAGCGCCGGATAAATGGCCCCACACCCGTCCATTTTGATCGTGGCGCCTAGCGGCACCGCGAAGGCGGCATAATCTTTATCCACCCCTAGGTTATGGGTCGCGCAGCGCAGCGATATCGGCAACGCGGCAAAGCTGCTGGAGGCCACAAAGGCCACTTCCATCCCCGGTGCAGCGCCACGGAAGAATTTCAGCGGGTTAAGCCCATGCACCAGTAGCAGGCAGCTATACACCACCACGATATGGAACGCGCAGGCCAGATACAGCGCCACCACAAAGTTTAGCAATGGGCGCAGCTGTTCAAACCCGTAGCCGCCCACCAGTGCGGCAATTAGCCCGAAGGTACCAAACGGGGTGAATTCCAGCACATAGCGGGTGACCTGAATCATCACATCGCTGGCTTCGCCCACGATCTTGCGCAGCCCAGCCACGCGTTCGCCCAGCTTCACCATGGCAAACCCTACCAGTCCGGCGAAGAAGATCACCTGCAGCACCGTTCCGCTGCGCGGCACCAGCACCTTGGTGCCATCTTCCAGCTTCAGCGTAGCCGCCCCGGCGAGGGCTTGGAATGGGTTTGATGGCACCAGATTAAGCAGCATGTCGAGCGCTGATGGCACATCTTTGGGGGTGTAATCGGAGGCCACTTGCAGCACGCCTACCCCGCTACCGGGCTTGATTAACCAGCCAAACAGCAGCCCCACGCCCACCGCCAGAATCGCGGTAATGGCAAACCACGCGAAGGTTTTCCCTGCGAGCTCGGCAATGGATTTTTGCCCACTCAGCGAGGCAACAGCATTGATGACCGCGAAAAACACCAGCGGCACCGCAATCATCATGATCAGGGTGACGTAAAGATCACCGATGGGCCCAAACCAAACCTCTGCTTTCGGCCCAAACGCCCAGCCCGCCAGCGCGCCCAGTACGAAACCGAGAACCACGCGCTTCCAAAATTTTATGCGAAACCACCAATCAAACATGCGAGCTTTCCGGGCAAACCTGCTAAACAATACCGGAGCGCGGCGGCTACGTCAGCGTCATAGATGCAATACTGTTTTTGAGATGATCCTGCATACTGTGGCAATGGCTAAATTTCATACTTCAAAAACACTGCTCGCCTCCGCCCTCACCTTCACGCTATCGGCTTGCACCAGCCTGCCCACGACACCAGCCCCGCAGGCGTCCGCAGACATCCATATTGATGTCCCCAGCGTTGCCCATCCCAAAGGCGAAACCCCCGCATGGTGGTACCGCAGCGGCGCGGCGCAGGCCACCGAGCGCGGCGCGATGGGTGGCCGCGCCAAGAATGTCATCGTCTTTTTAGGCGACGGCATGAGCCTGCCTACGGTGGCCGCCGCGCGCATTTTGGAAGGTCAACGTAAAGGCGGTAGTGGCGAAGAAAACCGGCTAAGCTGGGAGCATTTCCCCGCCACCGCGCTGAGTAAAACCTATAACACCGACGCGCAGACGCCCGATTCCGCTGGCACGATGACCGCCATTACCACCGGCGTGAAGTCGCATATGGGCTCGATTGGCGTTTATGCCGGGGATAAGAACAATTGCGCTGCCAGCCTCGATAAACAGGCGCTGACATGGCTGGAACTGGCCAATAGCGCGGGCCTTGCCACTGGCATTGTGAGCACAGCGCGCATCACCCACGCCACCCCTGCCGCCACCTACGCGCATGTGCCTAACCGTGGCTGGGAAAGCGATGCCAAGTTACCCGTCAAAGCCGCTGCTGAAGGCTGCAAAGACATTGCCACGCAACTGATCGAAGCAACCGCGCACGGCCAAGGCCCGTCTATCGTTCTAGGCGGTGGCCGCAAAAACTTTATGTTGAATAGCCAAGCCGACCCACAGCAGCCCGAGCTGCGCGGCGCACGCCGCGACGGTCACGACTTGATTGCAGCGTGGCAGCAAGCCCACCCACAGGGGCGCTACGTCACCGACGCCGCCAGCCTAGCAGCAGCCAGCAATGCGCCAAACGTGCTTGGCTTGTTCAATAGCGACCATATGCAGTACGACCACGATCGCATTGCCAATGGCGCTATCGAGCCCAGTTTGACTGCCATGACGCTGGCCGCGATTTCGCACCTGTCGCACAACGCAAACGGCTATGTGCTGATGGTGGAAAGCGCTAAAATCGACATGGGCCACCACGAAGGCAACGCCTTCCGCGCGCTCAATGAAACCGTGGCATTTTCCGATGCGGTGCGCGCTGCCGCGCAGGCCACTTCTGCCGACGACACGCTCATTATTGTCACCGCCGACCACGCACATACACTCAATTTTGTGGGTTATCCGGGGCGCGGCAATCCCATTTTAGGCAAGGTGCGCGGCGCCGAAGAATTCGACGGTATTCAAGCGGGCAAGCTGACGCTGGACCTACAAAAACGCCCCTATACCACCCTGCTCTACGCCACCGGCCCCGGCACCACCGGCGCTACCGACCAACAGCCTGCTGGCCCCAAGCATTACCCGCATTGGCCAAAGAAACTGCTAGAACCTGCCAACGGCCGCCCCGACCTCACCGACGTGGACACCACCGACCCGAACTATATGCAAGAAGCCTTGATTCCAATGGCCGGTGAAACTCACGGCGGCGATGATGTGGGCATTTGGGCGCGCGGCCCCGGCAGCAGCGCGGTGCGCGGCTCGCTAGAGCAAAACGCGATCTATCACATCGTGGTGCAGGCCACGCCGAAACTACGTGCAGCACTTTGCGATAAAGGCTACTGCGATAGCAATGGCGTGCCAGTAGAACTACCTAGCCTTCGCACGTTCAAAGCCAAGTAACTACCACGCCTCTCTTGGTATGCGCCAAGAGAGGCCGTGCTTTAGAACGGCTTTGCCAGCACTAACCACACGATCATGACCAGCAGCGGCAGCGGCAGCTCGTTGAACCAGCGCAGCCATGTCGCCGATGGCAGCGTGCGCCCCTTATCCACCCCTTTGAGCTTGCGCCCGGTCACGATATAAAACGCGAACAGCATGGCCACCAACAGCAGCTTCAAATGCATCCAGTACGTGCCCACGCCGACCATGGTGGGGAAATCGGGCAGCACACGGTAACCTAGCCACAGCGTGAGCCCCAACACAAACGCGATGCCAAACATAACGTGACCAAACCGATACAAGCGCCGCCCCATCAGCATCAAGCGCGCACGCACGTCGGGGGCATCGCCCACTTCAGCAAGATTGACCAAGATGCGCGGCAGATAAAACACCGCGGCCATCCACGCAATCACAAACACGATATGCAACGTTTTGAATAAAAGATAGGCCATAGCGAAATTCGCAAATAGATCGACGGGCCTCTAGGATGCCATGATGAATAAAATTTACGACCGTCAATATTTTGATCGTTGGTATCGGCGCGGCGGAATTGGCCACGCTGCGCGGCTGGCGCGCAAGGTAGCGCTGGCCGTTGCCACTACAGAATACCATTTGGAGCGCCCCATCCGCACGGTGCTGGACATCGGCTGCGGTGAGGGCGCGTGGCGCGCGCCACTGCTTAAACTGCGCCCGAACATCAGCTATCTCGGTTTTGACAGCAGCGACTACGCCATCACCCGTTATGGCCACACGCGCAATCTGCACTTTGCCCACTTCGCTGATTTCCAGCACCTGCGCCCCTGCGCGCCTGTGGATCTTCTGATCTGTAGCGATGTGCTGCACTATCTTGAAACGCGCGAACTCGACCGTGGCCTGCCTGCACTCGCCGAGCTTTGCGGCGGTGTTGCATTTATCGAAATGTTCACCCGTGGCGACGGTGCTGAGGGCGATCAAGCGGATTTCAAACAGCGCCACGCCGATTTTTATCGCAAGCGCCTGCACGCCACCGGATTGCGCGCCTTAGGCTCGCACTGCTGGCTCTCGCCCCAGCTTGTGCCGCACGCCGCCGCCATGGAGCTACCGGGTTGAATGCTGTAAATCGGGCGTTTTGTCACGGTTTCATCGCACCAATGCGTTATGCTGCAATGCAGTAACTCCTAGGTCACCCATTGATGCTGCTGTACCAACTGCACGAATTCTGGCGCGCAGGCCTTGCCCCGTTTACCTATTGGGCCGACGCTGGCGCGAAAATGTTTTCCTCGCACGATAGCTGGCTGTCCACGCTACCCGGCGCACAGCGCACCGCCGCAGGCTACGAGCTGTTTTACCGTTTGGGCAAGGAATACGAGAAACCCGCGTTCGAGATTCACCAAATCGACGTGGAAGGCCTGTCCATTCCTGTGGTTGAACGCGTGGTTTTAGAAAAACCATTTGCGCGGCTGGTGCGCTTCAAGCGCTATCACGACCAAGCCGATGGCTTGGCGCGCATGAAGGATGACCCCGTCGTACTGGTTGTTGCGCCACTCTCTGGCCACCACGCTACCCTGCTGCGCGACACTGTGCGCACGCTGCTGGTGGATCACAAGGTCTATATCACCGACTGGACCGACGCGCGCATGGTTTCCGCCAGCAGCGGCCCGTTCCACCTCGACGATTACATCGCCTATGTGCAGGAATTCATCCGCCATATCGGCACCGATAATCTGCACATCATCAGCGTCTGCCAACCCACCGTACCGGTACTGGCGGCCATATCACTGATGGCCGCACGCGGCGAGTCGGTGCCGCGCTCGATGGTGATGATGGGCGGCCCCATCGACACACGGCAATCGCCAACTGCGGTCAATAACCTCGCCACCCGTCAGCCATTGTGGTGGTTTGAAAACAACGTCATCCACACCGTTCCCGCCAACTATCCAGGCGCGGGGCGCAGCGTGTATCCGGGCTTCTTGCAGCACATGGGCTTTGTGGCGATGAACCCAGAGCGGCACAGCATGTCGCACTGGGACTTCTATCAAGACCTAGTCAAAGGTGACATGAGTTCAGCCGCATCGCATCGCAAGTTTTACGATGAATACAACGCGGTACTGGACATGCCCGCCGAGTTTTATCTCGATACGATCCGCATCGTGTTTCAAGAACATCTACTCCCACGCGGGCTGTGGGATGTGGCCGGTGAGCGCGTCGATCCGTCAAAAATCAGCGACTGCGCGCTCATGACCATCGAAGGTGAGCTGGATGATATTGCAGGCCAAGGGCAGACCCGCGCCGCGCACGATCTATGTACCGGCATTCCGGCGAAGCACCGCAAGCACCTCACCGCCAAGGGCGCCGGGCATTACGGTATCTTCAGTGGTCGCCGCTGGCGCACCGAGGTGTACCCAAAGGTGCGCAGCTTCATTGCTGACCATTCCCACAAGTAACGCTATGCTGGCGGCTCTCCCAACGGACTGCTGCCCATGCGTATTGCTCTACTTGCTGCCGCCCTCTCCACATCGCTGCTGATGGCGGCTCACGCGCAAGAAGCGCAGCAACCACCCAAGCCCAAAACAGCACAAGAGATCATCAATGCCGCGCCCAGCAGTGCGTGGCGTGACCTCGATCCTGCCAATACGCTGTACATGGAGCTGGCAAGCGGCCGTGTGATTATTGAACTTGCGCCCAATTTCGCGCCGAAACACGTCGCCAATATTCTCACGATGGCCAAAGGCGGTTTCTGGGACGGCCTGAATATCTACCGTTCGCAAGACAATTTCGTGGTGCAATTTGGCGACCCCGATGGCGAAGAGGCAGGCAAAGCCAAACCCTATCCGGCAGGCACGCAAACCCATCTTCCGGCTGAGTTCACCCGTAGCGACAAAGGGGTGAAGTTTGACCGTCTGCCCGACGTGGACGGCTGGGCCCCGCAGGTGGGTTTTGTCGATGGTTTCCCGGTGGGGCGCAACCCTAAAACCGGCAAACTATGGATGGCGCACTGCTACGGCACGCTTGGTGCAGGCCGCAATAATGCGCCAGATAGCAGTATTGGCGCCGAACTCTATGTTGTCACCGGTCAGTCGCCACGCGCACTCGATCACCAGCTCACCGTGGTTGGCCGCGTGGTGCAGGGTATGGAACTGCTCAGTGTGATCCCGCGCGGCCCCGCTCCGATGGGCTTCTACACAGACCCGTCACTGCGCACGCCCATTGTCTCGATCAAACTCGCCAGCGACGTCCCAGAAGCCCAGCGCACGCCGCTACAACTGCTCCGCACCGATAGCCAGGCGTTTATCGACGCCACCGAAGCCCGCCGCAATCGCAAAGACGATTTTTATACCGAACCGCCGGGCCATATCGACCTATGCAACGTCACGTTTCCGGTGCGGGCGCGGCCGTAAGCCGCCCCAGCTCACCGAGCATCTCCCACGACTTCAGCCCGCGCCCACCGAGGTGATGTAACAGTACATGTCGCATCGGTAGGCGCAGGCTGGAAAGGTCATCACTTTGCGGCAGTACATCGTCGGCCAGCGCCAACAACGCACGGCCGGTTGCCGCACTTCGATAATCCCCATCGCGCGTGCTCAGCAACCGGCGCGGCCCGTATTCTGGGTCTAGCCGGTAGCGCGCGGCTGGGTCAATGGCATCACCTTCCCCCTCTTGCGCAAACTCCAGCCCCACGCCCAATGCGTCGAGCAGGTCGCGCTCAAAGCGGCGCAGCGTCCACGCCAATAGCGCTCCCGTGCGCAGACGCTCACGCACCTGCGCATAGGCCGCGTATAACTCCGGCTGCGGCACTTGGCGAGGCGCCAAACGCAGGCATAGTTCGTTGATATAAAAGCTCGCCAGCGCTGCATCACCCTGCAGAAGCGGTGCTGCGTCGATGGCCTCGGCCCCCTGCAACTGCGCCAGCTCACCCTTTTGTACCGCATCGAAACGAATAGATTGCAACGGCTGCAGCGCCGCGCGCAGCACGTGCTTTTTGACCCCTTGTACCCCGCGCGCCACAAGCCCGACACGGCCAAATTCCGCACTCAATACTTCCACCAATAGGCTGGTTTCACGCCACGGCCGGGCGTGCAAAACAAAAGCGGGTTCGGCAACAAAACGCATCGCTCTATTGGAGCACACCCACGCAGCGCGGCCAATCCATGCCCAAGATGCAATGTCATTTTCTGCTAGCCTTGCAGCTTTCGTGTCGATAAGGATCCTGCCGTGAAGCTGCGCCCCGCCTTGCTTGCTCTCGCCGTCATCGGCACGCTTAGCCTTTCCGCCTGTAAACGCGACACCCCTGCGCCTGCTGCCACGACCGCACCGCAGGCGCAGGGCAACGAAACCGCGGAGCAATTTGTCGCGCGCGTCAATGAAGAAGTGCGCAAACTCAGCACCGAACTCAATTCGGCGCAATGGCTTTCCAATACTTATATCAATAGCGATAGCGAACTCATCGCCTCGAAAGCCAATGAGCGCTGGCTAACCCAGCTCAACGTATGGATCGAGCAAGCCAAACAGTTTGAAGGCAAGCCGATGTCGCCCGATACCGCGCGCGCGCTGCATCTGCTCAAGCTCTGGACGGCGATGCCCGCGCCGAAAGACCCCAAGCAGTTGGAAGAACTCACCCAAATTGCCACCCGCATGGAGGGCATGTACGGCGCTGGCAGCTATTGCGTCGGCGAGGGTGCGAACAAGCATTGCAGCAATATCGGCCAGCTTAGCGACGTACTGGCCAAGAGCCGCAATTACGATGAACAGCTCGACGCATGGCAGGGTTGGCACAGCATCAGCACGCCGATGCGCAAGGATTACACCCGCTTTGCCGAACTGGTGAACACCGGCGCCAAAGAAATGGGCTTTGCCGACGCAGGTGAAATGTGGCGCTCTGGTTACGACATGCCACCGGCAGACATGGCCAAAGAGAGCGACCGCTTATGGAGCCAAGTCAAACCGTTGTACGAACAGCTGCACTGTTATGCGCGCACCCAGCTTGATGCCACCTACGGCAAAGACAAGGGTGAAGTGGCAGGCGGCATGCTTCCCGCGCATTTGATGGGCAACCTCTGGCAGCAAGACTGGAGCAATTTATGGGACCTGCTCGCGCCGTATAAAAATGCAGGCGCGCTGAACGTCAACGCTGCGCTGCAGCGCATGGCCGCAGCAGACTTAGCACGTGAATTGGGCAAGCCATCCAGCGGCAAAGGCAGCGCCGCCGAACGCGCATTTATGGCCCAGCGCGCGGCCGAGCTCGCCACGGCCAAAGCCATGACCGAGCGCGCGCAAGACTTCTACGTCTCACTGGGCATGCCAAAACTGCCGGAAAGCTATTGGGAAAAATCGCAAATCATCAAACCGCTAGACCGCGAGGTGATGTGCCACGCCAGTGCATGGGACATGAATATGGCAGGCGATGTGCGCACCAAGATGTGCATTACGCCCACCGAAGAAGAGCTCACCACGATCTATCACGAGCTGGGCCACCTTTATTACGACTTGGCTTATAACAAGCAGCCACCCATTTTCCAAAATGGCGCACACGACGGCTTCCATGAAGCCATTGGCGACACCATCGTGCTGGCGATGACGCCCAACTACATGGCCTCGGTGGGCCTCGTGGACGCACCCGCGCAAAGTAAAGAAGCGCTACTCAACGCACAAATGCGCATGGCGCTCACCAAAGTGGCCTTCCTTCCGTTTGGCCTAATGATCGACCGCTGGCGCTGGGGCGTGTTCGACGGCTCGATCAAGCCTGATAGCTACAACAAAGCTTGGTGGGCGCTGAAGGCGCAGTACCAAGGCGTGGCACCGGCCACCCCACGCGGTGAAGAGTTCTTCGACCCGGGCGCGAAATACCATGTCCCCGCCAACACGCCGTACACCCGCTACTTCTTCGCCAACATCCTGCAATTCCAGTTCTATAAAGCGCTATGCGATGCGTCCGGCTACACCGGGCCGTTGTACGAATGCAGCTTCTACGGCAATAAGCAGGCCGGTGAAAAATACTGGGCCATGCTTTCCAAGGGCGCCAGCCAGCCTTGGCCTAAGACGCTGAAGGAACTCACCGGCACCGAACATATGGATGCTACCGCCCTGCTGGAATACTTCGCGCCGCTGCAAGACTGGCTGAAACAGCAAAATGCAGGACAAACCTGCGGTTGGTCGGCGGCGGCCACCAATCAATAACCTGAACGCAACTAGGTTCACGCGAAGGCCGGCGCAAGTCGGCCTTCCTTTTTCGTTCAAAATGCACGGGCAATGAATACTTCGCCGTTATCGCCAGCCGCCTCATCTTCGAGCACATCCACAGAAAAACCACTCGGTCTGTGGTCGGCCACCGCACTGGTGGTGGGCAGCATGATCGGCAGCGGCGTATTTCTGCTTCCCTCTGCACTGGCCCCTTACGGTGGCGTGAGCCTTATTGGTTGGGCCATCACCCTAGGCGGTGCACTCGCGCTCTCGCTGGTATTCGCCAAGCTCGCCATGCGCTGGCCGCACACCGGCGGCCCGTATGTCTTCGCACACAAAGCCTTTGGCGAACTGCCGGGCTTTTTAGTGGCGTGGAGCTATTGGATCTCAACCTGGTGCGCCAACGCCGCTATTGCCGTGGCCTTTGCTGGTAGTCTCGGCGCCATTTTCCCAGAACTCACCGCCACGCCATTACGCGCGGGAACCTGCGCCCTAGCTGCACTTTGGGTGTGTGCAGGCATCAACCTAATTGGCATGCGCGAAGCCGGGCGCCTACAACTATTACTGACGGTATTGAAATTCGTACCGTTGGTACTGTTTGCGGGGATCGCGATTTGGTATTTCGATGCCAAGCACTTTACCCCCTTCAACCCTAGCGGCGAATCGCTACCGTCGGCCATCAATGCCAGCGTGGCGCTAGCGCTGTGGGCACTGATTGGGCTGGAGGCCGCCACCGTGCCTGCTGGCGCGATCCACGACGCAGAGCGCACCATTCCGCGCGCCACCGTGCTGGGCACGCTGCTGGCAGGCATTGCTACCGTGGTAGCTGTTACTGCTGTGCTGGGCGTTGTTCCGATGGAGCAACTCAAAACCTCCAGCGCACCGATGATCGACGCGGCGCGTCTGCTGTGGGGCAACGCCGCAGGGCTGGGGGTTGCGATCGCCGCCACGATCTCCTGCCTTGGTGCACTCAATGGCTGGGTGCTGATCTCCGCACAGATCCCCTACGCCGCCGCTAGCGACCGGCTAATGCCCGCCGCATTCGCCAAGCGTAACCGTGGTGGCACGCCGGTATTTGGCATCCTCATCAGCAGCCTGCTGACCACCGTGCTGGTACTGTCCAACTTCAGCCGCTCGCTGGTGTCGCTGTTTACCTTTTCTGTGTTGCTGTCCGCTGCCGCCACCCTACTGCCGTACTTTGCAGGCAGCGCCGCGTGGCTGCTGCGCGGCCGTGGCCTAAGCCGCGTGGCCGCCTTCTTCGCCCTGCTCTACAGCGGCTATGCCTTGATCGGCACCGGCCACGAGGCCCTGCTATGGGGCGGCGTTTTACTTCTGGCGGGGCTACCCATCTATGCGTGGATGCGCCGCACTAGACCTCAGTAGGCTCCAATGCGGCGGGTTCTTTCGGCACGCGAATAGCGCGCTTTGACGCGTGCGATTCCCACCACCAAAAACCCCAGCCTGCTAGCGCAAATAGCGCCGCACCCAGTGCAAGGTGCATCACCGTATCGCTGAGCAGTGGCGACAGCACACCTGCGATCACCGCATTGGCCAACAGGCCGATAAATGCCTGCATCGAAGACGCGCCGCCGCGCTGGTGCGGATACATATCCAAAATCGCCAGTGTGATGATGGGAAACGCCAGCGCAATCCCAAACGCATTGAGGCTCATCGGCAATACTGCCCACGGCACGCTGGGCACATCCACCCATAGGTTGTAGCCGATGTTCAGCGCCACCGCCGCACCACAGCAGGCAAACCCGATATTGGCAAGGCGTGCTCCGCTTATTTTTCCGGCGGCCTTCCCAGACACATACGCCCCCAGCATCATGCCGCTAATCATGGGGACGAAGAACCAGCCAAACTGCTGTTCGCCCAGCTGCAGCCGATCCAAAATAAACGCGGGTGCCGAAGAAATGTACAAAAACAGCGCACCAAAATTCAGCGCGGCCGCAGCCGACAGGCGCAAAAAGCGCGCATTGCCTAAAATTCCAAAGTAGTTGCGCGCCAAGCTGGCTGGCTGCAAGGCAAGCCGTACCGCGGGAGGATGGGTTTCCGGCAACGCGCGCCACACCGTAACAATCAGCACCACGGCAAACAGCGCGAGAAACCAGAAAATCGCGGGCCAATGCGTCCAGCCCAGCAACCAACCGCCCAAAATCGGTGCAACCGCAGGCGCTACACCAAAAATCATCGACACTTGGCCCATCAAGCGCTGCGCATCGTCACCGTGCAGCACATCGCGGATCACCGCACGCCCCACGATCAGCCCAACGCCAGCACTGATACCCTGCAATGCGCGAAACAGCAGCAACTGGGTGAGCGAAGTAGAAAGCGCACAGCCGATTGAGGCCAGTGTAAACACCGACAACCCGGTCAAAATAACTTTACGCCGCCCCAGCGCGTCCGACAGCGGCCCATGGAACAGACTCATACCCGCATAGGCCAGAAGATAGACGCTGATGGTCTGCTGCATCGCTACCTTATCGGCCCCCATCTGCGCACCAATCGCTGGAAACGCGGGGAAGATGGTATCGATAGAAAACGGGCCAAACATGGCCAAGCCGCCCAATAAAAACGCAAGGCGGCGGAAAGAAATAGAAGGATGTGCAGACATCGCTCTAGTTTAATTGGCTAAGGCCTAATGCAGCAGGCCGTGGGTGGAAACCATCGTTGCACCCATATGCCATTTGGATATGCCCTCTGCTAGCGCGCCGTTCACACTCTGAAAACCACAACCGGCTAGAGTAAAAGCGCAACGCAATCGCACGCTGCATGTTCCATCCCGCCCCGTTGGCTCACCATCATCGGAGGAATTATGGATGTCATCAGTCGCCTCGCCGCACGCTATTCTCAAGGCCGCGAGGAAGAAATGTCGATCGACGACTACCTCGCCCTGTGCAAAACCGACCCCACCGCCTACGCCATAGCATCCGAACGCATGCTGCACGCCATTGGCGAACCCGAGATGGTGGATACCCGCGACGACCCGCAGCTTTCGCGGCTATTTGCCAATAAGGTGATTCGTCGCTATCCCGCGTTTTCTGAGTTTTACGGCATGGAAGATGCCATCGAACAAGTGGTGAGCTATTTCCGCCACGCGGCGCAGGGGCTGGAAGAGCGCAAGCAGGTGCTGTATTTGCTGGGGCCGGTAGGCGGAGGCAAGAGTTCGATTGCCGATCGGCTGAAATATCTGATGCAGAAGGTGCCGTTCTATGCGCTGAAAGACTCGCCAGTGAATGAGTCGCCACTGGGGTTATTCGACCCTACCGAAGACGGCCCCGCACTGGAAGAACAGTTCGGCATTCCGCGCCGCTATCTGCAGCGCGTGCTATCGCCTTGGGCGGTGAAGCGGCTACAAGAGTTCGGTGGTGATATCCGCAAGTTCCGCGTGGTGAAACGCTACCCCAGCATTCTGCAGCAAATTGCGATTGCCAAAACCGAACCGGGTGATGAGAACAACCAAGACATCTCCAGCCTCGTTGGCAAGGTAGATATTCGAAAACTGGAAAACTACTCGCAAGACGATAGCGATGCTTATAGCTACTCGGGTGGTTTGTGCCTAGCCAACCAAGGTCTGCTTGAATTTGTGGAAATGTTCAAAGCGCCCATCAAGGTGCTGCACCCACTTCTTACTGCCACTCAGGAAGGCAATTACAAAGGCACCGAAGGCTTCGGCGCCATTCCGTTTGATGGCATCGTGCTGGCACATAGCAACGAAAGCGAGTGGACGGCATTTCGCAATAACCGTAATAACGAAGCCTTCCTCGACCGTATCTACATCGTCAAAGTACCGTACTGCCTGCGCGTATCTGAAGAGGTCAAAATTTACGAAAAACTCATCCGTGAGTCGTCACTTTCACAAACGATCTGCGCCCCCGGCACACTGAAGATGATGGCCCGCTTCTCCGTGCTTACCCGCCTGAAAGACCCAGAGAACTCCAGCATCTTCAGCAAGATGGAGGTTTACGACGGCAAGACCCTCAAAGACACCGACCCGCGCGCCAAGAGCTATCAGGAATATCGCGACTACGCAGGCGTGGATGAAGGCATGAGCGGCGTTTCAACGCGCTTTGCCTTCAAAATTCTCTCCAAAGTGTTTAACTACGACAGCACTGAAGTAGCGGCTAACCCCGTGCATTTGATGTACGTTTTAGAGCAGCAAATTCAGCGTGAGCAGTTCCCTGCTGAACTTGAAACCAAGTACACAGGCTACATCAAAGAATACCTTTCACCGCGCTACGCAGAATTCATTGGCAAAGAAATTCAAACGGCTTATTTAGAGAGCTATAGCGAATACGGGCAAAATATTTTTGACCGCTATGTCACCTACGCCGACTACTGGATTCAAGACAGCGAGTACCGCGACACCGATACCGGCGAAGTGTTTGATCGTAGCGCGCTCAATGCCGAGCTAGAGAAAATTGAAAAGCCCGCGGGCATTGCCAACCCGAAAGACTTCCGCAATGAGATCGTCAACTTCGTACTGCGCGCACGCGCCAACAACCAAGGCAAGAACCCGGCATGGACGAGCTACGAAAAAATGCGCGCGATCGTTGAGAAGAAGATGTTCTCCAATACCGAAGAACTGCTCCCGGTGATTAGCTTCAACGCCAAAGCCAGCGCAGAAGACGCGCGCAAGCACGAAGATTTTGTCACGCGCATGGTCGCCAAAGGCTATACATCCAAGCAGGTGCGGCTACTGTGTGAATGGTATTTACGAGTGCGTAAAAGCAGCTGAGTGGAGGTTCACCCACAAGGAGATCTGACGCATGCCACTGCAGATCATCGACCGCAGGCTTTCCGGCAAGAATAAGTCGGTAGGCAACCGCGAGCGCTTTTTGCGCCGCTACAAAGCCCAGATCGCTGAAGCGGCGCGCCGCGCGATCTCAGGGCGGTCGATCCGCGACATCGAAAAATCTGAAAACATCCACATCCCCAGCAAAGATATTCGCGAACCAAGTTTTCACCACGGCCAAGGCGGCATTCGCGACATGGTGCACCCGGGCAACCCGGGCTATGTGCGTGGCGATACGATCAAGCGCCAGCACAATGATGGCGGCAGCGGCTCGCAGGCCAGTGATCAAGGCGAGGGTGAGGACGACTTTACTTTTACCCTAAGTAAAGACGAGTTCATGCAGCTATTTTTTGAAGACCTAGAGCTACCGCATTTGCTGCGCACCCATATTGGTGACCAACCGCAGTGGAAGACGCGACGCGCGGGGTTTAGCACCGACGGTACGCCGCATAATCTTGCCGTTGTACGCACCATGCGGCAGGCGTTGGGGCGGCGCATCGCGCTTTCAAAATCGGCGAAACGCCATTTACTAGAACTGCAAGAGCAGTTGCAAGCTTTGCAAGACAGCGGCCAAGGTGAAAGCAATGCAGCGGCGGAGCTCAAACTGCAGATTGAACAACTGCAGCAAAAAATTCGCAGCACACCCTACCTCGATACGCTCGATCTGCGCTTTCGCGCCCACACCAAAGTACCTGTTCCAATCAGCCGCGCCGTCATGTTTTGTGTGATGGATGTATCTGGCTCCATGGACGAAGCGCGCAAAGACCTCGCTAAGCGCTTCTTCATTTTGCTGTACCTCTTCTTGACGAGGCATTACGAAAAAATCGAGCTGGTGTTTATTCGCCACCACACGCAGGCTGCCGAAGTCAGTGAAGACGAATTTTTCCACGCGCGCGAAACCGGTGGCACCGTTGTCAGTAGCGCATTGCAACTGCTCGACGAGATCATTCTTGCGCGCTACCCCAGTACCGAATGGAATCTCTACGTGGCGCAGGCCAGCGATGGCGACAATTTTTCTACCGACAATGGCCAATGCAGCCAACTGCTGCGCGAACGCATCCTGCCATTGGTGCGTTACTACGCCTATGTGCAAGTAGTAGAAGACGAGCAGGCACTTTGGCAGGAATACGCCGAACTCAGCGCACAGTTTGACAATTTCGCCATTCGTAAAGCGACCGCTGTGAGTGAAATTTATCCAGTCTTCCGTGACCTCTTCCGCAAGGAGGGTGCAACGGCATGAGCATCAACCCCAGCGCCTATCCAGCTCTCGAACGCCGTCGCGGCGACAACCCTTGGACGCTCGCCAATGTCGGCGAGCGCCGCCACCACACCGTTCCTGACACGCCACTACCACCGCCGCCGCGCCCCACAGAACCGCTGCCCGCACCAAGCGATTGGACGTTCGAGCTGATCGAGCGCTACCACAGTGTAATTGCCGCTACCGCCAAGCGGTTTGGCCTAGATACCTACCCCAACCAACTGGAAGTCATTTCATCCGAGCAAATGATGGACGCCTACACCAGCGTGGGCATGCCGGTGAACTACCGCCATTGGAGTTTCGGAAAATCGTTTCTTGCTACCGAGCGCAACTATCGGCGCGGGCATATGGGGCTGGCGTATGAAATCTGCATCAACTCCAACCCTTGCATCAGCTATTTGATGGAAGAAAACAGCACCGCGATGCAAGCGCTGGTGATCGCCCACGCTGCGTATGGGCATAACAGCTTTTTCAAAGGCAACTATCTGTTCCGCATGTGGACCGATGCCTCTTCGATCATCGACTACATGGTGTACGCCCGCGACTATGTCAGCAAATGCGAAGAACGCTACGGCTTGGATACCGTCGAACAATTGCTTGATTCCTGCCATGCACTGGCCACGGTGGGTGTGGATCGCTATCGGCGCCCGTCCAAGCGCAGCCTGCAAGACGAGCTAGCGCGCCGTGAAGAGCACCGCCGCTATGCACAGCAGCAGGTCAACGAACTCTGGCGCACGCTACCCAATGCGCAAACCGAGCAAGCAACGGCATCAAGTGAAGAACGCTTTCCACGTGAGCCGCAAGAAAACGTACTGTATTTCATCGAAAAAAATGCACCACTCTTGGAGCCTTGGCAGCGCGAAATCGTGCGCATCGTGCGCAAGATCGCGCAGTATTTTTATCCGCAGCGGCAAACCCAAGTGATGAACGAAGGCTGGGCCTCGTTCTGGCACTACACGCTGATGAACGCGCTCTACGACGAAGGCCAACTGCATGACAGCGTGATGCTGGAATGGTTGTCTTCACATACCAATGTCATTTACCAACCATCGCCCAGCCACCCTGCTTACAGCGGAATCAACCCGTACGCGCTGGGGTTTTCGATGTACCGCGATATTCGCCGCATTTGTGAAGCACCCACCGAAGAAGACCGGCGCTGGTTTCCGGATCTGGCGGGCTCGCCTTGGCTGCCCGCGTTGGATTACGCCATGCGCAACTTCAAAGATGAAAGTTTTATTGGCCAATACTTAAGCCCGCAGCTCATGCGTGATCTGCGCCTGTTTGCCATCCACGACGATGCTGATCAGCCGCAGCTCACCATCAGTGCCATTCATGATGAAGACGGCTACCGCGAGCTGCGGCAACTGCTCTCTCGGCAATACGATATCGGCGTACGTGAACCGAATATTCAGGTTTGGAATGTCAATCTGCGCGGCGATCGCAGCCTGACGCTGCGCCATGCACGCTATCAAAACCGCCCGCTGGACGCAGCCGACGCGCAAGAAGTGCTCAAACACGTCACCCGGCTCTGGGGCTTCCCGGTACGGCTTGAAAGTGTGGACGCCAGCGGCGGCGATCCTACCGTGTATGAAGTATAATTCCGCGGCACGGTGGGAGAAGCGCGCGAACACCTGTTTGCCGCGCTGCCGAAGGCGCAACCGCCCGGAATCGCTCAGGCCACAGACCGCCGTGTGACCACACTCTGGAGAGATCGGCCAGCCGCAGGGCTTGCGCCGGCGCCGAAGGGGCAAGAAGCGTGCGGAATCCCCCTCCCCACCCGCGCGCTTTCAAACTCTCAGGCAAAAGGACAGAGCGGGCATCCCCCTTTTTTGCGCCCATGCGCCTTCGGATGCCGCCATGACCCAACCGTCTCTCCGCTCACTCGAACACCACGACGCTTTTATCGAACGCCATATCGGCCCCAACGACGCCGAAATCGCGGCGATGCTGAAGACGGTCGGCCACGACAGCCTTGAAGCCTTCACCGACGCCATCGTCCCCGGCAGCATCAAGTCCGGCAATCCGCTGGCGCTGCCAGAATCGATGACCGAAGTGGATGCGCTGGACAAGATCCGCGCTATTGCTGGCAAGAACAAGGTATTCAAGAGCTTCATCGGCCAAGGCTATTACGGCACCCATACGCCGAATGTAATCCTGCGCAACATCCTCGAAAACCCGGCGTGGTACACCGCTTACACCCCGTATCAGGCCGAAATTTCGCAAGGCCGCATGGAAGCATTGATCAACTTCCAGACCATGGTGGCCGACCTCACCGGCATGGACATCGCCAATGCCTCGCTGCTCGACGAGGCCTCTGCCTGCGCCGAAGCGATGACCTTGGCCAAGCGCAGCGCCAAGTCCAAGTCCAACACCTTCCTCGTATCGGGCGACACCCATCCACAAACGCTTGAAGTGCTGAAAACCCGCGCCGAGCCGCTGGGGCTGAGCGTGGAGCTGGCCAATTCCGAAGACGAGTGGAACGCCGCCATTTCCAAGGGTGATTTTTTTGGCGTACTGATCCAATACCCCGCTTCCAGCGGCTGGCTGATGGATTGGAGCCAAGAGGTGGAAAAAATCCATGCGGTCGGCGCATTGGCCACCTTCGCTACCGACCTGCTCGCCCTGACCCTGCTGAAGTCGCCGGGCGAAATGGGCGCCGACATCGTGATCGGCAACAGCCAGCGCTTCGGTGTGCCGTTTGGCTTCGGCGGGCCGCATGCGGCCTTCATGGCCTGCCGCGATGCCTACAAGCGCTCGATGCCGGGCCGCTTGATTGGCGTGTCGATCGACGCCGCCGGCAACCCCGCTTACCGCCTCACCTTGCAAACCCGCGAGCAGCACATCCGCCGCGAGAAAGCCACCTCCAACATCTGCACCGCGCAGGTGCTGCTGGCGGTGATGGCGGCAATGTACGCCGTCTACCACGGCCCCGACGGCCTCAAGCGCATTGCCCAGCGCGTGGCCCGCTACACCGCCATTCTTAAGGCTGGTTTGGCCCAACTGGGTTACGCGCAAGACCACCACGGCAGCGCGTTTGACACCATCAGCCTGAAGACCGGCGCACAAACCGACGCCCTACTGGAACGCGCCCGCGCCCACGGCGTCAACCTGCGCAAGGCTTGGGATGAGTACATCTGCATCTCGCTGGATGAAACCACCACTCGCGCCGATCTGGAACTGCTGTGGACGATCTTCGGCGAAGGCAAACCGCTGCCGTCGATCGAGGCGCTGGACGCCAGCGCACCATCGCTGATTCCGGCCGAACTGGCGCGCAGCTCCAGCTTCATGACCCATCCCGTGTTCAACACCTACCACAGCGAACACGAATTGCTGCGCTACCTGCGCACGCTGGCGGACAAGGACCTGGCGATGGATCGCACCATGATCCCGCTGGGCAGCTGCACCATGAAGCTCAACGCCACCGCCGAGATGATCCCGGTGACCTGGCCTGAGTTCGGCAATATCCACCCGTTTGTGCCCGCCGAGCAGGCGCAGGGCTATCAAGAACTCATCAGCGGGCTGGAAGCCATGCTGGTGGAAGCCACCGGCTATGACGCGGTCAGCCTGCAGCCCAACTCAGGCGCGCAGGGCGAATACGCCGGCCTGCTGGCCATTCGCGCCTACCACGCCTCGCGTGGCGAAGCGCATCGCAATATCTGCCTGATCCCCGAATCCGCCCACGGCACCAACCCGGCCAGCGCGCAGATGTGCGGGATGAAGGTGGTGGTGACCAAGTGCGACGCCAACGGCAATGTGGACGTCGCCGACATCCGCGCCCAAGCCGAGAAGCATTCGGCCAACCTCGCCGCGATCATGATGACCTACCCGTCCACCCACGGCGTGTTCGAGGAAGACGTGGTCGAGATCTGCGAGATCATCCACCAGCACGGCGGCCAAGTGTATACCGACGGCGCCAACATGAACGCGCTGGTCGGTCTGGCCAAGCCCGGCAAATGGGGCAGTGACGTCAGCCACCTCAACCTGCACAAGACCTTCTGCATCCCGCACGGCGGCGGCGGCCCCGGCGTGGGCCCCTGCGCGGTGCGTTCGCACCTGGCACCGTTCCTGCCCAAGGCCTTCGGCGAAGGCGGCGTGAAAACGGAAGGCACCGGCGGCGGCAATATGGTGAGCGCGGCCAGCTTCGGCAGCGCCAGCATCCTGCCGATCAGCTGGATGTACATCGCGATGATGGGCCGTGACGGCCTGCGCAAGGCGACGCAAGTGGCGATGCTTAATGCCAACTACATCGCCAAGCGCTTGGAAGCCTGCTTCCCCACCCTATACACCGGCCGCAACGGGCTGGTGGCGCACGAATGCATCCTCGATCTGCGCCCGCTGGAGAAACTCTCCGGCATCAGCGCCGAGGACGTGGCCAAGCGCTTGATCGACTTCGGCTTCCACGCGCCCACGCTGAGCTTCCCAGTAGCCGGTACTTTGATGGTAGAGCCCACCGAATCCGAGTCGCTGCATGAGCTGGATCGTTTCATCGATGCCATGATCCAGATTCACGCCGAGATCCAAGACGTCATCAGCGGCAAGCTGGACCGCGAAGACAACCCGCTCAAACACGCCCCGCACACCGCAGCCCAGGTCAGCGCCAGCGACTGGAGCCACGGCTACGCCCGGGAACTGGCGGCGTTCCCGCTGGCCAGCCTCAAGCAGGTCAAGTACTGGCCGCCGGTGGCGCGCGTGGACAACGTGCACGGCGACAAGAACGTGATGTGCGCCTGCATCCCGGTGGATGCGTATAAAGACGAGGCGTAAGCCAACCTACATCGCTGCAACATTAACGGCCCGCGCAAGCGGGCCGTTTTGCATTCTGACGCATCTACACCCGTTACCGGAGAAACATTTATTCCAGCAGAATTGCCATGCCGAAATACATATTCCATTAACGGCAATTTAAGGTTAGATTAGGAATAGCAGCGTTCTCGCTGTTTACTCCACAACACCCCGGGGGGGAAGTGATGTCCACTCGCCATACACTCACACCGCGCAGGCTCTGCATCGCACTGATCGCCGCCATGGCCTTGCCTGCGGCCGCACAACAGGCAGACACCGCCAAAACAACGGCCGAAGGCGCTGCAAAAACGCTTGATAAAATTACGATTACCGGCTCGCGTATCCAGCGCACCGACATCGAAACCGCGCTTCCCATCACTATTATTCAACGCGCTGAAATTGATGCTCAAGGCATCACTTCAGCAGAACAGCTACTGCAGCAGCTCAACGTCGCCAGTAACGGGCCTGATAGCCTTGCGGCCAATAGTGGTGTGGCGCCTCCCGGCACGCGTGGCAATAACGGCGTTTCCGGTGCCAACCTGCGCGGCCAAGGCGCAGATGCCACCTTGGTGCTGCTCAATGGCCGCCGCGTCGCTGCGCACGGTCTTGCCGGCCAAGTGGTTGACTTAAACTCCATTCCATTTGCCGCCATCGAGCGTGTAGAAGTGCTGCGCGACGGTGCCTCGGCCGTGTACGGCACCGACGCCATCGGCGGCGTAATCAACTTCATCACCCGGGATAATTACCAAGGCTATACCGCCACCGCCGGTGCCGACGTCACCCAGCAAGGTGGCGGCAATATCTTCCATGCCAGTCTATTAGGTGGATGGGGCGACCTTGATTCCGACCATTGGAACGTATGGGCGGCGGTCAACGTCAAGAAAAACAAGATGTTGGTGGGTTCGCAGCGCGATTTTGCCAACAGCTTCCAGCCGGATCGCGGCCTAGCACCCGATACACGCGGTACCCCGTTTGCCAACGTCGTGAGTGCCACCGGCAGCATGATTGGCGGAGGGCTAATAGATCCCGTCACGGGGCTCACCAAAACCACCATCAGTACGCTCGACCTTCCCGGCGGCGCAGGCTGCGAAAACGGTGGCGACATGATGGGGCAGTATGACGATAAAGTCTGGTCCAGCCCCGGCGCCAGCTTCGGCTGCGCCTGGGACTACGGCCGCGCACGCACCATCCAGCAACCGGTGGACACGGTGCAAGGCATTGGCCGGGCCACCTTCAAGATCAACGATGACACCCAGTTCTTCGCCGAGCTGATGGCCTCGAAGGTGAGTTCAACGCGTCATTTCGAAGCCCAGCAAATCAGCTCAAGCAGAAATGCCAGCGCCACACAGCTTGACGCTTATGAGCTCAATGCCAATACGCAGGCCACCTACGACGCGATCTATAACCAAATCTTGGGTTACTTCGGCAGCCAAGCCAATCTCAATTACGGCGCCCCCATTACCTATCGTTGGCGCTGTGAGATCTGCGGCCCGCGTCAGCTAGAGACCACCACCAAAGCCTACCGCGTGCTATTCGGCTTCACCGGCACCTTTGCAAACTGGGACTACGACATCGGCCTATCACGCGCAGAAAGCCGTGCCGATTCTGTCCTTGCAGGCGGTTACTACTACACGCCGCAACTGAAGGCCGCACTCAAGAGTGGGCTACTCAACCCCTTCTTGATGCCGGGGCAAGACCAATCACAAGCCGCTTACGCTGCCTTGGCCGCCGCCGATGCCAGCGGGCTACTGCTGTATAAGGGCGCATCCACCACCACCACCTTCGATGCCAGTGCCAGCGGTAGCCTCGGCTTCAAACTTTGGGCAGAAGACGATGTGCAGGCAGCGGTTGGCGTGGATATTCGTCGTGAAGAATACGAGTTCAGCGGTCCGGCCGAATGGTCTGCAGGTAACGCCTATGTGTTCGGCGCACCGGGTGATGCATCCAACTATATGTCGCCCAAAACACGTAACGTGAAAGCGGCCTTTGTTGAAGTGAACCTGCCCGTCGTCAAGAGTTTGGAAGTCAACCTTGCCGTGCGCCACGACCGCTACGATGGCTTCGGCGGCACCACCAACCCGAAGTATTCGTTCAAGTGGCAACCGATCGACTGGCTGGTGTTCCGTGGCGCGTACAGCACTGGCTTCAAAGTGCCTGACTTTGCCAAACTATTCCGCGGCATCACCGAAACGCAGTACACCGGTCTTGATTTAGCAGACCCGGCCAAGTGCCCGAACGGCCAGTACGACCCAGATGTGGCCAACTGCAATGTGCAAATTCGCCCCGACATCGTCACCGGCGGCAACCCCAACCTGAAACCGGAAGAAGCCGAACAGCGCAGCATTGGTTTTGTGATCGCGCCCACCGCCAACTTCAACGTAAGCGTGGACTGGTGGGAAATCGAACGCACCAACACCATCCGCAGCGGCTTCAACCTCTCCACGATGACCGCAAACTACCCGCTGTACGCTTCCAACTTCATTCGCGATAGCACCGGCAATATCATCCAAATCGACCAGCGCTATATCAACACCGGCGGCACGTTGACCCGCGGCGTGGAGCTGGATGCCAATATGCGCGGGCAGCTGGCAGGTGGCAACTGGAACGTCCACTTGAACGGTAATTACCTCGACACGTTCAAGACCAAGACCTTCGATAGCCTGCCCTACAGCGACAACTTGGTAGGCGAATACGAGCGCTACTTCAACCTTCCGATCAAGTGGAAGCACACGCTTGCATTTGGCTGGCAGCGTGGCGATTGGGCACATATGCTGACCCAGATTTATCGTGATGGCTATAAAGACTGGCAGCCGCCGGGTATCCGCAACGGTTACGTTCCGCCGAACTACAGCCGCGACGTGGATAGCTACACGATCTACAACTACAGCGTGAGCTGGACTGGGTTTGAAAAGATGAAGCTCACCTTCGGCATTCGTAACCTGTTCAATACCGATCCGCCGTTTACCCTGCGCTATTTGGATGATGGCGATGGTGCTGGCTGGGAAGCACGTATCGCCGACCCGCGTGGCCGTTCGTTCACCCTGCAAGCGGAATACACGTTCTAAGCAAGCAGGCACAACCGCACCAACGCAAAGGCCCCGCAGAAAATCGCGGGGCCTTTTCATTTTGGAATCGAATTGGTTGGGTTACACGCCCTTCGATTTCAACCACGCGTCTATCTGAGGAAGCAATTGCGCACGCAGTTTTAGCCGGGTTTGAATACCATTGACGGCGCTCTTTGCATCGCGTCGCGAAGTGGGTGCAATGTACTTTTCTGCGAAATCGTTGATCTTATCCACCATTGCAAGATCTTTCGCACTTGCACCAAGCCCTGGGTAATAACGTGGCAATGATGTGGAATCAACCAGCGTATTGACCTTCTCACGGTGTGCAACGGCAAAATCAAATGCCATGTCCGGGTGCTCCCAAGACACCGAAGAAATCATCGAAGCGCCATTGGTGGCCCCAGGCTCATCGGTGAGCGCCATGGCCAAGGCGCGCTGCGCCAGTGTTTTATCTTTTGCACGCGCCAACAAGCCATAGTACTGATCACGCAGCATGGACGATTTTTCTTGCTGCGCCAGCGTGTGCAACTGGTTCCACGTGGCTTCATCGGCGTTATACGCCACAATACCCAGCACCGTGCGACGCAGATCAGGGCTGAGTGTTTTTGGGTCTTGCAAGAAGGCGGCAAAGCGGCGGCGCGCTTCTGCCAATACGGCCACATCGCCTAGCCCACTCAGCGTGCTAATCAGGCTTGTGCGCAATTGCTTGACTGCTGTGCTGTCCCCCTCCTTCTGCTCCCAACCAAGCTGTTGAAACTTTGGCGAAAGCTTAGCAATGACAAACTTTTGAACGGCTGCTTTGCGCTTTGCATCTTGATCAAAATAATCATCGAGCGCCCCCAGTGAACCCGATACCATTTGCCACATTTCTGGTGCGGCATCTAGCGGCACTTGCAGCACAAGATTCAGCATATCGGCCTGCGGCTGCAGGCCAACCGCAGACAGCGCGCCGGTATCCATCAACACACCCATTTGATCCACCACGGGCAATTGCGCAAAGGAAGCAGTCAGCGCTTTGAATTGTGCAGGCGTGTAGAGCGTGCGGTAATAGCCCTTCTGCCCGGCGTTCACCAACACAGGGCCGCAGCCCGGTAGCGTCACGCTGGCCTTGCCGTCCACCAATACTTTTACGGCCTTGCCATCCCCCCCGCGCAGACTTACCGGCACACGCCAGCGCAGAGGAGTTTTGTCTGGGCGGTCCACGGTGAACTCGCCCTGCTCCAACGTCATATCGGTTGAACCGTTCTTGCACACACTAGACGCACGAATCAGCGGCACACCCGGCTGCAATGTGAAGTCATGTGCCACTTGCATAAATTGTTTCCCCGGTGCGGCCTGCTCAATTTCTTCCCATAGCGCATCGGTCACCGCATTGCCGTAAGCGTGTTTGGCGATGTAGCTACGCACACCATTACGCCACGCATCTTCCCCCACATAATCTTCCAGCATCGAAATCACCGCAGAGCCTTTGCCATAGGTGATACCGTCAAACGCTTGGCTGGCTTGCTCTACCGTTGCAATATGTTGCACCACCGGATGGGTGGTGACATAGGCATCACCGCCCATTGGGCCACGGCTGGTGTAGGCCGCATCCACACCCGATGTATCCCACTCAGGGTGCAACTTGCGCGTGGTACGCCCTTCCATCCAAGTGGCAAAGCCTTCGTTGAGCCACAAATCATCCCACCACGCCATCGTGACCAAATCACCAAACCATTGGTGGGCAATCTCGTGCGCCGCGGTCAAAAAGATCGTCTGTTTATTGAAGACATTCGAAGTTGCTGGGTCTAGCAGCATCGAAGATTCAAAGGTAAAAATCGCCCCCCAGTTTTCCATCGCGCTGAAGAACTGGCTGCGTCCCGGTGCGGCGATATTGTCGAGCTTCTTAAGTGGATATTTCACCCCGAAGTAGTCGTTGTATTCGCGCAGCACATCGCGGCTGGCTTCCATCGCAAAACGCGCCTGCTCAACCTTGCCTTTCTGGGTAATTACGCCAATGTCCACACCGCCGTCTTCCAAGGAGATGCGGTCAAACTCACCCAGCCCCAAAAACAGCAGGTAGGTGGACATCTTTGGCGTGGTTTCAAAGGTAATGCGCTGCAATCCGTTTCGCAGCGTTTCTTCGGCTTTCACCGGCATATTACTCACGGCCATCTGCCCGGCGGGGGCCACCACACTTAGGTCAAAGGTCGCCTTGTAGTTTGGCTCGTCCCACGAAGGGATGAAACGGCGTGCGTCCGAGTTTTCAAACTGCGTATAAAGTGCGCGCTTCTTACCCGCTTCGGTGGGATAGTCCAGCGCAAACAGGCCATTGGCCTGCGTGCCGATTTTTCCGGTATAGGTGGTGAGCAACTGGTATTTGCCCGGCGCAAGCGTCTGCTCAAACTTGAAGCTGGCCGTTTGCTCATCTGCATTCAAGGTAACGTTTGCTTTCAGCGCACGGCCTTTTGCATCAACCAGTGCACTCGTCACAAACTGCATATCCACCGCCTGCAACACGATGGTGTTGGTCGGCACAAGCACGTTCAGTTCAATTTTGAGATTGCCATCAAACGTCATGGCCTCGGCATGCGGCGTAACTTCAAGGCGATAATGCACCGGCGCAACATCGCGTGGAAGCTGGGTGGTGACCTCTGTTAACGTGGGTGCATGGCCCAGTTGTTGTGCGCACACCGCACCTGTCGCGCTAACCAGCGCCAACGCAATTGCTGTAGAAAGAATACGACGCATGGCAACCCCTATGTGAAAGCACAAGGGCTCAATGATCCTGCGAAAAAATCAGCGCACGCACTGCCAGAAGTCACGGCATAGCGAAATGAAATTAGAGCAAGTGCAGCATCACCGCAGCGTAATGGCAGACGCTACCTAGAATCACAAAACCATGCCAGATCGCGTGCGAATAACGCAGTTGCGGACGCATATAGAAGAATGTCCCAGCGGTATAGGCCACGCCCCCCCCCAGCAGCCACAGCAGTGGCGCGGTGCCCAGCGCGTGCAGCATGGGTTTTACCGCAAGAATTACCAGCCAGCCCATGCCGATATAAATCAGCGTTGAGAGCTTTTTGAAGCGCCCCGTGTAAAAAAGTTTGAACACCACCCCTGCCAGCGCCAGCGTCCAAATAGTGCCGAATAGCCACCAACCCACCGGGCCGCGCAAGCCGACTAAGGTGAACGGCGTGTAGGTGCCTGCGATCAAGAGATAGATCGCGCAGTGGTCAAAAACCTTTAAGCGCCCTTTAAGCACCGGATTGGTGAAGGCGTGGTACAGCGTTGAAGCGGTGTACAGCAGCAACAGCGCCACACCAAACACAATGGCCCCGGCTAGCTGCCAGCCATCCCCGTAAATGGCCACTAAAGTGATGAGTACCGCACCGGCCGCGAGTGCGGCTGCAGCCCCCACACCGTGGGTCAGCGCATTGGCCAGCTCCTCTCGCGAGAAGCCTTGCGGCGCAAGAGAGGCCCGAGCGTTCGGGAAGGGAAACGTGGTGGCGGTGGCATGCTGCATGGTGCAAGCATACCACCGCGTATGCCCGTTTTAGGCGTATGGATCGCGCAGCACCATGGTGTGGTCGCGATCCGGGCCGGTAGAGACAATAGAGATTGGGCAGCCCGCCAGCTCTTCCAGCGCGCGCAGGTAGGCGCGGGCAGCGGCCGGCAGCTTGTCCCACTCGGTCACGCCGTGGGTATTCTCGCTCCAGCCTGGGAACTCCAAATACACCGGCGTGCATTCGTCCCAACCCTGTGCGTCCAGCGGTGCGTACTCGCTGCGCTTGCCGTGGTATTCGTAAGCGATGCAGACCTTCAGCTTCTCCATGCCGTCGAGCACGTCGAGCTTGGTGATGCACAGGCCGGAGATGCCATTGATGGCAACAGCACGCTTCAGTGCCACGATATCCATCCAACCGCAGCGGCGTGGCCGCCCGGTGGACGCACCGTATTCCGCGCCACGATCACGAATGCCTTGGCCCACTTCATCATCGAGCTCGGTGGGGAACGGGCCACCGCCAACACGGGTGGCATACGCCTTGGCGATACCCAGTACATAGTCGATGGCATCTGCACCCACGCCCGCACCGGCCAGCGCGCCACCCACCGTGGTATTGGAGCTGGTGACGTAGGGGTAAGTGCCGTGATCGATATCCAGCAGCGCGCCCTGTGCGCCTTCAAACAGCACGCGCTTACCGGCCTTGCGCAGTTCGTGGCAAATGCCCGCCACGTCGGACTTCATCGGCTGCACGTATTTGCCAAATTCCAGCGCCTCATCCAAGGTCTGCTGGAAGTCCACCGCTTCAACGCCCAGATACTTGGTCAGCACGAAGTTGTGGTAGTCCAGCGCCGCGCGCAATTTTTCCGCCAGCTGTTCGGGGTAATGCAGGTCGGCGATACGGATACCACGGCGCGCCACCTTATCTTCATAGGCCGGGCCAATGCCGCGCCCGGTGGTGCCAATCGCCTTGCCGCCTGCGGCCTTCTCACGCGCCTGATCCAACGCGATGTGATACGGCATGATCAGCGGCGCGGCTGGGGAGATTTTCAAGCGCGAGCGCACTTCCACACCCGCCGCTTCTAATTCATCAATTTCTTTACGCAGTGCGGCAGGCGAAATCACCACACCATTACCGATCAGGCACAGCGCGCCATCGCGCAGGATGCCGGACGGGATCAGGTGCAGCACCGTCTTCTTACCATTGATAACCAGCGTATGGCCAGCGTTATGCCCGCCCTGAAAGCGCACCACCGCGCCGATATCTTCGGTGAGCAGATCAACGATCTTACCCTTGCCTTCATCGCCCCATTGGGCGCCTAACACGACGACTGACTGGCCCATGGCCATACTCCTGTTTTCTCGCGGCCATCGGGGCCACTGGATGGGTGTATCAAGCGCTCCTCACTTTGACGCCATCCCGCCATCGGGGCGAGAGGCAGCTAGCAAGCGCCAAACACGGAAAAAGCCGAGGCGAACCCCGGCTTTTGTGCATTCTACCTGCTTTCAATCGCGGCGGCGAATGGCGGCGTTCAGCTTCCACGCACCAGCCAAAGCGAGATCAGCCCCAGCATTAAAATAACGCCGCCAAAGCGCCGAACCTGCTCATCGCTCAGCGCCAGCATTTGCTCAACGGTGCGCTTCCACGCCGCTGGGGCTGCAAACAGTAGCAGCCCCTCAATAATCGCGACTAAACACAGTGCGGCCCAGAGGTCGCTCATACATTAACGATCGCTGCGCATGTATTGCAGGAACGGATCATTGCGCTCCAGCACGATCACGCTATCGTTATTGGAGAACGCCTTGCGATATGCCTCAAGGCTACGCTGGAAGGCGTAGAAGCTTGGATCACGGTTGGCCGCTTCGGCATAAATACGCGCCGCTTCCGCGTCCCCTTCACCGCGCGATTTTTGTGCATCGCGTTCGGCTTCGGCCAAGATCACCTGCTGATCACGGTCGGCACCGGCGCGGATTTCATTAGCCTGCTCTTCACCCTCGGCGCGCAGACGGCTGGCTACCTGCTGACGCTGGGCGCGCATGCGGTTATACACGTCGTCGATCACGCGGCTATCGGTAGGTAGATCCAACTGTTTGATGCGCAAATCCAAGATGCGCACGCCCAAGGTGGAAGCGCCGCGGTTGATAATCCCCAGCTGACTTTTGACAATCGTTGTGCGGTCGCCCGACACCGCCTCTTGCAAGGTGCGCGCGTTGATCTCATTACGCAGTGCGTCTTTGATGATGGGGGCAAGGCGGGCAATGGCCGCCGACTCATCGCCGCCAGTCGCACGATAGAAGGCGCGCGCGTCTTCTATCTGGCCCACGGCAAAGAAATCCACGCTGACGTCTTTACGTTCGGAGGTCAGGTAGCGTTCCGGCTCCGCAGGCAGCACCTGCAGACGTTTATCAAACACCCGTGCCGACTCCACTAGCGGCCACTTGAAATGCAGCCCCGGCTGCAGATTCACCCGCGACACGCGGCCTAAATTCAACACGATGGCGGTATGGCCTTCATTCACCACAAACACCGAGCCCATCAGCAGCATCAACGCCGCTACCGCACCGGCCATCCAGGCATGAAATCTCATCGCACCACCTCATCACGGCCGGTCGAGCGGCCACTGCGCCCCGGCCGCGCCGGGTTATTGTCTTGGGTTGTCGCTTGCGGTGCGGACCCGGTCATATCCGGCAGCACCACGGGAGCCTGCGGCGCAGGCGTGGCACTGCTCGCGTCCATGGGCACATAAATTAGCTGACGACCATCGCCACCCACCACCTTGCGGTTCTTGGCCAGCACGTCTTGCACGGTTTCCAGCCACAGGCGCTTGCGGGTCACTTCCGGCGCACCTTTATACTGCGCCACCAAAAGACTAAAGCGTTCCGCGTCACCAGTAGCGCGGGCGATTTCCGCCGTTTTATAACCTTCCGCCACGGTGCGTACGCGCGCCGCTTGGCCGCGCGCCTCCGGCACAATCTTAGCCGCATACGCGCGCGCTTCCGAAATCAAACGCTGCTGATCTTGCTGGGCGCTGTTGACGTCATCAAACGCAGGCTTCACCTGCTGCGGCGGGCGCGCATCGGGCAGGTTGAGTTCGGTCACGGTAAGCCCCGTGCGATAGGCCTCCAGCGATTTTTGCAGCCGGTCGCGTGCGGCTACCGAGAGCTGTTCGCGCGCGCCCAATACGGTGTCCAGTTTGGAACGGCCCACGAGTTCGCGCACCGTACTCAGTGCGGCTTGGCGCAGCACTTCATCACCATCACGCGTACCAAACAGATAGAGCTTGGCGTCCACGGCCTTGTACTGCACGTTGATCGCCACTTCTACGATATTTTCGTCGGAAGTCAGCACCGGCACGCGATCTTCATAATTTTTAATTTGGGTGGCGTTGACCTTGATCACACGCTCGATCGGCCACGGCATTTTGAAGTTAGGCCCCGGCTGCATGATGCGATCGAACTGGCCAAAACGCAGCACCACGCCGCGCTGCTGTTCGGCCACCAGCACGAAACAGTTGAACACCAGCCACAGGCCCAGCAGGATGGCGGCCCAGCGCAAAGGCCCGCCACCACCACCGAAGTCCGGCAGTTTATTGAGAAACTGTCCAAACCCGCCGCCGACGTTGCGTCCGCCGCCACCGGGTTTATTCCAGGCCATCCAGGCCGCTCTTGGCCCGCGCGGGCCGCTGCTTTGTGTGGTCATGCGTGAGATTCTACGGGAAGTGCCGGTATTTCTGTCGGCAAAAGTGAACGTAAGGGTAAGCCATCCGGTTGTGCGGCAAGCCGCATGGCGTCGGCGAGTGGTAAATCAACGGTGAGTTGCCAGCCGTCGGCCTCGTGGCATTCGGCGCGCACAGCCGCAATGGCGTGCAGCCGCGAACGCAGCCGCCCGGCATCTACCGGAAGGCTAATTTGACCCGCCACACGCTGCAGCCCAAGCCGCTGCTCCAGCGCAGTATTGAGTAATTCCAGCCCCTGCCGCTCGCGCGCAGACAGCCAGACGGCGGAATAATCGGTTTCGCGCTGATCCAAACGCGGCAGCGCGCCTTCAATACGGTCAATCTTATTGAAAATCAGCAGCTGCGGAATATCTCCTGCGCCGATGTCATGCAGCACCTCATCCACCTGCGCCATGCGCTCATCGCGCAGCGGGTCGTCGGCGTCGATGACGTGTAGCAAAAGATCGGCCTCACGCGCTTCGCTCAAGGTCGAACGAAACGCCGCCACCAGTTCGTGCGGAAGATCGCGCACAAACCCTACGGTATCGGCCAGCACCACATTGCCACCCGGCAGTTCGATGCGGCGCACGGTGGGGTCAAGCGTGGCAAAGAGCTGATCCGCGGCATAGGCATCCGCGCCGGTTAAGGCATTGAACAGTGTGGATTTCCCGGCATTGGTATAGCCCACCAAGGCCACGCGCGGCAGTTCGCTGCGCACACGCGCACGGCGCATTTGCGCGTGCTGCACATCCACTTTCTCCAAACGCTTTTGCAACATTTCCACGCGTTTTTGCAGCAGGCGGCGGTCGGTTTCTAGCTGGGTTTCACCCGGCCCACGCAGGCCAATCGAGCCGCCACGCTGGCGCTCTAAGTGGGTCCAGCCGCGCACCAAGCGTGTAGCCATATGCCGCAACTGGGCAAGTTCCACTTGCAGCTTGCCCTCATGGCTGCGCGCACGTTGGGCGAAGATATCGAGAATCAGCCCCGTGCGGTCCACCACGCGGCGCTCCAGCGCGCGCTCCAAGTTACGCTCTTGGATGGGTGTGAGCGCGTGATTGATGAGCACCAAGTCCGCACCCACCGCGTCGCAGGCGGCTTTGACTTCTTCCAGCTTCCCTGTGCCGATCAAAATCGACGGGTTCGGCTTATCAATCCGTGCGTTCAAAGTAGCCAGCACGCTGGCCCCTGCCGAGCGCGTCAGTTCAGTAAATTCTTCCAACACACCTTCCGCCGGCGGGCCTCCGGCATAGGGTTGGATCAGCAGTGCGTTCTCGCCACCGCGCGAACGGTCAAACAGTTGAGTTGGCATTACCGTGTAAATGCGGGCATGTTCCCGCATTTACAAGCCCCGCATCGATTATTCAGAATCGTCTGCCGCCGCGTCTTCACCGCCCTGCCCGGAAGCACTCCCCAAACGCACATTGCGTGCAGGTACCACGGTGGAAATGGCGTGCTTATAGACCATCTGGCTGACGGTATTGCGCAGCAGCACAACAAATTGGTCGAACGATTCAATCGTCCCCTGCAGCTTGATGCCGTTGACCAGATAGATTGAAACCGGGACGCGCTCACGGCGCAAAGCGTTCAGGAATGGGTCCTGCAAAGACTGCGATTTTGACATGGATTCCCCGTGTGTCATAAGTGTTGTTGTTGTTTGTTGTCGCGAGCGATCGCCATGCGATGTTAGCGCACGTTCAGGTAAGAAGGGAAACTCTTCTTCACATGTCTGCGTTAGGGGCTTTTAGCCTCGCTGGCGCACCGCTTCAAAGAGGCTAACCCCGGTTGCCACGGAGACATTGAGGCTTTCAAAGCCGCCGGGCATCGGTATTTTCACCAGCTGATCGCAGTTCTCGCGGGTCAGGCGGCGCATGCCATCGCCCTCGCTGCCCATCACCAACGCCACATTGCCGGTGAGGTCCAGCGCATACAGCGAGGTCTCGGCTTCACCCGCTAACCCATAAATCCAAACACCGGCTTTTTGCAGATCACGCAGTGTGCGGGAAAGATTGGTCACACTGAAGACCGGCAGAATATCTGCCGCGCCCGCCGAGGTCTTGCGTACGGTGGCATTGAGCTGCACCGCTTTATCTTTGGGAATGATGACCGCCGTTGCGCCCGCCGCTGCCGCGCTGCGCAGACAGGCGCCCAGATTGTGTGGGTCTTGCACACCGTCGAGCACCAGCAGCAAGGCGCGCCCTTCGGCCGCTTCAACCAAGCCTACTAGCTCGTGCTCATCCCAGGTTTTCGCGGCCGCATAGCGCGCCACCGCGCCCTGATGGCGCAATCCACCGGCCACGCCATCCAGCGCCTGCGCGGTGACCCGGCGCACGTCGATCTCTTTACGCCGCGCCTGCTGCTCGATGTCCGCAATCCGCGGATTTTTGCTACCGGCTTCCAGCAGCACTTCATGCACATGTTTGGCGTCGTGCTCCAACGCGGACGCGACCGCGTTGAGGCCAACCACCCATTGGGAAGATTTACTCATGGCGCTATTGTGCCGGAATGTCGCCTAACCTTGCTTCAATACGGCTGTTTTTTCCGCTTCGCCGGCTTGCCGCGCTCCGGTAGTGGCTTCACACCTTTGGCATAGCCATCCCCCTCTTCCACGAGGCGGAAGTCGATCTTGCGCTCCTCCACGCTGGCTTTGAGCACCACGATCCGCACGCGATCACCTAGCCGGTAGGCGTGGCCACGGCGCTCGCCGCTCAAGGTTTTACGCACCGCGTCGAACTGATAAAAATCACGCGGCAGCTGGGTCACGTGCACCAGTCCGTTGACTTTGGACTCGTCCAACTCCACAAACAGGCCAAAGCTGGTGACGCCGCTGATCACCCCTTCAAACTCTTTGCCCACGTGGGTTTCCATCCACGCAGCGCGGTAACGCTCGTCCACTTCACGCTGCGCTTCGTCGGCCCGGCGCGAACGTTCGGAACACTGCAGGGCTAAGGTGGCCATATCGTGCGGCGAATATATGTAGGCTTCACGCCGCCCGCCGCGCAGGGCGTATTTCAGCGCACGATGCACCAAGAGATCGGCATAGCGGCGAATAGGCGAGGTGAAATGGGCATAAGCCTCTAGCGCCAGCCCAAAGTGGCCGATATTGTCGGGGGCATACACCGCCAGCGACTGGCTGCGCAAGATCACCGACTCGAGTAACGCAGCATCGGGGCGCTCGCGTATTTTTTCAAGCAGCGCGCGAAAATCTTTGGGCCGCACTTTGGCCCACGGTGGTAGGCGCAGGGTAAATTCTTTGAGGAACTCTTCAAGGTCTGCGTATTTGGATTCTGGCGGCTTGTCGTGATCACGGAACGGTGCGGGAATGCCCGACTGCAGCAGATGGCGCGCCGCCTGCACATTGGCGGCGATCATGCACTCTTCAATCAGCTTATGCGCATCATTTCGCTGCAGCATCCCGGCTTGAGTCACTGCCCCCTTGGCATCCAATACAAAACGCACTTCACCACTTTCAAACTCAATCGCGCCGCGCTTGGCGCGCGCCCTGTCCAAAATTTGATAGAGCTGATGCAAGCGCTGCACCTGCGGCAATTGCGCCCCTATCTTAGCCAGTGCCGCGGCGTGGTCATCCTCCAAAATGCCGTCGCCCACCGCATTCCAAACGTCGGTATAAGTGAGCCGCGCATGGGAATGCATCACAGCTTCATAAAAACGTGACTCACCCACTGCGCCATCGCGACCAATCTGCATATCGCAAACGAAACACAGGCGATCCACATTCGGGTTGAGCGAGCAGATGCCGTTACTCAACGTCTCCGGCAGCATCGGCACGACAAACCCTGGGAAATACACCGACGTTGCGCGCTTTTGCGCCTCATCGTCCAGCGGACTACCCGGCTGCACATAGTGCGAAACATCGGCAATCGCCACGATCAAGCGGAAACCATCGGCATTTGGCTCGCACCACACCGCGTCGTCAAAATCTTTGGCGTCCTCACCGTCGATGGTAATCAGCGGAACGCGGCGCAGATCCACGCGCTCGGTAGCTTCTGTAGCGCTCACTTCCAGCGCAATGGCCGTAGCCTGCGCCAGCACCTCGGGCGAGAATTCATGCGGAATATCGTGCCCATGGATCGCCGCTTCCACCGCTTGACTGGCGGTGAGCTTATCGCCCAATACCGCCAGCACGCGGCCAATCGGCGGGCGGTGCGCGTCTTGCGGCGTGGTAATTTCGGCCACCACGAGCTGCCCACTCTTCGCACCATTGCGTGCGTCCTGCGGGATCAAGACGTTGCGCTGAATCCGGCGATCATCCGGCACCACATACGCCACACCTAGCTCTTCGGTATAGCGCCCTAATAGCCGAGTTAGGCGCCGCTCCAGCACTTCCACAATGCTGGCTTCACCACGCCCGCGATAGTCCATCCCGGTGATGCTCACCAGCACACGATCGCCGTGGCAGACCTTACGCATTTCATAGGGCGGTAAAAACAAATCATCGCCGCCCTGCTCCGGGCGCAGAAAGCCAAACCCATCGGGGTTGGCGATCACGCTACCGGTGATGAGCTCTGCACGCGCGGCGGGGACATAGCCGCCGCGTCGATTCTGCAGCAACTGCCCCGCACGTAGCATCGCACCTAGGCGCTTTTGTAGCGCATCGAAGCGATCTGGCGCGGTGAGCGCCAATTTCTGCGCAAGCTCCCAAGCGTCCATCGGGCCATCGCTTGCGGCCAGCACCTGCAGCAGCATTTCCCGGCTGGCAATAGGGTTGTCGTAGCGCTGCGCTTCGCGGTGCGCATGCGGGTCTTTCGATGGAGTCGCCGCAACATCCGGCATCCAAGCGGGAAGCTTGCGCGGGCCGCGCCCTTTTTCGGGCATTTTGCGGCCTGCGCCGCGCTTGCTAGGAGGTTTGCTCATAGGGTGATGGTACAGGGCAAGCGGAATTTGTGGTGCCTGCTTGCCGTTCGGCCGCGATCGCCGTATCATTTGCGGCCCACTTCCGGAGAGGTGGCAGAGTGGTTGAATGTACCTGACTCGAAATCAGGCATGCGTTTATAGCGCATCGGGGGTTCGAATCCCCCCCTCTCCGCCAGTTACAAGACGCCCCATCGGGGCGTTTTCTTTTTCTGCCAATAAACGAATGGCAGGGGCATTTTGTTGGTTAAAACCACATTATCGTGTGAATGCCGTCCTATTTCTCCCCATGCTTGCGTTTTACATAATTGAACCCCGAGTATTGACGTTCGCATGATCGAATTCGGACACCTCACCCACGTTGGCCTGCGCCGCGAGCTCAACGAGGACACCTATTACGGCGATAGCGATCTTGGCCTATGGCTGGTCGCCGACGGTATGGGTGGCCACGAATATGGCGAAGTGGCCAGCGCGCTGGCGCGCGAAACTGTGGTGCGCGAAATCAGCTCAGGCAGCTCACTCTCGGCTGCGATTCGAGTGGCCGACGAAGAAATCATCCGTCATTCGCGCCACCGTGGCGACAGCCTGCCAATGGGCACCACGATTGTTGCCGCGCGGATCACCGGCAACCGTTTTGAAATTGCGTGGGTGGGCGATAGCCGCATCTACCTCTGGCACGACGACACGCTGACCCAAATTTCACACGATCACAGCTATGTGCAGGAATTGATCGCGCAAGGTGCCATCAGCGCCGAACAGGCGCGCAGCCACCCACATCGCAACGTGGTGACACAGGCACTCGGCGTCACCACGCCCGATCAACTCAATATCGAAACCCGTGTCGGCGAACTGCGGCCGGGCATGCAGCTATTGTTATGCAGTGACGGGCTTACCGAAGAAGTAGATGATCCACACATCGCGCAGGTGCTATCGCACCACGAGTGCAGCGCGCAAGAATGCGTCGATGGCCTCGTCGCCGCAGCGCTCGACGGCGGCGGCTCCGACAATATCACCGTAGTGCTGGTACGCAGGCACTAAGCCGCATCTGCAGCCCCTTCTTCCAACTCTGACCACAGACAGCGTCCGGCCTTTTTCTGCACGATCGCAAGTTGTTCTGCATGCGCCTGCGCTTCTTCATCCGATACGTGCACACGCGGCCGCCGCGATGCATCCGCAATCGTAATGGGTGCGTTCACCGCTTCTGAATCTGCCAACGCTTCGCGCTCAAACCCAATTTCGCGCTGCTCCGACGTCAGCGCAAGATACACATCGGTCAAAATTTGCGCGTCAAGCAACGCGCCATGCAGCTGGCGCTGCGAATTATCCACGCCAAGGCGCTTGCACAGCGCATCCAGCGACACCTTCGCGCCGGGGAAGCGCTTGCGCGCCATTGCCAGCGTATCTTCTACCGTGCAGCGCTCGCGGATTGTGCCGCGACCATCTAACCGCGCCAGCTCCGCATCCAAAAAGCCAATATCGAACGCCGCGTTATGGATGACCAGCTCTGCGCCATCAATAAACATCAAGAACTCATCGACAATCTCGGGAAAGCGCGGCTTATCGGCAAGAAAGTCCAAGGTCAGCCCGGTCACTTCTTGCGCGCCCGGCTCAAACTCTCGGTCTGGGTTCAAATAGCAGTGAAACGTGCGCCCGCTAGGGCGACGATCCAGCAGCTCCACGCAGCCAATTTCGACGACACGGTTGCCTTTTTTCCATTCGATACCGGTGGTTTCGGTATCCAGCACGATCTGCCGCATTAGTTCACCTGATCCTTAAATGTCAGCGCCGCATCGCGCGCTAAAACGTCCACCCGCTCATTTTCTGCATGTCCAGCATGGCCTTTGACCCAGCGCCAATCAACGGAATGTCGGCTAGCCGCCAAATGCAGGCGCTCCCATAGGTCACGGTTTTTGACAGGATCGCCTCCGGCCGTTTTCCACCCCCGCCGCAGCCAATTGGCCATCCATTCGGTAATGCCTTGGCGCACGTATTGAGAATCGGTGGTAAGCACGACATCGCACGGCTCTTTCAGGGTTTCCAGTGCCGCAATCGCCGCCATCAACTCCATGCGGTTATTGGTGGTCTGCGCCTCACCGCCAGAAAGATCACGCTCGATCCCGCGCCAACGCAGCAGCACGCCCCAACCACCGGGGCCGGGGTTGCCTAGGCAGGCGCCATCGGTAAAGGCTTCCACTTGCTTGCGCACTGCGTTCATGCCGCCCCTCCTGGAGCCCAGCGCAGCAACGGGCGTGCTCGCATAGGGGTTAACGGCAGTTGCCGCTTCTCGGCACGCAGCAGATACGCGGCGCGTAAGCCCACGCCATCTTGCAGACGCCCGTCGGGTAGCTCGGCCCAGCTCGGCCCAAGGCCACGAGTCAGTGAATCTGGCAGCAAGCCTGCACCGCGCAGGCGACGCCGCCACGTCACGGGTTCACGCGCACCTAGCCCGCTACCACGCCAGCGCAGGCGATACGGCGCAAACGGGTTAAGTGCCAGCAACCACAACCGGCCACCGGGAATCAGCACGCGCGCGCATTCGTCCAAAAGCTGTTGCGATGCACTGCCTTGTATCTCCACATGCTGCACGATCACCGTCGCACACGACTCAGTTGCTAGCGGCAGCGGCAGCGTACAGCGCACGTCGCCCTGCAAAAGCGGCCAAGCATCGCTACTCAGCCGTAGCAGTGGCAGCTCATCTACATCCGTGGGCGCCAGCGCGGCCTGCGGCCCCAGCCACAGGCTGGCAAGCCCAGCGCGCTGGGATAAGGCGACCTGTAGCACGTCCTGCTCGCTCTCTAGCAGCACCTGCCCGGCGCGACTGGAAAACCAAGCGGCGGCGACAGATTCAGGTTGACGGGAGAAAGCAAACGACGGCATGGTGGTGATTCTGCGGCAAATGCTGCCCAACGTCACGGCTAGACAAATGGATCTTCTGCCGATACCCGCTTTTAACGATAACTATATCTGGCGGCTTCGCGACCCCAGTGGGCGCGCATTGATCGTTGATCCAGGCCAAGCAGCGCCGGTTTTAGCAGCCTGGGGAAATGATCCCCCGCCCTACGCCATCTTGCTGACCCACCACCACGACGACCATATCGGCGGGGTAGCCAAGCTGCTGGAACACTGGCCGGATACGCCTGTTTATGCGCCGCAAGATACGCGTCTGCCCAGCGGTTTTCGCCATGTATATGGCGAACAAATGCTCAGCATTGGCCCTTGGCAGTTCCGCGTAATCACAGTCCCCGGCCACACCCGCAGCCATATTGCGTACGCAGGTGAGGGGCTACTGTTCTGTGGCGACACTCTATTTAGCCTTGGCTGTGGGCGCATGTTCGAGGGCACGGCCGAGCAAATGTATGCCTCATTGCAGCGCCTCGCCGCCCTGCCAGGCGCCACGCAGGTCTGCTGCGCGCACGAATACACCCTCAGTAATGCCGCGTTTGCGCTCACCATCGAACCTGGCAACACCGCCCTGCAGCAGCGCATGGCCCAAGCCCGCGCGCAGCGCGCGGCGGGCCAGCCAACGCTGCCCACAACGCTGGGCGATGAGCGCGCTTGCAACCCATTCCTGCGCTGCGATGTGCAGCCTGTGCGCGAAGCCGTACAGCGGCGCGCGGGGCAAACATTCACCCATTCAAGCGAGATTTTTGCTGCACTGCGTGCATGGAAAGATGAATTTCGCGGCTGATTGGGCTGGTCTGCAAGCCCCGCACAAGGCAAACTAAAGCATTCGCTCGACGCGCCACCTGGCGCACCACCAAGGAGACACCATGGGATTTCTGCAAGGCAAGCGTGCGCTGGTCACCGGCATCGCCAGCCAGCGTTCAATCGCCACCGGCATTGCCGACGCTTTTCATCGTGAAGGCGCAGAACTGGCGCTGACCTACCAAAACGACAAGCTCAAATCACGCGTAGAGGCAGCGGCCGAAGAATACGGCAGCAACATTGTATTGCCGCTCGACGTAGCCGACGACGGCCAAATTACCGCCTGCTTCGACGAACTGGGCAAGCACTGGAGCGATGGCTTTGACATCCTCGTCCACTGCATCGCCTTCGCCCCGCGCGAAGCGATTGAAGGCGACTTCCTTGACGGCATCAGCCGCGAGGCTTATCACATTGCGCATGACATCAGCGCCTACTCGCTGGCCGCGCTGGGCAAGGCCGCACGCCCGCTGATGAAAGGCCGCAACGGCAGCATCCTAACCCTGTCCTATCTGGGTGCCGAACGCGCGCTGGCCAATTACAACACCATGGGCGTGGCCAAGGCCTCGCTGGAAGCCACTGTGCGCTATATGGCGATGTCGTTAGGGCCGGAAGGCACCCGCGTCAATGCAATCTCGGCTGGCCCGATCCGCACCCTCGCCGCCTCTGGCGTGGCCAACTTCCGCAAGATGCTCAGCACCTTTGAAGCCGCCGCACCGCTGCGCCGTACTGTTTCTATCGAAGACGTTGGCAACGCCGCTGCATTCCTATGTTCAGACCTTGCCTCCGGTATCACCGGCGAAGTGACCTACGTGGATGCGGGTTACAACATCATGGGTATGAGCGGTATCGAATAAACCGCCACATGCTCCAAGCAAAACGCCCGGCAATGACCGGGCGTTTTGTTATCAGCACTACAGAAAATGCGGCTGCTTGGAAGATCGCCCTTACAGGCGATCTTCGGCCACCTTGATCTTGTAGCTTTGACGCGCCGCACGTACGAAAGCTTCCTGCGCCTGAATACCATTGGCCATCGACACCTGCTGACGCAACTGATTGCGCTCCTGCGGCGTCACCTGCCCCAGATCCGCATCCCGCGCCGCGCTCACCGCAAACAGCACGAACTGGCCACCCAACTGCACCTTATGCGCCGTCACCTTGCCATTTTGCGGGCGCGGTACATTGAAGAACGCCGCCGTAATTTCAGGTGTGGGCATCGCTACGCTGCGGGTAATGTCTTTTGCCTCGGTGACTTCTAAACCAAGCGTCTTAACCGCTTCCGCCAAGCCCTTCTCATTGGCCAGCTTGATCAGCGCATTCGCTGCCGTTTCTGCAGCTTTACGCTCGCGGTCGGCATGGATCTCCGCAATCACCGCGTCCTTCACCTCATCAAGCTTCAGCGCACGCTCCGGCACATGGTCGATCACGCGCACCAGCACGCTATGCTCCGGCCCAAGTTCGATCGGATCACTGGCGGTGCCGTCTTGCAGCAGCACGTCAGAGAACGCTGCGCGCAGCACTTTTTGATCGCTCGCAATTCCAGGGCCACCGGCGCGGGTAAAGGGCGGCGTGGTCTTTAGCTCCAAGCCCATCGCTTTGGCGGCAGGTTCCAGCGATGTTGGCGTCTTATACACGGCGTCCACGAGCTTTCCGGTGAGCTCGTTGAACGCACGCTCGCGCGAGCCTTCCTGGAGTTCTTTTTCAAGCTCTGGGCGCACTTCTTCAAACGTGCGCTGCACGCCCGGCTGGATCGCATTCAATTTAACGATGTGATAGCCGAAGTCCGATTTAATCGGCCCGCGCACTTCACCGTCTTTCATCGCAAACGCCGCGTCATCAAACGCACCCGGCATGCCGCCCTTGGCCATCCAGCCCAAGTCGCCCCCCTTTTCCTTTGAACCTGCGTCATCGGAATTGGCTTTCGCAAGTGCGGCAAAATCAGCACCCGGCGCTTTAGCTTCCGCAGCCAGCTTGTTCGCCTTGGCCTCAGCGGCCTTCTTCGCCGCTGCGTCTGCATTGCTCGGCACTTCTACCAAAATATGCGAGACCTCGCGCTTTTCAGCCGACGAATACTTGGCGATATTTTCCTGATAGCGCTTGCGCAGATCAGCTTCATCCGCAGCGGAAGACTGCGCACTGCTGGCATCCACCTCGACGTACTCAAGGCGCACTGTTTCCGGCTTGCGGTATTCGCCTTGGTGGGCTTTATACCAAGCGTCGATCTGCGCCGCGGTTACCTCAGCGCGATCCGGAGCGGGCGGCGGCAGCATGAGGAAACTCACGTCGCGATGCTCGCCCATGAGGCGCATCAGGCGATCGAGCTCGGCATTGGTCACAAACCCAGACTGCGAAATCGCGGTTGGGATCAGCGCGTTCTTCAAACTTTCACGAATACGCGCATCAAACTGCGCCGGGGTCATCGGCGGGTTCTGCGACGCCAGCAACAGCCGGTAGCGGTCGGTATTAAACGCGCCGTCCACCTGAAAATCAGGCATCCCTTGAATGGTCTTACGCACTTCATTGTCGCTGATGACCACGCCATCGCGATCTGAAGCCATCTTCATCAGGCGCTCATCAATCATCGCATCCACGATCTTGCGCTTGTTCTCCGCCGACTCAAACGCCTTAGGGTCGAAGTTATCGCCCTGCTGGTCGCGCATGCGCATACGCACATCTTCTAGGCGCTCGCGGTATTCCTGCGCGTCGATGTCTTCGATATGCCAAAGATAGGTCACCGGCCACACCTGCGGCGCGGAAGCCCACCACGATGGCGGCTGCGCAATACGGGCGACATAAGTCTCCACGCTTTGCGACATGTAAGACTCCATGCCGAAAAAGGCAAACGGAATGGTCAACAGGCCTAGGATCGTGGCACCGATCCAACCCGAGGTCTTTTCACGGAGATTCTGCAGCATTGGCCAACCAGCAATTAAGACGTAGCCCTCTAGTCTAACGCGAACTGCCTGTCTGCGCTGATGAAACGCACACGCCAAAAACAAAAAACCCCGCATCGCTGCAGGGATTTTTGCTTTCACTAAATGGCGGAGTGGACGGGACTCGAACCCGCGACCTCCGGCGTGACAGGCCAGCATTCTAACCGACTGAACTACCACTCCGCTGTGAGCCCGCTATTCTATACAACTTTCAGACTAACGCAACTCTTTTTTGAAACTTTTCTTGGTGGGCACTGAGGGGATCGAACCCCCGACCCGCTCCTTGTAAGGGAGCCGCTCTACCGCTGAGCTAAGTGCCCGAAGGGCGCGAAGTATGACAGCCTTCGATGCAAAGTGGAACCCCTTTTCCAAAACTTTGCACATATTAAAAAAGCCCGGCACATGGCCGGGCTTTTGTGCCATCAAGGCGATGCGATCAGTTGACCGCGTCTTTCAGTGCCTTGCCCGCCTTGAAGGTCGGGTTCTTGGAGGCCTTGATCTTGATGGTGTCGCCGGTGCGCGGGTTGCGGCCGGTGCGGGCGCCACGCTTACGAACCGAGAAGGTGCCGAAGCCCACGAGGGTCACGGTGTCACCCTTCTTCAGAGCCTTGGTGACAGCAGCGATCATGGCATCAAGAGCGCGGCCAGCGTCGGCTTTGGTCAGTTCAGCGCCATCAGCGATGGCTTCTACGAATTCGGCTTTATTCATTTGCTTTATTGCTCCGTGACGGATGTTGGTGCGAAGAATTCAGTGTTGGGTTCAAAACGCTCCCCTGCCTTGAACCCAAATTTGCCGCAGCACTTTTTAAACTGCCGCGGTTGCCAATCTTATACCAGCGCATTTTCCTGCGTGCAACAGGAAACGTAGCGTTGATGCGGCTTTCGGCTATTTTTGTAAGAAAATTCCCATGTTGGTCGCCTTTTTTAATGCTTAATCGCCGCGCGCGCGCCATTTTTGCTCCGCGTCTTGGCTTTGGCCAATGCCGCCACCGAACGCTTCGCTTTGGGCTTTGCGGCTTTTGCCGCGACTTTGCGCACTTGCACAGGGCGCTCCAACGCAAGGTCGAGCACCTCATCAATCCACTTCACCGGAATGATATTCAAGTGCTTGGTCACCGTGGCTGGAAGGTCGGCAAGGTCTTTGCGGTTTTCTTCCGGAATAATCACAGTGCTGATACCGCCGCGTAGGGCAGCGAGCAGCTTTTCTTTCAGTCCACCAATCGCGCTGACGCGACCGCGCAGGGTAATTTCGCCGGTCATCGCCACATCGTGACGCACGGGGATTTTGGTTAGCATCGACACCAGCGTTGTGGCCATCGCGATCCCTGCACTGGGGCCATCCTTGGGCGTTGCACCATCCGGCACATGAACGTGAACATCATGCTTTTGCAGGAAGTCCAAATCGATTCCCAATTGCGCGGTGCGCGCGCGCACCACCGACAGCGCAGTGGAGGCCGATTCTTTCATCACATCACCCAGATGGCCTGTGAGAATCAATGCACCCTTACCCGGCACCAGCGTGGATTCGATCTGCAGTAAGTCGCCGCCGACCTCAGTCCAAGCCAAGCCTGTGACCAAACCGATTTCGTTTTCAGCCTCGGCACGGCCATAGTCGAACCGCTGCACGCCGAGATACTTGCCCAGATTCTTCGCCGTTACGTGCACGGTCTTGGGCTTTATCACTTCGCCCTTTTTAGCCTTCACCACAGGCTGCGGCCCTTGCAGCGCAATGTCTTTGACCACCTTGCGCGCGATCTTGGCGATTTCACGCTCCAGATTACGCACACCCGATTCACGCGTGTAGTAGCGAATGATGTCGGTAATCGCGCTTTCACCAATCGCCAGTTCACCCTCGCGCAAACCATTGGCTTTGAGCTGTTTGGGCACCAAGTAGCGGGTTGCGATATTGCGCTTTTCCTCTTCGGTATAACCCGGGATGCGGATCACTTCCATACGATCCAGCAGCGGGCCGGGGATGTTCATCGAGTTCGACGTTGCGACAAACATCACTTCGGATAGATCAAGATCAACTTCGAGATAATGATCGTTGAAGGTGTGGTTCTGCTCAGGGTCGAGCACTTCCAGCAGCGCCGAGGACGGATCGCCACGGAAATCCATCGACATCTTATCGATCTCATCCAGCACGAACAGCGGGTTTTTACTGCCCACTTTATTGAGATTTTGCACGATGCGCCCCGGCATCGAGCCGACATAGGTGCGGCGGTGGCCACGAATCTCCGCCTCGTCGCGCACGCCGCCCAGCGCCATCCGCACGAACTTGCGGTTGGTGGCTTTCGCAATCGACTGCCCCAGCGAGGTTTTGCCCACACCGGGCGGCCCCACGAGGCATAGGATCGGCCCTTTCATCTTGGCCACGCGCGCCTGCACGGCGAGGTATTCCAAGATGCGCTCTTTGACCTTCTCTAAACCATAGTGATCGGCATCCAACGTTTCTTGCGCGGCCTTCAGATCCTTGCGCACCTTGCTGCGCGCCGTCCACGGCACACCCAGCAGCCAGTCCAAATAGTTGCGCACCACGCCCGCTTCAGCCGACATCGGTGACATTTGCTTGAGCTTAGCGAGCTCGGACTTCGCCTTGGTCTCAACCGGCTTGGGCATGCCGGATTCGGCAATGCGCTTCGCCAGCGCCTCAAGATCGTTGGGCGCAGCGTCATCTAGGTCACCCAGCTCTTTCTGGATGGCCTTCATTTGTTCGTTGAGATAGTACTCGCGCTGGCCTTTTTCCATTTGCGATTTCACGCGCCCACGGATGCGCTTTTCCATCTGCTGCACATCGATTTCTGCGTCCACCAGCCCAATTAGCAGCTCAAGACGCGTGGCGGTGTCCAGCGACTCCAGCAGCTTTTGTTTGTCGGCCAAACGCACGCCAAGATGCGCGGAAACGGTATCGGCCAGCCGATCTGGGTCTTCGATCGTCGCCAGCGTTTGCACCAACTCGGGCGGTAATTTGCGGTTGGTTTTGATGTACTGCTCGAACAGGGAAAGCAGCGAACGGGTGACCGCTGCAATTTCCAGCGGTTCGCGCTCGGTACCAGACGCAACCGTCTCGGCCGTGGCATAGAGCGCGCCTTCTTGCTCATGCACATCCACCGCGCGTGCGCGCGACAGCCCCTCCACCAGCACCTTGATGGTGCCGTCGGGCAGCTTCAGCAATTGCAGCACCTGCGCCATGGTGCCCATGGCGTGCAGATCGTTGGCCACAGGGTCATCGATATCGGCTTGTTTTTGCGCCACAAGCAGGATGCGCTTATCGCCTTCTACCGCCATATCCAGCGCGCGAATCGATTTTTCACGCCCCACAAACAGCGGGATCACCATATGCGGAAATACCACCACGTCGCGCAGCGGCAGCACCGGCAAAATGGAAGCGTTAGACGAGGGTTTCGGGGTAGCCATGTGGGGACTCCGGAAAAAAACTGCAGGAACACCCTGCTCTAGTGTGTTTATGGGGCTGCGCACGCCTGCTTGCAAGCACTATTCCACAACCCTTTCATTATTTTCTTTTGAATCAATGCTTTGCATTTATCTATGAAAAAGCCGCCCGGAGGCGGCCTTTCAGTGCTAAGCAGCAGCGACGTTTATTCGCCAGAGGCTGCCTTAACCGGTGCCGGAGCGCTCTGGTAGATCAAATACGGCTCGGACTTGTGTTCGATCACCGATTCATCCACCACCACCTTGCTGACGTTCTCCATCGACGGTAGCTCGAACATGGTATCGAGCAGTACCGATTCAACGATCGTGCGTAGGCCACGCGCGCCGGTCTTGCGCTTAATTGCCTTTTTAGCGATCGCCGCCAGTGCGTCTTGGCGAATCTCCAGCTCGACACCTTCCATATCAAACAGCTTCTTGAACTGCTTGGTGATGGCGTTCTTCGGCTCGGTCAAAATTTTGATCAGTGCCGCTTCGTCGAGCTCTTCTAATGTTGCAACCACCGGCAGGCGCCCGACAAATTCGGGGATTAGGCCATATTTGATGAGGTCTTCTGGCTCCACGCGGGCCAGCACTTGGCCAACATCGGCCTTGCGCTCGCTGCCCTTGACCTTGGCGCCGAAACCAATTCCACCAGATTCGGTAGAACGCTGCTGGATCACCTTGTCGAGACCGGCAAACGCGCCACCGACGATGAACAGAATGTTCTTGGTATCGACCTGCAGAAATTCTTGCTGCGGGTGTTTGCGCCCGCCCTGCGGCGGCACGCTGGCCAAGGTGCCTTCGATGAGCTTGAGCAGCGCCTGCTGCACACCTTCACCGGAGACATCGCGGGTAATTGACGGGTTCTCACTCTTGCGCGAAATCTTGTCGATTTCGTCGATATAAACAATGCCCTGCTGCGCTTTTTCGACGTCGTAGTCACATTTTTGCAGCAGCTTCTGGATGATGTTTTCCACGTCTTCACCGACATAGCCAGCTTCGGTGAGGGTGGTGGCATCGGCCATGGTGAACGGCACATTGAGCATCCGCGCCAGCGTTTCCGCCAGCAGCGTCTTACCCGAACCGGTGGGGCCCACCAGCAGGATATTGGATTTCGCCAGCTCGATTTCGTCGGACTTTTGGCGGCTCTCAATGCGCTTGTAGTGGTTATATACCGCCACGGCCAAGGTCTTTTTGGCACGCTGCTGACCAATTACGTATTGGTCGAGCACTTCGAGAATTTCACGCGGCTTCGGCAGCGAACTGCGTGTGGACTGCGCTTTTTCTTCCAGCTCTTCGCGGATGATGTCGTTGCACAGCTCAACGCATTCATCACAAATAAATACGCTGGGACCTGCGATTAGCTTACGCACCTCGTGCTGGCTCTTTCCACAGAAAGAGCAGTACAAGATCTTGGTGTTGTCGCCGGTGTTGCGTCCCTGACGGTCTTCGCTCATTTGCCACTCACTCGCCGCAGGACGCGGCTTTAGCCCGAGAATACCATACGCTTCCGGCAGGCCAAGCCGGGGCGATGTGTCTATGTCTTACGTTTTATCGGCCATCGACCGAAATTTGTGAGCCAAGGCTTAGGTCGCCTGGATCGACTCGTCTGGGCGACGGGTCAACACCTCATCGACCAGCCCGTATTCACGCGCCGCTTCAGCCGATTTGAAGTTATCGCGCTCGGTGTCGCGGGCAATGGTTTCAATCGGCTGACCGGTGTGACGGGCCAAAATTTCGTTCAGGCGTTCGCGCATCGACAGAATCTCGCGCGCCTGAATGTCGATATCGGTGGCCTGCCCCTGCGCGCCGCCTAGCGGCTGGTGGATCATCACCCGCGAGTTCGGTAGCGCATAACGCTTACCCGCCGCGCCCGCCGCCAGCAGCACCGCGCCCATCGAGCAGGCCTGACCCACACAAATGGTGCTCACATCCGGCTTGATGTACTGCATGGTGTCGTAAATCGCCATCCCCGCGGTGACCACGCCACCGGGGGAGTTGATGTACAGACTGATGTCTTTTTCCGGGTTTTCCGCTTCCAAGAACAGCATCTGGGCGACGACCACGTTGGCCACATGGTCGTCGATCCCGCCGACCAAGAAAATCACCCGCTCCTTCAGCAAGCGCGAATAGATGTCGTATGCGCGTTCGCCACGGCTGGTTTGTTCAACCACCATCGGGACCAGATTGAGATTCGTGATCGGGTTCATGCTGTCTCGCTTTGCCTGTTGATTAAGAACGGTTACTGGCCAATCGCTTCTTGGAAGGTAAGCGTTTTTTCCGTGTGTTGGGCGCGCTCGGCGATCCAGTCGATCACCTGCTCTTCCATCACGCGGTTTTGTAGCCCTTGCAGTAATTGGGGGTCATTACGGTACAACGCAAGGACCTGTTCAGGTTGTTCGTAGGTGGAGGCGATCAAACGCATGGTTTCCATCAGACGCTCTTGCTCCAAACGCAACTCGTTGCGGCGCGCCACTTCACCCACCAGCAAGCCCATCAGCACGCGCTTACGTGCGGCTTCCTGGAAGGCTTCCGGCTCAGCAGTGAGCTGCTGGCCACGGCGACGTGCGTCTTCAGTGGCGCTGGCGTGCAGGCCGCGCGCTTCGTTTTCCACCAAACGCGGCGGCAGCTCGACGTCCTTATAGGCATTGGTCAGCTGCTCGCCCACTTCGCGACGCAGACGGTTCATCAGCGCGCCCTTCAGTTCGCGTTCGAGGTTGCTGCGAATTTCGCTCTTGAACTGTTCCAGCTCACCACTCTTGATGCCGAAGCTGCGGATAAACGCGGCATCGACTTCCGGCAGAACCTGCTCGGACACGTCCACCAACTTGAAAGTGGAGGTAACGGTTTTACCGGCGAACTGCGCAACGTGCCAATCGGCAGGCAGGGTCACGTCAATGGTCTTTTCTTCGCCCGGCTGCATGCCTGCAATCGCGGCTTCCACTTCCGGATACAGCGAAGCCGAACCCAGCACGGTGCCGGTTTTTTCCACGCCTTCGGCCGGCATACGGGTGCCGTCGATCACGCTGCTGGTTTCCACGTTGACGAGGTCACCTTCTTTCGCGGCGCGCTCAACTTTATTCCAGCGTGCGCGCTGTTGGCGCAGGTTTTCCAGCATGCGCTCGATATCGGCATCGGCCACTTCGGCGGTGTGACGCACCACTTCCAGCTTGCTCATATCAAGATCACCGAAATCCGGCACCAGCTCAACGGCGGCCACATACTTCAGCTCACCTTCGGCAGCATCTTCACCCGGCGTGACTTGCGGCAGGCCCGCAATGCGCAGCTCGTTTTCACGCACGGCCTGATCCAGCCCTTGGCGCAGAAGACCGTCTACGATTTCGCCGCGCACCTGCGCGCCGTAACGCTGTTCAACAACTTTTGCCGGCACCTTGCCAGGGCGGAAGCCCTTGATGCGCACGTTCTGCGCGATCTCGCGCAGGCGGCTGCCAATTTGCGATTCAACGTCGCCCGCAGGCAGGCTGAGGATAACGCGACGTTCGAGGTTGCCGGTGGATTCGACCGAGACTTGCATGATGCGATGACTCCTGCGGGCTCGTGCGAACCCATACTTGTTTAGAAGAAAAACTGTTTGAAGACAAAATTTGGTGGCGACACTCGCTTACGAGTGTTTCGGGTTGCCCCGAGCACGAATTGACTTCGCGCCGAACTTGCTAGTTTCGCTGATTTCAGCCGCCGCGTCATCTATCCAATGACATCGGGCGATCAATCACTGCAAAACACGTTGACAGAATGAATTTAGCACATGACAATAGTCGGCCTTTCGTTGCACTGGCGTGCCTCGAAGGACAGTAATCGCAACAATGCGGCGACGGCTGGAATGTTTGGGTTCCATCTGGCGGGGTATAGCGCAGTCTGGTAGCGCGCCTGCTTTGGGAGCAGGATGTCGGGGGTTCGAATCCCTCTACCCCGACCATTCCGGCGTTGCCCGATGCACTTTTCGGAACGGGCGCCCGTAGCTCAACCGGATAGAGCACCGACCTTCTAAGTCGGGGGTTGCAGGTTCGATTCCTGCCGGGCGCGCCAAATGAAAGTTTGTTTTATGTGGTGGCTGTAGCTCAGTTGGTTAGAGTCCTGGATTGTGATTCCAGTTGTCGAGGGTTCGAGTCCCTTCAGCCACCCCACTCTTCAAAAATTTGATTGCAAAATTGCTTGCATGCAATCAAATCGATGTTTACAATTCCGCTTCTCACGGGCCGTTAGCTCAGCTGGTAGAGCAGTTGACTCTTAATCAATTGGTCCAAGGTTCGAATCCTTGACGGCCCACCAAATTTGCAACGCCCGGCCACATGCCGGGCGTTGTTGTTAGAACAATCTGGTTTTTTAGAAAGACCTGCGAAAGTGGCGGAATTGGTAGACGCCCTGGATTTAGGTTCCAGTGCCGCAAGGCGTGGGGGTTCGAGTCCCCCCTTTCGCACCATCTTGTCGTAACTCATTAGTGGCAAGCTGCACGCATGCAGGCTATGCTCCACGGGTTCCCGGCATCCGCCGGTATTGGCACAGGATGGATCTCATGCGTAGCGGCAACCCCGCCCTTTCCGAAAATACATTTCTTGACCTTGGCAGCGGCAGCATTGTTAGAAACAGTGCCGATGCAATGAGCTTGAACGGCACCGTCAATAAAACCGCATTTTTGCTGGTCTTGACGCTTATCGGTGCGATGTTCAGCTGGACCCAATTTTCCACCGCAATGGCTGCAGGTAACCCCGGCGCGATCATGCCTTATGTTTGGGGCGGCGCAATTGGCGGCTTTATCGTGGCGCTGGTCACGATCTTCAAAAAAACTTGGTCCCCCGTCACGGCACCGCTTTATGCAGCGCTGGAAGGTCTGTTCTTGGGTGCCACATCGGCCATGTTTGAAGTGAAGTACCCCGGCATTGTGATGCAGGCGGTAGGGCTCACCTTCGGCACTCTGGCCGCCCTGCTCATGGCCTACCGCAGCGGGTTGGTGAAAGCCACCGAGAACTTCAAACTAGGCGTTGTAGCGGCCACTGGCGGCATTGCGCTGCTGTATTTGGTGCAAATCGGGCTGGGCTTTTTCGGCTTTAAGGGGATGAGTTTCATCCACGACAGCAGCTTGATCGGTATCGCGTTCTCGGGTTTTGTTGTTGTGATTGCGGCACTGAATCTGGTGCTGGATTTCGACTTCATTGAACAGGGCGTAGAACAGGGCGCACCGAAGTATATGGAGTGGTATGCCGCGTTCGGCCTGCTGGTAACACTGGTGTGGCTGTACCTAGAAATTTTGCGTCTGCTGTCTAAACTGCAGTCACGCAACTGATCCCGCTACATCGTTATTAAAAAAGGCGCCACGTAGGCGCCTTTTTTATGCCACGACCCTTATGCCTGCGCTGGCAGTGCAGCAGCATCTCTCACCTGTTTTTTAGCAGGCCACAGCATTACTACAACGGTCATTACCAGTAATGCCCAGCAATAGTGCGCCTTGCCTACCAGCTCCAGCGGAGATAGCGAGGCAAGCGAAGCCGCAAGTAGAATCTGCGCGCCGTAAGGCAGTAGGCTTTGCACCGCGCAAACGAAGATATCCAGCACACTGGCCGCCCGCGCAGGCGGCACGCCATGCCGCTCCGCGATGTCCTGTGCCAGCCCTCCGCTGATCAAAATCGCCACCGTATTATTGGCGGTAAACACATCGGTCACCGTTGCCAGTGCGGCGATACTCCATTCGCCGGTACGCCTACCGTCATTTCCGCGCGCAATTTTTGCAATCGTCTGCGCGATCCACGCCAACCCGCCCGCCGATTTGATCAACGCGCCCAGCCCACCAATTAAAAGTGCCAGCAAGGTGATTTCAAAGACGCTTTCGAAGCCTGCATAAATATCGCCTGAGAACTCGGCCACGCTATAGCCATGCTGCGCAAAGCCCGCACCAAAGAGCGCCGCCACCATCAGGCCAACGCCAAGCACAACCAGCACGTCGAGCCCCACTAGTGCGAGGATCAGCACCAGCACATACGGCACAAGCAGCCACGGCGAGGCATCGTCTGCACTCTGTACTGGCGAGGCTTCACCTACAAACCCCAGCACGACCAGCGTGAGCAGCGCCGCTGGTAGCGCAATCTTTGCGTTTTCGCGAAATTTTTCACGCACGGTGCAGCCTTGGGTGCGTGCCGCCGCAATCGCGGTATCGGAGATCAGTGAGAGATTATCGCCAAAAGCCGCGCCGCCAATCACCGCCCCCATCACCAGCGCGCGCGACAACCCGGACGCGTCGGCCACACCCAGCGCAATCGGCGCAACCGCCGCGATCGTGCCCATCGATGACCCCACCGAGAGCGCCAAGAACCCGGCCAGTAGAAAAATACCGGGCAGGATCAGCACCGGCGGCAACCCGCCAATGCCCAGCGAGACAACCGCATCCACAGCGCCAATTTTGTTGGTGACCATGGCAAACGCGCCCGCCAGCAGGAAAATCAGGCACATCTGCATAATGTCTGGATCAGCAATGCCTTTCAGGAGCGTTGTTTGTGCGGGCAAACCGCGCCGACGCGCCAGCCACAGGCCTAACGCGATCGCAGGCAGGATAGCCACCGGCGCGCGCAGTTGATAGAACGCCATCGGCAGCCCTTGTGCCGAGTAGTACAGGCCCGCCCCAAAGAACAGCGCCAAAAAAAGCAGCAGGGGCGTCAGCGCCCACGCATCGGGACGAACTTTCATCGCTATATCCGCATAAAGAGATGCGAATTATCCCGTACACTGCCGCACTGCACAATGTCGGTTCGCCATATCCCCATGAAAAAAGGACGCTTGCGGCGTCCTTTTCTCTTACTCATTCAACCGGCGCTCAGATCCGGCTGGCAATCGCCTTGGCAAAGCTCATCGTGCTGCCTTCACCACCGAGATCTGGGGTGAGCGAGTCTTTCGCCTCCAAGGTGCCGATAATTGCCTTGCGCAGGCGGGCGGCCTGTTCCGGCATGCCCAGATGATCGAGCATCTGCACCGCACCGAGTAGCAGCGCGCAGGGGTTGGCAACGCCTTTACCGGCGATATCCGGCGCAGAACCATGCACGGCTTCGAAAATCGCCACGTCGGTGCCGATGTTTGCACCCGGGGCCAGGCCAAGGCCACCCACGAGCCCGGCGCACAGGTCGGAGATGATGTCACCAAACAGGTTGGTGGTAACGATGATGTCGAACTGCTCCGGCTTCATCACCAGCTGCATGCAGGTGTTGTCCACGATCATTTCGTTGCACTGAATGTCGGGGTACTGCGCCGCCACTTCACGTGCCGTTTTCAGGAACAGGCCCGAGGTGGACTTCATGATGTTGGCTTTATGCACCACCGTAACTTTCTTGCGCCCGGTCTTGCGCGCAAGATCGAAGGCGTAGCGCACGATGCGCTCGGAGCCGTGGCGGGTGACGCGCGAGGTGAGCACTGCAGTTTCACCATCGGCGGTGACTTCTTGGCCTTCACCGATATACACGCCTTGGGTGTTTTCGCGCACGGTGATCAGATCAACGCCCGAGCTAAAACGCGATTTGGTATTGGGGAAGCAGGTCGCCGGACGCACATTGGCGTAGAGGTCGAAATGCTTGCGCAGCGCCACATTGATCGAAGTAAAACCACCGCCCACTGGGGTGGTGAGGGGCGACTTCAGTGCGATCTTGTTCTTTGCGATGGAGGCCAGTGTGGCTTCTGGAAGCAGCTCACCATGCTTTTCCAGCGCGACCATACCTGCGTCTGCGTCTTCGTATGAAAGCCCAAGCTGCATTGCATCGAGCACATGCAAGGTGGCGTCCATGATTTCCGGGCCGATTCCGTCGCCACGGATGACAGTAATAGTCGTCATTTTCCAGTTTCCAGACAGTGCGCTGCCACGCGATGGGGCGTGGCAGCAATGGGTTTATAACGTGCGATTATGACAGATGCAGCGCTTTTGCATCTGCGAAGCCAGTCTCAACCGTGATCGTGTACAGGCGGCGTTTCGGTTGCGCCCTGCTCCAAGCGATCCAAGAAATCGACCGCGCGACGCAAGTGCGGGATCACAATCGACCCGCCTACCACCAGACCAATTGAAAAGGCTTCAAACATCTCGTCGCGGTTCACGCCAGCATCTTTGCACTGGGCCACGTGGTAGCTGATGCAATCATCGCAACGCAGCACCAGCGACGCCACCAGGCCGCATAATTCCTTGGTTTTAACGCTGAGCGCGCCTTCTTGGTAGGTTTGCGTATCCAGCGCAAAAAAGCGCCGCACGACCTGATTGGGCTCGTCCAAGATGCGTTTGTTCATCCGCTGGCGGAACTCGGTGAACTCCCGCACGCGGTCTTCGGTGTCGCTCATGCGGCCTTGCCTTCCAGCAGCGGCTCCAATTTGCCGTCACGCTGCAGCGCCATCATGTCGTCATACCCACCCACATGCACGTCGCCAATAAAAATTTGCGGGACGCTGGTGCGCTTGGTGAGTGCCACCATCTTTTCGCGCTCTGCCGGATCGGTGTCCACGCGCACTTCCGTCCAGCTATAGCCCTTACTCTTCAAAAAGTTCTTGGCCATGACGCAATAAGGGCAAACGGCGGTGCTATAGATCGTAATAACGGGCGAGTTGCTCACAAATATCTCCGGAACATTGCAAGGTGGTTGAGGTCAAAGATGGGGATGAAAATGCTATTTTCCAGCCATTCAAGCTCCGTCCACGCATTAGTTTCGCAAACAGGGCATTCTGTTCGCATGAAAAAACGCCTTTTGCACGCCACCGTCGCTTTTGCCCTTGCCGTGAGCGCCGCCGCTGCTGCGCAAGAACAGCGTCTGCCGGACATTGGCTCGTCGGCAGGCACGATTTTATCGCCCGCAAAGCAGGCCGAATACGGGGCGATGGTGCTTGCCCAGCTGCGCCATGAAGGCTATGTGTTAGACGACCCGTTGTTGGACGGCTGGCTAACCGACGTGGGCCAGCGGCTTGCAGGCAGCAGTGACCGGCCGCAGCAAAGTTTCACCTTCTTTCTGCTGCGCGAACGCCAGATCAACGCGTTTGCCACGCTGGGCGGTTATATCGCGGTGAACGCCGGGCTGATCCTAGCGGCGGATCGCGAAGATGAAATGGCCGGTGTGCTGGGCCACGAAATCGCTCACGTAACCCAGCAGCATGTGCTGCGCGGCGCAGAAAAAGCCCAGCGCGAAAGCCTGCCCATTCTGCTGGCCACCCTAGGCGCGATTGTTGCGGCGCAAAAGGCGGGCGGTAATTCCAGCGGTGATGCCACCTCCGCTGCACTGGTGACCGGGCTAGGCCTACTGCAGCAGCGGCAAATCGACTACACCCGCGACAATGAAGCCGAGGCCGACCGTATTGGCATTCGCACGCTTGCGCGCGCGGGCTACGACCCCGAAGCCATGGCCGATTTTTTCGTCACCATGCAGGGCGTGGTGCGGATGAACCAAGGTGATGAGCGTGCGGCGGTGCCTGGCTATCTGCAAACCCACCCACTGACCCTTGCCCGTATCAGCGAAGCGCGCGAACGTGCGGCCAAGCTGGAACCTGCGCTGGCCAGTAGCGCCAGCCTGCCCAGCAACAACCCGCTGCTCCCCCCTAATCTGCAAATTTCCACCAATACGCGCAGCCGCCAAGGCCAGGGCAATACCGGCGACTTCGGCTGGGCGCGCGAGCGTTTGCGCGTACTTAGCGCATCTACCCCCGCACAGGCCATTCGCGAATACCAGCAAATGCGCAGCAAGCAGCCGCTGGATGATGCGCGCCGCTACGGCCTCGCCTTTGCCCACCAGCAGGCCGGACACTATGCAGAAGCACTGCAAGAGCTGGCCCCGCTACTGAAAGCACAGCCCAATAATTTATGGCTCCAGATCGCAATGGGCGAATCAGAAGCCCACACCGGCAAGAGCCAAGACGCCGATCAACGCTTCAAAACCTTGCTTGCGCGCATGCCCACCCACCGCGCATTGGCGCTGAGCTATGCGCGGCTCCTGGCCGAGCGCAATACCCGCGACGCGGGAGAAAAAGCCGTTGCCGTGCTGCGCCCACTATTGGGCAGCAGCAGTAACGACCCGGCGTTTCAGCAGGCCTATGCACGCGCCAATGAAATCGCCGGAGATCCTGTCCGCGCGGGTGAGGCTTGGGCCGAAGCCGCCTATTTGGGGGGCCGCCCCGAACAGGCGCTGGTGCAGCTGAATAACCTCAAAAAACGCGACGACTTGGACTATTACGCGCGCGCCCGTATCGATGCACGCATCGCTGCGATCACCCCCACCGTGCTTGAACTGCGCCGCCAAGGAATACGCGATGAAGAAGTGAGCGGCCGCTTGGGCGTGCGCGCGAGGGCATTTCGTCACTAAACTGTCATCGTTTCGTCGTGTAATGGCACCACATCTTCATTACGGCCCTCGTTGACCGCATGCAAAAGCACATTTTGATTGTTGAGGACGAACCCGCTATTCGCGAAATGCTGGCCTTCACCCTGCGCAAAGATGGCCACAACCCTATGCAGGCCAGCGACGCGCAGGAAGCCCAGCTGCAAATTGCCGAACGCGTCCCCGACCTGATTCTGCTGGATTGGATGCTCCCCGGCTGCAGCGGCCTTGATCTTGCACGCCGCTGGCGGCGCGATGCACTCACGCGCGAAGTTCCTATCATCATGCTCACCGCCCGAGGCGAAGAGAACGACCGCGTTAACGGGTTGGAAGCCGGGGTGGACGACTACGTTGTGAAACCTTTTTCCACGCGTGAACTGCTGGCTCGCATTCGCGCTGTACTGCGTCGCTCGCGCGAGGATGACGCCGATGGCAACATCCAAATTGGCGCACTGCGTATCGACGGCGCGGCCCAGCGCGTATTTGCCGATATTGACAATGAAGCCATGCAGCTACAGCTTGGCCCGTCTGAATACCGGCTTCTGCACTTTTTTATGACCCACCCCGAGCGAGTGTATACGCGTTCGCAATTACTCGACCACGTTTGGGGTGGCAGCGTGTATGTGGAAGAACGCACAGTTGACGTGCATATTAGGCGCCTACGTAAAACGCTAGAACCGGCGCAACTGGCCGATATGGTGCAGACCGTACGCGGCGCTGGTTATCGTTTCTCGGCGGCATCGTGATGGCGCAGTCTAGCCGTAACGCTTGGCTGTTTTCACTGCTACGGCTATTGCTGATCCTCGCCATTGGAGGCGCCGTAGGCGCACTTATCCACCAGTTTTGGCCAGTTCTCTCGCTGACCTTACTCGGCGTTGTGTTGTGGCAGAGCTGGCGCTTGCACCGTCTGCTGCTGCACCTCATTTCGCGCAAACGCCTGAAGCCTGCGCGCGGCCAAGATGCGTGGGCGATGCTGGATGGTTTATTGCTGCGCCGCCAAACCGAATTGCGCAATCGCAAGCGCCGCCTACTGTCGATGCTACGCGCGTATCGCGCCCTTGCCGATGCCCTCCCCGACGCTGTGGTGCTGATTGAACGCAACAGTCAGCGCGTGCAGTGGTTCAACCAAACCGCCACGCCGCTGCTGGGCCTGCATTACCCTGCGGACTACCACGCACCCGTGGCCAGCGCGCTGCAGCCGCTTCCCATTACCCAGTGGCTCACCGCAGGGCGCAACGCAACACCGTTGGCCGACGTAGCCTCTCCTGTTGATCCCAACCTACGCTTGAGTTTGCGCCTGCTGCCGTATTCGGACGACCTATGGATGCTGGTGGCGCGCGATGTCAGCAAGCTTCTGCATTTAGAAGACATGCGCCGTGACTTTGTGGCCAACGTGTCGCACGAGCTGCGCACACCGCTGACCGTGATCCATGGCTACCTCGACCTTCTCGACGCCAACGAACACCCCGAATGGGCACCTCTACTCGGCGAAATGCGCAGCCAATCGCAACGCATGACCCAGCTGGTGGAAGATCTGCTTACCCTGTCGCGGCTGGAGACCCGCGACACCCTACCCGAAGAGCACGTAGCACTCGCCCCGCTGCTTGCCAGTCTGCGCCGCGAAGCGGAGATGTTGAGCGGCAAGCGCCACCAGATTCGGGTTGAAGACACCGCGCAGTGCGACCTGCTCGGTGCAGACAAAGAGCTGCACAGCGCATTTTCCAATCTTGTCAGCAATGCCGTTCGCTATACCCCAGAAGGCGGCGAGATCTGCATTCGGCTCGCATCCACCGCGCAAGGTGGGGTGACGCTAAGCGTACAAGACACCGGCCCCGGCATTGCTCCCGCGCACCTACCGCGCCTGACCGAGCGTTTTTACCGCGTGTCCACAAGCCGCTCACGCGCCACCGGCGGCACCGGGTTGGGGCTGGCCATCGTTAAACATGTACTGGGCTTGCATCAAGCGCAGCTCCACGTTGACAGCAGACTCGGGTTTGGCAGTACCTTTGCATGTCACTTCAGCGCCAACCGCGTACTACCCCGCCCCCCTGCCCCTTCGACAACACCACCATGACCCAGCACGCCGACCTACCCAATCTTCGCGACGCATCGCTGTACAGCAACCGCGAGCTTGGGCAGCTCGACTTCAACTTTCGCGTGCTTGCGCAGGCGCAGGATGCCGCCTTGCCCCTACTCGAGCGGCTGCGTTTTTTGTGCATTTCGTGCACAAACTTGGATGAGTTTTTTGAAATCCGCGGTGGCGCGGTGCATCACGCCGCAGAATTTAATATCGCAGCCGGGATGGATGGCATCGCTCCGGCGGCGCTGCTCGAGCGTATCCACAAACACGCGGCGGCGCTGGTGCAGGGCCAGTATCAATGCTTCTACGAGGAACTGCGCCCAGCACTCGCGGCGCAAGGCATCCATCTGCTACAACAAGATGAGTGGTCGCTCGAACAAACCGAATGGTTGCGCCACTATTTTCTCAGTGAAATTTTGCCGGTGCTCTCACCGCTGGGCTTAGATCCCGCGCACCCTTTTCCAAAAATTCTCAATAAGTCGCTCAACGTTGTCGTGCTATTGGAAGGGCGCGATGCGTTTGGCCGCGAGAGCCATCTGGCCGTGGTGCGTGCACCGCGTTCCCTGCCACGTATCATTCGGCTTCCCGATGCCGATGGTGACGGCGACGCATTTCATAATTTTGTTTTTCTTAGCACCATTTTATCGGCCTTCGTCCACGAGCTTTTCCCTGGCATGACGGTAAAAAGCGCGCATCAGTTCAGGGTGACGCGCAATTCAGAATTGATCGTTGATGAAGACGATATGGACAACCTTGCGCTGGCACTGCGCGATGAGTTGCAAGGACGTGGCTACCTGCGCGCGGTACGGTTGGAGATCGACGAAGCCTGCCCGCAGGATGTCGTAAACAGTCTGCTGGCCAATTTTGATCTTGCACCCAATGCGGTTTACAAAATTAACGGCCCGGTCAATTTGAACCGCGTTGGCCAAGTCTATGACATGGTGCAGCGCTCGGACCTGAAGTTTCCTTCCTTCCAACCGCGCCTACCGCACGGCATGGATGGCATGTTCGAACAAATCCAGCAGGGCGACATTCTGCTGCACCATCCATTCGACAGCTTCACTCCGGTGCTTGAGCTAATTCGCCAAGCAGCGGAAGACCCAAACGTACTTGCGATCAAGCAAACACTCTATCGCACGGGCAAACACTCCCCCATCGTTGAGCACCTTATTCAAGCGGCGCGTAACGGCAAAGACGTGACCGTAGTGGTAGAGCTGCGCGCACGTTTTGATGAAGAAGCCAACCTTGGCCTTGCCGACCGTCTGCAAGAGGCGGGCGTGCAGGTGGTGTATGGTGTGGTGGGGTATAAAACGCACGCCAAAATGCTGTTGATCGTGCGGCGCGAAGGCGGTGCACTACACCGCTACGTGCACCTTTCCACCGGCAATTACCACAGCGGCACCGCGCGCGCCTATACCGATTTTGGGCTAATGACCGCCAATGCCGATATTGGCCACGACGTGCATCTGATCTTCCAACAGCTTTCCGGGCTGGCCGCACCACTGACACTCAAGTGTTTACTGCAATCGCCGTTTACGCTGCACAAAGGCGTACTGGAGCGCATCGCACGCGAAACCGAACACGCTCGCGCAGGTAAGCAAGCGCGCATCGTGGCGAAGATGAATGCACTTAATGAACCGCATGTGGTGCGCGCACTCTACAAAGCCTCGCGTGCGGGCGTTCAAATTGACCTAATCGTACGCGGGGCCTGTGCGCTACGCCCCGGTATTGTGGGTGTATCGGACAATATCCGCGTGCGTTCAATCGTGGGGCAATTTTTAGAACACCATCGCGTTTGGTGGTTTGGCAATGATGGAACACCCGACCTGTTCTGCACCTCAGCCGACTGGCTTGAGCGCAACTTGCTACACCGCGTAGAAACCGCATTCCCGATATTAGACCCCGCCATTGCACACCGCGTGCTGCGCGAAGGCCTGCTCAATTATCTTGCCGACAATCAAAACGCGTGGCAATTACAGGCCGATGGCCACTACCAACGCTGCGTGGCGCAGCACGGTGAAACGCCCTTCTCGGCGCAGCAGGCCATGCTGGAGGCACTCACTCAATGATCAATACCACTGCCGAACAGCATCCCAATCTGCACGAAGGTGATCTTTTAGCCGCACTCGATCTAGGCTCTAACAGCTTTCATATCGTGGTGGCGCAGCGCGTACTTGGCCAACTGCGCATCGTCGATCGCCTACGCGAAACCGTGCGTATGGCCGAAGGCCTCAACGCCCTCGGTGGCCTATCACCGGATGTACAAGCACGTGCGCTGGCCAGCCTGTCGCGCTTTGGTCAACGTATTGCCAATATCCCTTCGCGTCATGTGCGCGTGGTGGCCACCAATAGCGTGCGTCAAATGCGTGCGCCAGAGCGCTTTCTTATTCCTGCTGAAGCCGCGCTGGGGCATGGTATCGACGTGATTTCTGGGCGCGAAGAAGCGCGCCTTGTCTATCTCGGAGTAGCGCATGAACAGCCCCCGGAAGAAGGACAAAAGCGGCTGGTGATCGATATCGGTGGCGGCTCTACCGAATGCATCATCGGTACCGGTTTCACCCCACTCGAACGCGAGAGCCTGCAAGTGGGCTGCGTGGCTAGCACGCTGCGGTTCTTCCCCGGCGGCAAACTTTCACGTAAGCGTTGGAACGCGGCTCTTACTGAAATCACCGTGCAATTCCAGCAGTTCGCCAGCACCTACCGCAGCCTAGGTTGGGACGAAGCCATCGGCACCTCGGGCACGCACAAAGCCATTAGCAATATCTGCGTGGCGATGAAGCTCACCAAAGGCGCGATCACGCCTGAAGCCGTCGCACAGATTCGCGACACTCTGCTGCGCGCTGACAAGATTGATGAGATCGACCTACCCACTCTTTCCGATGATCGTCGCCCAATCATTGCGGGTGGCATCTTGGTACTGGAAGCCGTCTTCAACGCACTTAAGCTTAGCCGCCTACAGGTAAGCAAAGCCGCGCTGCGTGAGGGCGTACTCTATGACCTTCTCGGCCGTGGCGGCGCCGACGACCCACGCGATGTATCTGTGACCGCGTTGATGCAGCGCTACGGCGTGGATGCCGCGCAAGCCGAGCGGGTTGAATGCACAGCGTTGCAACTGTTTGAGCAGGTTTGCGACACATGGCCCCTCTCTAGCGATGACCGCGCCATGCTGGTTCGTGCCGCGCGTTTGCACGAAGTGGGCCTCGCTATCGCGCATAGTGGTTATCACAATCACGGTGCCTATGTGCTGCAGCATTCAGATATTGCGGGGTTCTCGCAACAGGGGCAGCGCTATCTTGCCGCTTTGGTACGCAGCCACCGGCGCAGTGTGTCGAAATCTGCTTTTGAAATGATCCCAGACCGCCTATTGTCGGGCGCGCGGCATACGGCCGCCCTGCTGCGGCTGGCTGTTTTGCTGCACCGCGCGCGCCAAGACGAGCTTCCACCCACGCTGCAACTGCGTGCGCAAGGCGAACAGCTGCTGTTACGCATCGACAAACGCTGGCTGCATAGCCACCCACTGCTGCGTGCAGACCTCGAAAGCGAGCCCGAAGACATGCTGGGACTTGGCCTTCAACTCAAAGTAGAAACGCTCTAAGTCTCGATACAAGAAAGGGCCGGTAGAGACCGACCCTTTCTTGATACTGCGTGTATTGTTAAAACTCAGTTCCCCGCCACCGGCTTGCGCGGCAGCTTTGTCGGGCGCATGGCGGTGTTATAGACGAACGAAGCAATGATCGCCGACGCCTGTTTCAGATCATCTTCCACCGCGTGATCTTGCACGTCCAAATCGGTGTGGTGCACATGGCTGAAATAATCCAGCTGATCTTGCACAAACTGGAAGCCAGGCACACCCACGGCGTCAAAACTCACATGGTCGGTGCTGCCAGTATTGCGCTGGGTAACAATCGTAGCGCCCACGTCGTTCCACGGTTTCAGCCACTCTTGGAAAATAGGTGCTGCGGCCAAATTTTCTTGCGCGTAGATGCCACGAATCTTGCCGCTACCGTTATCAAGGTTGTAGTACGCAGAAATTTTTTCGTACTCATTGCCTTTGATTAACTTGCCTTTGTTTTGACGGAAGAACGCGGGGATAGCCTTCTGTTCTGGGTCTTTGGGTTCTTCAAACTTCGCCACGTGCTTCTTCACGTATTCTTGCGAACCAATCAGCCCCTGCTCTTCACCCGTCCATAGCGCTACGCGAATGGTGCGGTTCGGCTTGGCACCAACGGCCTTCAGTACGCGCATGGCTTCCATCATTACCGCCACGCCTGCGCCATTGTCATTGGCACCGGCACCGGCATGCCAAGAGTCCATATGCGCGCCGAGCATCACCACTTCATTTTTCTGCGGGCCAACGCCAGGAATTTCTGCAATGGTGTTATAGCCGGGCTGATTGGCCTCGTCTATGAAACGCGCGTCCACGTTGACACGCAGCTTGACCGGCTCTTTACGCTCCAGTGCACGCATCACCGTGTTGTAGTGTTCGGCCATCAGCACCAACGCGGGCACGCCCACCGATTCCCCGGCTTTGCGTGAACCACCGCCCATCACGCGCACGATGCCATCATTCCAGCTGCTGATCGACACCGTGGCCGCCACACCTTCGTCAATCAAAAATTGATTGATCAGCGGTGCCATTTCCATGCGCGCACGGAAGCGCGCCATCATTGCCGGGTCAATATCACGCGCCTTCGGCAATGGGAAGGCCAGCATTTCTTCTAGCGTTGCACCGTCGTAACGTTGGAAATCGGACTTTTCATTGGGCTTGTAAGCACGCAAGTCGTCGGTAAACACAATCTTGCCTTTCAGCTTACCCTTCCACTTTTCCAAGTCTGCTTTGGATTCTAGCTTGACCAAAATAGCCTCGCCCTCAACTGCACCACTGGTGCCCGGCGTCCACGCCTTGGGGATTGCGTGTAGTGGCATCGCGCGCGGCGCCAGCATCTCCATGCTGGCATTGGTGAACACCCAGCCACGGCCGAGGTCGTCGATGGCTTCATCATGCACATTCGACAACCCCCACTCGGTGAACTTGGAGCGTGACCAGCGGTTGGCTTCCAACATGGCTGGAGACAGCGTCAAACGCGGGCCAATGACATCGGTGAGGTGATTAAGCGTTGCCATTACCTGTGAGCGCTGAAAGGCTTCCTGACGGATTTTCCCCGTCATGTCCAAATCAACTTTTTCCTGCGCATTCGCCGCGCAAGCTACCACCAAAGCCACCGATAACGCCCAACGCTTCATATCGCCCCCAAAGGATTTATATGGAAGGAGAGCTTGCCAGCCCGAATTTCACTCCGCGTGGGCCATCGGTCATGGTGAATGCGACAATAGCCCCATGAATTACCGTCATTCCTTTCACGCAGGCAACCACGCCGACGTTCTCAAGCACGTTGTGGTGTTGGCGCTATGCGACGCGCTGACCGCCAAACCCGCCCCCTGCTTCGCCCTTGATACTCACGCGGGGCGCGGCCTATATCGCCTTGAAAGCGAGGCCGCACAAAAGACTGGCGAAGCCTTCGACGGTATCGCCAGGCTACAGGCCGAGGCCCCGCGCCATCCGGCGATCCAGCGCTATTTGGCCACGATCCGCGCCTGCCGCAGCCAACACGGTAGCGATGCCTACCCCGGCTCACCGTGGCTACTGGCACACGCACTGCGCGAGCAAGACCGCATCGCCGCCTGTGAACTGCAGCCAGAAGAAGCCGCCGTGCTTAAGGGGCATTTCAGTCGTGAACCGCGCATCAGCGTACACCCCAGCGATGGCTACGCCGCGCTCAAAGCCCTGCTTCCTCCCAAGCACGGCAACATTAAATATGCTCGCGGATTGGTGCTGATCGACCCTCCTTACGAGGCCCAATTGGCAGAATTCGACACCGCCCTGCAAGCGCTTCGTGAAGGCCTGTCGCGCTGGCCGCAGGGCATGTTTGCGCTGTGGTATCCGATCAAACAAGGGCGCGCCTTGCAGCCATTCCGGCGCGCGGCAGCACAGCTACCCGCAAAATCCGCGCTGCTCCTAGAGCTGTTGGTTCGCCCCGACGACTCTCCGCTGCGCATGAACGGTAGTGGCATGCTGATTTTGAATGCGCCTTGGCAGTTCGATAGCCAAATGCGCCCTGCCCTCGAAGCCTTATGCACCGCACTGGGCGAGGCCGGTGCAAGCACCCGCGTGGATTGGCTAAAAGCACCCGTATAAGCCGCCTTCAAAGTTATGCGAAAATCTGCGGCCACCACTTGTTGACCTCCTATGGCCTCCAGCTTTTTTGCCCTTTTCGATGACATCGCCAGCCTGCTGGACGATATTGCCAGCATGACTAAAGTCGCCAGCGGCAAAACGGCTGGCGTGCTTGGGGATGACTTAGCACTCAACGCCGAACAGGTCAGCGGTGTGCGCGCCGAGCGCGAGCTTCCGGTGGTATGGGCCGTGGCCAAAGGCTCACTCGTCAATAAAGCCATCCTCGTGCCCGCAGCGCTAATCATCGCCGCGCTGGAGGGCTGGCTGGAAGCACGTGGTTTCGCCATTCCGTTGATTCTGCCGCTGCTGATGCTGGGTGGGGCGTATCTTTGCTTTGAAGGTGCCGAGAAGCTGGCGCATAAATTTTTGCATAAGGCCGAAGCTGTCGAGCACCACGACATGCTTGCGCAGGTCGTTGCCGACCCATCCATGGACCTACTCGCCTTCGAGCAGGAAAAAATCAAAGGTGCGATTCGCACCGACTTCGTGCTTTCGGCGGAAATCATCGTGATTTCGCTGGGCACGGTTGCAGAAAAGGCCTTTGCCACCCAGCTCGGCGTACTTACTGCTATTTCATTGGTAATGACCGTGGGCGTGTACGGTCTTGTGGGCGGCATCGTCAAGCTAGACGATCTTGGCCTGCATCTCATTCGCCCCAGTGCTGGCGCTTTCAGCCGCAGCCTTGGCCGCTTTGTCCTCGCCTTTGCCCCCAAACTTATGAAAGCCCTTTCGGTCATTGGCACCGCCGCAATGTTCTTGGTGGGCGGCGGCATTTTGGCCCACGGCATTGGCCCACTTCACCACGCCATTGAGGCCCTCAGCGCGGGTGCGTTGTCGTGGCTGTGGTCATCGCTACTCAATGGTCTTACCGGAATTTTGGCGGGTGCTCTGCTGGTGGGGGGGCTTTCGGCCCTGTCGTTCCTGCGGAACAAGCGGCATACTCCAACGGTCTGAACCGCTACACCCAGCCGAAGGGCAGACATCTGCCATTCATTTTTTTAACACTTACCGCGCGATGATTCCGACATGGCCGCACGCAACCGCATGCCTCCGTGGCACGAAAATGTCCGCCTCGCTAACGGGCGCGACCTCCTGATCCGTCCCATCCGGCCGGAGGACGCTGACCCGATGCGGGCGGCGTTTTCGCTGCTCGAACCCGACGAAATTCGCCAGCGCTTCTTGCATCCGATGAAGGAGCTAACCAGCAAGCAGGCCGATCAACTCACCCGGCCCGATCCGCGCCGCGACTTCGCGCTGGTCGCCGCCGAGCCGCTGCCACCGGGGGAGGCCTTGGTGGGCGCGGTGGCGCGCATCACGATCGACGCGAACGGCAAAGACGCAGAATTCGCAATTCTTGTCAGCCATTACGTCAACGGTATGGGATTAGGCCGCCACCTAATGCGCCGCTTGGTGCGCTGGGCGAAAGGCCGTAAGGTGCAGCGCGTGTACGGCGACGTCCTTGAATCTAATATGCCCATGCAGGCTTTGGCGCAGTCGCTGGGTTTTCGTAGTGAGCCCACCGCGGAAGCTGGGCTGGTTCGTGTGGTTCTTGATATTCCGCCACCTAAGCCCAAGTTGCCGCCGCTGGCTGCGCCACTGCAGCCTTCACCCGGTAACCGTTAAACTCCACCTGACAACTTCATTTTCTAGCGCTGGCGCGTTGCGTCCGGCGCTTGTGTTTATTGGTGCTTTTGAATGCCGCAATCTCCGCTGTCATTTCCTGTTCCGCTTCCTCGCGCTGGGCAAAACCGCGCATTCTGGCGCGCGCCGTCGTCCTCAACCGCACTGGCCTGCGCGATTCATGCCGCTGCCATCGCCTATTCCGGAACGCTGCTAGCCATTACCCGCGACAACCAGAGCGCTGCTGCTTTAGAAGCCGATCTGCGCCTGCTTGCAAACGATGATGCGCGGCTGCAAATCCACGGCTTCCCCGATTGGGAAACGCTCCCTTACGACCGCTTCAGCCCGCACCCCGAGATTGTGAGCCAGCGCCTTGCCACCTTGGCGCGCTTGCCGGAGCTGCAGCAAGGCATCGTGGTGGTCCCCATCACTACATTGATGCAGCGTATCGCGCCGCATAGCCACATATTAGGTAGCCGCTTTAGCGTGCGCGTTGGGCAGCGTCTCGATATGGATGCTGAAAAGCGGCGCTTAGAAGCCGCTGGCTATCGCAACGTGCCGCAGGTCTATGACCCCGGTGATTTTGCCGTCCGGGGCGGCCTGCTGGATATCTACCCGATGGGTGCAGATACCCCGTTTCGAGTCGAGTTATTGGATGACGAGATCGATAGCATCCGTACCTTCGACACCGACACCCAGCGGTCACTTGAAAAAATCGAGCTCATTGATCTTCTTCCCGGCCGCGAAGTTCCAATGGACGACACCCACGTCCAGCACGCGCTGGATGCGCTGCGTGAACGCTTTGACATCGACACACGACGCAGCGCGCTTGTTCAAGATCTCAAAGCGGGCCTTGCTCCTGCGGGGATTGAATACTATTTGCCGCTGTTCTTTGCGCCCAAGCGCGGAGCAGCACAAAGCACCGAAACGCTATTCGACTACTTCAGCAGCAGCGTGCTCCCCGTACTCTGCGAGGGCACAAGCGAAGCCTTAGACGCTGCATGGCAGCAGATCAACCACCGCTACGACCAGCTGCGCCACGACATCGAACGGCCACTGCTACCGCCGCAAGACCTCTGGCTTGCGCCCGATACGCTGCGCGAGCGGCTCAACCAAAATGGGCGTATCGAAATTTGTAACGCGCAGCACGCGCGCTCTACCGAGGCGCATACGCTCCCAGTGCAGCCCGCGCCAGCACTGCCCCTTACACAGAAAGATCATATTTCTGGCGACAGCCTCAAACAATTTCTTGCGACCTATCCCGGCCGCGTGCTGATCGCCGCAGACTCCGCTGGACGCCGCGAGAGTCTGCGCGAGGTGCTACAAGCAGGCGGGTTGGTGCCGGAGAACGTACCGAATTTCGTGGGGTATTTTGCGAACCATACCGCACCCCGCTTCGCCATCACCGTTGCTGCTTTTGACGACGGCTTCGCTCTGGACGCGCCGCAGCTGTGCGTGCTCACCGAGCGCCAGCTATTCCCCGAACGCGCATCGCAGCCGCGCCGCCGCAAACGCGCCGGGCGCGAGCCGGAAGCGATCATCCGCGACCTTGGCGAGCTTTCGCTGGGCGCACCAATCGTGCACGAAGACCACGGCGTCGGCCGCTATCGCGGGCTGGTGGCGATGGACATCGGCGGCCTGCCCGGCGAGTTCCTCGACATCGAATACGCCAAGGGCGATCGCCTGTACGTGCCGGTGGCGCAGTTGGACAGGATCAGCCGCTATTCCGGCGCCAACCCCGACACCGCGCCGCTGCACAACCTTGGCGGCGAGCAATGGGCCAAGGCCAAGAAGAAAGCCGCCGACAAGGTGCGTGACGTGGCCGCCGAGCTGCTGGAGATCCAGGCCAAGCGGCAGGCCCGCGCCGGGCTTGCGATCGACGTCGACCGGGCGATGTACGAGCCGTTTGCCGCCACCTTCCCGTTCGAGGAAACCCCCGACCAGCACGCCGCGATCGAAGCGGTGCTGCGCGACCTGCAGTCCAGCCAGCCGATGGACCGGGTGGTCTGCGGCGATGTCGGCTTCGGCAAGACCGAAGTTGCGGTGCGCGCCGCCTTCGCCGCGGCAAGCGCCGGCAAGCAGGTGGCGGTGCTGGTGCCGACGACGCTGCTCGCCGAGCAGCACTACCGCAACTTCCGCGACCGCTTCGCCGACTGGCCGCTGAAGGTCGAAGTGCTGTCACGCTTCAAGAGCAAGAAGGAAATCGACGCGGAGTTGGTGAAGCTGGCCGAGGGCAAACTCGACGTGATCGTCGGCACCCATCGCCTGCTACAACCGGACGTGAAGTTCAAGGATTTGGGCCTAGTCATCGTCGATGAAGAGCAGCGTTTCGGCGTGCGCCAGAAGGAAGGCTTGAAGAAGCTGCGCGCCAATGTGCACCTGCTGACCCTGACCGCCACGCCGATCCCGCGCACGCTGAACATGGCGATGAGCGGCCTGCGCGACCTGTCGATCATCGCGACACCACCGGCCAATCGCCTCGCGGTGCAGACCTTCGTCCACGTCTGGGACGATGCCTTGCTGCGCGAAGCCTTCCAGCGCGAGCTGGCACGCGGCGGCCAGGTCTACTTCCTGCACAACGACGTGGAGAGCATCGGCCGCATGCACGACGAGCTGCAGGCGCTGGTGCCGGAGGCACGCATCGACATCGCCCACGGCCAGATGCACGAACGCGAGCTGGAACGGGTGATGCTGGAGTTCCACAAGCAGCGCACCAATGTGCTGCTGTGTTCGACCATCATCGAATCTGGTATCGACATTCCCAATGCCAATACCATCCTGATCAATCGCGCCGACAAGTTCGGCCTTGCGCAGCTACACCAGCTGCGCGGGCGTGTGGGCCGCAGCCACCATCGCGCCTACGCCTACCTTCTGGTGCCGGACGGCCGCAGCATCACTGCGGATGCGAAGAAACGGCTGGAGGCGATTTCTTCGATGGATGAGCTTGGCGCAGGCTTTACATTGGCCACGCACGATTTGGAAATTCGTGGTGCCGGCGAGCTGCTGGGCGAAGGCCAGAGCGGGCAGATGGCCGAAGTCGGCTTCAGCCTCTACACCGAGCTGCTGGAACGCGCGGTGAAGTCGATCAAACAGGGCAAACTGCCTGATGCGGATGACGATGACCGCTTTGGCGCCGATGTTGACCTACATATCCCGGCACTGATCCCCGATGACTACCTGCCCGACCCGCACGCGCGGCTCACCCTATACAAGCGGATTAGCGCTGCCCGCGACGCGGATGCACTGCGCGAGCTACAGGTGGAGATGATTGACCGTTTCGGTCTGCTGCCGGATGCGACCAAGCACCTGTTCGCCGCTGCCGAATTAAAACTCGACGCTACCCGACTAGGCATCAAGAAGTTGGACCTTGGCAGCAATGGCGGCCGCGTGCAGTTTGTGGAGAAACCCCATGTCGACCCGATGGCAGTGATTCAATTGATTCAAGGCCAACCCAAACACTACAAGATGGACGGCCCAGATAAACTGCGCATCACGTTGGAACTACCTGACGTCGCTACGCGTTTCCAGTGCGCGCGCGGCCTGCTCACCACATTGGCACCAAACATATAAGCGCGGCGCGAGCTTCGCGGCGCGACTGCGAAGCTTGCTCCATCAACCATACGCATTATCTTGCACTTGGCCACACTTCGCGATCCAATGGAAAGGTCAGACATCGAGCACCTGCCATGCTTCGTATTACTCGCCTTCTACCGCTGATCTTGCTAACTGGCTGCGCCGCCAGTGCCACACAAATGCAAACACCACCGCCCAATGATGCAGCCCACCCTCTCACGGTAACGCTGCCTATCGGTGGCCAATATTTACTTTCGGATGGTGGCAAAATCACTTATCTGCAACTCATCAACGACTCACGCTGCCCACCTAACGTGCAGTGCATCTGGGCTGGCGATGCTGAAGTCGAACTTCGCTGGCAACCTGCAAAAGGACGCCCTACAACGTTCTCACTGCATACAAACCCCACGCAGGACACAAGCAGTAACAACTTCACCCTTGGATCTCTACGCACGACGCTGAAAGACCTTGAACGCGGAATTGCCCCGAAAGCCACACTGCAAATTTCCACTGTATCGCCATAACCTTATCCATCCAACGGACTGCGCACACCTTGCCCACCGCGATTCAGCACATGGGTGTAAATTTGCGTTGTAGCGACGTCTTTGTGTCCAAGTAATTCTTGAATGGTGCGGATGTCGTAGCCTGCTTCCAACAGATGCGTAGCAAACGAGTGGCGAAGCGTATGGCACGTTGCGGGCTTATCAATCCCTGCCTTCTTGCGCGCCATTTGCACAGCGCGCTGTAAAACGGCCTCATCGACATGATGTCGGCGCATTACGCCACAGCTTGGATCCCTTGAAAGCCTCATTGCAGGAAACACGTAGTGCCAAGCCAACTCCAACCCCGCATTGGGGTATTTTCGCTCTAGCGCCTGCGGCAACCAGACGCCCGACACCCCAGCCGCACGATCTTGTGCGTGCAGCACGCGCACTCTGCTTACCGCCTGCTGCAGCGGCTCTCGCAACCGTTGCGGTAACGGAACGCGTCGATCCTTATTCCCCTTACCAGCACGCACAGTAATTTCACTGCGATCAAAATCTACATCCTTCACCCTCAGACGCAAACACTCCAACAAGCGCAGCCCAGAGCCATACAACAATGCCGCCATAAGCCATGTTTGGCCATCCAGCATCGTCAGTAAACGGTCCATCTCAGCACGAGAAAGCACCACCGGCACCCGACGCGGCCGCTTCGCTCGCACCACATCGTCCATCCAAGGAAGATCCAACACCAATACTTCGCGGTACAAAAATAGCAACGCCGCCAGCGCCTGATTCTGCGTTGAAGCGGCCACCTTCCCTTCCGTGGCCAACCGTGTAAGAAACAACTCCACCTCAGCCTTTCCCATGGCCCGTGGATGCGAACCGCCGTTGGCTTGAATAAACCGCCATACCCAAGCCACATACGCCTGCTCAGTACGCAAGCTGTAATGCTTCACCCGGCAGCGTTGACGGATCGCCTCAAGCAACCCAGGTGATTGCGCCGGCTGATGCGTTACACCCTGTTTTGACATCCATATCGACGGAGTATCCACACCACATCCCGCTTTTGGAGTTTTGTGGCAGATATGCTGGCGGCAGTGACTCTCTGTCGCCAGCGGCTAACAGCTTGTTTTAAGGTCAGTTTTCCCCGACTAGCTTCAACCCACCACAATGTGCATACTTGTTCACATCCCGTTTTGGGGATCAATTAGTTGTTAGGCAGCTCAGGAAGATCGACGCGTGTGGAAGCAAGAAGGACGCATCTCGCTTTGGCGGTACACGGCCAACGAGCGAAACTACCCGGGGTGGCATCTCAACGCCGATGAGCCCGGGTGCGCCTCGCTACTAGCGTTGCTTCAGGAGCTTGCGGGGAGCCTTGGCGCCCACCGCACCGTCCAGATCTCTGCGCCTGATCACGCACAGCTGTCTGTTCCCAACAATCAGGGTGGCCGCGCCCCTTGGCTTGCGCCGCAGAAGCTTCGGGTGTCTTGCTCCCCCGAGCCGCAAATCTGGAGTTTCCCGCCGGAAATTGAGCCAGCCTGCTTTACAGTGGGCGCGAGTTGGCTGGAGCCACTGTGCCGGGGCATTGCGGGCATTCCCGAGGGCCGCGGCGATTTCTCCATTGGCAGCAGCAAGCACGGCAGCCTTCCGCTTTGGTTCTGGTGGTGAGCTGGGAGCTGCCTAACAATTCGTCCAAGCCGACGCCGCTTCGCGGCGCGGCTTAACTCAGGTGTTAGGCCGCTATCTGTGATCTCGCATGCCACCTGACCCACAACAGCTAGATAAAGCGGCGGACCAGCTTATCGTCTTGTCCATTGTGCTGTTGACGCTGACGCTCCTTGGCATTACAGCACTCATTGCCGCCCTGCGCTTTGGCTCCCTCTGGAGCCTTCTGCTCCTCATTTTTTTGCTTCCCGCTGCCCTCATCATCAGTGCCATAAGCCTCAAGGTTCTGGCACAACGGCGCCGTTCAACTCAGGGAAGCCGATGAGCCCGAAAGACGCACGAGACTCTACAGGCGCCAACTGCAAGTACAATCCCATCGCGGTCAGGGTCGCGAGTTATGCTCGCTCGGTGGGCGCGGCAGTTGTGGCACGCGGCCTAACAATTCGTTCAAGCCGAACCCGCTTCGTGGCGTCAAATGCCTGCTTGCGCTACGCTAGCAGGCATTCGCCGCCACTGCGCGTGTCGGCTTAACTCAGGCGTTAGCCCTGTGAAGAGCAATCAATCGCGCTCCCTTGCAAGGCCAGTGATGACTATAATCACTCACGATCTAGCAAGCCAATTATTGAACTCGCTTAACGACAAGAAAATTTCGTTTTTGCAACAAGATCAAGATCAAAATCTACAGCCTGCACGTGCTTGGAGAGCAAGAGCCAGAGCGAACTCCACGCGACTGAC
>NZ_JAHRWW010000005.1 GCF_019104945.1 Thermomonas sp. | reverse complement strand
AGGTTCGGGAACAGCTTGCCGGGGGCGATTTCGCCGCCCGGAGCAAGTACCTTCGCACGCACGCGGTCGCCGTTTTCCAGCGTCAGGCCGCCGTTGTTGCGGATCCATTGGGTGGTGTTGGCGCCCAGCACTTCCGACCAGATATAGGCGTAATAACCGGCCGCGTAGCCGCCCATGATGTGGCTGAAGTAGGGCGTCTTGTAGCGCGGCTGCACCGGCGCGTAGTCAAAACCATCGGCTAGCAGTGCCTTGGCTTCAAACGGCATGATGCCTGCAGCGTCGGGAATCTGCTCCAGCGGCAGTTGGTGCAGGTTTTGGTCGAGCATCGCGGCTTGCAGGTACTCGGTGGTGGCAAAGCCTTGGTTGAACTTGGAGGCGGCAATCACCTTGTCCAGCAGTTCCTTCGGCATGGCCGCGCCGGTCTGATAGTGCTTGGCGTAGTGCGCCAGCACTTCCGGCCAGTCGGCCCACATCTCGTTGACCTGCGACGGATATTCCACGAAGTCGCGCGGCACGTTCATTGAGAAGTACGGGTAGCGCACGTCTTGGAAGAAGCCATGCAGGGCGTGGCCGAACTCGTGGAACGCGGTAGTGACTTCGTCCCAAGTCAGTAGGGTGGGCTTGCCTTCCGACGGCTTGGGCACGTTTAGGTGGTTGGCCACTACGGGTTTTTCGCCCAGCAGCGCCGACTGCGCGACATAGGTATTCATCCACGCACCACCGCGTTTGGAGGCACGCGCATAGGGGTCGAAAATGAAGATGGCGAGCTTGCTGCCGTCTTTGTCGGTGACTTCATATGTCCACGTATCGGCGTGGTATTTCGGCAGGTCGGTGCGCTCTTTGAAGCTGATGCCATACAGCTTGTTGGCGGCATAGAACACGCCGTTTTCCAGCACATTCTTCATTTCGAAGTAGGGCTTGAGCTGGCTCTCATCGAAGTTGTACTTGGCTTGACGCACTTTTTCGCTGTAGAACGCCCAGTCCCACGGCGCGAGCTGGAAGCTGGGCTGTTTGGCCTTTTTCTGCTCGCTGTCGATCATGGCCTGCAGTGCAGCGCCTTCGCGGCGCGCGTTGGCTACCGCCATCGGCGCGAGCTTTTGCAGCATGGCGTTGACGTTGTCTTGGTTGGCGGCGGTTTCATCGGCCAGCACAAAATTGGCCGAGGTGTCGTAGCCCAGCAGGCGCGCGCGCTGGGCGCGCAGCTTCAGCACTTGCGACACAATGCCGGTGTTGTCCCACTGGTTGCCGCGGCTGTTGCGGCTAATGGACGCCTCGCGAATACGCTGGCGCAGGGCGCGGTTTTGCAGCTGGGTTTCAACCGGCTGGCCAGTGGTGTTGAGCAGGGCAATCACGTACTTGCCTTCTAGCCCGCGTGCCTTGGCGGCTTCAGCGGCAGCGCCAATTTGCTCATCGCTAAGGCCTTTGAGCTGGGCGATGTCGTCCACCACCACGGCGGATTCGTTGACTTCTTTCAGCACGTTTTGGCTGAACTGGGTGCCAAGCTTGGACAGCTGGGTGTTGATGTCACGGATCTGCGCTTTTTGTGCGTCCGTAAGGGCGGCGCCACCGCGTACGAAGTCTTCGTAACGCTTCTCCAGAAGGCGCTGATCAACGGCATCGAGGCCCAGCGTTGCGCGTGCATCGTAGAGGGATTTAATGCGCGCAAACAGCTTGGGGTTTAGGGTGATGCTGTCACGGTGCGCGGAGAATTTCGGCGCGTATTCTGTTTGCAGGGCATCGCGCGCGTCGTTTTTGTCTGTGCCTAGCAGGTTGAAGAACACATTCGTGGCGCGGTCAAGAATTTGCCCGCTTTTTTCCATCGCCACGATGGTGTTTTGGAAGCTGGGCTTTTCAGGGTTGTTGGCGATTGCGTCGATTTCGGCCAACTGCTGCGCCATACCGGCGTTAAATGCGGGCGCGAAATCGCTGTCTTTGATTTTGTCGAACTGTGGGTAGTTCAGCTCCAGCGGGCTGGGGGCGGCAAACGGGCCGCTATAGGCGGGGGCGGTGGTCATGGTGGTGGCTTGCTTCTTGGCTGCGGCGTGGGCGGGGGTGCTCAGGATCGTAGCGATTGCCAACGCCAGCGCGCAGGTAATGGGTTGTTTCATTAGACAGGTTCCAATGGTGCGATTACGACGCTCAAGGATACTTCATGTGCGCCAAGGCCGGGCCATTGGCCGGTTCAGAGAGAGGCTGCCGTTATGGTTTAATGGAGCTTGGCTCCCTATTGCCGCCGAAGGAGGGCTTAGAGATGCTTATGCACACTTCTGCAGACGTGTTCACCGGCCCGGGTTATCGGCTTACGTTTCAGTTTCAGCCCGATTATTTGCAAGTGCGCTTGAGCGAAGGCGCTGCTCCTAATGTCGAAACGATGCGGTCTTATTGGGCGCTGATTGCCGAGCGCGTGCACCAGTTGCAGGCTACCCAGCTGCTTGTTTTGGATGATATGCCGGGGGAAGTGCTGAGTGATGCGGGGATGGAGCTATTTTTCCAAGGCATCGAAGCGCTTGGGCTGAAAGATACCCGTATTGCCTACGTGAAGCAGCGCGTGGATATGGCCATGCGCATGGAAGAGGTTGAGCAGCAGGCCTTGGAACTAGGTTATTACGTACGGATGACAGCCAACGAGTCGGATGCGCGGCTGTGGCTGTCATACGGCGAATAGCCGCGCTTATTTTTCGACGAAGGCACGCTCGAATACATATTCCCCCGCGCTGCCGATACGCGGCGAGGCGGTAAAGCCGCGCTCATCAAGAATGCGGCGGAAATCGGCCAGCATTTGCGGGCTGCCGCAGATCATCGCGCGGTCGTGCTGGGCGTCGAGTGCATCTAGACCGAGCGCTTGCGCGATGCGGCCTTGCTCTAAATGGTCGGTAATGCGGCCGCGGTGGTCCTGCCCATTAAATTCAAACGCCTCGCGCGAGACCGCCGGGTAGTAGAGCAGCCGGCCTTTGATGGTTTCGCCCAAAAGATCGTGGTTGGGTAGTTCGTTTTCGATGTAATCGCGGTAGGCCAAGTCTTCCGCACCGCGCACACCGTGGCAGAGCACCACGCGCTCAAAACGCTCGTAAGTATCGGGGTCTTTGATGATCGACAGCCACGGCGCCAGCCCGGTGCCGGTGCCCAGCAGGTAGAGGTTGCGCCCAGCGTGCACATCGGAGATCAGCAATGTGCCGGTGGGTTTACGCCCAAGCAAAATCGAATCGCCCGGTTGGATATGCTGCAAACGCGAGGTCAGTGGCCCGTTTTGTACTTTGATGCTGAAAAACTCCAGCTCTTCTTCCCAATTCGCACTGGCGATGGAATACGCGCGCATCAGCGGTTTACGCGTGCCGTCGGGCTGTTCCACTTCCATGCCGATCATGACGAATTGACCGTTGTCGAAACGGAAACCATCGTCGCGGCTGAGGGTGAAGCTGAAGTAATTGTCGGTCCAATGACGAACGTCGAGCACGGTTTCGGTGCTGAAAGGGGAAGCCATGGCATGTCTAAAGTTACGAAGCTGGCGGGTATTTTACGATGCGGCGCAGCATTGCATTTGATTCGGCTCAAAAATGAGGAAACAAACGCTGCGTTGACCTGTGTTTTGGCATGCTAAACGGCATGTCAGACAGTACTGGTTCACTTTGGACAATCGGCCACTCCACGCGGCCGTGGGACGAATTTGCGCATATGCTCACGCAGGCACAGATCAACGTATTGGCCGATGTGCGTCGGTTTGCGGGCTCAAGGCATAACCCTCAGTTTTCAAGGGATGCGCTGCCGGATGCGCTGGCCGAGTGCGGGTTGGTCTATTGGCCTCTGCCTGCACTGGGAGGGCGGCGCAAGCCGCAGCCGGATTCGCCGAATACGGCGTGGCGGGTGGAGGCGTTTCGCGCCTATGCCGACCATTTGGCCAGTGCAGAATATGGGGAAGCACGTGATGCGCTAATGCAGCGCGCAGGACGCGAGCGGGTCTGTGTGATGTGCGCGGAAGCGGTGTGGTGGCGCTGCCACCGGCGGTTGATTGCCGATGACTTTACCGCGCGCGGCTGGACGGTATGGCACCTGATGGCACCGGGAAAAACGGTTCAGCACATCCTCAATGCCGACGCCGTGATGGTGGACGGCGTCTTACGTTATCCCGGTGCGGAAGGCCTAGCGCTTGATACTAAATAGCGCGAGTTTGTTATCCAGCGTTGCAGGCGCCAGTTTGAGGTTTTGGGTGATTTCCACCATCGTGTCGTATTCGCGTGGGTCTAAGCGGCCGTCGGAGGCGGCAAGACGGAGTAGGCAGTCGTAGAGGCGCTCGACCTCTTTTGAATTTGCTGGATGGCTGTCGGTGAAGCGCAGAATTTCGGCGTTCGGATGAATATCACGGCGCATACCGCGATCGAACGCAAGCGCCGCGATTTCGCGCTTGGCCATCGACATTTTGCTTTCGTCCATCACGGTATTGGCGAAATTGCTTTCGTGGCTGGTCACCAAACGATCGGCTTTGGCGAGGTAGCCCATCAGCCCGAAGATCACTTCGATCATCATTTGTTCATCAGCATCGGGTTTGCCAAGGCCCAAAAGGTCGCCCACAAGCAAGCCAATATCGCTGATAACGCCGCGAAACCCCTCAAACTTGCCCGCTGCTGCATGTGCTTCGGTCATTGTCCCTTCCCCGGATTGGCCAAGCGCCCATCCTGCGCCAGTTCGCCGTGGCTGAAAAGGGGGGCTGGTATCATAGGCGCTTCTTTGAGCAACCCAAGCCATCGTACCGTGACCGCCATCAAGCAAGAAGATTTGATCCAATCTGTCGCAAACGCGCTGCAATACATCAGCTATTACCATCCGGTGGATTTTATTAAAGCCGTAACGGCCGCCTACGAGCGCGAAGAATCACCGGCCGCCAAAGACGCGATGGCGCAGATTTTGATCAATTCTCGGATGTGCGCCGAAGGCCATCGGCCGATTTGTCAGGACACCGGGATCGTGACAGTGTTCCTAGAAGTGGGTATGGAGGTGCGCTGGAAGGGCTTCACCGGCTCGCTGGAAGATGCGGTAAATGAAGGTGTGCGCCGCGCCTACCTGGACCCCGACAACAAGCTGCGCGCCAGTGTGCTGGCCGATCCGGCTGGTAAGCGCCAGAACACCAAGGACAACACGCCTTGCGTCATCAATATGAAAATCGTCGCCGGTGACAAGGTGGATGTGATCGTTGCGGCCAAGGGCGGTGGTTCTGAAGCTAAGAGCAAGTTCGCGATGCTGAACCCGTCTGACTCGATCGTCGATTGGGTGCTCAAGACCGTGCCGACCATGGGCGCTGGCTGGTGCCCACCGGGCATGCTAGGGATTGGTATTGGCGGTACTGCTGAAAAAGCGATGCTGCTGGCCAAAGAGGCGCTGATGGAAGAGATCGACATTCAAGACCTCATCGCGCGCGGCCCGCAAAACCGCGTGGAAGAATTGCGCATCGAATTGTTCGAGAAGGTCAACGCGCTGGGTATTGGCGCGCAGGGCCTGGGTGGGCTGACCACCGTGCTCGACATCAAGATCAAGGATTTCCCGACCCATGCCGCCAACCTGCCGGTGGCCTTGATCCCCAACTGCGCGGCCACCCGCCATGCGCACTTCACCCTAGATGGTAGCGGCCCGGTGGCGCTGGATCCGCCGTCGCTGGAAGATTGGCCGAAGCTGACCTATAGCCCGCAGAATGCGCGCCGGGTGAATCTCGATACGATTACCCGTGAGGACGTAGCCAGCCTCAAACCGGGCGAAGTGCTGCTGCTGTCGGGTAAGATGCTGACCGGCCGCGATGCCGCCCACAAGCGCATGGTGGATATGCTCAACAAGGGCGAGTCGCTGCCGGTGGATCTGGCTGGGCGCTTTATCTACTACGTTGGCCCGGTGGACCCAGTGCGTGATGAGGTTGTTGGGCCAGCCGGCCCCACCACCGCCACGCGCATGGACAAGTTCACCAATCAAGTGCTTGAGCAAACCGGCCTGCTGGGCATGATCGGCAAAGCCGAGCGCGGGCCGGTGGCGCTGGAAGCGATCAAGAAGCATAAGTCGGTCTATCTCATGGCGGTGGGTGGCGCGGCGTACCTCGTGTCGAAGGCGATCAAAGCAGCCAAGGTGGTGGGCTTTGCCGATCTTGGTATGGAAGCGATCTATGAGTTCGAAGTGAAAGACATGCCGGTGACCGTTGCGGTAGATAGCAACGGCAGCTCGGTGCACCAGAGTGGCCCACGTGAGTGGCAGGCCAAGATTGGGCTGATTCCGCTGGAGGTGGTGGCCTAATGGGCAACGAGCGCATCACGCAGGGGCCGGGGTTCAAGATTCGTTTTCGTAACGAACACGGTTACCTGCGCGCGCATGTGTTTGGTGGCCACGATTCACAGCAGGTGTCCACTGCGATGTGGACGATGATCGGCGCGGAATGTCAGCAGCAGGGGGCAACCCGGCTGCTGGTATTGGAAGAGCTACAGGACATTGTGGGAGACATTGACGTTTCAGCGATCAGCCAGACCATGGTGGATGTGGGGCTAAAGCCGGTGCGCATCGCCTTTGTTGAACTGACAAATGACATCACGCTCAATGAATACGGTGAAATCCTGTGCTTAGAGCTTGGCATCGCGGTGCGCGTCTTTAGCCGCGAAGACGCCGCACGTCGGTGGCTGCTTTATTCAAATGATTAAGTACCGTCTAACCGCGCATTAGCGCGGTTTGCGGGTGGTTTTGTCGCTGGGCTGAACTGGGTTGCCGAGTGAGCCGGTAAGATTTTTTTGGAAGTCTTTCCACAGCGCCATATTGCGCTCGGTCATTTGATTGATCGCGGCCCAAGGTGTCTGCCCCAGCATGCCCCCCATCTGTTGGCGGAACTGATGTTGCTGTTCTAAAAACATTTGCATGGAGCGCTCTAAATAATTACCCATGAAGCCCTGCAGCGAGTCGCCGTAGAAGCGGATGAGCTGGCTCAGCATTTGCGTAGAAAGCATTGGCTGGCCTTCGGATTCGTGTTCGGTGATGATTTGCAGCAGCACTTGCCGCGTTAAATCTTCGCCGGTTTTAGCGTCACGCACCTGAAATTCGTCGCCGTCGATAATTAGTTGGCGCACGTCTTCAATGGTGATGTAACTAGAAATTTCAGTGTCGTAAAGACGACGGTTGGGATACTTCTTGATAATCCGGATGTCGGACATTGAGCAAACACTCGAAATAGTGATCCTGCGTGCAGCATGGCGCAGCGCAGCACAGCTTGCAACATGACCTTTAGACTAATGCGATGGAAAACGATCTAAAACAGCGTTTTGGCGGTATTGACCGCCTGTACGGCAGCGGTGCGTTGATGCGGCTTGCGCAGTGCCGCGTCACCGTTGTGGGTATTGGCGGCGTGGGTTCGTGGGCGGTGGAAGCGTTGGCGCGCAGTGGCGTGGGCCAGCTTACTTTGGTCGATGCCGACGACTTGTGTGTGTCCAACACCAATCGCCAGCTGCCGGCGCTGGAAGGGCAGTATGGCCGCGCCAAGATCGAGGCGATGGCCGAGCGCTGCCGCGCGATCAACCCGCATTTGCGGCTGGAACTCAAGCAGCAGTTCCTCACACCCTCCAATTTGGATGAATTATTGGGCACGCCGGTGGACTTGGTGCTGGACGCTTGCGATAGCTTTCGCAGCAAGGTGGAAATGATCGCGTATTGCCGACGCCGCAAGCAGCCGATCATCGCGGTGGGCTCGGCGGGAGGGCGCAGCGATGTAACGCAGATCCGGGTGCGCGATCTCTCGCGCACCGAGCACGATGCGATGTTGTCGCTGATACGAAAAAAACTGCGTGGGGAGTTCAATTTTCCCAAGAACCACGACCGCTACTTCGGTGTTCCTGCGGTGTATTCACTGGAGAACGTGCGCTATCCGCAGGCCGATGGCAGCGTCTGCGGCATCCGCCCGCAGCTGGGCAAGGACGATGCACTAAAGCTGGATTGTGGCGCGGGCCTTGGCGCGGCCACCCACGTGACCGGCGCGTTTGCATTCGCAGCGGTGGGTAAGGCGATGGAGATGTTGCTGAAGCCGAAGCGTGGGTGATGGGGCGCGTTCAATTGCTTCGCGGTGTGAGGTCGAAAAGACGTTCGGCGTTTTGGGCAGTGGCTTCCGCAATGGCTTCTGGCGTAACGCCGCGCAGCTGCGCCACAACATGCAACACTTCGAGCAAATAAGCGGGCTCATTGCGCTGGCCACGATGTGCGCTACCGGGCTGGTCGGGGCTGTCGGTTTCCAGCAGCAGTTGTTCCAGCGGCATGCTGGCAACTAATTTGCGCAAGCGGTTGGCGCGCTCATAGGTGATGGGGCCACCAATGCCAAGTAAGAAGCCAAGTTTGTGCAACTGCGCCGCTTGCTCTTGGCTTCCAGAAAAACTATGCACGACCCCACGCAATCCGCCGACACGGCGAATGCTGGCGATCACCGCATCCACCGCGCGCCGCGCGTGCACAATGACGGGTAAATTGAATTCACGCGCCAGGCGTAGCTGGGCATCAAAGTAGTGCTGCTGTAGCTGTGGGTCTAAATTCTCAATAAAAAAATCCAGCCCACATTCACCAATCGCAACAGGTTTTTCGCGCTCGATCCATTCACGTAACTGCAGCAGGTGCCAAGGCCGGTGTTCGGCCAAATACATAGGGTGCAGGCCATAGGCAGGATAGAGCGCGGTGTGGTTGGTGCAGACGTGTTTGAGCTTGGCCCATGCCGCTGCGTCAACCGCTGGAACGATTTGCGCTGCAATACCTGCCACTGTCGCGCGGGCGTAGGCGGCAGCGCGGTCGGCATCGAATTCGGCCGCATCAAAATGGCAGTGGCTGTCGATAAGCCGCATCGGTGTTAGCGTTTTATCTCGCCTTCAATAGGCGGCTTTTCATCGCTAGGCTTTTTCCAGCGGGCCAGCAGCAACGTGCCAAGGCCCAGCAAGATTTCGTCGATCAGTGGAATGAAATCCGGTACGAGCAGATCGATAAAAAACAGCGCGGCAGTGACCGCAAATAGGCGCGGGAAGCTGAGTTTGCCCAGCCAGCGCAAAAGAGGGGATAGAAATGGGTTGCTCATGCGGGTAAAACTAGCATGCACGCGGAATACACATCATGCGGGTGAAACTGAACGGCAGTGAGATGCGTCACAGTACACTCGGCGTGGGTTCAGTTTCATCGTGTTGGAATCAACCCATTCCCCCACTCACCGTTTTTGCAGGAGCCAAATTATGTCGAACAACAACACTATCGCGATTGCGCTTGCGGCTTTGCTGGTGGGGGGCGTGGCCACCGCTGGCTATATGAACAGCCGCAGCAACAAGACAGACGAAGCGCTGCCCACTACCCCCGCTGCGCCGCAGGCGGGCCAAACAGCAGGTAGCACAGAACCATTACCGCCGGATACCGCTATCCCAGCATCGGGTAAGTTGGAATATGCCGAGGTGCTGAACGTGCAGCCGGTGACGGCAAGCGAGCCGCTGTACGCCACTGTGCTTAAGAGTACGCCGATCAATGAAACCAGCACCAGCAACACGCCGCGCGAAGTGTGCGAAGACGTGGTGGTGCAAGAACGCTTGCCAGAGAAAGATGGCAACGTAGGCGGCACCGTGGCTGGGGCGCTGATTGGCGGCTTGGTGGGTAACCAAGTGGGCGGTGGTAACGGTAAAAAATTGGCAACTGTGGCGGGCGCGGTGGCCGGTGGCTATGTTGGCAACAAGGTGGATAAAAATCATGTAGGCGGCAAGGTGGTGGAGCGTACCGAGCGCCAGTGCCATACCGTGAACAACACCTCGTCCACTTCGCACACGGTGGGCTATGACGTGAGCTACCGCAAGCCGGATGGCAGCACCGGCAGCATGCGGATGGATAAAAAGCCGGGCAGCAAAATCGCCATGGGTGATGGCAGCAAGACCATTGGCTACGACGTCACCTACCGCTTGAACGGGCAGGATCGCACGGTGCGTATGGATCAAAAGCCGGGCACTCAGCTGCCGGTGATCGATGGTCAGGTGGTCACGCAAACAGCGGCGGTAGATACCGGCGCGACGCGTCAGTAAGCGCAAACTGCATCTCTAACGTCAATGCAAACAGGGTCGGGTGACCGGCCCTGTTTTGCGTTTACGAAGGCAAGATGTGCGGTGAGCAGGCGAAACGACCGCTTAGCCCATAACGAATGACGTTTTGTGCGATTTATTTGGGCAAATCGAACGTACCGCCTACGCGTCATGCGTGATTACAATGGCAGTTCGTCCAAATTAACCAGAACGCCATGGCCCTGAATCCGTATGATCTGTTTGATGTTCGCTCCCTGCTCACTGAAGAAGAGCGCGCGGTGCAGGACACCGTGGCGCGCTTTACCGACGAGCGGGTGATTCCGATCATCGGTGATGCCTTCGACCAAGGGCGCTTCCCCAAAGAATTGGTGCCGGAAATTGCCGAGCTGGGCCTGCTGGGTTCCTCGCTGCCAGAGCAGTACGGCTGCGCGGGTTTGAATGGCGTGAGCTATGGCCTGATCTGCCAAGAGCTGGAGCGCGGCGATTCCGGCATACGCAGCTTCGTGTCGGTGCAGAGCTCGCTGTGCATGTACCCGATCTACGCCTACGGCAGCGAAGAGCAGCGCATGCGCTGGCTGCCGGACATGGCGGCGGGCAAGGTGATCGGCTGCTTCGGCCTGACCGAGCCGCACGGCGGTTCCGACCCGGCCAACATGAAGACCCGCGCGGTGCGCGACGGCGGCGACTGGGTGATCAACGGTTCCAAGATGTGGATCACCAATGGCAACCTGGCTGACATCGCCATCGTCTGGGCGCAGACCGACGAGGGCATCCAGGGCTTCGTGCTGGAGAAGGGCATGCCCGGCTTCACCGCGCAGGAGATCAAGCACAAGATGTCGCTGCGCGCCTCCGTCACCAGCGCGCTGTTCTTCGACAACGTGCGCGTGCCCGATTCCAGCCGCCTGCCGAACGTGAAGGGCCTGAAGGGGCCGCTGGGCTGCCTGACCCAGGCGCGCTACGGCATCACCTGGGGGCCGATCGGCGCGGCGATTGCTTGCTTGCACGAGGCGCTGAACTACTCCAAGGAACGCATCCTATTCGACCGCCCGGTGGCGGCGACGCAAAGTGCCCAGCTTAAGCTGGCCGATATGGCGCGCCGAATCACTTCTGCGCAGCTGCTGGTGCTGCAGCTGGGCCGTCTGAAAGATGCGGGCACGATGCAGCCGCAGCAGGTGAGCTTGGCGAAGTGGAACAACTGCCGGATGGCGATTGATATTGCCCGTCAGTGCCGCGATCTGCTTGGCGGTGCGGGTATCACTACCGAGCACGCCGCGATTCGCCACGCGCTGAATCTGGAGTCCGTCATCACCTACGAAGGCACCGAAACCGTGCATCAGCTGGTGATCGGCCGTGAGCTCACTGGCATCAACGCGTTCTAAATCTCGCCATGGCTGACGCGCCCACCTTGCTTACCCCACGCCTGCGTTTGCGGGCGTGGAAGATGGATGATTTCGAGCGTTACGTCGAGCTATTTGGCAACCCCGAAGCTGCGAAACACGTTGGCGGAGCACTGCCGCGTGGCGGCTGTTGGCGGCGCTTTTTGCAGATGCCCGGTGCGTGGGCGCTGCAGGGCTTTGCCATGTTCGCCATTGAAGAAAAATCCAGCGGGCGCTGGGTGGGACAGGCCGGGCCGTGGCAGCCGGACGGCTGGCCGGGGACCGAAATTGGCTACGCCATCCATCCCGATGCGCAGGGCTTCGGCTACGCCACCGAAGCCTGCACAGCGACGATGCATTACGCCTTCGACGTGCTGGGCTGGACGTCGGTGATCCACAGTATCGATGCTGAAAACATCGCCTCTCAAAACGTGGCGCGCAAATTAGGTTCGCGCGTGCTGCGGCGCATTGATCATCAAGCCCCATTCAACGACGCCGTTGTTGACGTGTGGGGACAAACCCGCGAGCAGTGGCGGCAGCGCCACGGCCAATGACTGAACGAGTCCATCATGAGCTTTGCTACCGTTCCAAACCCAATTCCTGCCCGCATGAAGGGCCTGAACCGCGCTGAGATTTGTGACGTCAATTTTCAAGAGTTTGTAAAAAATTGGAGCGGTACGGCGCAGCCTAAGCCCGCCGCACACGAGGCGATTTTGGACGGCAGCGCACTCGACGCGCAGGGCTTCCGCGAGCTGTTCGAATCGCAGCTGATTTCGCGCCACCTGGACTTGATGGCGCGGGTGCTGCGGGTGCAGAACAAAGTCTTCTACACAATTGGCTCCAGCGGCCATGAAGGCAATGCGATGGTGGCGCGCGCGGCGCGGCATACCGACCCGGCCTTCCTGCATTACCGCAGCGGCGGCTTTATGGCCGAGCGTTTCCGCAAGCTGCCGGGGATGGATCCGATCATGGATTCGGCGCTGAGTTTTGCCGCCAGCGCGGAAGACCCAGCCAGCGGCGGCCGCCACAAGGTCTGGGGCAGCAAGCCTTTGTGGGTGATCCCGCAGACCTCGACGATCGCCTCGCAGCTGCCGAAGGCGCTGGGCACCGCGGTGGCGATCGAAACCGCCAAGCGCATCGGCCACGCCCTGCCGATTCCCGATGATTCCATCGCGATCTGCTCGTTCGGGGATGCGTCCAGCAATCACGCCAGCGCGCAGACCGCGTTCAACGCCACCTCGTGGATGGCCTACCAGAAGCTGCCCGCGCCGGTGCTGTATGTCTGCGAGGACAACGGCATCGGCATCTCGGTGAAAACGCCGACCGGTTGGATCGCGGAGAACTTCCAGAACCGCCCCGACCTCGACTATTTCTTCGCAGATGGCCTGGACCTGGCGGCGGGCTATACCGACGTGCTGCGTGCGGTGGAGCATTGCCGCAAGACCCGCCGCCCGACCTTCCTGCACCTGCGCACCAACCGGATCATGGGTCACGCCGGTACCGATTTCGAGATCGAATGGCGCAGCATTGAAGAACTGTGCGCGGTGGAAGCGGCCGACCCACTGCTGCGTTCGGCGGCAATCGCGCTGGAATCGGGGCTGATGTCGAAGGACGAAATCCTCGCCCTGTACGAAGCGACCCGCACGAAATGTTTCGCCGCCGCCGAAGACGCTGACCAGCGCCCGCGTATCGAAACGCTGAAAGAAGTGATGCGCCCGCTGGCACCGTACACGCCGGACAAAGTGGCGGCCGAGGCCGCGCGCATGCCTGCGCACGAAGCCCGCATCAAGGCGTTTGGCAGCGAGGACAAGCTGCCGGAGAAGCAGGTGCCGAAGCATCTAGCGATCCAGATCAACCAAGCCCTTCACGACCTGTTCGCCAAGTATCCGGAAACCCTGCTGTTCGGCGAGGACGTGGCGCAGAAGGGCGGCGTGTACACGGTGACCAAGGGCCTGCACAAGGCCTTCGGTCCGCGCCGCGTGTTCAACAGTCTGCTTGATGAAACCACCATCCTTGGCATGGCGCAGGGCTTTGGCACCATGGGCATGCTGCCGGTGCCGGAGATCCAGTACCTGGCCTATCTGCACAACGCGATCGACCAGATCCGCGGCGAGGCCTGCTCGCTGCAGTTCTTCAGCAATAACCAGTACCAAAACCCCATGCTGGTGCGCATCGCGGGGCTGGGCTACCAGCGCGGCTTCGGCGGACATTTCCACAACGACAACTCGGTGACGGCGCTGCGCGACATCCCCGGCCTCGTGGTGGGCTGCCCTTCGCGCGGTGATGATGCGGCGATGATGTTGCGCACGCTGGCGGCCTTGGCCAAGGTCGATGGCCGTGTCTGCGCCTTCCTCGAACCCATCGCCTTGTACATGACCAAGGACCTGTACGAGGCCGGCGATGGCGGCTGGCTCACCGAGTACCCGGCGCCGGACCAGGCGTTGGTGCTGGGCGAAGAGCGCGTCTACAACGCGGATGCAAAAGACTGCGTGATCTTCAGCTACGGCAACGGCATGCCGATGTCGCTGCGCGCCGCGCGCGAGATCGAAAAGCAGCACGGCTGGCAGGTGCGGGTGGTTGACCTGCGCTGGCTGGTGCCGCTGAACCACGCCGCGATCGCCAAACATGCGGGCGAGTGCGCGCGCATCTTGGTGGTGGACGAAGGCCGCTTCAGCGCCGGCATCGGCGAGGGCGTGATCACCGCGATCACCGAGGCAGGCTTTGGTGGCAAGCCGCTGCAACGGGTCTGCGGTGCCGATACCTACACTCCGCTGGCCGGCGCGGCGTTTCTGGTGATTCCGAAGGATGAGGACATCGTTCTGGCGGCACAAAAGCTTGTGAAATGAGGAAAAAAGGGGGCGTAGCGATGCGCCCCCGTACAGGACTTGATCTGTATCAGATAATGCGGCGCTGGGGCGGGGTATAAAATGGCAAGTTTTTTTCGGAACTGGCCATGGGCGCGATCCAGCTCAGCTACAGCACCTTCGGGTTGACCAATCTTGATTTTTTAGACGCCATCGATGCGGTCGATCGGGCGGGCTATGCCGGGGTAGAGATTTCCTTCCACCGCGACCAGTTCAACCCGTTCAATATCGACGACGCTTATTTAGCGGAAGTCAAAAAGCGCCTTGATGCGCGGCGAGTAAACGCCGCCTGCGTGGCTACGGCCTCGCATTTCTTTGATCCACACCGCCCGCATGAGCCGTCACTGATGGCGCTGGAAAAAGCTGGGCGCAAGCGCAGGATCGATCTTGTAAAGCGTGGGATCCATGTTGCGCGCCAGTTGGGAACGAATCTTGTCACCTTCGGCAGCGGTTTCGTGCGCGATGACCATGTGGCGCACCCCGAGGTAAACCCTAGTGAATTGTTAGTGGATTCGATCCACGAATGCCTGCGCGAAATCCGCGACGATGAAGACATTACATTGCTCATCGAACCCGAGCCGGGCATGTATATCGAAACCATGGCGCAGGGGCTTGAGCTGATGCGGTTGGTGGATTCACCCAAGTTCAAACTGCATATCGACATCTGCCACGCATATTGTTCTGAACACAATTACGTTGACGCTTTGGCCCAAGCGGCACCGCACGCGAAGTATTTACATATCTCCGATGCGCGTGAAGGCTATAACCTGAAAATTGTGCAAGACCACCCCGAACTTGCGCCAGACCTCGGCTTTGCCAGCGTACTGGTGCATTTTCCGGATAACGCAGAGTTTTTGCTGCTGGATCGCAAGCACCCGATTTATTTTTACGAAGGCACGTTATCGCTTACACGCAGGCAGCGGGTCGATGCGTTGCTGCAGCAGGCGAATGTGCAGCAAGATTTGCAACTGATCGACTACCGCAGCCTGTATGCAGGTAGCTCGCCGCGGGACGATGAAATTTTCACCTATCTCATTTCCATGCCGGGGCTGAGCTATGACGTGCTGGAACGTGCGCGCCCCATTGCAGGCTATCTGCGTGGTGCCAAGCGCGCGCCGCTGGTGGACAAGATGGTGGCCAATACCTTGACCGGTATCGTGCACTTTCACGAAATCCCAGGGGAAGGCACGCTGGATTTTGCCGCAAGTTTCAAAGCACTCACTGAGAACGGATTTAGCGGCTACGGCTCGATCGAGCTGTATCACCACGTAGAAGGCTGGCAGAAGGCGCTGGACGACAGTTATCGCCATCTCATGCCGTTTCTTGCAACCCCTTAAGGAGCCATCATGCCGGATATCAAAGCACTGGGCTGGAATCTCGATCTAGTGGGCGAGATGGATCATCGCCGCCTCAAGGCCCCTAGCATCAAATTGCGCTCGGGCCGCCTTGGCGCACACGGTGACGCGATTTTTTGCGTTGATCTGCGCGTGCGCCATCCCAATGCCGATGAGTACATGACCGATACCGAGCTGCACTCGGTCGAACACTTTTTGCTAGAAGGCTTTTCGCGCCTGCTGCCGGAGCAGTTTATTTCGGTGGGCATCATGGGCTGCCAAACGGGCTTCTATCTGGTGTTTCAGAATGAAGGCCGGGTGGACGTGGTCTGCACCGCGTTGGAACGTATTTTAGAAAGCATGCTGGATGCCAAAGCGGTGCCGTATGCGAATGTGGAGCAGTGCGGGCGTTGGCAAAACCATAGCCTTGGCGCTGCGCAAGCCATTGCCCGCGAGGTTTTAGACCACCGTGATCACTGGCTGGACGCCGCATGACGCAAGCGGAAACTCGCTGGCAGGTGCGCGTCAATCGCCCGATTGCCTATGACGTGGTGAAAACACCGGATCTATTTGCTCCGGAAAACGACACACTGATGAGCTTTGGCTGGCCGCAGGGGCGGCGCTTTGTGGTGGTGGACGGCAATGTGATGCGCCTACACGGCGATCGCATTGAGGCGTATTTTCAGCAGCGCGGTATTGAAGCCAAGATCGTTGTATTTCCCGGCGGGGAAGAAAATAAAACGATCGAGATCTATCAGGACTTGGCACGCAAGCTCGACGCATTTCCTATCCACCGCCGCGATGAGCCGATCATCGCCATTGGCGGTGGCGTGCTCACCGATGTAGTGGGTTTTCTTGCGGCCAGCTATCGGCGCGGCGTGCCGCATATCAAAGTACCCACCACCTTGATGGGCTATATCGACGCGGCGCTGGGCATCAAGGCCGGCATCAATTTCAACGGTAATAAAAACCGCCTCGGTGCGTTTGAACCACCGCGCGCGGTATTGCTGGATCGCAGCTTTTTACCCACGCTCCCCAAACGCCACCTGCTTAATGGTGTTTGCGAAATTATCAAGCTGGCGATCATCCGTGACGCACCGCTGCTGCGCTTATTGGAAGAGCAGGGCGCGCAGTCGATTGCCAACTGTTTTAGCAGCGCTGAAGGCGAAGCAATTTTAGACGCTGCAATTGGTGGCATGTTGGCCGAGCTTGCACCGAATCTACACGAAGAAGAGCTGGCGCGCCGGGTCGATTTTGGCCATACCTTTAGCTACGGTCTTGAAACTCGCCACGAGCACCACCTGCTGCACGGCGAGGCAGTGTTGCTGGATATCCTGGTCTCGGTGCTCATTGCTTACCACCGCAATTTACTGAGCGAAGCGGATACCGCGCGCGTGTTCGCGCTGGTGCGCACGCTGGAAATTCAGCTGGATTACAGCGTGTTGGATGCGCAGCTGATGTGGGATGCGCTGCAGGATCGCGTCAAGCACCGCAATGGCCAGCAGCGCGTGCCGATGCCGCAGGGCATGGGGCGCTGCATCTTCCTCAACGATATTAGCCGCAGCGATTTGAACGCTGCGCTTTCACAATTACCTACATGGATAGCACCACACAATGAGCACGCCTTCGAACGTTGATAGTCAAGAAGTAAGTAAATTCGACCGTGTTGCCCAGCTGTGGTGGGATCCAAACGGCAAGATGGGTATGCTGCACGTCATCAATCCTTTGCGCAGCCAGTTCACCTTCGATCATGCCGATGTGCGCGGTAAACGCGTGGTGGACGTGGGCTGCGGTGGCGGTATTTTGACTGAAACCCTAGCCAAAGCCGGGGCGAATGTCGTGGGTATTGATCAGTCAGAATTGACCTTGGAAGTAGCCAAGCAACACGCATTAAAAAGCGGCTTGAATATCGACTACCGCATCCAAACAGTTGAGGAATTGGTGCTGCTGGAAGCGGGCACCTTTGACGTGGTGACCTGCCTTGAAATGCTGGAGCATGTGCCGGACCCAGCGGCGGTGATTGACGCCTGCACGCGCCTGCTCAAGCCCGGTGGACATGTGATTTTCTCCACCATCAACCGCAATTTCAAAGCGTGGCTGTTTGCCATTTTTGGCGGTGAATACATCTTGCGCATTCTGCCCAAGGGCACGCATGAGTACGCCAAACTGATCCGCCCTGATGAAATGAAAGCGTGGTCGCAGCAAAGTGGCCTCACTCATCTTCGTAGTGCCAGCCTGATGTACAACCCGCTGTTTAAGTCGTTCAAAGTGGCGAAAGGCAAGGAAGATGTGAACTACATGATGAGCTTCGTTAAAAAGGCCTGAGCATGCGCAAATTTCTCGCTCTCTCACGTTCGACCCACGGCGTGCTGGATATCGCCATGGCCGGGTTTGCGGCGCTGCTGTGGCTGGGGCATTTTCCAGAGTGGAAGGTGCTACTGGTGGCGCTGATCACCGCAGGGGCGGGCTATACCGCGATCTATGCGCTGAACGATCTACTGGGGGTGAAAGTTGATCGCGAGAAATTTGCGGGACAGGGGATCAACCCCGGCTATTCGGTAGAGGCTTCGGATCTGCGCTATCCCATCGCACAGGGCAAGCTGAGTCTGCGCAGCGGCATTGTGTGGTTTGCCTGCTGGTATGCGGTGGCGCTTGTGGGCGCGTATTGGTTGAACCCGCTGCTAGTGCTGGTGGTGCTGGCCGCGCCGGTGCTGGAAGCCGGTTATTGCATGTTGCTTAAAGTGACCTATTGGCGCGTGGTAGTCAGTGGTTTGGTGAAATCGCTCGGCCCAGTGGCGGCGGTGCTCACCGTGGTGCAACGCCCTGACCCATTGCTCTTGGCGCTGATGGTGGCGTGGCTGATGGCATGGGAGATTGGTGGGCAAAATGTACCGGCCGACTGGAACGATGTGGAAGAAGATAAGCGTGTGGGGGCAAAAACAATTCCTGTGACCTTCGGGCCGCGCGTTTCTGGAACCGTGATGCTGCTCGCCATCATTGCAACCTTGGTGCTGAGCTATTGGCTGCCTGCGATGTCGCCACTTCAATTGGGGATGCCTTATCAGATCGCTAACCTCGCCATTGGCGTATTGCTGTTGCTGGTGCCGGGCGTTCGTTTGTTCCGCACCCTTGACGGCCGTTTGGCGGCGCGGTTATTCGATCGTGCGAGCTTTTACCCCGTTGCGCAGTTGGTACTCGTCACGGTGTTCGTGCTGCTGAATTAAAGGCTATGGAGCTAGCTTGCGCTTGAGCGCTATTGCTAACGGTTTAGGTAAGTTGGGCAGCGAGCGCAGCAGCCACGGCAGCACGCGGCGCTTGCCGGGGCCTAGCGATTCTGGCACTAGCGCTTCGATCAAATGCGGCCCGGGTGAAGTCAGTGCGTGCTCCAGCGCAAGACAAAAGGCTTCCGCCGTGGCCGCGCGCCGCGCACTCACCCCCATGCCCTGCGCGAGTTCGGCAAAATTGATCACCGGGCCGCGCAGGTCGAGTTGCGATTTCGCTTTCGGGCCGACCTGAGCTTCTGCTCCTACGCGATCTAGCTCCACATTTAGGACCGAATAGCTCGCATTATTGAAAATAATCGCGGTGACATTGAGCTGCTCGCGTGCCATCGTCCACAGGGCTTGAATGGTGTACATGGCAGTGCCGTCGCCAATGAGCGCAATGACTGGGCGCTGCGGGCAGGCGATGGCTGCGCCTACGGCATTCGGCAGGCCTTGGCCGATCGCGCCGCCAGTGAGTGTGATGAGGTCGTGACGTGGCCCGCCTTGGGTCATCACGCCGAGCATCAAGCCGGAAGTGATGGCTTCGTCAATCACGACGGCATCGTGCGGAAGTAAATACCCAACCGCTTTGCATACTTTGGCGGCGCTGAGCTTGCCGCGTGGGCGCGATGGGCGTTTGGCAGGTTGTAGTGTGGGTGTGGTCGAGTCGGCTTCAAGTTTCGTGACAAGTTGCTGAAGACTGCGTAGCGCGTCTTGTTCGGGTGTGGCAAGCGTATGCACATGGCAGCCATCGGGCACTAGGTCGCTGCGTTTGCCGGGATAGGCGAAGAACGATACCGGCGATTTAGCATCCACCAAAATAAGGTGCTCGATTCCACTGAGCTGGAGCGTCGCCATTTCTGCTAAATAGGCGATGCGCTCCACCACGGGTAGGCCCGCGCCGCGTTGCAGGCGGGTTGGGAACACTTCGCTAAACAGCTTAGTGCCATAACGCGCCGCAAGTTTGCCTGCGGCCATAAGTGCGGGCTCATAGAGCGCCTGCCCGCCGAGCAAAAAAGCAACCTTCGCACCACTGCGGATCAGGCTGGCAAGCGCTGTGAGCGTGGCCTCATCCGCTGCTTGCGGCGGTGTAATGGGGTGCGGCGGGCAGGGCGTGCCACCTTCGCCCCAAGACACATCGGCGGGCAGAATCAATGTGGCTACTTGGTGCGGATAGCTGCGCGCCGCGGCGAGTGCATCGATGGCGTCTTGGCACAGCGCTTGGGTGCTTTGCGATGTACGCACGAAGCCGGGTGAAACATTGCGGGCAACGGTTTCAATATCCGACTGCAACTGCGCGTTGTACTGCACATGGTAAGTGGCGTGATCACCCACGATATTAAGTACAGGCACTTTTCCTTTGCGCGCGTTATGCAGGTTGGCAAGACCATTGCCAAGCCCGCAGCCCAGGTGCAGTAACGTGGTGGCGGGCTTGCCTGCCATGCGTGCGTAGCCATCGGCCGCGCCGGTGGCCACGCCCTCAAACAGGGTCAATACGGCGCGCATACGCGGCTCAGAGTCAAGTGCCGCAACGAAATGCATTTCACTGGTGCCGGGGTTAGAAAAACACACTTCTACGCCCGCATCGGCCAGCGTTTTCATTAGGGCTTGTGCGCCATTCATTCGCTAGTTTCCTGTAGTAATCGAGCGCGCCGCCGCACGCGCGGTTAGGATGCAGCCGGGCAAGAATGTGCCTTCCAACGAGCGCTTGCCGCTGGCTCCACCGCCACCAAAGCCTGCCGCTTCACCCACGCAATACAGGCCGGGAATGGGAGCGGTATTGCCGTCCAAGACGCGGCTTTGTAGGTCGGTTTGCAGCCCACCCAAACTTTTGCGGGTAATGAGCTGCATTTGGATGGCGATAAACGGGCCACTGCCCGGTGCTTGCAATGGTTTGGGGGCGCAGGTACGTAGCCGGTCTGATCCCCACTGCCGCGCGTGCAAGATGCTGCGAATTTGCGCATCGTTATGCAAGTGCAAGCCGTTGGAGAAATTCGCGTCGAATGCATCGGCTGTGGCTTGCAGTGTGGCTGGGCTCACGTCTTGTTGGCCGGTGAGCGCGTTCATTTTTTCCGCCAGTTCGCGCAGCGTCTCTGCCACAAGAAACTGTGGCACCTCCTGCTGCATTTGCTGCACCAAGCGCTGGTTGCCCAACAAGGTGTCTTTGAGGAAATGCAAAAACTGTTTATCGCGAATGCGCGGGTTGTGCTCGGCGCCGGAGATGGCGAATTCCTTGAGCGCGATACGCCAGTTCAGCAGATGCCACGTCCACGGCCGTTCTTGTTCGGCCACGCGTTGGCAAAGCCAGTGGGTGTCAAAGCCGGTGACCAACGGTTCCGGCCCGATACGCTCGCCCCGATGGTTAAGCCAAAGGGCCGACTTGCAGGGAATTGCAGACAGTCCATGGCCGCGGAAGTGGGGCTTCGGGTGGGGGAAGCCCGCCGCGTAATTCCACATATCACCCGCATGGGTAATTTGCGCCCCAAGCCCCGCGGCGAGGTGGTGCAGTTTGCCATCGGCAAAGGGGTGGGCGCCGTTGAGCATGGTGTGCGGGCGCGCCTGATCCAGCGGCCAGTTGCGTACGGTTTCGGCATGGCTTCCGTTTAAGCCCCCCATCGCCAGTACAACGCATTCGGCATGCAGCTGCACTTCACGGTTGTTGGCTTCGTCTAGTACCGTTGCGCCAGTTACGCCATTGTGGCCATATTCCAGCCCGGTAACGCGGTGCTGGTGCAAAAGTGTTAGGCGGCCGCTGCGGCCCGCCTCGTGTAAGGCGGCAATAAGGCGCAGCGTCAGCGCGTGCGCGGTGCCCCAAACAATATGGTAGCGCGGCAGGCTGTTGCCGTCGCCGTGCAGGCCACGTTCTACCCAGTTCACTGCGGGCATAAAGCCAATGCCGTGCGCGGTGAGCCAGTCATAGACTTCACTTATGCTGTGCTCAACGTAATAGCGCGCCCACTGCAGCGGGAAATGGTCGTCGGGATCGAGCTCTCCAAAACGAACCCAATCGGCTAGCGCCCGTTCGGGCGTGTCGGGAATCTTGCGCTTGGCCTGTAGCGGCGTGCCCACCAGAGCCATGCCACCAAAGGCCCAGCGCGCCAATCCGCCGAAGCGCTCGGGGGTGTCCCGGTCCACTAATGTCACGCGCCTGCCACCGCGTAGGCATTCCAGTGCGGTGACGATACCGGCCAGCCCCCCGCCAATGACAAGAACGTCAGAATCAAATGCCGTCATGCAACCCCTCGATACAGCGGCGTATGTTGTCTGCCTAAGATAGCGGTAAATGCGACCGTGCGCAGTGAGTTAGGCAGTCAAGGTGGGCTGCGCTGATTGGCGCTCATAAAGCAGCACTTCAAATTCCATGAGGGGCAGCGGACGTGAGAAGAAATAGCCTTGAAACGCATGGCAGCCGTGCTGGGTAAGGAAGTCGCGTTGTGCCTGTGTTTCCACGCCTTCCGCGATGACCTCAAGACCAAGCCCGCGCCCCATACCGATCACGGTCTGCGCCACCGTGGCGTCGTTGTCGTCTTCGGGGAGGCGCATGATAAAGCTCTTGTCGATCTTCAGCTGGTCAAGTGGCAGGCGCGACAGATAGGCCAACGAAGAATAACCCGTACCGAAATCATCCAACGAAATCGTGATGCCAAGTGCGCGCAGTTGTGCCAATCGCTGAATAATTGTATCGATGTCGCCAAGAATCATGGATTCGGTGATTTCCAGCTTCAGCCGTTGTGCGTTGGCACCGCTGCGCCGGAGTGCTTGGCGCACATCTTCAACAAACCCGGGCTGGGCAAATTGCTTTGCACTCACATTGATGGCAAGTACCAAGTCGCGAGTCAGTGCTTGGCTGGCCCAGCTGGCAAGGCGCTCACAGGCACGCTGCAGCACCCAATCGCCCAAGGGAAGAATTAGGCCACTGTCTTCTGCAATGGGAATAAATACATCGGGAGGAATGCGCTCGCCATTGGGGCGCGACCAGCGCAGCAGCGCTTCGGCGCCAAGGGTCTGGTCTTGCTGATTCACTTGAAGCTGGAAATAAAGGTCTAAACCTTCGGTATCGCCCGACAGCACGTTGAGCAAATCGTTGGCCAATGCTTCTTGGCGCTCAAGTGCGGCCAAGGCGGCAGGTTCAAACTGACGCACACAGTTGCGGCCATCGGCTTTGGCCGAATACATCGCCAATTCGGCTTCTTTCAATACTTGGTCAGCGGCGTTTTCACCACCGTGCAGGCGCGTCCAGCCGATACTGACGGTGATGGTCACTGATGTGTCGTTACCCAGCCAGAAAGGCTCTAGTAGCGCCTGACGGATGCGCTCGGAAGTGCTGGAGGCGTGATCTTCACACGAGGTTTGGCTGTCGTGGTTGCAAGTGATCAGAACGGCAAATGCATCACCACCTAGCCGGCTCAGCACCACTTGGTCGTCAAAAAGTAAATGCAGGCGCTGCCCCAAGAGTGCAAGTAACCGATCGCCAAGGGCGTGCCCGCGCAGGTCATTGACACGTTTGAAATGGTCAATGCCGATTAGCAAGAGTGCGCCACGCGTGAGCGTTGGGTCGGCCAGAGCCTGGCCCAATTTTTCGTGGAGCGAACTACGATTGGGAAGATCGGTAATAGGATCAAACTGCGCCATGTGGTTGGCGCGTGCGTGGGCTTCGTGCTCTTCGGTTAAATCGGTCATCGCCAATACAAAATGGCCAATGCCGCCTTGCTCGTCGGGCACCCCCGAAATTTCCGCATGCACGAGACGCAGTTGATGATGCTTGGTTGAAATCCAGTATTGGCCCGCCCAGTGGCCGTCTTTTTGCGCTTTCTCCCAGATATTTTGATAGAAAGCGGCGTCAAACTCCTGTGCCTTGAGCATGCTGAGCTTGATCCCAACAACCTCATCGGCGGTATAGCCGGTGAGTGTGATGAAGGTGGTATTGACGCGCTCCGTCGTGCCATCAAACGCCAAAATAGCCAGCGCCACCTGTGTTTCAAAGGCCACGGCGGCAAGCCGAAGCTGCTCTTCGCTTTTCAGTAGATCGGTGACATCGCGTGCGGTGCCAAAGATGCCTTGCGGCGTGCCGTCTTGGCCAAACAGGGGGACGTGGATGCAATCGAGCCGCCGCTCTTTGCCGTCAACAGTCACAACCATTGGGTTGGTATGCGATTTGCCGCTGCGCATCACCTCTTGGTCGTAGGCGCGAACTGCTTTGGCCACTTCCGGTGGAAATAGCTGGCTATCATCGTGACCCAACAGCGCTTTAGGCTCTAAACCTAGGATAGTAAAGATGCGTTGATTGCATTCCAGATATACGCCGTTCCGGTCTTTGACCCACATCGCATCGGGGCTGGCGTTGAAGGCGGTGAGTAGTTTGTTGTGGGTGAACTGTAGTTCTTGCGTGCGCTTGTCCACGCTACGCCGCAGCAGCCAAAGCCATAGGCTCATCAATGCAAATAGCCCAAGCACAATGCCGCCACCAATACCGATGAAGCGCAGATACGGTGTGATAACAAACGGGCGATCCAACCATTTTTCGCGCAGTGCTTTGCGTTCGGCGGGGGTGATTTTTGCCATGCCCTGCTGTACCAGCGCAAGCATAGCCGCATCGCCTTTGCGCACGGCCCAATGCAGTTGGCCTTCATAGATAACCACGGCTCGATAAAATTTATCGAGTATGCCCGCGCGATAGAGAAAATAATTGGCCGGGCTTTCGTCCATGCAGAAGATGTGCACCTTGCCGTCTGCTGCATCTTTAATAAGTGACTGGTAGTCGCGATAACCGCCCGTAGGCTCTAGCCCCTGCTGTATGAGTTTTTCCTCGCAGGCATCGCCGTCTTCGGTGGTGATCGGAAAGCCGATCAGGCTTTGCGTGTCGTGGATGCCGGTGATGCGTTTATCGACATAGATCGCTACCGGCAAGGTGGCGTAGGGTTCGGAAAAATCGTATTGCGTATCGCGAATGGGCGTGCGGTAGATGACGTCGATCACGTCGACTTTGCCGTCCAGCATTGTGCGTTGGGCACTTTTCCAGTCCATGCGCGCAATTTCAACTTGGATGCCGGTGTGTTTCTCAAATAGCTTCCAGACGTCGGCTTCATACCCTTGTAACCGGCCACTGGCATCCACAAACATATAGGGTGGGTAGTTGGTGTCCGCAACAACGCGCAAATGCGTGATGGGTGGCGATGCAGCAGGTGCGGCAAGTACAGCGGGCGTAGCGATAGGCAGCAGGCTGAGCATCAGCCAGAAACGTGCCCACAGCATGCCGCGCATGTTGCCTCCTTGAAAATGAGCGAACCACTCCGTACTTAAGTAAGCGCTTTTGGCCCAAGCTGTTTTAACTTATCACGATTTTTCATTAAGCGAGTGGTGTAAAACGAAACGCAATGCTCATTTCTCGAAACTTGATTCTTGTAGCCAGGCTTCAAATTCCAGTAACGGCAGCGGGCGTGAGAATAAATAGCCTTGGAAGGCATGGCAGCCGTGTGCGATCAGGAAATCGCGCTGTGCCTGCGTTTCCACCCCTTCGGCGATCACATCTAGGCCTAGACCGTGGCCCATGGCGATAATGGTTTGCGCCACGGTGGCGTCGTTGCTGTCTGCGGGCAGGCGCATGACAAAGCTTTTATCAATCTTGAGTTGGTCAAGTGGTAAGCGTGACAGGTAGGCCAGTGAAGAATAGCCGGTGCCGAAATCATCAAGCGAAATGCTGATACCAAGTGCGCGGAGTTGAGTAAGGCGTCTGGCCACTTCCGCAACGTCACCCAAAATCATGGATTCTGTGATTTCAAGCTTCAGTAGTTGTGGGTGGGCACCGCTGCGCAGTAGCGCTTGGTGCACGTCTTCCACAAAACTGGGTTGGGTGAATTGTTTGGCGCTGACATTGATGGCCAAGACTAAATCGCGCGTTAGTGGTTGCTTGGCCCACGCCGCAAGGCGCTCGCAGGCGCGTTGCAATACCCAGTCACCAATAGGAAGGATGAGGCCGTTGTCTTCAGCCAAGGGAATAAATGCATCAGGGGGCACCCTCTCGCCATTGGGCCGGGTAAAGCGCAATAACGCCTCTGCGCCAATGGTCTGCCCTTGCAGGTTGATTTGCGGTTGCAGATAGAGCTCAAGCCCGCCGTCGTCGTGGGTAACGGCGTCAAGCAAGTCATCGGCCAATGTTTCTTTGCGCTCCAAGGCGGCAAGCATGGCGGGCTCGAAGGCGCGGATGCAGTCGCGTCCATCTTTCTTGGCGGTGTACATCGCCAGCTCAGCCTCTTTCAGTGCGATCTCGGCAGTTGCATGGCCGTAGCGTAGCTCGGTCCAGCCGATGCTGACACTTACCGTGGCCGAGGCGGTATTGCCCAGCCAGAACGGTTCACGCAGCATGCGGCGAATGCGTTCGGCAATGGCGGGGGCGTGTTCGCGGACAGGGGAGGGGGCTTCTAACTTGCAGGACAGCAGCAGGGCAAACGTGCCGCCACTAAACCGGCTTAATGTGTCTTCTTCACCGAGCAGCCCATGCAGACGCTGGGTGATATAGGCCAGCAGCCGGTCGCCAATGGCGTGGCCGCGTAAGTCGTTGATCCGTTTAAAATTATCAACGTCAAATAGAAGTAGGGCGCCGGCACTCACCTGCGGATCGCTGAGTGTGCCCTGTAGTTTTTCGATCAAAAAGCTGCGGTTGGGAAGGTCGGTGAGCGGGTCGAAGCGGGCCATATGCTCGGCGCGCGCGTGAGCTTCGTGCTCGCCGGTGAGGTCGGTCATGGCGCAGACATAGTGCGCCACGCGGCCGCTGTCGTCGGCAACCGGAGTAATTTCTGCGCGAATCAATTTGAGTTGGCGGCGTTTGTCGGAAATCCAAAATTCTCCTTGCCAAGCCCCGGCGTCTTGAACTTGCTCCCAAACACGCCTGTAAAAGCTGTATTCCGGGCCTTGCGGTTCAAGCATGGAAGGTTTTTTGCCAACGGTCTCAGTGTCGGCAAACCCAGTTAGTGTGGTGAAGGCGGCATTGATGCGCTGGATGTGGCCTTGCGTATCCAAGACCAGCATCGCTTCTTGAGTCTGGAACGCCACGGCCGCAAGCCGTAGCTCGCGCTCGGCTTGAATCCGGGCGCTGATGTCTTGAGCAAGTGCAATGGCAAATTGTGGGGCCCCATAAATATCTCTGGAGATTGAAATATCCAACTGCACCGGAAAGCGGCGGCCATCGCGAGTAATGTGCTCGGTCTCAATAAGTGTGTGGGGTGCTTGATCGATCTGGGTGCGTGCTTTTGCGCGCTCTTCACGGATGTCTGCAGGGTAGAGTGCATCAACGCTAAGCCCCACCATTTCTTGGCAGGTGTAGCCGCGCTCTTCGGCAAATGTCGGATTGACCATCGCGATGCAATGTGTGCGCACGTTGAATAGCACCATCCCAAAGGCCGCATGTTGGAACGCATGCGCCCAGAGCCTTAGCTGGGCTTCATTTTGCAGGCGCTCGGTCACATCGCGCGCGGCGCCTAAAACACCAATCAGGGCTCCACCAGGGGCATAGAGGGGAACTTTGATCGTTTCCAGTTGACGCACCCCAGTAGGGCTATCCACAGGAAAGGTGAATGTTGTTTGCTTGCCCGATTGCATGACTTCGATGTCTTGCTGTCTGGCATGCACGGCGGCATCGGCGCTGAATAAATCATTATCGCTTAGGCCCGTAAGCGGCCGCTGACGCAGGTGCAAAATTTCAAAGACGCGTGCATTGCCTTCTAGATAAATGCCGTTTTTATCCTTAAGCCACATGGCGTCTGGGCTGGCATTGAGCAGGCCGCGCAGCTTGTTTTGTTCCTCGATAAGTTCAGCGGTTTTGCTTTGTACGCTGCGCTTTAGCACCCAAAGCCAGAGTGTGAGGATCAATACGATGCCTAGGCCAATCCCTAACGCAATGCCTGTCATACGCATCCACGGGGCAAAGACAAACGGGCGTTCTAGCCAGCGCGCTTTGACAAGAGCTATCTCTTCGGGGGGGATTTGCGCCATGCCGTGTTCGATCATGGCCAACATGCGCGTATCACCTTTACGCACAGCGCGACGGAATTGGTCTTTGTAAAGGGGAAAGGCGCGCGGAAATTTATCTAACGCCTCATTACGGTACAGATAATAAGTGGCTGGCCCTTCATCCATACAGAAAATACGGACTTCCCCGTGAAGCGTGGCGTCGATAATTTGCTGATACCCAGGGTAGGTTTTCTGCCGGGTGATGCCTTGTGATTCCAGCTTTTCCACGCAGGCATCGCCCGCTTCAACACCAACGGGTAGATCACGTAATGCGTGCGTGTCACGGATGGCGGGAAGGTTGCGATCCGCATAGATGCTTATTTGTACCGTGGTAAAAGGGGCGCTGAAATCGTAGAGCTTCTCGCGCTTAGGCGTAAGAAAGATCATGTCGATAACGTCCGCGTTCCCTTCTAACAGGGTTTTTTGCGCGTTAGCCCACGTTGTGGGGATCAGTTCTATTTGGGTGCCGGTGTATTTTTCAAACAGCCGCCACATATCCACTTCATAACCTTGCGGCTTGCCATTGGCATCTAAAAATAGATACGGGGGATAGTTGTTATCGCTGACCACCCGGATGCGTGCGGGGGGCTCATCTGTAGGTGCGGCCTGTGTAGGCTGGTTAAGCATGCCCAGCAAGCAAAGGCAGGTGAGAAGTGCATACAGAGCGCACAGGCAGAAACGGCGGTATTGGTGGCGTGAGCGTCGCATTACTCTACTAAACGACAATCGTTCGCCTTACCGGACAGCATTTTGGCTTGTCCTATGCGGGGTTGGAGACGTAAACTTACCGCGCTATGAACGAAACCAGCCACCGTACGCCCGTTTCGACTGCCGAACCTGATGTGCAGCCAGCGGTGCCACCGCAGCCGACCCCCACCCTAACACCCGCGCAGGAGTATGGCGGGCGCGAAGGGCCGGATCCAACACGCTACGGTGATTGGGAAAAGAACGGTCGTTGCATCGATTTTTAATTTTTTTCACGCGGCGCAAGCCGCCTAGCTCCGGAGAACGCACCGATTATGGCTGCCTCTGAACCGCGCGTTCGCGAACGCCCACTGTCACCGCACATGCAGATTTATAAATGGCAGGCGCAGATGACGACCTCCATTATTCATCGTGCCACCGGTATCGCTCTTTCGGTAGGGGCATTAGGCCTTGTGTGCGGCCTGCTTGCACTGGCCAGCGGCCCCGAGCGTTGGGCCGTCTTTACGGCGGCGGCGGGCTCATTTTTGGGGCAAATCGTTGTCTTAGGGTTTGTCTGGGCACTGTCGTACCACTTGATCAATGGCGTGCGTCACCTGATCCAAGACGGTGGTCTTGGCTTTGCCATCCCTGATTTTGTGCGCAGCAGCCTAATTTCGATTTTCGGCAGCATCGTGCTGACGATCATCATCTGGGCCGTGGTGTTGCTGCATTGGGGGCAAGTATGAGCTGGAATGCAAACGATATGCGCACACCGCTGAAGCGTGCACGCAACTGGGGCTCGGCCAAAGACGGCACGAACCATTTTATTTGGCAGCGCGTTACCGCTGTGATCGTTGCGCTAACGGGGCTGTGGCTCTTGGTAAGCCTGCTCACGCTGGGTACGTCTGAATATGCCTATATGCGCGCATTCGTTGCCGATCCCATCAATGCAGCGGTGCTGATGCTGTTCTTAGTCGCCATGTTCTGGCATGCCAAGCTCGGCCTGCAAGTGGTGATTGAAGACTATGTGCATAAGCCGCTGAATTCCGCCGTGCTGCAAGTGGCCACCATTCTTATTTGCGCTCTGGCGGCCATCGCCAGCGTGTTGGCGGTGCTGCGCATCGCGCTCGGGAGCTGATTGACGATGTCTGCCTACAAGATTCAAGAACATAAATTCGACATGCTCGTGGTGGGCGCCGGTGGCGCTGGGCTGCGTGCCACTTTTGGCTTGGCCGAGAAAGGCCTGAAAACCGCCTGCATCAGCAAAGTGTTCCCCACGCGCAGCCACACCGTGGCGGCGCAGGGCGGGATCGCGGCCGCGCTGGGCAATATGGGCGAAGACAACTGGCGCTTCCACTTCTATGACACGGTCAAAGGTGGCGATTGGTTGGGCGATCAAGACGCCATCGAATATATGACCAAAAATGCACCGGCTGCTGTGATCGAGCTTGAGCATTACGGCGTGCCGTTCTCGCGTACCGAAGACGGGCATATCTACCAGCGTCCATTTGGCGGCATGACCACCCATTACGGCAAGGGCACCGCGCAGCGCACCTGTGCCGCCGCCGACCGTACCGGCCATGCGATGCTGCACACGCTGTATCAGCAGGCGCTGGCACACCACGCGACCTTCTTTATCGAGTACTTCGCCATCGATCTCATCATGGATGCCGACGGCGTCTGCCGTGGCGTGCTGGCGTTGGATATGAACGAAGGCACGCTGCACTTCTTCCGCGCACAAGGTGTGGTCTTGGCCACCGGCGGCTATGGCCGTGCTTACTTCAGCGCCACCTCGGCGCATACCTGCACCGGCGACGGTGGTGGTATGGCGCTGCGTGCGGGTCTTGCGTTGCAGGATATGGAATTCGTGCAATTCCACCCCACCGGCATTTATGGCGCAGGTTGCCTGATTACCGAAGGCGTACGCGGTGAAGGTGGCTACCTCACCAACTCGCAGGGCGAGCGTTTCATGGAGCGCTATGCGCCCAGCGCAAAGGACTTGGCCTCACGCGACGTGGTGAGCCGCGCCATTACCATCGAAATTCGCGAAGGTCGTGGCGTGGGCGAGCACAAAGATCACGCCTTCTTGAACCTAATGCACTTAGGCCCGGAAGTGATCCACGAGCGCCTGCCGGGGATCGCCGAGTCGGCGCGCATCTTTGCTGGCGTGGACGTTACCAAAGAACCCATTCCGATCCTGCCCACCGTGCACTACAACATGGGCGGCATCCCCACCAACTACCACGGTGAAGTGGTGCAGAAGAAGGGCGATGACAACGACAGCATCGTGCAAGGTCTGTACTCCATCGGTGAGGCCGCCTGCGTTTCGGTGCACGGCGGCAACCGCCTTGGTTCCAACTCGCTGCTCGACCTAGTGATCTTCGGCCGCGCCGTAGCGAACCGTGCGGCAGAAACCATTCAGCCGAACGCCGCGCATAAAGACCTGCCCAGCGACGTGCTGGACAAGGCACTGGATCGTTTCGATCGCCTGCGCAATGCCAATGGCGATCGGCCCACCGCACAGATTCGCTTGGATATGCAGCGCACCATGCAAGCCGATGCAGCGGTGTTCCGTACCGGCGAGACCTTGAAGGAAGGTTGTACCAAGATCGACCAGGTGCATGCCTCGTTCGAACATGTGAAGGTGTCCGATCGTTCGATGGTGTGGAACTCCGACCTCATCGAAACGATGGAGCTCGCCAACCTGCTCGATCAAGCCGTGGCGACCATGTATTCGGCAGAACAGCGCACCGAAAGCCGCGGTGCCCACGCACGTGAAGACTTCCCGGAACGCGATGACGCCCACTGGATGAAGCATACGTTGGTGAAGGTGGATGAAGCCGGTAAAACCAGCTTCGACTATCGTCCGGTGCATATGTACACCCTGACCGATGAGGTCGAGGTTGTGCCGCCGAAGAAGCGCGTTTACTAATCGGGGGAGATCAAGACAATGGCAGAATTTTCACTCCCGAAGAATTCCCAAATTCAGAAGGGCAAACACTGGCCTGCCGCGGCAGACGCCAAGCACAAGCGCACCTTCCATATCTATCGTTGGTCGCCAGACGACGATGCAAACCCGCGCATGGACACCTTCGAGGTGGACATGGACAAGTGTGGGCCGATGGTGCTGGACGCGCTGATCAAGATCAAAAATGAAGTTGATCCCACGCTGACCTTCCGCCGTTCCTGCCGTGAAGGGATCTGCGGTTCGTGCGCGATGAATATCGATGGCACCAACACACTGGCTTGCATCTGCGCCATTGAAAAAGTGCAGAAGGGCGATGTAAAGATCCACCCGCTGCCGCATATGCCGGTGGTGAAAGATCTGGTGCCGGACCTGACGCATTTCTATGCGCAGTACGCCAGTATTCGCCCGTGGATTCGCACCCAGTCCCCGGCCCCCACCGACCGTGAGCGCCTGCAGTCGCCGGAAGATCGCAAAAAGCTTGACGGCCTGTACGAGTGCATCCTATGCGCCTGCTGCTCCACGTCCTGCCCCAGCTACTGGTGGAACGGCGACCGCTATCTTGGCCCGGCGGTGCTGCTGCAGGCCTACCGTTGGATCGTGGACAGCCGTGATGAAGACACCGGCGCGCGTTTGGATGAGCTCGAAGATCCGTTCAAGCTGTACCGCTGCCACACCATCATGAACTGCGCCCGCACCTGTCCGAAGGGGTTGAACCCTGCCAAGGCGATTGCGGAAATCAAGAAGTTGATGCTACTGCGCAAGATGTGATGGACGAAGACGTTCTGCTCAAAAAACTCCGCTGGCGCTGTCGGCGGGGTATGCGGGAGCTAGATCAGCTGTTAGAACGCTGGCTAGATCGCGCATGGCGGCAAAGTACGACGCAGGAACGGGATGTTTTCTTAGCGCTTTTAGACTCAGAAGACGACAGACTCTGGCGCTGGTTTATCGGCCATGAGGTTCCCGACAATGCAGACGTTGCCGCACTCGTCGAACGCATTCGCACCTTGCCACCTTGAATGGTGGCCTTCGCGATGGTGTGAGTTCATGCTTTGGGCGCTGGCACTGCTGGCGCCTTTTGCGTTATGGGTCTCCGATCTTTCACAGGCTGCCGCCGCTGTGCTTGCCAGTGCGGCTTTTGCCTGCGGTGTACGTGGCGCGTGGCAGTACCGCAATAGCGCGATCCACGCGTTTGATATTCCAATAGGGAGCGCGGCAATACGTCTTGATGGCCAGCCCATTATGGGGCTGCAGGTGCGTTGGCGCGGGCCGCTCGCTTTCCTTAGCTGGAGGGCGCAAAACGGTAGGCTGCAGCGGCTGGTGTATTGGCCCGACACGCTCAATCATGAGATGCAGCGTGAATTGCGGCTGGCCATAATGCAGCGTGATCTGCTCACCGATACAAGAACAGTGGCAAGATAGCGCGTCCCAATAGCATCTAGACCCATGTTCAAACCTGTCCCGGTGGCGATTGGCCTGCGCTATCTGCGCGCCAAGCGTCGCAATGGTTTTATCTCATTTATTTCACTGGCCTCGATTCTTGGTATCGCGCTGGGTGTCACCGCTTTGATTACTACGCTGGCGGTGATGAGCGGGTTTCAGAAAGAAATCCGTGACCGCATGCTGAGCATGGCCGCGCATGTCACCGTGAGTGGGTACGGCGAGCCGCTGCAAGACTGGCCACACGCGGTGAAGCTTGCCATGCAAGATGCGCGTGTCATTGGCGCGGCGCCTTATATCGAAAAAGAAGCGCTTATTTCAGGGGCCAATAATCAGCCAGCCATGGTGCGCGGTGTGCTACCTGACGAAGAAGGCAAGGTGTCGGTGCTGCCGAACAAAATGGTGCAAGGCAAGCTGAGCCAACTGGAGTCGGGTAGTTTCAATATCGTCCTTGGGCGTGAGTTGGCACTGTGGCTGGGGGTTGGTGTGGGCGACGATGTCATCGTGACCTTGGCCGAGTTTCGCAGTACGCCGTTGGGTGGCGTGCAAACCATGAAACGCTTCAAAGTGAGCGGTATTTTTGAAGTGGGGTATAACGAATACGACAAGGGGCTGGCGGTGGTGCACATGGCCGACCTGCAGCGCGTGCTGCGCATGGGGAGCGGCGTCACCGGCGTGCGTTTGGCGCTGCGCGATATGGATCAGGCTAGCGCCGTGGGGCGCACGCTGGCAGAAAAGTTGAAGGGCCCGTACCTAGTGAGCGATTGGGCGCAGGACAACGCCAACTTGTTCCGCGCCCTGAAAATGGAGAAAACAGTGATGGCGATTTTGCTTTCGCTGATCATTGCGATGGGGGCATTCAACCTCGTGTCATCGCAGGTAATGCTGGTGACGGATAAACAGGCGGATATTGCAATCTTGCGCACATTAGGGCTTACGCCGATGCAGGTGATGCAGGTGTTTATGGTGCAAGGTAGCCTGATCGGCATTATTGGCACTGTGTCCGGCGTGATTGGTGGCATCGCCTTGACCTTAAACTTAGACAATATTTTGCAAGCCATCGAAAAGATATTTGGCGTGCAGTTGTTGCCAGAAGATGTGTATTACATCACTGGGCTGCCAACAGATTTACAGGCTTCCGATGTGCTGATTATCAGCGTGGTGGCATTGCTCATGGCCTTTGTCGCAACCTTGTATCCTGCTTGGCGCGCGGCGCGCACGGCTCCAGCGGAGGCACTGCGCTATGAGTGAAGTGATTCGCGCAGAAAAGCTCGGCAAGGTCTATGCCGAAGGCAGCCTGCATACGCCGGTATTTGACGGTTTGGATTTTGCCGTGCAGGCGGGTGAAACTGTTGCCATCTTGGGGGCCTCGGGCGCGGGCAAGAGCACACTCTTACACCTGCTGGGCGGCTTAGATGTGCCTACGTCGGGCGAGGTCTTTGTGGCCGGGCAGCAGATGAGTGCACTCTCAGATGCGGAGCGCGGCCGTCTGCGTAACCGTGCGTTGGGGTTTGTGTATCAGTTTCACCATCTACTACCCGAGTTCACCGCGCTGGAAAACGTGATGATGCCGGTGCTGTTGGCAGGCTGTGCCACCCAAGAGGCTGCAAAGCGCGCGCAAGCGTTGTTGGAGTCGGTGGGTCTTGGTCATCGCCTGATGCACAAGCCCGGCGAGCTCTCCGGCGGTGAGCGGCAGCGCGCTGCAGTGGCGCGGGCGTTGGTAAATACTCCAGCCTGCGTGCTTGGCGATGAGCCTACCGGCAATTTGGATGAGAAAACCGCTGCCACGGTGTTTGCGCAGATGCTGGAGCTTAATCGCTCGCAGAGCACGAGCCTTGTGCTGGTAACGCATGACCGCCACTTGGCGCGCAAGCTCGATCGCGTGCTGGAGCTTCGTGAAGGGCGTTTGTACGCGCTGAGTGCTGATGAAATTTAGGTCTTGAACGGCCAGATCAGCAATTTCTGACCCGCCGATGCTTAATCGGCTGATCGTGCGTCAAGTGTGATACTGAGATGCTGCCTCGATGGAGGCCGCTTCTCGTTTCCCCCTTTTTTCTCCCGCCTGCGCCGTAGCACTATTGGCCGGTGTCACCGCGTGCCTGTTATTACCGGAGCTTCCACCAAGGCTCATGTTATTGGGTGCTGCACTGGCTGGTGCTGGGCTTGCGCTGCGTTCCCGCTGGGGGCGGTTGCTCGGCGTTTTACTGCTCGGTGTGGCGTTCGCCGGCATCAGCGCTAGCGCTGTATTGCAGAGTCAACTGCCATTGGCGCTGCAAAATAAGTCGCAGCGAGTGCATGGTGTAATTAGCAGCCTGCCGGTGCATGAACCACGGCGCACACGCTTTGATTTTGTTGTAGATGATGCACCCAGCGAACTCGCTGAGCTTCGCGGCCAAACACTGCGGCTGAGCTGGTATGAAAACGCTCCGCAGCCGAGGGCGAGGCTGAAAGCAGGAAGCCGTTGGAGCCTGCAAGTACGTCTGCGCGCGCCACGTGGTTTGCGCAACCCCGGCGGAAGCGACGCAGAAAAATTTGCCTTCGCCGCGCGCATTGCGGCCGTCGGTGCTGTGCTTAAGCCTCAGCAATCTGTTTTGTTGGAAGCGCCGCGTGGGTTAAACGCTTGGCGCGAGGGGATGAGCGAGCATATTGCAGAGCGCGTGCCGCGTGCATCATCGCGTTATGTGCGTGCGCTGGCGCTCGGTGATACGCGGTTTTTGGATCAACACGATTGGACGCGTTTGCGCGCTGCAGGGCTGACCCATTTAATCGCGATTTCTGGCTCACACGTGGGCCTTGTCGCGGGCTTTTGTGCGCTGTTCTTGGCGAGTGCTTGGTGGCTGTGGCCGTCGCTTTGCTTGGTATTGCCGCGCCCCTTTGCGGCGGGTGCTGGAGCGTTGTTAGGTGGTTTTGGCTATGCCGCGCTGACGGGCATGGAAGTCCCCACGCTGCGCACGGCGGTGATGATTGCGGCCTTAGTGCTTGCGCGCGCGGCAAGGCGCTATCAGCGGATGGAAGACTTGCTGGCGGTGGCCTGTATCGTTCTGCTGCTAATGGATCCATTAGCGATTTTAGGCGCAGGGTTTTGGCTAAGTTTTGCGGGTGTGGCGTGGCTGCTGTGGTGCCAGCCCGATGTGGCGGGTAAAAGTTTGAAGCACATGGCAGGTGGGCTTATGGCGACCCAAGCTGTGGCCACGCTGGGGCTGCTGCCGCTCACTGTGCTGTTGTTTGGTCAGGCTTCGGCGGTTGGGCCAGTGGCGAATTTGTTGGCGGTGCCGTGGTGGAGCCTTGTGGTCGTTCCGCTGAGCTTATTAGGCGTGCTGGGCGAAGCGCTATTGCCGGGGCTCGGAACCCCCTGTTTGCAGCTGGCGGCGTGGTGCTTTGATTTAACTTGGCCGCTTCTGAGTTGGTTGGCCGATAGCTCCTTGGCTTTACTGTGGCTGCCGGAAGCGCCGTGGTACGCGCTGCCGCTGGCGGTTCTTGGCGCTTTTTGGTTGTTATTGCCGCTAGGGGCTCCGGGGCGGGCGCTGGCGCTGCTGCTGTGGTTGCCGCTGCTCTATCCAGCGCGGGGATTGCCGAAGCAAGGTGAGGTGGAACTGGTGGTGCTGGACGTCGGCCAAGGCCTGTCGGTGCTGGTGCGCACGGCGCGGCATTCGCTGCTATATGACATGGGGCCTGCCGTACCGGATGGCTACGACGCCGGCGAACGCAGCGTTGTGCCTGCGCTGCATGCATTAGGGGTCACGCGGCTCGATGCGGGCGTTGTCAGCCATGGCGATATGGATCACGCCGGAGGGCGAGCGTCGGTTGCAGTGGCGTTCCCAATGCCCCGTGTTTTTGCTCCGGAAGGCAGCCCATCGCCAGGAACGGACACCTGCGAAGCAGGAAAACGCTGGGAGTGGGACGGCGTCATGTTTGAGTTCTTGCATCCCAATGCGGGTTTTCCTTACCTCGGCAATGAAGCGAGCTGCGTTTTGCGTGTGGAAACACGCCACGGTAGCGCTCTGTTACCGGGGGATGCCGGGCATTATGTCGAACGCAAATTGCTGAATGAGGCTCCGGCGGCGCTGCGTAGCGACGTGGTGGTCGTTGGCCACCATGGCAGCCTAGGCTCGTCCTCTGCTGAGTTTGTAACGGCTGTAGGGGCACGGCTGGCACTGGTGTCGTCGGGGGCTGATAATCGATTCAAACACCCACGCCCCCAAGTGGTGCAACGCTGGTGCGCCTCCGGGGCTGAAGTGGTGGATACCCAGCGCAGCGGTGCGTTGCGGGTCTGGATTGGGGGAAATGGGCTGCAATTGCGTGAGCAGAGGGTCTTTCAAACAAGGCTATGGGATGCAATACGCAGGCTTGGGCGGGCGTCTGGGCTATGCTACGCACCGGAGATAAGTCGGCCATGAGGGCCGGAGGTGTGACAAGTGCTGGAATTGATCAAAGCCGGAGGCTGGCCCATGATCCCGCTGCTGCTGCTCACTGTAGCGGCGGTGGCCATCGTGGTGGAGCGTTTTTGGAGCCTGCGCCGTGAGCGCATCCTTCCGCCGGGGTTAGGCGATGAGGTGCGCGAATGGGTGGCGCGCGGCAAAACGTTGGAGTCGGCGCATATTGAATCACTGCGCGCCAATTCACCGTTGGGCGCGCTGCTGGCTGCGCTGCTCGACGTGCGCCATCGCGGGCGCGAGATTGTGCGTGAGCGCGTAGAAGACGTGGGGCGCCACTTGGTGCATCGAATGGAGCGTTACCTCAACTCTCTAGGCACGATCGCCGCGGCTGGCCCGCTGCTGGGGCTGTTTGGTACTGTGGTGGGTATGATCCAAATGTTCTTAGGGATTTTGGATCACGGCATCGGTGATGCGAACCAGCTCGCCGGGGGGATCGGCAAAGCACTCGTGTGTACCGCAACCGGCATGATTGTGGCCATTCCTGCCTTGGCGTTTCACCGTTATTTTCGTGGCCGCATCGCCAGCTACATCGTTGAGATGGAGCACGAAGCGATGCGTTTGCAAGATGTGCTCGATGAACTGCCGGAACATTCTGGCAAACAGCAGGATTGATACGCACGCATGCGGATCCGAGATTTTCGTGAAGATGATACCCCCGAGATCAACCTTGTTCCGTTGATCGACGTGGTGCTGTGTCTGCTCATTTTTTTCGTGGTTACCACCACATTTGACGCACGTTCGGTATTAAAAATTGAACTGCCGCGTGCAGATGGCGAGGCTGCGGCGCAAACCCAAGTGCTGAGTATTTTGATCAATGCACAGGGGCGGTATTTTGTGGGGAATCAAGAAGTGTTGCGCACCGATGTTGAGTCGCTCAAACAAGCGCTTCAAAGTGTGGCTGGTGAGGATCGCTCGCGCACTGTATTGATTCGCGCAGATGCCAATACACCGTGGCAGGCGGTTGTCACCGCGTATGAAGCTCTGGCGCAGTTAGGCTTTAAGAAAGTAGCCAACGCGACCGCGCCGCAGGTGCGCGCCACCGGGGGGCGTTCATGAAGCACAGCACGGGGCCACTTTGGCCAATCTATCGGCGCTTACTGGGGCTGGCCGCACAGTACCGCAGTGTGCTGATGATCGCGTTGCTTGGCCTTGTACTAGAAGGCGCGGCGGCAGGGGCATTTGGCCTCCTTACCAAGCCCATGGTGGACGAAACCTTTGTTGCCAAAAACCAGCAATTTGGGCTGCTACTGCCATTAGCCATCGTTGGAATTTTTTTGGTGCGCGGCGTGGCTGGCTATGTCACCGATATTTATATGGCGAAAGCGGCGCGTGGCATTTCGCGCGACATGCGCGTCAATGCACTGAATAAATACCTAGGCCTACCAGGGCAAGTGTTTGATACCGAATCGGTGCCCTCCATGCTGGTGCGCTTAAGTTCGGATAGCGATCAGGTAGCGCAAGCAGTGATTGATGCGGGGAAGGTCATGCTGCAGCAATCGCTGCAGGTGATCGCGATGCTTGGTGTGATGCTCTATGCCAGTTGGCGTGTCACATTAGGCGTGTTGGTACTTGGCCCATTTATCGCATGGGTGATGGATAAAGTGGGGCGGCGCTACCGCCGCTACGGGCATAAGGTGCAAGAAACCTCAGCGGAGATGATGCTGGCGGCCGATCAGGCGTTGTCGAGCCAGCAGGAAGTCAAAGTGTATGGCGCGCGCGCGGTAGAAATGGAACGCTATACCGCGCTGGCCAATCACAACCTTAATCTGAGCTTGAAGGTGGAAGGCACGCGCGGCATTTCATCAGCAGTTGTGCAGTTGACTGGCGCGGTAGGTTTAGCGCTGCTGCTGTTCTTTGCCGGGCGTGAAGCCTTGGAAGGGCGCTTGAGTGCGGGCGGTTTTGTGCAGCTCATGATCTCGATGCTGGCCATTATTCCCGCACTTAAGCAGCTCACCAATGTGCAGGGCATGCTACAGCGTGGTATCGCTTCGGCCGAACGCCTATTTTCGGTGCTTGATGCCAACGAAGAAATAGATAACGGCAGGCTGCCGCTGGCCCGCGCGAAGGGCACGTTAGAGTTTCGCAATGTACGCGTGCGCTATGAAGGGCGCGACGCTCCGGCGCTCGATGGCATTAGTTTTATTGCAAAGCCAGGTACCGTGACGGCACTGGTAGGGCGTTCTGGTAGCGGCAAGTCCACTTTGGTGAAGCTAATTCCGCGCTTCTATCCGCTTGATGATGGGCAGATTCTTTTGGATGGAGCGCCGCTGGAAGACTACCGCTTAACCGACTTGCGTAAGCAAATTGCCATGGTGGGGCAGCAAGTGATGTTGTTCAACGGCAGCGTTGCGGAGAACGTGGCCTACGGTGAGCTGCGCAGTGCCAGTCAGGACGCCATTGAACAAGCGGTATTAGCGGCCAATGCGCAGGAATTTGTAGTGCAAATGCCGGGCGGCCTACAGGCGCCGATTGGGGCAAAAGGCGGCAAACTGTCTGGCGGCCAGCGCCAGCGCCTTGCGATTGCGCGTGCCATGTTGAAAGACGCGCCTATTTTGATTTTGGACGAAGCTACTGCAGCGCTCGATAACGCGTCTGAGCGTTTGGTGCAAGACGCGCTTGCGCACTTGATTCCAGACCGCACCACACTGATTGTGGCGCACCGTCTCTCGACGATTGAGCACGCCGATCAAATCCTCGTGCTGGATGATGGGCGTTTGGTGGAGCAGGGCACTCATGCTGAGTTACTTGCTCAAGGCGGCGTGTATGCACGCCTACATGCGGTGCAGTTTCGGGAGCAGGGAGGTTGAGTCGTCCGCAGCAACCGCAGACGCCCGCATGGTGGTTTAACGGTGCAGCTCCGCCGCTCTGGGCGGCGCTGATTGCCCCGGTGTACGCCGCTGTAGTGGCGCTACGCCGCTGGATGTATCGGCGTGGCTGGTGCAAACAACATCATCCCGGTGTTCCGGTGATAGTGGTGGGAAATTTGGTGGCGGGAGGAAGCGGTAAAACGCCACTTGTCATTGCGCTTGTGCAACATTTACAGAAAGCAGGTTTTGTTCCCGGTGTGGCAAGCCGTGGCTATGGGCGCGCCGAGCCTAAAACTGCGCGCTGGGTCGAGGCGGGGATGGACCCGATATACACAGGCGATGAGCCACTGCTGATTGCCACAATGACGGGCGCTAAAGTGCGCGTCGATCGTGACCGCGTGGCAGCGGCGAGCGCATTAGTGAGCCAAGGCTGCAACGTTATCGTGTGCGATGATGGTCTGCAGCACTATCGGCTCGCGCGTGATATTGAAATTGAGGTGCAAGACGTTAGGCGGCGCTATGGAAACGGACGCATGCTCCCGGCAGGGCCGCTGCGTGAGCCGCTAGAGCGTGCAGCAGATTGTGCGTTTCGTGTAGTCAACTGCGGCGTGGCCGTTGAAGCGAAGGCGTCCGGTCTCGGCGAATGGGCGATGCACCTTGCCGTTGGACGCGTGCGCGCCTTAAGCGGTGGGCGCGAACTGTCGCTTCAAAAATTTGCCGATCAGCGCGTTCATGCCGTGGCGGGAATTGGTGAGCCTGAGCGCTTTTTCGGAATGTTGCGCGAACATGGAATAGGCGTAGTGCCGCATGCCTTTCCCGATCACTACGCGTATGCAGCAGAAGACTTTGATCTAGGCAGCCCCCTTCCTGTGCTGATGACTGAAAAAGATGCAGTGAAGTGTGCCTCATTCGCACAGCCCAATTGGTATTCGGTTCCGATTGACGCACAGCTACCAGAAGCGTTTTGGGATGAGTTGATCGGGCGTTTGGCTAGCAGCACGTGATAAACGCCCCGAGAGCAGTTTAAGCGGCGATAATAAGCCTATGAACACGTCTGATTTTGTCGTTGCCATCCCCGCACGTTATGCCTCTACACGGTTGCCGGGAAAGCCGCTTTCACTAATCGGTGGCTTGCCAATGGTGCTCCACGTGGCTCGACGTGCGCTCGCCGCAGGCGCGCGGGAAGCTTGGGTGGCCACAGATGACGTTCGTATCGCCGAAGCCCTGCAGGGCAGCGGTGTGCAGGTGGCGATGACGTCACCAGAGCACACCTCCGGAACGGATCGGCTGGCCGAATGCGCGGCGCATGCGGGCTGGAGCGATGACACCATCGTGGTCAATGTGCAGGGCGATGAGCCGTTTGCGCCTGCCGATGGCATTGCTTGTGTTGCGCGCACGGTTGCCACAAGCGGCGCAGGTATTGCAACGCTCGCTGCACCAATTACCGATGTTGAAACACTGTTAGATCCAAATGCAGTCAAGGTTGTGCGCGCGGGAAGTGGCGATGCGCTGTACTTCAGCCGCGCGCCGGTACCGTGGCCGCGCGATGCGTTTGCGCATGATCGTAGCGTCATGCCGCAGGGGCAGTGGCTGCGGCATATCGGCATTTACGGCTATCGTGTGGCATCGCTCAAAGCATTTTCTGCGCTGTCGCCTGCCTACCTAGAGCGAACCGAGTCATTGGAGCAGTTGCGCGCATTGGAGGCCGGTTGGCGCATCGCGGTGGAGCTTGCGCCATCACCGTTTCCGCCTGGCGTGGATACACCCGAAGACTTGGCGCGTGCCGAACGTATTTATCAGGAGATGATGCAAAGCAATGGCTAGACTATTTTCAATTTTGATGGTGTGCATGGGCAATATTTGCCGTTCGCCCACGGCCGAAGGCGTGTTGCGTGCGCGTTTGCAAGAAGCGAATTTGACCGAACGCGTGAAGGTGGATTCCGCCGCAACGGGCAGCTCGCACGTTGGGCATCCCCCGGATGAGCGCGCTATTGCCTGTGCGAAAAAACACGGGGTCGATATCACTGCACTGCGCGCGCGCCGTGTTGCGCTAGAAGATTTTGATGAGTTTGACCTCATCCTTTGCGCTGACCGCACCATTTTGCACGAAGTGCGCATCCGCAAGCCGCGCACGTCATTGGCCGAAGTAGAGCTGTTGCTGGAATGGAGTGGTGTGGGTAAAAAAGACGTGCCCGATCCGTATTACGGCAATACGCGTGATTTTGAGCACGCTTTCAAATTGATTGATTCTTCTGTGCAGGGAATCATTGAACGCGTGCAACAGGGGCGCCTTTAACTCAATGAAATGAGCAATCACAGCGCCGACGATGTGTTTGATGGGCGCGCCTTTGCCGCCGCATTGCCGCTGGCGCCGGGCGTTTATCGCATGCTGGATCGCGATGGCAATGTGCTTTATGTAGGCAAGGCACGCGCGCTACGCAATCGTGTAGGCAGCTATTTCAACGCCACACCTAAAGTGGCGCGCATCATGGCGATGCTGGCGCAGGTGGCGCGGATTGAAGTCACCGTCACCCATAGTGAGGCCGATGCGCTGCTGCTGGAGAATCAGCTGATCAAATCGCTTAAGCCTCGCTATAACGTGATGCTGCGCGATGATAAAAGCTACCCCTATATTTTGCTAACCAAGGAAGATTGGCCGCGTTTGGCCTACCACCGTGGCCCACGCAGCATTCCAGGGCGCTATTTTGGCCCGTATCCAAGTGCCACGGCGGTACGCGAAACACTGAACCTAATGCACAAGCTATTTAAGCTGCGTAGCTGCGAAGATAGCGTGTTCTATAACCGTAGTCGGCCCTGTTTGCAGTATCAGATCGGGCGTTGTACTGCGCCTTGCGTCGGGCTTATCAATGCGCAGGATTACGCCGAATCAGTGCGCCGTGCCAGTTTGTTTTTGGAGGGCAGAAGCCGTGAGCTTACCGACGAACTGACGGCTTCGATGCAGGTCGCCAGCGATGCCTTGGCTTTTGAAGAAGCGGCGCGGCTGCGTGATTTGATCGCAGGGATTCGTAAAACCCAAGCGCGACAGACGATGGATGGGCGCAGTTCCGATCTCGATGTGCTCGCTGTTGCCATGCAGGGCGCAGCCGCGTGCGTCATGCTGCTCGCCTTTCGCGATGGGCGTAACTTCGGCACGCGCTCGTTTTTTCCAAAAACCAATGGCATTGATAGTGCCGAAGACGTGCTAGCGGCCTTTGTTTCGCAGTATTACGCCGAGCAACCTCCGCCGGGTGAGATCGTACTCAGTTGCGATATTCCAGAGCGCGAGTTGATTGAGCAAGCACTGAGCGAGCACGCACACCGCAAGGTGGTGCTGAAGTTCAACGTGCGCGGCGAACGTGCGGCGCATCTTGATCTCGTACAGCGCAATGCGCAGCTGAGCCTTGCGACAGAGCTTGCAAGCAGCAGTGCGCAACGTGCGCGTGCGGAAGCACTGCGCGACTTGCTTAAGCTTGGCGATGTGCCTGCGCGTATCGAGTGTTTTGATATCAGCCATACGATGGGTGAGGCCACCGTGGCATCATGCGTGGTGTTTGATGCGCAGGGCGCTGTGCGCAAACAGTATCGACGCTACAACATCACTGGTATTGAGCCGGGGGACGATTACGCAGCGATGCATCAGGCGCTGCAACGTCGTTTTCGCCCAGTGGTAGAAGGCGACCCGGATGCAGTGCTTCCTGATGTATTGTTAATTGACGGCGGCGCGGGACAGGTGGCGCAGGCGCGTGACGTGCTTACCGATGCGGGTATAACCGGCATTGCGCTTGTAGGTGTGGCCAAAGGGCCGGAGCGCAAGCCGGGTGCAGAAACGTTGCTGCTTCCAGATGGGCGCGAAGTTCAGCCGGGCGCGGCATCACCTGCGCTACAACTGGTGCAACAGGTGCGCGATGAGGCACATCGGTTCGCGATCACAGGGCATCGCGGTAAACGTCAAAAAACACGCAATACCAGCCGCTTGGAAGACATTACGGGGATTGGCCCGCGCCGCCGCTCTGCGCTGCTTAAACACTTTGGCGGCTTGCAGGGGCTAAAGGCTGCGGGTGTTGATGAGATCGCGCGGGTTGAAGGCATCAACCGCGCGTTGGCGCAGAGGCTGTGGGATAGCTTGCACGGCTTAGAACAAATCACCACAGACACACCAGCAGCCCATTAGAATGCTCGCATGACGCTCACGATTCCTACATGGTTAACTTTGGCGCGCATCGCGCTGATCCCGGTGTTGGTGCTGGTGTACTACATCAACTGGCGCTGGTCGAATGTCGCTGCAACTTCGGTTTTTGTGGTGGCCGCGCTCACCGATTGGCTCGATGGTTGGATCGCGCGTCGTTACCATCTGTACTCACGCTTTGGCGCGTTCCTTGACCCTGTCGCCGATAAGCTGATGGTGGCTACGGCGTTGATCATTACCGTGCAACACCACCACACCGTGTGGATGGCGCTATGGGCCAGTGTGATCATTGGCCGCGAGATCGCAGTTTCGGCGCTACGCGAGTGGATGGCAGAGCTGGGCCAACGCGCCAAGGTGGCGGTGGCGATGGTGGGCAAGATCAAAACCACGGTGCAGATGATTGCGCTTTCTTTTTTACTTTTTCGCGATCCACTACTTGGCATTCCGGTGTTCATTGTGGGAGAATGGTTGCTTGCCGCAGCGGCTCTGTTGACGTTGTGGTCTGGCTTCGAATACGTACGTGCGGCTTGGCCTTCACTGCAAGAAAACGAAGAAAAAGTGGTTGACAACAGAAAATGATCCCGTAGAATACCGGGCTCAACGCGGGAATAGCTCAGTTGGTAGAGCACGACCTTGCCAAGGTCGGGGTCGCGAGTTCGAGTCTCGTTTCCCGCTCCATATTCACGAAGCCCCGTCCGCGGGGCTTCGTTTTATCCGGAATACTTCCGGTGTTGTAAGCGTCACCTGGCCGGGTGGCAGAGTGGTTATGCAGCGGATTGCAAATCCGTGTACGTCGGTTCGATTCCGGTCTCGGCCTCCAAATAATACGGGCTAGGCGTTCACGTCTGGCCCATTTTGCTTTTAGCTCGAAAACAAATCTTCCTGCAGCGGGCTGTCTTCGTATTCGGTAAAGCCGGAGATACCTACGCCCACTAAGCGATAGCGCGTGCTTCTAGGAAGCTCGACGCGCGTGCGTAGGTCACAAGCTATTTGCGCCAGCATGGCCTCACTTGATGGCGGCTCTGCTCCGGTAATGCTGCGGGTGAGGGTGCGAAAGTCCGCCGTCTTTAACTTCAAAACCACGGTGCGCGCAATGCGGCCAGGGTGGCGCTGCCACTCTTTGCCGTAGCTGGCCCATGTACTGCTGGCCAAGCGGCGGATAGGGGGCTCTAGTTCGTCCAGCAATAAATCTGTTGCGAAAGTATCTTCGCTAGAAATTTGCAATGTGGCGCGTTCGGTTTGCACTTCGCGGTGATCAATACCGAGCGATAGCTCGTACAGGCGTTGCCCCCAGCGGCCAAACTGTTCCAACAAGACCGTTGCACCTGCATTACGCAGGTCGGTGCAGGTGCGAATGCCCAGCTGAGTGAGCTTGGCTTCCATCACTTTGCCAACACCGGGCAGTCTGCCTACCGGCAACTGTGCAAGGAAGGCCTGCACTTGCCGCGGTTTCACCACAAATTGACCGTTGGGTTTGTTCCAATCGCTGGCGATTTTGGCGATGTATTTGTTTGGCGCAATACCGGCCGACGCGGTGAGTTGGGTTTCTGCAAAGATCGCAGCGCGAATTTCCTCGGCAATGGCGGTGGCGCTGCCTAAGTCGCGCTTGGGTGTGGTGACGTCGAGATAGGCTTCATCGAGTGAGAGCGGCTCGATCAAATCGGTATAGCGTGAAAAGATGGTGTGCACCTGACGTGACACCGCTTTGTAGCGTACAAAATCCGGCGGAACGAAAACCGCCTGCGGGCATAGGCGCTCCGCACGCAGCGCAGGCATGGCCGAGCGAACACCAAATTTACGCGCCTCATAGCTCGCGGCACACACCACCGAGCGCGCACCTTTCCACGCCACGACCACGGGCTGGCCGCGCAGACTGGGGTTGTCGCGCTGTTCCACGGACGCGTAAAACGCGTCCATATCCACGTGAATGATTTTGCGTTGCGGCGTGTTGTTCACGCCACAATTCTAGCGACCTTAGACCACGCCGAAACCGTAAAACAGCCCGATGATGACAAACACCGCCAAGGTCTTGATGCAGGTCACCGCGAAGATGTCTTTGTAGGCTTGGCGGTGGGTCAAGCCTGTGACCGCCAATAGCGTAATGACGGCGCCGTTGTGCGGCAGTGTGTCCATGCCACCCGAGGCCATCGCAGCAACGCGATGCAGCACTTCCATGGGAATGCCTGCCGCATGCGCATTGGCGATAAAGGTGTCGGCCATTGCCGCTAACGCAATGCTCATGCCGCCAGACGCCGAACCGGTAATGCCCGCAAGCGCGGTAACGGTCACGGCTTCATTCACCAGCGGATTAGGAATAGAACCGAGCGCATTGGCCACCACCAAGAAGCCTGGGAGGGCGGCAATCACCGCGCCAAAACCATATTCGGAAGCGGTGTTCATACCCGCGAGTAGCGCGCCGGAAATGGCCGATTTGCTGCCTTCGGCAAAACTTGCTGAAACAGGTTTCCATGCAAACGCCAGAACGCACAGAATGCCCGCGAGTAGCGCGCCCTCAACCGCCCAGATTGCGGCGACTTTCGATACCTCTTGTACCACCGGCGCGGGGCTACCGATCACGGCGGGTACGAAGCTGGCACTATCGCCATAGATGGTTGGAATCCACACGGTCAGCAGCTTGTTGATCACGCCCACCAGCACGAGTGGCAAAATGGCCACAAGTGGGTTAGCGAGCTTGTCGCCCGCAAACGGTGCAGGTTCATTGAGTAATACGGAAGGGTCGCCGTAGCCTTCGCCAGCTTTCTCTGCAGCGCGTCGCCGCCATTCCAAATAGCTCATGCCAAGGATGAGGATGAAGACGCCCCCCAGTGTGCCTAGCCACGGCGCGGCCCAGGTGTTGGTGCCGAAGAACGTGGTGGGGATGATGTTCTGAATTTGCGGCGTGCCGGGCAGTGCGTCCATGGTGAAGGTAAACGCGCCTAGCGCAATCGTGCCGGGGATCAGGCGCTTGGGGATATTGCTTTGGCGAAACAGCTCAGCCGCAAAGGGGTACACCGCGAACACAACGACAAACAGCGACACGCCGCCATAGGTGAGTAAGGCGCATACCGCTACGATCGAGAGCATCGCGCGCTGTGCGCCCACCATGCGAATGGTGGCCTGCACAATCGCTTTGGAAAAACCCGATGTTTCAATCACTTTCCCGAAAATTGCACCTAGCAAAAACACCGGAAAATACAGTTTCAAAAAGCCCACCATCTTGTCCATAAACAAGCCGGTGAACATGGGGGCAACGAGATGAGGGTCGGTGAATAAAACCGCACCCAATGCGGCAATGGGGGCAAACAGGATGACGCTGTAGCCGCGATAGGCCACGAGCATCAAAAAACACAGCGCAGCCAAAACGATCAAAAACGACATCCTCGTCCCCAATGACAAATCCGGTGAGTGAGTGTCAGGCGGTTCGGCGCTTTGGCCCATTGTCCGAACGTCCAATGCCATCATTTGTAAATTGCGCTTAACGTGCAGCTCATTGGTGGTAATCGTGCCGCCCGTATGCCCGGAGGGGGACTAATGAAACGCAAGCAATTGAGCATGGCGATTTACGGCGCGCTGACCGTGTCGCTGCTATTGGGGGCGCCGGCAGTGGCGCAGGAGGCTCCGCAGGCAAAGGGCGGGCAGAAGGCCAAAACCATGGACACGGTGGTGGTGACTGCGCGTAAGCGCGAAGAAACACTGCAGGAAGTGCCGGTTGCGGTAACCGCATTTACTGCGGACACCTTGGACAAGCTCAATGTGGAAGACTTGGCCGACCTCGATGCGCAGGTGCCGAACCTGACGATCTATGCGGCGCGTGGCTCGAACTCGACGATTACCGCCTACATCCGTGGTGTGGGGCAGTCGGATCCACTATGGGGTGTTGATCCGGGTGTGGGTTTGTATATGGACGATGTCTATATTGCACGCCCGCAGGGTGCCTTGCTGGACGTTTTTGATGTGGAGCGTGTAGAAGTGCTGCGCGGGCCGCAGGGTACTTTGTACGGAAAGAACACGATTGGTGGTGCAATTAAATATATTTCCAAAGGCCTGCGTGCCGACTTCAATGGCACCGGCTCAGTAACGGTTGGCAACTTCGGCCAGCGTGATTTCAAGGCCGCCGTTGGCGGTGGTTTTGGCGGTAGCGAATACCTGCGCGGCCGTGTTTCGGTAGCGCGCCTGAAGAACGATGGCTTTGGCGAAAACATCAATACCGGCGACCCAGTAAGTGATAAAGACATCATGGCGTATCGCTTGGCGTTAGGGGCTTATGTCACCGATCGTTTTGATCTGCAGTTTGCTTACGACCATGTGGAAGACAACTCCGGTGTGCGTGGCGCCAAGATGCTGGAAGCCAATCGGTTTGTGCCTGCAACACCGCCACTTGCAAGCCGCTATGACGTGCGCAACGGCATGCCTAATGTCAATGAAACCACACTAAGCGGCGGTTCTGTTACAGCAAATTGGCGTGCAACCGATAACTGGACGTTCAAGTACGTGCTGGCCCAGCGCCAATCCGATACGGAAACCAATATCGACTTCGACACCACCGTGGCTAAGATCGCAGACGTCAAAGCGTTCTATAACGACAAGCAGACCACCAATGAAATTCAGGCCATGTACGATGGCGGTGGTCGCTCACGCGGCGTAATGGGCTTCTATATGTTCGACGGCTACGCTGGCGGGCAAGTGCTCAACAACTTCTTCAATCTACTGTTTGGTGATACTCAAGGTGAGGTGTACACCAAGAGCTATGCAGGTTATGCCGATTGGACATTCGATCTTTCGGAGAAGTGGAAGCTGGATCTAGGTGCGCGTTACACCAATGAAGAAAAGCACGCGATCGTGCTGAATCGTGGCTACGCCAACGATAGCTTCAGCGTACCAATTTCGGTAGCGGCCAACTTCAACAAGAAGATTTCCTTCACTAACGTCTCTCCGAAGGTGTCTTTGGACTACCAATTGACACCGGATATTCTGATGTACGGCTTGGCTACGCGCGGCTTTAAGTCGGGTGGTTACAACATTCGCGCGCAGGCAACCGCAGTGCCGCGTTCGGCGGATCCGTTCAACGACGAACAGGTGGACAGCTATGAAATCGGCACCAAGATGGGGCTGCTGGATCAGACCCTGTTCTTGAATATGTCGGCGTTCCACAATAAGTACAAGGATATTCAGCTGTCTGTCTTTACCGCGTATGACAGTAACGGTGACGGTACGGATGACGCCTTCTTTGGTGATTTCACCAATGCGGGTTCGGGCACCGTCAATGGCTTTGAGCTGGAATACCAGTGGCGCCCAGGTATGCATTGGGCGTTCACCGGTAACTTGGCGTGGCTGGATGCGAAGTACGATGAGTTCATGTATGCGGGCGTTAATATCGCCAGCGAACAGGAGTTCACCAATGCGCCGAAACACTCGGGGGCATTCAATATCGAGTACCGCACCCCGGTGGGTGATGGCGACATCTCGGCACGTGTTGGTTATAGCTACCAATCCCGCGTGGTGGCCACCACTGAAATTATCCGCGCCGAAGTTCCGCCGAGTGGCCGCCCGCCGATTGCCCAAGACAGCTATGGCCTGCTTAACGCGGGAGTGATCTGGAATATCAACCCGTCGTGGACGGTTTCCTTGCAGGGCAGCAACTTGACCGACAAGGAATACATGACCACGGGCTACAACCTCAATCGTGCGCTGGGGGTTTACACCGGGTTCTACGGGGCGCCGCGCCAATACAGCTTCACGGTGCGCTACAACTTCTAACCGAATAAATGGTGGTTAGTGTCATCCGACGGCGGGCAAATGCCCGCCGTCGCGTTATGCTCGCCATAGATGAGCAACGATGCGCATATTGAATTCACAACCCCATGGCTGAGGGGGCTGCCGTGCTAAGCATTACGGCAGTCGTTGCGGCTGCGCTGCTGTGGCTGGGCTTGCTGTTTGGTACGGCGCTCTATGCCGAACGCCACCCTAATGTTTTGGCGAAACAATGGCGGCATGTGTACGCTTTGTCGCTGGCAGTGCACTGCACAACGTGGACGTTCTACGGTACGGTGACCCAAGCCGCGCGTTATGGCTGGCCGCTTCCTCCCACATTTGTCGGTGCTATTTTGTTTTACACATTGGCCGTGATGCTAATGGCGCGGCTGGTGCGGTTGGCCAGAGAAAGTAACGCCACGTCGCTAGCAGACCTCATTGCCACGCGCTTGGGGAAGAATGCTTGGCTTGCGGCCGTGGTGACCTTGGTTGCAGTGCTTGGGCTTGTTCCTTATATCGCCTTGCAGTTGCAGGCGATCACCATGAGCCTTGCTACGGTCACCGTGGGGGCGGCGGCGGCCGATGCAGATATACCACCACTGTGGCGCGATGGCTCTCTCTATGTGGCGCTGGCGATGGCCGCATTTGCCATTTTATTTGGTACACGACGTGTCAGTGCTGCAGAACATAACCGTGGGTTAGTGCTGGCGCTGGCGTTTGAGTCACTCTTCAAGCTGGTGGCGATGTTGGCACTTGGCGCGTTTGTGTGGCTTGGTTTGAGCGGTTTGCCTGAGATAGAACCCGTTTCCACGCAGCCTGCAGGCGGCTTTATGCCGCTGGTAATCTTGGGCGCGATGGCGATGTTTATCATGCCGCATCAATTTCACGTAGGCGTTGTGGAATGCCGCGATGAAGCCGATATGCGCACAGCACGCTGGCAGTTCCCACTCTATCTCCTGCTAATTGCCCTACCTACCTTGCCGCTCGCGCGTGCAGGAGCGGCGCTGCTGGGTAATGATGTGCCCACCGATATGTTTGCGCTGGCATTGCCGCTTGTCGAAGGGCAGCGCGGTATTGCGCTGCTGGTGTTTTTGGGTGGGCTAAGTGCAGCAACGGGTATGGTGATCGTCAGCACGCTCACCCTAAGCCTGATGATCGGCAACCACTGGTTTGCGCCGGGCCTGTTGCGCAGCGCGTGGGCTGGTGGACGGGAAGACGATCATCGTGGCGATATCTTGCTGCTGCGGCGTGGCGGTATCTTGGTCATCATGCTGCTTGGCTGGGCCTATGCGCGCTTGGTAAGCGGAAGCGAAGCACTGGCCGACGTTGGTGCGGTGTCGTTTTCAGCGCTTGCTACCTTGGTACCCGCGTTGGGGTTTGCCGTATGGCGGCCCAAAACACCGCCGTTTGCGGCCACGATAGGTGTACTTGCGGCGTTTCTCGCGTGGGCGTGGGTGATGCTGGTGCCGCTGTTGTTAAGCGCCAATGGTGCGGGGCCCGCATGGCTACAATCGGGGCCATTGGAGCTAGGCTGGTTGGCTCCTGACGCGATCTTTGGTTTGACTGGATGGAGCCGGGTAGGGCGCGCGGTTGGTGTCAGTCTGTTTATGGGAACGGCGGTGACGCTGTTGCTAAGCGGCATGGGTGTTGGCACACAGTCGCGAGAAATGGGTGGGGCCGATCTTGCGCGGCTGCGCAGCGCCGGACGGCGTTTTTTGCCTGCACAGCGGGTGGATGAATTGCTTCATTTTGCGCCCTTGGTAGGGCCGGTTCCAGCACGTTTTGAATTGCGTTTGGAGCACGAGCTGGCCGCCGTATTGGGTAGCGCCTCGGCGCGCCTGTTGCTTGATGCCGCGCGGCGCGATTCTGAAGAAGCTGGGCAGCGCGGTGCAGATTTCGACACCGTTGCCACGATTCTCGATGAAGCTTCTCAAGATCTGCGCTTCAATCAACGCGTGTTGGAAGCAGCGCTGGAGAACATGAGCCAGGGAATCAGCGTGGTGGACGCTGAGCTGCATCTTGTGGCGTGGAACCGGCGCTATGAAGAATTGCTGGGCTATCCCAAGGGCATGCTGCGCGTGGGCATGCCCATTGCTGAGGCCTCCAAATGGGCACTGCGTGAGATCGCGGGCATTGATCCAGAGAAAGATAGTTCTGCCTTGGAACGGCGCTTGGCGCATATGCGCACGGGTTCACCGCATTTGTCGGAACGTGTTTTCAATGACGGTAGCATCGTTGAGATTCGCGGCAACCCGATGCCGGGCGGCGGTTTTGTGGCGACGTTTACCGATGTGACCGCGTTTCGACAGGCTGAAGTTGGTTTGAAGCGCGTGAATGAAACACTGGAACAACGCGTTGTGGAGCGCACCGCACTATTGGAAGCGGCTAAGCGTGAGGCCGAACATGCTAACGATGCCAAAAGCCGCTTTCTTGCAGCAATTGGGCACGATCTCTTGCAACCGCTGCACGCTGCGCATCTGCTCACCGATGCGTTACAGCAGCGTAGTGGCGGTGAGCAAAAAGAATTGGCGCGGCAAATTTCATCGGCGCTTGATGCAACAACCGATCTTTTAGGCACATTGCTTGATATGTCGCGCCTAGAGGCGGGTGGGCTTGTGCCGGAGATTCGTGCCTTCCCACTGGCCGACGTACTTGACCCATTAGTGGAACAGTTTCGCGCGATTGCTGCAGAGCGCGGCCTGCGCCTGCGTTACGTGCCGGTGCGTGTATGGGTGCGTAGCGATCCGCAGCTCTTGCGGCGGGTATTGCAGAATTTTTTGGCCAATGCGCTGCGCTATACGCATCAGGGCAGTGTGTTACTGGGTGTACGGCGCGCAGGGAAGCAACTACGTATTGAAGTTCACGATAGCGGGCCAGGTATCGAGGCATCGCAACAAGCGGCGATCTTTGAAGAATTCCGTCGTGGTGATGAGAGCAGCGGGCAAGGTTTGGGGCTGGGTCTTGCGATAGCCAAGCGTATCACCGAGTTGTTGGAAACCAGCGTAGAGCTGAAAAGCGTACTCGGCAGCGGCAGCATGTTTGCCGTTTCGGTGCCGCGCAGCCGCGCACCTGATGTGCAGTATGCGGCGCAGCGCGGGCTTTCAGGAAAGCGGGTGTTAGTGGTGGATAACGAAGCCATGGCGCGTGACGCTTTAGCGCTTCTCTTGCGGGGCTGGGGCTGCGCGGTGGCCGTGGCCGACGGGCAACAGGGGGCCGAACTTGCGCTAGGACAGGCTCAGTTCGATCTATGGATATTTGATTATCATCTTGACGATGGTGATGATGGCATCGCGCTTTATACACGGCTGAGCGAGCGCTACATGCCGCCGCCCTGTATGCTGCTAAGCGCAGATCAAACCGGAACGGTGCGCAGTGCAGCGCAAGAAGCAGGGCTGCCATTGCTGAGTAAGCCGTTGCGCCCTCTCGCGTTAAAATCCATGCTGGATCGCCTGCTGACCACCCGCGGCGTTATTACTTAAAAGCATAGACTAGGAATTATCCGAATGACTGCCGCGCCAAACTCTGCTTGGAACCCGCACAGGCAAACGGTACCTTGTGCACAGTTTCTTGGGGAGTAAGAAATGAGCATCAAAGTGTTTATCGTCGACGATCATGCCTTGGTGCGCACCGGCTTTCGTATGATCCTTGGGGCAGAAGGCGATATCGAGGTCGTAGGGGAAGCCGATAGCGCGGAAGTGGCCCTGCCTTTAATTCGTAAGCTCGTTCCTGATGTTGTGCTCTGTGATCTGCACCTGCCGGGGTTAAGCGGGCTGGAGCTGACCGAGCGCATTGTGCGCGGCGATCACAATACGCGCGTGATAGCAGTGTCTGTATTGGAAGATGGCCCTATGCCACGGCGCTTGCTGGAGGCCGGTGCGTTTGGCTATGTGGGCAAAGCGTGCGACGCCGCAGAGTTGATTCAGGCTGTGCGTGACGTGGCACGTGGGAAAAAGTATTTATCCAGCACGATTGCTCAAGGGCTTGCCCTTGCAAGGCTGCAGGGGAATGCCGAGTCGCCATTTGATACGCTAACGCCGCGCGAGCTAGAGGTCGCTCTGCTGCTGAACAAAGGCCTGCGACAAGAGGCGATTGCCAAGCAGCTGAGTCTAAGTGCCAAAACGGTCAACACGCACAAAACGCGTTTATTCGACAAGCTCGGTATTCACGACAACATCGCACTTGCGCGCCTAGCTACGCAGTATGGGTTGATCGATCCCGCGCAGGCGATGCACTAACAAAACTCATCGCACCGCCGCACCTGTTGCATAACAGGTGCGGCGTGCTGTGCTTTAGCCTTAGCTGTCGTGGCTGGGCTTGGCGGCGGGTTCTTCTTCAAAAGCCGGTGCGGAGGCTTCTGGGTCCTCAGCTGTAGGTGTTGGTGCCGGTGTTGGCGCAACGGGTGCAGGCGCGGCGATATGCACGATCGGCTTGCTGATACCGTGGCTGACCGGCATTTCAAATAGGCCGCGTACCGGCTGTACCGGTGGCTTGACCGCGGCCTGTGGGGCCGGAGTCGGAGCCGGAGCTGGAGCTGGAGCTGGAGCTGGAGCTGGAGCACTGACTTCAACAGCAGCGGTGGCCGTTGCACTATCCACTGGGGGGAGTGATTCGGTTTGTGGCTGCGCGGTGGGCGCTGTTGAAGTGATGGACAACGGCGTGATGTCATCAAAATCGAACTCGGGCTGAGTAGCCGTGGATTCAGCAATTAGCACTGTGTCCAATGCATCGTCATGCTCGAGCGCGTCATCGGCAAGCCCGGTGGTCTCGTTGCCATTACGACGACGACGACGCCCACCGCGACGGCCGCGACGGCGCTTGCCGTTGCTGTCGGTGGACTGCGTGTCGTCAGTCTGCGCTAAAGGCTCATCGCTCACCACTTCAGGGTCAACGATGAAGTGCGGCTCTTCATGCGCCGTGAGCTGCGCCTGCGGCGTATCTTGAACAGGAGCGTCATGCGCAGGTGCGGGCGTCGCGATGGGTGCAGCCACCACTGCTGTAGCGGCGGTAGCAACAATCGCGGTTACTGGCGCAATCTCTTCGCTCTGTGGGCGTTGTACAGCGGCCTGCTTTTGCGGTGCTGACTTGTCCTGTCGCTCTTGACGCTCTTGTTTGGGCTGCTGCGCAGGGCGCTCTTGACGCTGCGGCTGTTCGTTACGCTGCGGCTGCGCCTGCTTTTGCTGCTGCGCAGGGCGTTCTTGCTGCTGCTTTTGCTGGGGCTGTGCCTGCCGATCTTGCTTGGGCTGTTGCGCCTGTTTTTCTTGCTTCTCTGGGCGCTCCTGCTTTTGCGATTGCTGCTGCTGTTGTTTTTGCTTTTGTTTTTGCTGCTGCTCGTTGCGCTGACGGTTGTCATCGCGGCGTGCGTCGCGGTTATTACGGTCGTTTCGGCGGTTGCCGCGCTCATCACGGCGTCCGTTGCCAGCGTCGCGCGGTTGCGCTACTGGTGCCGGTGTTGCAGCAGGAGCCGCACCAAACAGGCCGCGCAGCCAGCCGATCACGCCGGAGGGCTGAGCGGGGGACGCGTGGTGCGTAAAGGCCGGAGCTTCTTGCGTGGTTTCCTGCGGCATCGGCTTGGGCTCGCGCAGCGGTGCCGGGTTGGCCGGTGTCACCTTAGTCACGGCAGGCGGCGGAATGTTCAACTGCTCTTTGGTGAGCGCAATCGTATTCAACCGGCGCGGCGTGCCGCGCTGATAGCTGGGCTTCGCTGTTTCTTCGCCCATCTCATTTTCGCGGATACGCGTTACTTCATAGTGCGGGCTATGCAGCTGTTCATCCGCCACGATCACGATGGGCGCATTGTGACGTTGTTCGATTTCACGCAGCGCGGCGCGCTTTTCGTTGAGCAGGAAGTTGGCGATTTCCACCGGGGCCTGCACCAGCACTTGCCCGGTGTTGTCCTTCATCGCGTGTTCTTCGGCGACACGAATGATCGATAGGCTCAGCGATTCGATCGAACGCATGCGGCCGTGGCCTTCGCAACGTGGGCAGACGATTTGGCTGGCCTCGCCCAAGCTATTGCGCAGGCGTTGGCGGCTCATTTCCAACAAACCGAAGCGCGAAATACGGCCGATCTGCACGCGCGCACGGTCGTACTTCAGTGCGTTTTGCAGGCGATTTTCAACGTCGCGCTGGTGCTTGTTGCTGGCCATGTCGATAAAGTCGATCACCACTAGCCCGCCAAGATCGCGCAGGCGCAGTTGGCGTGCTACTTCTTCGGCGGCTTCTAAGTTGGTATTGAACGCGGTTTCTTCAATATCGCCGCCTTTGGTCGCGCGCGCCGAGTTCACGTCGATCGCGGTCAACGCTTCGGTCTGGTCGATCACCAGCGCGCCACCGGAGGGCAGACGTACGGTACGCTCATAGGCCGATTCGATCTGCGATTCGATCTGGAAGCGGTTGAACAGTGGGGTGTCGTCGGTGTAGTGCTTGAGCTTGCGCTTGTTGTGCGGCATCACCTGCTCAACAAACTCCAACGCTTCGGCGTACATCTCCGGGGTGTCCACCAAGATTTCGCCGATGTCGCTGCGCATGTAGTCGCGCAGGGCGCGCACGATCAGGCGGCTTTCTTGATAGATCAAAAACGGTGCGGGCTTGGTCAGCGCAACATCGGTAATCGCGCGCCAGATACTAAGCAGGTAGTCGAGGTCCCACTGCAGCTCTTCCGCGTCGCGGCCCACGCCAGCGGTGCGGATGATCACGCCCATGTCGTCGGGAATGTTGAGCGAGTCCATCGCGCGCTTGAGCTCGGCGCGGTCATCGCCTTCAATGCGACGCGAAACGCCACCCGCGGTTGGCGAGTTCGGCATTAGCACCATGTAGCGGCCGGCCAGCGAGATGAACGTGGTGAGCGCTGCGCCCTTATTGCCGCGCTCTTCTTTATCTACCTGCACCACCACCTCTTGGCCTTCGCGCAAAAGTTCTTTGATGGTGGATTTGTGGTGGTCGGTGCCTGCTTGGAAATAATCTTTGGAAATTTCTTTTAGCGGCAAAAAGCCATGACGGCCTGCGCCGTATTCCACGAAAGCGGCCTCTAGCGAAGGCTCTAAACGCGTGATGCGGCCTTTGTAGATATTGGATTTTTTGTTGTCTTTGGAGGGCTGTTCAATATCGATGTCGTACAGGTTTTGACCATCGACAATGGCCACGCGCAGTTCTTCTGCCTGCGTTGCGTTGATGAGCATTCGCTTCATTGTTGAGTTCCTTTATGCGCTCCACCGGTAAGGGCGTGCGCGGAACACCATGGGGCTTTCGCCTCTGGATACCGCAAGCGCGCAGCTGCGCCATGCGCGAGCTGTGCAGCTCTCTCGTTTTCCAGCGCTGCCACACCACGGCGAGCCGCGGGAGCGCTTGTTCCTTGTTTATTTGAGTGTTGCTGGGCCGGTGGCCAGCGCCAATGCTCGAGGCAAGGCGCTGTCACGCGGGGCGTTGTTCAACGGGTAAAGTCACGGCGTGAGCCGACAATGGGCAGGCTTGCCGCGCAGCCGTTAACATGTCCACCCCGAGGGTGGTGGCAACGACACTGCAGCGGGGCTCGTCAGGAAGGCTGGCTTTCGGCCAATTGAGCAAGTGACTGCCCGGTACTTCCTGAGAAATCAAACCTTTGCATTGCCCCCCGAGTGTAACAGATCAGACAGAAATGACACAGCAACCATCCCCCATTCAGCAAGGTGCGCGCACCGTTCAGGTACCAGAAGATCGCGCTGGGCAGCGTTTAGATAACTTTTTGCTTGGTCAACTCAAGGGCGCGCCGCGCAGCCTGATTTATAAGCTGGTGCGCAGCGGGCAGGTGCGCGTCAACGGTGGGCGGGCAAAAGCTGAGCGTAAGTTGGAAGCGGGAGATGAGGTGAGAATTCCGCCAGTTCGTATTGAATCGGCGCAAGATGCCGGACGTTTGCCGCCCAAAGGCCTACTGTCGGCGCTGGATGCTTCGATTGTTTTTGAAGATGCGCGTTTGCTGGCTATCAATAAGCCTTCGGGAATTGCCAGCCACGGCGGTAGCGGGATTTCATTTGGCGTGATCGAATCGATGCGTGCGCTGCGCCCGAACGACAATTTAGAGCTGGTGCATCGCTTGGATCGGGATACTTCGGGGCTGCTGGTGCTGTCTAAAAAACGTTCGGCGCTATCGGAACTTCAGCGATTACTGCGTGAAGATCATGGATCTGGCATCGAAAAGCGCTATTTAGCGCTGCTTGTGGGACGTATGCCATCGGGTACGATGAGTGTGGAGGCGCCGCTGCATGTTGGCTTGCGCCAAGGCGGCGAGCGGCATGTGCAGGTAAATGAGGCGGGCAAGCCCTCGACCAGTCATTTCAAGCTCTTGGAACGGCGCGGCGGACAGAGCTATTGCGAGATCCATATCGAAACAGGCCGTACCCACCAAATTCGTGTGCACGCCCAGCATATCGGCCACCCGGTGGCGGGTGACGATAAATATGGCGATCTTGCCGCGAACAAGCGGCTTCGTGAGCAGGTAGGCCTTAAGCGCCTGTTTTTGCACGCGTCCACGCTAGAGTTTGCACTGGATGACGGCAAGACCCCATATTCGCTCAATGCGCCGCTGGTGCCGGAGTTGATTGAGGTGCTTGATCGGTTGGCATAGTGCGCGCGAACCGGGTGCCCATAGGGTGCTCCGACACGCCGTAAATACGTCCGTGTAGGCTTCTCGGTGACATCCATGTCACCGAGAGTCGGCTCACCCTATGGACACCCGGTTCGCTAATTGTGCTTACTCGCTGAGGCGATCCGCCTTCGCTGCGCAAATAAAATCGTTCTCACTTAGCCCGCCCACATCGTGGGTGGAAAAGTGCACCACGCAGCGCCCGTAATGTACGGATAGGTCAGGGTGGTGGTCTTCGCGATTAGCGATATGGGCAAGGGCGTTCACGAATGAAATCGTGTGGTAGTAGTCGGGGAACGTGAACGTTTTGCTGAGCACATGCCCGTTCTCAGCCAGCTCCCAGCCCTGAATTTGCGGCATAAGTTCGCGAATTCGCGCCTCACTGAGTCGGTGTTCATGGCCTTTGCGCGGAATACAGTGCGCTTGGACAAGTGGGGTCATATCATTCATAGGGCGCTCCTTCAGGCGAAATTTCGTTTGGTGCAAGCATGCGCCTGCGCAGCTCGTTAGAATAGCCAGATGATCCGGATTTCTGAAACCGCCAAAACCCATTTCCGTAAATTGATCCAGCGCGAGGCCATTCCCGGTTTGGGGGTGCGTTTGTCGGCGTTGAATCCGGGTACAACGCGCGCTGACGTGCGGCTGGAGTTTTCCGAGCCGGATGAATTGTCTGGCGACGAATGGGCGATTGATTGCGAAGGCTTCACGCTATGGCTTGACGCGCCGAGTGCGCCCTTCCTAGAAGATGCAGAGATTGATTATGAGCTGCAGGCCACCGGCGGGCAGCTGCAAATTCGCGCACCCAAAATTAAAGGCGTGGTGCCGGGGCCGGGCGAGCCGCTGCCGGTACGTGTGCAATGGGTGATCGATAACGACATCAATCCGCAGCTCGCCATGCACAAAGGCCATGTCACGCTGAGTGATGTGACTCCCGAAGGTGTGGTGCTGCTGAATTTTGGCGGCGGCTGCCACGGCTGTAGCATGGTGGATATCACCCTAAAGCAAGGCGTGGAGAAAACGCTGCTGGAAAAAGTAGCAGGGGTCACCGGCGTGCGTGATGTCACCGACCATGCGTCTGGTAGCACGCCGTTTATGTCGTCTGGCAAGCAAGCCGGATCCTCGCCCTATAGCAAGAACGCTTAAGGGACGGCGCGCGCGTGACGACAGCTGATGACGTCATCGCCGCACTCAACCAGCGGCGTTTGCGCAAACGTGGCCAGCAAGATGCTGGTGAATTGCCCGTGGGCTGGGCGCAGTGGTTTGCACAAGGGCAGTCGAAGCGACGTGCGCAAGCGGCGCGAGGCCGCGCTGAAGAATGGGTAGGGGCGCTGGCGCAGCGGCTGACCTATACGCAAAGCAAAGCACTGAAATTAGGCATCCCGTTTTTTCACCTGCGTGCACTTGCGCGGCCGCATGACCCGCGTGAGGAGCGCGTGCTGCGCATTGGTGTCGGGGTCGTGGATATCGTGTTCCATCTGCTCGTCACGGCGCTGTTGCTGTGGATGATGTATCTGCGCTTTGTGGCGCTGGAGCAGACGCCGGAGGAAGAAGGGCAGGTTGTCCAGGTTGAATTTATTGGGCGCGGCAATGCAGAAGAAGGTGGCGGCGCACTGGCTAATGCGGGGCAGGCAGCGAACACGTCGACGGCTTCAGCAGCCCCGGCCACGACTGCAAATGTGCCTAATACGGAGGCAGTAAAGTCAGTATCGCCGCCTGAGGCGCAAACGGCCGAGGCTTTGCCTGAAACGGTGCACGTCCCTGAGATGGCATCAATTGATCTAAGTAAGCCAACGCCGGAGCTTTCCCTTCCCGCTGCGCAGCCCTTGCAGGTGACTGAGGTCAAAGAGCCGCAGCCCGAGAGTTTCCAGCTACCTCCGCCGCGGGAGCTGGCGATCAAAACACCTGTTACGACGTTGCAAGACGCGCAGCCAAAGCAGCAGCCGACGCAAATTGAAGTGCTGCACGCGCAGCCGGTGCGTACCTTGCAGGTGAAAACGGCGGAAGCCAATCTCAAAACACCCGTACTAAGGCAGCAGGCGCAGGCGATTGAGGTGTTCGTGCCGAATGCGGCTACGCAGGTAAAAACACTGGCTGCACCTACGGCTGCTGCGCAGGCGGAGGCGAAAGTGCCGCAGCTACGTACAGCCGCGCGTGAACTGCCGCTAGCCACCGGTAAAGACAATGCTGCGGGGGATCAAGCGACGGCCGCTGCTGCGGGGCATGCACAAACAAACACCGGGCAGGGTGCTCGTGCTGCAGCGGTGGATGGGCGCGGCGTGACACAGGCGGGCACTGGCGCAGGCCCGGGCGCGAAGCCCGCCGCCGGGGGCTGGCCGGGGCAGGCCAAAACAGATGATTGGGGTGCCTCAAAGCGCAACGTGGCCGGCACAGGTAATGGCGCGGGTACGCATGGAAATGGAAAACCCGGGTTATTTAACGACGATGGCAGCGCGCGCCTGCCAGATCAGTGGTCAAAAAATAACGTGGTCGATCTTGATCGCTCTGGAACATGGTTGAAACGGCCGGGGCTGGAATACAAAGGCACACGCTTCGACCAATATTGGATTCCTGAAGGGACGCTGCTTCAAGAATGGGTGCGGCGCGGTATCAAACAGCTTTCAATCCCCATTCCTGGCACGAAACTCAAACTGCACTGCGTTGTGTCGCTGCTGCAGTTTGGTGGCGGCTGTATGCCGGTCAATCCCGATGTCAACGAGCAGCCGGCAACAGGGCGCAAAGCCCCGGATATTCCGTTCAAGCCTGAATTACAGGAAGACAACGGCAGTGTGCGCCCGCCGCCTTCCGTCGATCCGCCTTAGGCGCGCGTACCGAGCTGTTGGATCATCTTGCCGCGTAGTTCGATATCGCTAGCGGCTGCAGGGGGTGAAACTTCCTGCAGCGAAAATCCACGCGCAAGCGCATCTTCTTCATCGATGCCGCTGTATTCCACAAATTCAGCGTCCATAAGCGCTGCGCGGGCAGTATCCATGCTGTCATAAGCCAGCGTGTTGCCGTCGCTATCAAAGACTTCGGCTGTGCCTGCGTCACGCTCGCGCAAACGCGCCCATACAAGAGTGCGGCCAAGGCTGGCGAGCCACCAGCTATCGTTGATTGATTGATTCATTCCATTGCCCTGCCAATGACCCATAACACCCCGCCCATCGCGATGCCGAACAAAATGACCGACAGGGCGATGCGTGCGGGTGTGGCAAGCCCAGATAAATTACGATCGGGGCTGCTGCGATAACCGCCGCGCAATAACCACCAAAGCGCGGTGGGTTTGAGAAATGCACCTTGTCCTAATACGGCGGTGATCTGCGGATGTTTGTCGCGGATATGCACAAGCGCCAGCGGCCAAAAAATCAAAAAGGCGGTGGCGCCTGCAATAGCGATAGCAAAGCAGGTTAGTGCAAGAAATAGGATTAAGTCGGAATCCATTGCAGCCCTTTAATGCGTTAGAACTCAGCGCTGCCCGGTGCGCGCGGGTAGGCAATTGCGTCGCGGATATTTGCTAGGCCGCAGACATACACTACCAAGCGCTCGAAGCCGAGGCCAAAGCCGGCGTGCGGCACCGTGCCGTAGCGACGGAAGTCGCGGTACCAGCTGTAATGCGCCGGGTCGAGACCAAACTGCGCCATACGCGCATCGAGTACGTCGAGGCGTTCCTCGCGCTGGCTGCCGCCGATGATTTCACCAATGCCGGGGGCCAGCACATCCATCGCGGCCACGGTTTTGCCGTCGTCGTTCATGCGCATATAGAAGGCTTTGATTTGTTCCGGGTAGTTCATCACCACCACCGGGCGGCCCACGTGTTCTTCGGTTAGCCAGCGCTCGTGCTCGGTTTGTAGGTCAAGCCCCCATTCCACTGGGAAATCAAACTTCTTGCCCGACTTCTGCAGCAGAGTAATAGCGTCGGAATAATCAATGCGCTCAAACGGTGCGTTGATGAAGGCTTCAAGGCGTGTAATGGCATCTTTTTGCACGCGTTCGGCAATGAAGGCCATATCGTCGGCGCGCTCGTTCAGAACAGCCTTAAATAGGTACTTCAAAAACTCTTCAGCAAGATTGGCATCGTCGTTGAGATCGGCAAACGCGATCTCCGGTTCGATCATCCAGAATTCGGCCAAATGGCGGGTGGTGTTGCTATTTTCGGCGCGGAAGGTGGGGCCGAAGGTGTAAACCTTGCTCAGGCTCAGGCAATAGGCCTCGACATTGAGCTGGCCGGAGACGGTGAGGAAGGTTTCCTTGCCGAAAAAGTCGCGGGAAAAGTCCACATTGCCCTTGCCGTCGCGCGGCAGGTTGGCGGTGTCCAGCGTGGAGACGCGGAACATTTGACCGGCACCTTCGGCATCACTGGTGGTGATGATCGGCGTGCTGATCCAGTAGAACTCGCGTTCGTGGAAGAAGCGGTGCACCGCCTGCGCCAGGCAATGGCGAATGCGCGTTACCGCGCCAAAAAGATTAGTGCGCGGGCGTAGGTGGGCGAACTCGCGCAGGTATTCCAGCGAATGCTGCTTGGGCTGCATGGGGTAGGTGAGCGGGTCATCCACCCAGCCCACTACTTCAATATGCGATGCCTGTACTTCAAAACTCTGCCCTTGGCCTTGCGACTTCACCAAGGTGCCGGTGGCAATCACCGAGCAACCGGTGGTTAGGTGCTTCACCTCAGATTCGTAATTGTTCAGCGCATCGGTTGCAACCACTTGGATAGGCGCAAAGCAGGAGCCGTCGCTGACATTGACGAAACTTAGCCCGGCTTTAGAATCGCGGCGGGTGCGCACCCAGCCACGTACGGAAACCTGGCCACCCTCAGGGGCGTGTCCTGCTAAAAGCTGGGCCACCGACATCGTCGTCATTGTTGTTGAGTCCTAAATGCTGCAATTGCCAATAGAGCTTCGCAGTTTACCGGAGCAATGCGGCTGAAATGAACCAAAAAATTGCAGGTTGTAGCCAGGTGTTGCCTAGTGTTTGCGCGCAACTCATTGATTTGCCATAATGGGCGGCTCCCCGTTGCGGGAGTTCTTGCTCGAACGCGCCGGTTTCAGTGTTGAAACAGGTGGCCGAGGGCTTCCGGCAGGCATCCGCCTGCTGCCATCCATAAGGAAACGACAATGCGTCATTACGAAATCGTGTTCCTGGTCCATCCGGATCAGAGCGAGCAGGTTCCGGCCATGATCGAACGCTATAAAAGCGCGATTGAAGCTGGTAACGGCAAAATTCACCGCCTAGAAGATTGGGGGCGCCGTCAGTTGGCTTACCCGATTCAGAACTTGGTCAAGGCGCACTACGTGCTGCTGAACATCGAGGCCGAGCAGTCTGTGCTCGACGAGCTGGTGGAAACCTTCCGCTTCAACGACGCCATCCTGCGTCACTTGGTGATGCGTCGAGACGACGCCGTGACCGAGCAGTCCTTGATCATGAAGAACAAGGACGAAAAGGGTGATAAACCCGACCGTCGTCGCCGTGACGATGAGAGCGACAATGCCGTTGGCACTGGCGACTCTGATTCCGATTCTGATTCCGCCGATCTTGACGCAGCCTGAGGAGCCCAACCATGTCTAAGTTCTTCCGTCGTCGCAAGTTCTGCAAATTCACCGCCGAAGGCGTGACCGAGATCGACTACAAGGATCTCAACACCCTGCGTCAGTACATCACGGAAACCGGCAAGATCGTGCCGAGCCGTATCACTGGCACCAAGTCCAAGTACCAGCGCCAGCTGCAGGCCGCCGTTAAGCGCGCGCGCTTCTTAGCTCTGATCCCGTACACGGACAACCACAACGTCTGATTTTTCCGTCCATTCGGACAGCAACCGTTGCGGCGCATCCCTGTGCCGCTAACGAATACGGAGTTCCAAAATGAAACTGATTCTTCTGCAAAAAGTCACCAACCTCGGTGGTCTTGGCGACACCGTTGACGTGAAGCCGGGCTACGGCCGTAACTTCCTCGTGCCGCAGGGCAAGGCCGTTCCGGCCACTGCTGCTAATTTGGCTGAGTTTGAAGCCAAGCGCGCTGAGTACGAAGCCAAAGCCGCTGCCTCGCTGTCTGCGGCGAACGGCCGTCTGGCGAAGTTGGCTGACGTCAGTATCAGCATCTCGGCCAATGCTTCGCCGGAAGGCAAGCTGTTTGGTTCGGTGGGCCCGCGCGAAATCGCCACCGCCCTCAGCAAGCAGCTGGGTGTTGAGTTCCACAAGTCGGAAGTGGTGATGGGCGAAGGCCCGCTGCGTAACGTGGGTGAGTTCGAAGTGCACGTGCACCTGCATGCGGACGTCAACTCCACCGTCAAGGTTGTGATCGTTCCTGAGCACGCCTAATGCCCTTCTGCGAATGCGTCTGCATTCGCGTCTGAGCAACAAAAACCCCGGCCTTGCGCTGGGGTTTTTGTTTGCGCAGAAAAATGTATCGAAGCGCGCTGCGCGAGCCAAAAATCAGGCATAAAAAAACGGCCTAAGCCGTTGATTTATTTGGTGGGCGGTGCAGGGTTCGAACCTGCGACCCTTGCCGTGTGAAGGCTTAAAAATTGGGTTTTTAGGCGTCCGTGTTGTATGTAAGTGATTGATTTAATTACACCGTGGACTCTTGCAGACGCCTATGGTTTTCCATACTCTTTCCATACTCGCCATTTAGGCGTAGTGAAAGAGGCCGCAATGAACCTTCGGAAAGCGCGCGGGATTGACCTTAAGACGGTTGATAGCCGCGACAAGTTGAAACCGCGTGCAAGCAAGGAGCCGTATTGGCAAGCGCTATCGTCTGGGCGCTATCTAGGCTTTCGGCCGTCTGTGGGCACGGGGCAAGGCACATGGTTGGCACGCTTCCATGACGTGGACACGGGCGCGAAGCCTAGCCGCACTCTAGGCGACTTCGGAACGCTAGCGCCGAGTAAGCGCTTCGATGCGGCCAAGCGCGAGGCCGAAGAATGGTTTAACCACCTGAGTGGCGGTGGCTCAAAAGAGAGCATTACCGTTCGGCAGGCGTGCGAGCGCTACGCCGAGGGCAACGCGGAAGCGGCAGGCAGATTTGCGCGCACCGTGTATAACGATGCCATTGCAAAGGTGCAGGTGGCCAAGTTGACGCGGGTACAGGTGCAGAACTGGCGGAAGCGGTTGGAAGCCATGCCCGCGCTGGTGGCGAAGAACCCGAAGGGGGAACCGATCTATCGGCCGCGTTCGGCGGGCACCGTGAACCGCGACATGGTGCCACTACGGGCGGCGCTGAATCTAGCGCTGGATCATGGCGACGCCTTGAACGATCAAGCGTGGCGGGTGGCCCTGCGTCCGACGAAAAAGGCTGATGGACGCCGCAATATCTATCTGGACAAGGCGCAGCGGCGCGCGCTGTTGGATCATCTGCCGGAAGATGTGCGAGCGTTCGCACGTGGGCTTTGTCTGCTGCCGTTGCGGCCGGGCGCACTAGCGGGGCTGAAGGCGGGCGACTTTGACGCACGGCGCGGGGAGCTGGTTATCGAACGCGACAAGGCGGGCGAGGGGCGGGCCATTCTGGTTGAGGGTGAAACCTTGGCGATGCTGAAAGCACAGGCTAGGTACAAGCTGCCAGCGGCACCGCTGTTTGCCCGTGTCGATGGTGCCGCGTGGCAGGCGTACATGTGGAAAGACCCGATCAAGGCGGCGGCGAAAAAGGCGAAGCTGCCCGCTGAAGTGGTGGCCTACACGCTGCGCCATTCCACGATTACCGACCTAGTGCAGGGCGGGCTAGACCTGCTGACCGTGGCGCAAGTCTCGGGAACGTCGGTGGCGATGATTGAAAAGCACTACGGCCACCTGCAACGCAATCGAGCGGCGCAAGCGCTGGCCGGGCTAGCACTGTAGCAACACTGACACCGTGACCCCGTAGGAAGGCGACGGCCTAACCGAACACCCGAACCTAGTCCGACGGGGCGAAAACGCCATTACCCTGCGGCGCTGGTGCGGATATTTGTTGTGTTGACATGGAAAGATATTGGAGATAATTTGCCCGTGTCCTTAGCCGTTGTGCGGGACGTAATTCAGTAGCTGATAGTCCGAACTGCATTTTCTCGGGAAGAGTAGATATAGATCAGGCTATTGGGTAAGCCCGGGATGGGTGAACTACTACTCGAACGATAGCCGTTAGCGATGATGGTGCAGTACCGGGGCTCGGTACTTGCGCGAGCCGCTACGTAATAGGCCGGGGATCGGCTGGCGATCAAGCAATGCTGCGAAAGCGGCACTAATTGCTTGCGCCAAGCCCATCTGATTGCTTGCCGCAAGCCTCGCAATGAGGCGCAAATGAACACGCAAACCCCTACCTATCGACCGATGGTTGAAACCTGCCGTGAGTACGGCATTAGCCGATCTGTTGCTTTTGATTTGGCCAAGGCTGGCCTGATAGACACTTTCCGCATTGGCCAGAGGCGCTATGTCTATCTGGACAGTCTGCGCACCTTGCCGGAACGGCTGGCGGCTGAAGCCGCAAAGGTGGCCTGACCATGGCCGCAATCCAGAAACGACAAAGCCCGGTAGGCGCCGGGCTGAGTGTCGAGCAATCACAAAGCTACTACGCTGCTAAGCATAGCAAATCAACGGCCACAGGGGCACAACAAGCCCGCGTGCTGGCGTTGTTGCGTGAAGCGCCACGTTCAACGGCGGAGCTGCGCAAATTTGGGATTTTTTGCCCTGCGCCGCGCGTTATGGAATTGCGCGCACAAGGGCATGTAATTCTGACCGCACGCGAGCCTTACACCGACGATAACGGCTACTGGCACCGCAACGCTGGCCGCTATGTGCTGCTACGGGAGGCGGAAGAATGAACGCCAGCCTGCAGACATACGCGGCCATGTATCAGGCGGCGGGTTTTATCCCGCTGCCGATTCTGTCAAACAGCAAGCACCCGGCCTGCAAGGGCTGGCAGACTGGCACAACACCGGAGGCGTTCGCAATGCACGGCGGCAATATCGGGCTGACCTTTGGCGCTGGCCTGTTTGTGCTGGATGTTGACGTGAAGAATGGCGCCAATGGTATGGACACGCTCGAGGGGTTAGAGGCCAAGTATGGCGAACTACCGGCCACGCTGACCGCTGAAACCCCAAGTGGAGGGCGTCATATCGTTTTCAGGAAGCCCGAGGGTGTCAAGCTGGGCAACCGCGTAGGCATTATGCCGGGGCTGGACGTGCGCGCGGCGGGCGGCTTCATCGTCGCCGAACCGTCAACACTGGACGGCAAGAACTGGCACTGGAATGACTGGCAACCCGACACGGGCGAATTGCCAGAGATTGCCGACGCGCCGCAATGGTTGCTTACTGCTATTTCCAAGCCAGCACCAGAGGCCGCAGAACGCGCCACAAGCGCCACCGGCGGCACTGCCGACGCCTACACCACGCGCGCGCTGGAACGTGCCACAAGTGCCGTTCTAAGTGCTGCTGAGGGTGCGCGCAATGACGAACTCAACGCCGCCGCCTACGGGCTTGCCCGGCTGGCCGCTGCCGGGCGGCTGGATTGGGGCCAGTGTGAGCATGTATTGACCCGTGCAGCGCGCGCTGCCGGGCTTGAGGATGGCGAGATAGTGGCCACACTCGCCAGCGCCTACGCGGCTGGAATGGCGTCACCGAATCATGAAGGTGAGCCGGACACGGGCGAGGAAGCGGAACCGCTACTGCTGCCGGTATCGGTTGGCGACGTGCTGACCAATCCAAGCAAGCCGCCGCGTTTCGTCTGGGGCCACTATCTGCCGCGTGGCGTGGTGGCGCTGCTGGGTGCGCATGGTGGCACTGGTAAGAGCACCATTGCGCTAATGCTCGCGGTTGCCGTAGCCACCGGGCAGGAACTATTCGGCATTGAAACCGAACGCTGCCGCGTGCTGTTTGCGAGCTTCGAAGATGATGGGGCAATTGTTCGCCACCGGCTAGAAACGATCTGCAAGCAATGGTTCATTGAACCGGCAGAGCTTGAAGGGCATTTGGTGATTGTGGACGGCACCGAGTCGCCGGAGTTGTTCACCACCACCGCACGTGATGCGGGAAGCGTGACCCCGACCTATACCCGGTTGGAGGCGATGGCCGAAGGGGCTGGGCTGGTGATTGTGGACAATGCCAGCGATACGTTCGGAGGCGACGAAATCAACCGGCGGCAGGTGCGCGCTTTCATGCGTTCACTAGGGCGCATTGCAAAAGCCAATGATGCTGCTGTGTTGCTGTTGGCGCATGTGGACAAGAACACCAGCCGGGCAGGCAAGGCGGCCAATGGTGAAGGCTATAGCGGCTCAACGGCATGGCATAACAGCGCGCGTTCGCGGTTGTTCATGGTGCGCGATGAATCGGGCGAGCTGAAGCTATCGCACCAGAAAACAAACTTCGGGAAGGTTCACCCGCTGTTGTCCCTTGATTGGCCTGAGGATGGCTTGCCGCAGTTGTCCCATGCACAACCTGGCCCTGTGGCTGCTGATTCTGGCCTACTGGCAGAACTGGACACGCGCGCGCTGCTGGCACTGATTGCCGAGTTTTCCGAACGCGGCGAACACGTCACCACCGCCACCACCAGCCGCACCCATGCGGCCAAGCTGCTGGCCAGTGAGCCAACCTATCCCAAGAGCCGGAAGCCTGCCGACGTGTTCACGCTGCTGCGCGAGGCAGAGCGAGCCGAGTATATCGAGCGCATTACCTACCAAGGGGCAGACCGCAAACCCCGCGAGCGCTGGAATGTCACCAGTAAAGGGCGAGAGTTTGCCGGGCTTGCGGCGACTGCGGCGACTGCGGCGACTGTGCAAGTTACCGCACTAAGCGCACAGGCTGCTGATAGTTGCGGCGACTGCGGCGACTTCAGCGCGGGGGTTATAGGGGGAAAAGAGAGCGCACAAGTAGGCGCAAAAGTGAGCGCAGCGCCTGAACAATCAGAGGGCAAACAAGGATGACCGCTAAGAAACCGCACCGATTCAAACCCGGCCAGTCTGGCAATCCCGCTGGCCGTCCAAAGGGTTCCGGCTTGTCTGGTGAGCTGCGCCGCGCCATTGCTGCCGACGCTGGCGAGATCGTCACCGCCATGATTCAGCGCGCGAAGGATGGCGACATGCAGGCCGCGAAGGCGCTACTAGATCGCGTATTGCCTGCACTGAAATCTGAGGCCGCGCCGGTATCGTTGCCAAGTCTTGCGGCTGGAACACTCACAGCGCGCGCTGAGGCTGCGCTTGCGGCTGTTGCTGAGGGTGACCTTGCACCAGACACCGCCGCCGCACTGGTGGCCGCTGTGGGCACCTTGGCGCGCGTAGTGGAAACGTCCGAACTGTTGGCGCGTATCGAGGCGTTAGAGGCCAGTACCAAGGTGGCACCATGAACAACCTGCACGCGCGTGTTGAGCGGCTGGAGGCGCGCAAAAGCCCGCGCGATTGGAGACAGGCGAGCCGAGATGCATTACTCACGTTCCAGCTTGCCAATGCTGACAACATGCCCACCCGTGACGGCTGGCAGGCTGTGCCCGAGGTGAAGGGCGGGCGGCTGGTAGCTGCGCGCTGGTGTCGAGACCTTGGGTTTCGTGATGGCGTGCCCCCGGCTGGCTTGAGCGCAGCGGAGCGGGCTGCATGGCATTTCTTGCAAGAGTACGAACCGATGACACCGCGCGAGTTTGCAGCGTTTGAAGCCGAGGCGCAGCGCCGGGCTGAAGGGGGCAACACATGACCACCCTGCGCACGCGCATTGAACGCTTGGAGGCCAACCGCGAGCGGGGGCAGGCCGTGCCGTCCATCATCCTGATTGCCTCGCAAGGCGTGGAGCCTGTCGGCATCATGCGCGGCGATGGCTTGCGCCTAGGTCGTTTGCCGGGCGAGTCGATGGACGCGCTACTGAAACGCGCTGAGGCGCTGAGCGTGGGGCCGTGCGAACTTTGGAGCGAGGTAAGGGAGTAAGCGCGCCTGCCGACACTGCCAAGATGAAGCCCGGCCATGTGCCGGGTTTTTTGTGCGCATGAAGACGAAAACCGGGAGCCGGTTTTCCATACTCTTTCCATACTCGCAAATCACAGGCACAAAAAAACGGCCTAAGCCGTTGATTTGTATGGTGGGCGGTGCAGGGTTCGAACCTGCGACCCTTGCCGTGTGAAGGCAATGCTCTACCGCTGAGCTAACCGCCCGGAGGAGCGCGTATTCTACATGAATACGGAAGTTCGGCAAGTGGTTTTTCGAAAGTTTTTAGGTGGCTTGAAAATTAGTTGGCTTAATCAAACTCTTAGCGGTAGGCATGGGAGTGCTTTGTACGCATAATACGCTGTCCTATCGGAGAGAATGCGATGCGCAACTGGATGCGTTTCTTCTTAATCACCGTGTTGCTGTCCTTATTGGCGGCCTGCGCGAGTGGCGGCAGTGCCAAGCGCATGCCGGTCAACGCGGTGGCTGGCGATGAAATGCCTGCGCCGGATACCACAGCCGCATCAGGTGCATACAAAGGTGGTACCGATTACCGCATTGGCTCGCAAGATTTGCTGGAAATCAGCGTCTTTGGTGTAGAGGATTTGGATAAAGAAGTGCGGGTCAATTCCAATGGGCAAATTTCGTTGCCATTGATTGGCATTGTGATGGCCGGTGGGATGACCATACCGGAGCTAGAGGCCGATCTTGGCAAACGCTATGCCGATGGTTTCTTGCAAAATCCGCAGGTGAGCGTGTTCGTCAAGGAGTACACCAGTCAGCGGATTACGCTGGAAGGTGCGGTCAAAAAGCCAGGCATCTATCCCATTACTGGCAAGACGACATTGCTTCAGGCCATCGCCTTGGCGGAAGGATTGAACGACCAGATCGCCGATCTCGGTGGAATTATCTTGATGCGCCAGGTGAGTGGAAAACGCATGGCCGCCGTGTTTGATCTGCGCGAAGTGCGTCGCGGCGTTGTAGCGGACCCTCAGGTCTATGGCGATGACATCATCGTTGTCGAAACCTCGGGCTCGAAGTCGGCCTACCGTCGTTTCATCGAAAGTATGCCGGCGATTGGCGTGTTCCGCTGGTTCATGTAAGAGTTTCAAGGATTGATACGCAATGACTGATGATCGACTGCCCACCGGCCCTTCAGGGGATAACGGCCAGCTTCCGATGCGTTCGGATCGGCAGCCAGACTATGCGCTTGCCCAAGTGCGCCAAGATGGTGCGCTGGCGCTGCAGCTGCAGGAAGATCGACGAGACGATGATGAAATCGATCTGCTGGCGTACTGGCACATCCTCCTAAAACGGCGCCGTCTGATCGTAACGGTACTTGCGGCGGTGGTAGCGATAGCACTGCTGGTGACATTGCTGGCAACACCTATCTACCGCGCGACAACCGTGCTGCAGCTGGACAAGTCTGGTACGCAGGTGGTGCGTGTCGATGGTCTACAGCCAGGGGAGGTGGAGGGGCGCGATCCTGAGTTTCTGCAGACGCAGTACGAGCTGCTTAAAAGCCGATCGCTGGCCGAGCGCGTGGCCAACGAATTGAATCTCGATCAGGCAGCGATTGAGCAAAATTTCGACTCCGGATGGATCGGGCGAATGCTGACGCTGCTGCGTCCACAAACCAAAGAAGATAAGCAGCAAAATGCTGCGCAAGCGCAGGCCGATGCGGCCGATGAGCTGCGTAAAGCGGCCACCTTGATCGGTAACGATCTGAGCGTTGAGCCGGTGCGCAACTCGCGTCTGGTCAAGGTTAGTTTTGATAGCCCTGTGCCGCAGTTCTCGGCGCGCGTGGCCAATGCTATTGCAGACGGGTTTATTGCATCGGGCTTGGAGCGCAAGTTCGGCGCTTCTTCGTATGCCAAGGGTTATCTTGAAGATCAGCTAAAGCTAACCAAGGCGAAGCTGGAAGAATCCGAGCGCAAGCTGGTGCAGTTTGCTCAGCAGGAAAACTTGGTCACCGTTGGCGATAAGGATCAATCGCTGGCGGTGCAAAATTTATCCCAGCTCAATAACGCACTGGCCGCAGCACAAGATCAGCGGATTCGTGCGCAAGCACGTTGGCGACAGGCCTCCAGTGGGGCAATGCCGCCCGATATGATTGGTAACTCCAATATCCGTTTGCTGCAAAAAAGCCGTGGTGAACTGCAAGCGCAATACCAGCTCAAATTGCGCACGTTCAAGCCGGATTACCCGGAAATGCAGCAGCTCAAAGGGCAAATTGACGAGCTGGATCGCCAAGTGGCGCAAGAAGTTGGCAACGTGCGGGCTTCGGTTAAAGCAGAGTACGACGCGGCTTCCTCACAGGAACGCATGCTGGAAGGACAGATTGCCGCACTGCGCAGTGAAGCACTGGATGTGGACGGTCGCAGCATTCAATACAATATTTTGAAGCGTGAGGTGGATACCAACCGCCAGCTCTATGACAACTTGCTGCAGCGTTTCAAAGAGGTAGGTGTTGCAGGCGATGTGCGCAGTAACAACATCTCGGTCATCGATCGTGCTGAAGTGCCGAAAAGGCGCTTCAAGCCCAATCTTGCACTGAATCTTGCCATTGGCTTGCTGCTGGGTGCGATGCTGGGTGTGCTGTTGGCGTTCTTGCTGGAATTCTTGGACGACACGATCAAGACGCCGGAAGACGTCGAGCAGAAGTTGAAACTGGCTGTGCTTGGTATTATTCCGAAGCTTGGGCAGAAGGAAAATGTGGCCGACTTGGCGAAAGACCCCAAGTCGTCATTCTCGGAAGCGTATCGTTCGGTGCGCACAGCGCTGCAATTTGCCACCGATCATGGTGTGCCTAAGACGCTGCTTGTCACCAGTAGTGGCCCCGGTGAAGGCAAATCCACCACGGCGCTGGCACTGTCACGTAATCTTGTGCAGCTAGGTAAGCGCGTGTTGCTGATCGATGGCGATTTGCGCAACCCGTCACTGCATAAAACACTGGGGCTGCGCGCCGAGTTTGGTCTTAGCAATCTGCTGGCCGGCGGCTGCACACTGGCAGACGCCACGCATTTAGTTGATGACGGAAGCCTAAGCGTTGTGTTGGCTGGGCCGCTGCCACCGAACCCAGCGGAGCTTCTTTCTGGGTCAAAGCTTGTGTCGCTGCTGACTATTGGCACTGAGCGTTTTGATCACGTGGTGATCGACGGGCCACCGGTACTAGGATTGGCCGATGCGCCTATTTTGTCGAACACGGTGAGTGCAACGATTCTTGTCGTTAATAGTGCGAAAACCAAGATTGGTGCTGCTCAAGTAGCGCTTAAACGATTGCTGGTGGCGCGTGCGCGTGTTGTGGGCTGCTTGCTGACGAAATACGACTCACGCACGGCGGGTTATGGATATGGCTACGGTTATGGCTACGGCTCGTATTCGTATTACGCTTACGGTAATGATGCAAAAAAGCTGACAAAGAGTTAAGGCATGACGGGCGCGAATGGCAACGCGCTGGAATGGGCGCTGGCGCTGTTACAAGCGCCAGAGCAACGCCATGTGTTGAAAGCTCGACCACTGCCATTAGGTGTCACTGAACTGCTTGGAATCGCAGCCGGTGTAATGCCAGATGTGTTGGCGGATGCAAAGCAGCGTTTTGCTGAACCAGAGGCAAGGATCTGTGAGGCCGCGCGCTTTTACGCGCGCGAAGTATTGTTTTATCCGCAAGCAGATGCGTATCGAGTTTTAGGTGTTTCGCCAGATGCTGCGGCGGAGCAGATCAAAGCCCATCATCGTGTGCTGCAGGCTTGGCTGCATCCCGATCGGCTACGTAGCGACGACGACGCTGTTTTTGCCGCGCGTGTGAACCACGCTTGGAATCAACTGCGCACGCCTGAACGTCGCCGGGCTTACGATGCCAATCTGCAAGGTGCGGGCTATGTCGTTGCACCTAATCTACAGCGGCGCAAGCCGGTGTGGCAGGCACAAGAAGAAGGCGTGCTGCCCGCATGGCGACGCAGATGGCCTGTGTTGGTGCTGCTGACACTCTGCGCGGTACTACTATTGCTTAGCGTATATGACGGGCTGCAGCGCCCAAGCGATCATCAAGAATACGTGGCGCATGCAGCCGCTGAGACGGAGTCTGGTTTTTCTGCATTGCGTATAAAGAATGCGCAAGGCGCAGAGATGCAGCAGGCAGATGCACGTCAGTCATCAATGGATGTCATTACTGCAGTGCGGGAAAAGCTAGGAATAAAGCCAGTTGAGCCTTCTTTGCGTCCATTAGATGGGCGGACGAGCCCGGTGGTGAGCCAACCACCGGTGCACACAGTCTTCTCAGAAAATGATCTCAATGAGCGGGGTGCGGTCACGTCTAAAGGTGAAACAATTGAAAGGGCCGGCCCCTCTCCAGCAGTACCCTTAAAGCCAGCACTTGTTGAAGCCCCACCCGTAGCACACACCGTGGATCAAATAGCGGTGCGTTCACCGGATTTGGAGCAGGTTGTGATGGCGCAGCAGGCGGGTGGTCAATTATTGAATTACCTGCAAACGCCGAAACTGCTCTCGCCCCCAATATGGAACAGCCCGGCTGTGCAAAACCGCGCAGACCGCTTGCGTGGGGAATGGCATGCCTCTGGTAATGTGCGCATGCAGCCCGCGCAATGGCGAATCGGAACAGAAACGGCTGAGCTAACAGCAAGGTACGCGATGCGCAAGAGCGCTTCTGAGCGTGGACGTTTGGTAGCGACGCTACGCTGGCGTGATGGAATTTGGCTTGTGACAGACCTTAATTTGGAACCATTGCAATGAAGCAAACGGCGCGCATCACGCTGCTAACCTTGATGAGTGGGCTGGCTCTGTTTGCTGCTTGGCGGATCGTGGGCATGATGCAGGCTGCGCCGGCATTGTCAGACGCAGATCCAAAACAGGCGCAAGCCGCAGCACTAGAATTGCTTTCTACGGAACCCCTGCAGGGCAAGGCGTTTGTTGTGCTGGCGCGCGCAAGTGAAGTGCTGGGCGATAAAACACGGGCGCTCGCTCTATATAAAATTGCCGCGCGCCGCGCGCCGCGAGATCAAGCAACGCGGCTTTGGCTTGCGCAGCATTATCTAGCGCAGGGCGCCTATGATGATGCCTTGGTGCAATTGGATGAATTACTGCGATTAGCGCCGAGTCAAGCCAGCAAGATCAATCCTGCGTTTGTGCAAATGGCGGTGGATCCTAGTTTCGCTGCAGCACTCGCGCGTGTGCTCAATAGCGACCCGCCGTGGCGTGCGCGCACCCTTGCGGCACTGAGGGCCCCAACAACGGGGAATGCGCTGGCGGCAGATCAGGTGATGCAAAGCCTACAAGACCAGGGCGGATTAAGTGAGCAAGAATACGCGGGCTGGATGGATAGCTTGATGGCACAAGGTCGCTGGGGCGATGCTTATGCACGTTGGGCAGGAACAGCCGCGAAAGAAAATGGGCGCCTAGCCGCGCTTTACAACGGCCAATTTGAGTCCGAAGTGTCCGGCGTGGGTTTTGACTGGCGGCAGCGCCGCGTGCCTGGCGTGCTGCTCTTGTTCGTCCCTATGCAAGGGATCCCGGGGCGTGCGGCTAGCCTGCAATTTTTAGGCAGACGCGTGCCGGGGGCTGGCTTGGAACACCCGTTATTCTTGATGCCCGGCAAGTACCAAATCAGTATGCGAATGCAGGCACAGAACCTGCGCAGCGAGTTGGGATTGCAATGGGTAGTGGCCTGCGCGGGGCGGGCTGGTGTCGTCGGGCGCAGCGAGCCCATTGATGGAAGCTTTAGCTGGCGCGAGGCGTCGTTCAGCTTTTCCGTGCCAGCGGAAAACTGCCCTGGGTTATGGCTACGCCTGTTGAATCCAGTGTCAGGCGGCGCTGCGCAAACGGTTTCTGGTGATTTGTGGCTTGCCGACTTCGTGCTAAAGCCAGAGGAATAGGCCTAGGCGCATGCATGTCGATATTGCATTTGTCCTGTAAATACAGTACTCTTCGCGCCTTCAGTGGAGGCATTTTACGAAAATTGCCTTCACTGCCTTATCGATAATGCAGCGGCTGCCGTGGGCAGTAACGCGGGTCGATTCGGGCTCGTGGTTTTCGGAGTTTTAGA
>NZ_JAHRWW010000011.1 GCF_019104945.1 Thermomonas sp. | reverse complement strand
GCCGTACGGACGCTGCTGCGCTGGGGGGGCGATAACCCCGAACGCGAAGGGTTGCTGGACACCCCGAAGCGCGTGGTGAAAGCCTATGAGGAATGGTTCAACGGCTACAGCATCGACCCCGACGCCTACCTCAGCCGCACGTTTGGCGAAGTGGGCGACTACGACGGCATGGTGGTGCTCAACGACATCAGCTTTGAAAGCCATTGCGAACACCACCTTGCGCCGATCATCGGCAAGGTGCACGTCGGGTATTTACCCAAAGACCGCGTAGTGGGGATCAGCAAGCTGGCGCGGGTGGTGGATGCCTATGCACGGCGCTTTCAGGTGCAGGAAAAAATGACCGCCGAAATTGCCGACTGCATCCAGCGTGTGCTGCAGCCGCATGGCGTGGGTGTGGTGGCGGTGGGCTCGCACGAGTGCATGACCACGCGCGGCGTGCATAAGCGCGGGGTGAATATGGTCACCAGCAAGATGATCGGCAGCTTCCGCGACGACGCCCGCACCCGCACCGAGTTCCTACAGTTTATCGATGTGCGTCTCGGGCGGTAATTTAGTGCGCGCGCTCTAATTTGATCCGGATAATAATGGCTCCCGATATACGCGAGAGCTTGGTATGATCGACCCCGCACAGCGCTGCACTGCGTTTAGCGGCCCGCTGCGTATCGCCAGTGGCGAACTACGCCATGTGGCGATGAAGGCCAAGCAGGCGTTCGATGCCTATCCAACGCGGGCGGTGTTGATTTTCAATGACGCCGACGCCAAGCCGGTGGAGTTGCCGCTGGAACTTCCCGCCGCAGATTTACTGGCATGGTTAGCGCAGCCGCAGCCGAGCAGTGACACCGCATCAAGCGTGCGGCGCAAGCCGGGCCGCCCCAAGCTGGGCGTGGTGCCGCGCGAAGTGACCTTGTTGCCGCGCCATTGGGATTGGCTGGCGGCGCAGCCGGGTGGCGCGTCGGTGGCACTGCGCAAGCTGGTGGACGATGCGCGCAAAGTCACCGCCGGTGACGACCGCCGCCGCGCAGCACAGGAAGCGACCTACCGTTTCTTGCACGCCATGGCAGGCAATGCGGCGCATTTTGAAGAGGCCTCGCGCGCGCTGTTTGCCGGTGATTTCGGCGGCTTTCAAGCGGGTATTGCGGAATGGCCAGAAGACGTCCGCGAGCATGCCGAGTGGCTGGCCACGGACGCCTTCGTCGCCTGAAACAGCGGTTTAGCCGCAGGTGATCTTTTCGATCTTGCCGTTGGCATCTTCCAGCACGTTCACGCGGTCGCCGCGGAAGTCCATGGTCATCGGCTGACCCGGCTTGAGCGTGCGTAAGGTAGCTGCGCCGCTGGCTTTGCGCGCCGCTTCAAAATTGTCCTGCGTGGCCGCTTGGCCCACGAGCGACTGTGCCGCGTCGGCATTGCAGGCGCTGGCGGGCATGTGCGCAGCGGGAGCATCTGCCGCTGGGGGCGGAGCAGCGCAGGCAGCGAGAACCACCGTCGCAGATAGGGCAAGTGCGCGTAAAGACATGGGGCAGACTCCTTATTCAGTGATGGCGGCAGCATAACGAAGGGAAATGAACCTAACGTGCATGGCTTTCGGCATGGGGGGAAACCGCCGCCGAACGGTAGGATTCACCTTCGATCTTGCCACTTTGGAGCCTTCATGAAGCGCCGCCTGCTGCCCCTCGCCCTATCGTCCCTGTTGTTTGCTGGGGGCGCTGTCGCCCAAGTTTCGCCATCGGTACCCGCGCCGCAGGACGTGCCGTATGCCCCGGGCGTCATCAAGGTGGAAGTGGATGCCACCAATTTGGCGCAGCGCATCTTCAAGATCAAACAAACCATTCCGGTGCAAAGCGGCCCGCTGACCCTGCAATACCCGCGCTGGGTGCCGGGTGGGCATTCGCCGCGCAATTCGCTGGACGATATCGCCGGCCTCACCTTCACTGCCAACGGCCAAAAGCTGGACTGGAAGCGCGACACATTGCAGGTGGGTGCATTCCACCTGACCATTCCCGCGGGCGTTACCGAGATTACCGCGCAGTTCGACCTGCTCACCGCCACCGGCCCCGGCCAAGGGCGCGTGGTGATGACGCCGAATATGCTCAATATCCAGTTTATTTCCACCTCGCTGTACCCGGCTGGGCACTACATGCACCAGATCATGGTGGATCCGCGCGTTACCTACCCCACCGGTTGGACCGCGTTCACCGCTCTGCATGAGGACGGCCGCAGCGGCGACACGGTCGATTACGAAAATGTGCCTTACGACATCTTCGTGGACTCGCCGGTGTACGCCGGGCGCTACGCGAAAAATATCGACCTCACCCCGAAAGGCAGCCAAGTTCCGGTGAAGCTGGGCGTGGTGGCCGATGCGGCGAAATACCTAGAAACCAAGCCTAAGCAGGTGGAGATCCACAAGGCACTGGTGGAGCAGGCGTTGAAGTTGTACGGCGCGCAGCATTATGACCACTACCAATTTCTGTTCTCACTCTCCGATCAGATGGGCGGCAACGGCTTAGAGCACCAGCGTTCCAGTGAAAACGGTGTGGGCACCGACTACTTCACCGGCTGGAATGAGAAAACGGGTTTCAGCGACCTGTTGGCGCACGAATACACCCATAGCTGGAACGGCAAATACCGTCGCGGCAAAGATCTATGGGTTCCCACGCTCAACACGCCCATGCAGGACAGCTTGCTGTGGGTGTATGAAGGCCAGACCCAGTACTGGGGCAATGTGCTGGCGGCGCGCAGTGGCATGCGCCCGTTACCGGCCTCGATCGACGCCCTGGCCTTGGTAGCCGCGACCTATGCGGAGAATCGCCCCGGTCTGAGCTGGCGCGGCATTCAAGACACCACCAACGATCCGATCGTGGTGGGGCGTGCGCCGCGTGCGTATCTGAACTATCAGATGAGTGAAGACTACTATCGCGGCGGGCAGATGATTTGGTTGGAAGCCGATGCCTTGATTCGCAGCAAGACGGGTGGCAAAAAATCGCTGGACGATTTCGCCAAGGCGTTCTTTGGCGTCAATGACGGCGAATGGAAGGTGCAAAACCTCTACACCTTCGAAGACGTGGTGGCCGTCCTCAATGGTGTGTTGCCGTATGACTGGACGAGCTTCCTACGCGAACGTCTCGATGGCAAAAAGGGTATTACTGGAGGCATCGAAGAAGCGGGCTGGAAGCTGGTGTACAAAGACACGCCGAGCGCCTACGCCAAAGCCGGTGCGCGTTGGGGGGGGGCTGATTTCGTGTATTCACTGGGTCTAACCATCGGCAAAGACGGCAGCATCTCCGACGTGCGCTGGGATAGCCCCGCCTTCAATGCGGGTATCGGCAGTGGCACCAGCGTGATCGCCGTCAACGGCCAAGCCTATACCAGCGATTTGCTTGAAGAAGCCGTGAAAGCGAACAAAGACGGCAAAGCGCCCATCGAGCTGATGATCAAGGAGTTCGACCGCTACCGCACCGTCAAGCTCGACTACCGCGGCGGCCTGCGCTACCCGCACCTAGAGCGTATCGAAGGCAAGCCGGACTACCTGACCCCGATTCTGACGGCGAAAAAGTAAACGGCCCGCGCGTTTCACCAGCAAGCCCCGCGAATGCGGGGTTTGCTGTGTGTGGTGTTCGGGCGAGCTAAGTGCAGATGACGTTCAGAATCTCGGGAATGACATGAGGGGCTATTGCGCGAATGATTCGCATCCTCAGTAATCTGATAGACTTGGCAACGGTATTCCGATGCCGAAGCCTTATGTTGACTGACTTGCTCCGCCGTTTTGCGTTGATGTTCCTACTCACCTGCTCGGGAGTGGCACTTGCGGCTGCGCCAAACGAAGATGAAGTGCGACAGGCTTGGCAGTTACTGGATTACATCGCGGTGGATTACGCCGGTGCGGTGGCGGGCGGTAAGGTCATCAATACTGGCGAATACGCAGAAATGCAGGAATTCTCGGCTACCGCGCGGGCGCGTATCGCCGCACTGCCGGACAACCCGCAGCGTGCGGGTTTGCTCAAACAAAGCGAAGCCTTGCTGGCGTTGGTGCAACAACACGCGGCCAGCGACGCGGTGGCACAAGCCGCGCATGCCTTGGCCAATGATCTTTTAGCCGCATACGGCGTTTCTGCCGCACCACAAAAAGTACCGAATTTGAAAGAAGCGGTGGGCGTGTATGCAGCGCAGTGCGCGAGCTGTCATGGCGCGAGTGGTGCTGGAGATGGTGCGGCGGGTGCGCAGCTGGATCCGCCACCGATCGCGTTTACCGATAGCGAACGCGCGGCGCAGCGCAGCCCGCTGGCGTTGTACGAGGCCATCAGCCGCGGTGTGGCGGGCACGGCCATGCCTGCGTTTGCCCAGCTCACCGACGATCAGCGTTGGGCACTGGCGTTTTATGTTGGCGGCATGGCGTTTAATGATCAGCAACGTGCAGAAGGCGAGCACCTGTGGAATTCAGATAAGGCACTGCACGCGGCGCTGCCGTCGCTAGAGGCGTTGTCGCGCAGTAGCCCGGCGCAGTTGGCGCAAACACTGGATGCGCAGCAGGCGCAGGCGATCAGCGCCTTCCTGCGTGCGCAGCCGCAGACGCTCGCAGATGCGGCGGCTGTAAAACCGGCCACACTCACTCTGGCGCGTAGTCAGCTCAAGGCCGCGCTTGAGGCGTATGCGCAGGGAAACCATAAGCAGGCCGCTTCGCTGGCGCTATCGGCGTATTTGGACGGTGTTGAGCCGGTGGAGCCCATGCTGGCGGCGCGCGATGCGGGGCTGCTGCGTGAGATCGAATCGGCGATGGCCGCACTGCGCTCCAATATCGGCAAGCAGGCCGCGCTCACACAAATTCAAAGCGATGCGCAGACGGCCGAAGCATTGTTCGATCGTGCCGATGAAACCCTGCACGCCGCGCGCGGCAACGCCACGGCGGCGTTCTTGGGCAGCTTCACCATTTTGCTGCGCGAAGGCTTAGAAGCGCTGCTGGTAGTGATCGGAATGATCGCTTTTCTGCGTCGTAGTGAGCGCTATGAGGCCTTGCCGTGGGTGCACGCGGGCTGGGTGCTGGCCCTGGTGGCGGGCGGTATTACTTGGGCGGTTGCAACATGGCTGATTGATATCAGCGGCGCGAACCGTGAGCTCACCGAGGGACTGTCGTCGATCTTCGCCGCCGTGGTACTTCTGAGTGTGGGGATTTGGATGCATCAGAAGAGTTTGGCCGGGCGCTGGCAGCAATATCTACATGAAAAAATGTCGGCGGCGCTGGGGCGGCGCTCGATGGTCTTTCTGTTCGTGCTGGCCTTCGTTGCGGTGTATCGCGAAGTGTTTGAAACTATCTTGTTCTATGCCGCGATGTGGACGCCGGAAGACGCCAACGCGATCTTGGGCGGCTTGGCCAGTGGCGTCGCGCTGCTGACGCTGATCGCTTGGGCGCTGCTGCGCCTTGGCATGCGCCTGCCGATCGGCAAATTCTTCAACTGGAGCTCGATCTTGATCGCCGTGCTTGCGGTGGTGCTGGCGGGCAAGGGCGTGGCCGCGCTGCAGGAAGCGGGCTGGGTGAATTTGGGCTTGGTGAACGCGCCGCGTATCGATTGGCTGGGCGTCTTTCCCACATGGCAAACCCTGCTGGCGCAGCTGGTGGTGCTGCTTGTCGCCGTGATTGGGTTCTGGATGAATCAGCGCGGCGATCCGCAAGCCCGCCGCGCCGCGTAGCCGCTTATTCGCGGCCGCAAATCCACGTGCGCTGCACGTGTAGGTCGGCGCTGAGCAGCGCGAAGTCGGCGCGGTAGCCGGGGGCGATATGCCCTAGCTCAGCGTCAAGGCCAATAAACTCCGCTGGGTACTGCGCCGCCATACGGCAGGCTTCATCCAGCGGCAGGCCAAGTAAGTTAACCGTGTTGCGCACCGCGCTGGCCATGTCGAGCGCGCTGCCTGCAAGCGAGCCCGCTGCGTTGCGCACCACGCCATCGACTGCGGTGATGGTTTCACCATACAGATTGAACGATGGGTCATCGCTACCCACCATCGGCATCGCGTCGGTAACCAGCAGCACCTTGCCCTTGGGCTTGGCGGCAATCGCCACTCGTAGGCTTGCGGGGTGCACATGCACACCATCGGCAATCACGCCGACCCAGCTGGCTTCATCTTCCAACGCCGCACCCACCACGCCGGGCTCACGGCCTTGCAGCGGGGTCATCGCGTTGTAGAGATGGGTGAAGCCGGTGATGCCGGCGTCCAGTCCGGCGCGGGTATCCTCGTAGCTACCGGCGGTATGCCCGGCGCAGACGATCGCGCCGCGCGCGACCATCGCCTCGATGGTGGTCACCGGCACGCGTTCGGGGGCAAGGGTAATCACCGTGACCCCGTTATCCAGCGCGGTAACCATCGCGACTTCGTCGGCATCGGGAACGCGGAACTTATCCGCGTTATGCGTGCCCTTGCGCGCCGGGGCGATATACGGGCCTTCCAAATGGATGCCGAGCACGCCCGGTACGCCTTGCGTAATAGCCGCGCGGGTGGCGGCCACCGCGCGCCGCATCACTTCGGCATCATCGCTGATCAAGGTGGGCAGTAGGCCGGTGGTGCCGTATTTACGGTGGCCTTGGGCAATCGTGGCCAGCGCCTGCACGGAGGTATCGTTATTGAACAATACCCCGCCGCCGCCGTTGACCTGCACATCGATAAACCCAGGCACCAGATAGCCGCCCTGCAGGTCGATGTGCTCGCCGGATGCAGGGGGCGCGCCGTGCAAGACAGACACGATATGGCCGTCTTCCACCACCACGCACACATCGGTCTGAAAGCCGTGGTCGGTGAGCACCGCGCCGTTATGAAACACCAAACTGTGGGGGCTGTGCATGATTAAACCGTTTCAGTCACTTTGTTCAAATGCGGCGGTACATCGGGATCATATCCGCGTGCCAGCGAGAGTGCGTTCGCCACCGCATAGAATGCCTGCACCGTCAAAATGGGCGTTGCCGCCGGGTGCGGTGACGTGGGCAGCGGTAGCGTGCCGGGGCCACTGGCTCTAGGGCGCGCCAGCCATACCGGTGCGCCGCGCTTGCGGAATTCGTCCGCAACAGCGGCGGTGCCGTCGCCGGTTTCATCGTCCTGTGCGAAGGCCAAAATGGGGAAGTCGGGGCCAATGATCGCCATCGGGCCGTGTTTCACTTCGGCGGAGGAAAATGCTTCCGCGTGCAGGCCACAAGTTTCTTTGAACTTCAGCGCCGCTTCCTGTGCCGCGCCAAGGCCGAGGCCGCGGCCCAGCACGAAAAGATGTTTGGCAAGACGCAGGCCAGACACCAGATCCGACCAGTTTTCATTCCACGCCGAACGCATCGCATCAGGCAGCGCATCGACAGCAGCCAGCAGTTTGGTATCGCCGCTCCAGTGCGCGGTGAGCTGCAGCAGCGCGGCCAGCGAGCACAGATAGCTCTTGGTGGCGGCCACGCTGTTTTCTGGGCCTGCGTGCAGCGGTAATACGGTGTCGGCGAGCTTGGCCAGTGGCGAGTCGGCCACGTTGACCAGTGCAACAACATGGGCGCCACCCGCCTTGGCGATCTCGGCGTTACGCAGCAGGTCGGGGCTTTTGCCCGACTGCGAAATGGCGACAAACAGTACGTCGTCGAGCTTGGGCTGCACGGCATACACCGAGCCCACCGACGGCGAGGCCGAGGCGGTAATGATCCCCAGCGTGGTTTCAAACAAATACTTGCCATAGGTGGCGGCGTGGTCGGAGCTGCCGCGTGCGCAGGTCAGAATAAAGCGCGGCGGCTTGGCGCGCAGGCGCTCGGCCAGAGCGGTAACGGTGGCGGTATTGGCGGCAAATTGGCGGGCAACAGCGCTGGCCGCTTCGGCGGCTTCAACGTGCATCCAGGTGCTTTCAGGTGTGGGCATAAGAAGTGCATTCATGGGGGAAATGGAAATTAAGATTTGGGCCGCGGTGGCGCAGTGGAGGCGCGCACGACGAGCTCAGGGCTAAAGCCTTGGTTGGCCTGTGGGCCTTCCGGTTGTTCGCGAATCAAGCTGAGTAAGCGCCGCGTGGCGTGGCGCGCAATTTCTTCGGTGGCCTGTTTCGCGGTGGTCAGTGCAGGCCAGCTTTGCTTGGAGAACGGGCTGTCTTCAAACCCGGCAATGGATAGGTCGTAGGGCACGTTCAGCCCACCGGAGCGCGCTGCAGCCAGCACGCCCGCGGCGATTTCGTCGTTGCTGCCAAAAATGGCGGTGGGGCGATCCTTCAATTGCAGCAAACGGCGTGCGCCACGAAAGCCGTCGTCGAATGCGTAATCACCTTCTCCGATAAGTTCAGGGTCAAGGGTGATGCCGTAGTCATTCAGTGCGTCGGTATAGCCTTTGTAGCGCTCCCACGACGAGCCGTGCGATTTGCCGCCCCACAAAAAGCCGATGCGCTGGTGGCCGAGTTGGATCAAATGTTCGGTAATGGCGTAGGCCGCGTCGCGGTCATCGACATACACGCAGGCGCCGCCCGCTTGCGGGTCGCTGGAGGCTGAAACAATACGCACCAAACGCACGCCATTAGCCAGCAGGGCATCCACCAGCAACTGGTCTTCCGACATCGGTGGTGCCAGCACGATACCGGCCAGCCGCGCATTGCGCACGAGGGTGACGATTTCAGACACCAGCTGCGGTGAAGACGCATCGCAGGGGTGGATCTGCAGGCCGTAACCGCTTTCCCGGCATACCGACAGCACGCCTTGCTGCAGCGCGATGACGTAATACGGGTTGGGGTTGTCGTACAGCAGGCCCAGCGCATACGACTGCGCGCTGCGTAAGCTGCGCGCCGACGGATCGGGCTGGTAGCCCAGCAGTGCAATGGCGTGGCGCACTTTGTCGCGGGTGTGCGCATGCACGCCGGGTTCGTCGTTGATCACGCGCGAGACGGTTTTTAGCGAAACTTCTGCGCGTGCTGCAACGTCTTTGATAGTAGGTTTGTGCACCGGAACCTCTGCAGGAAGTTAGCGGCCGATGTTATGGCCGCGCGTGGCGAAGAACAGGATGTAGAGATAGCAAGGCACCATCAGCAGCAAGAACACCAGCTGGAAGTTCATGGTTTCTTTGAGGTGCACAAATAGTTGCGGAATGATCGCACCGCCGGAAATGCCCATGATCAACAGCGCCGAGCCCTGCTCGGTGAAGCGGCCAAGGCCTTGGATGGCCAGTGGGAAGATGGCGGGCCACATCATGGCATTGGCAAAACCCAGCGCAGCAACAAAGGCCACCGAGGTCATGCCGTGGGTCACGAACGCGCCAACGGTAAACGCCACGCCAAGGATGGCCGAGATCGCCAGCCAGCGTTCTTGTGAAATAAAGCGCGGAATCAACACGAGGCCCACCAGATAGCCCACCAGCATGGCGCCGAGGGTGAATGAGGTGAAGAACTTGGTTTGATCGAGCGGCAGGTCGAAGCCCGCACCGTAAGTGCCGATCGCGTCACCGGCCATCACTTCCGCGCCGACATAGACAAAGATGCACAGTGCACCCAGCCACACGTGCGGGTATTGGGTGATGCTGGTCTTCTTCGAAATACCGCTGCTGCTTTCCGCGTTGACGTCTTCCGCGCGCAGTTCCGGCAGCGGTGAGAATAGGATGCCCACAGCGAGCAGCGCCAGCAGGCCCGCCATCAACATGTACGGGTCATGGATACGCGCGGCAAATTCGTTGAGCAGTTGCTCTTTGGTGGCGGCGTCGGCGGCGTCCACCTGTGCGGCCAGATCACCCATACCGTGCATGACCACAGCGCCAATTACGATGGGTGCCAGCATGCCCGCGAGTTTGTTGCAAATGCCCATCACCGCGATACGCTGCGCGGCACCTTCGATCGGGCCAAGAATACTGATGTAGGGGTTAGAGGCGGTCTGCAAAATGGCCAAGCCAGCGCCAATGATGAACACGCCGGTGACCGCGCCCGCATAGACACGCCCGGTGGTGTACTGGCCGAACACGACCGCACCAACAGCCATCGCAAACAGGCCAATCGCCATGCCTTTCTTCATACCGGTTTTGCGCAAAATCGAAGAAGACGGAAGGGCTAAGCAGAAGTACGAAATATAGAACGCGAAGGGGATCAGGAACGCCAAGCTGTCGCTGACATTGAACGCAAGTTTGGCGAACTGAATGAGCGGGCCGTTGAGCCAAGTGACGAAGCCAAAAATAAAGAACAGCGCGCCAACAATGGCGATCGCGCCATAGTTAGTGCGAGGAACAGCGGGGCTAGAAACAGTGGACATGGCGCTCGGGACTCCAGACGAATAGTTGGACAATACCAGTTTGTTGCGCTATTGCGGCAGTGCGATTGACGCACAAGACAAGACTTGGTGCAACGATGTCTGCTTTCGCTTGCAGAGATAACGAGGTTTGAACAATTTTCTCTGATAATCAGTAGTTACCTAGCCTAAGGCGGGAAATTGACTGCTGCTGTGCAGCAAAAGTGGCGCGTAAAACAGGCCAAATCAACGGCTGCACAAGATGAGCTGAAACAAAATTTGACAACGATGTCTTGGCTGTGCATTGTCGGCCCGCGGCACAGGGGGTGCGCGCGATGGGGATCGCAGGGGCATGAAGCACGTCGCAGGATGACGATGTGGCGGTTCGATACAACAACGTGAAGTACCGGCGAAGGGTGCAAACCTGCCGCTGCAACAGCCTTGGAGAATCGAGAGATGCACATTCAGAAAACAGTATTGGCGCTGAGTATCGTGGCGGTGCTTGGTGTGGTGGGCAGCGCGCATGCGCAAGAGGCAACGGCCAAGCCAAAAGACCAGAAGGCGACCGAGCTTGATAAGGTCATCGTGAAAGGGATCCGCGGCAGCTTGCAACAGGCGCTTGATGCCAAGCGCGAAGCCAATGCGATTGTGGATGCCATTACCGCCGAAGACGTGGGTAAGTTTCCGGCCACCAACGTGGCCGAGGCGATGACCATCATCCCAGGCGTCACCATCGATAAGGCGTTTGGCCAAGGCGAGAAAGTCTCGATTCTCGGCACCGACCCCGCACTCAACCGCACCTTGCTCAATGGCCAGACCATTGCCTCGGCCGACTGGTTCATTACCGACCAGCCGGGCCGCACGTTCAACTATTCGCTGCTTGCGCCGCAAATTGTGGGCAAGGTGGAAGTGTATAAGTCACCGGAAGCACGCCTTGACGAAGGTTCGGTGGGCGGCACCGTGATTGTCAGTACGCGTAAGCCGCTGGATATGGAAGCCAATTCGGTATCTGGACAGGTGAGCTACCTGTGGAACGATCGTATTCGTAAGAATGACCCGCAGCTTTCACTGATGTATAGCTGGAAGAACCCGGCCAATACCTTCGGTATTTTGGTGGCGGCGCAAAAGTCAGATGAAAATATCCGCCGCGACGGCGTGGAGTCTTACGGCACCGTGTCGGCGCTGGCCTATCGCGACGGCGAAGGCGGTGGCGGCTCGGTGAACAACCTGCCTACCGATTGGTCGGTGCCTGCAAACCCAGACGGCTCGCAGCCCACCAAACCAGCCACCTGCGTGGGCACCTGCGCCACGACACTTGAGAATAACCTCACCGCGCGCGGCCCGAACTCGCTCAGCGCGCATTATTTTGAACAAGAGCGTAAGCGCAATACCTACTCGTTAGCGCTACAGCTGCGTCCTTCGGATAGTTTTGAGGCCGAGCTAAACGCGCTCAAGGTCAAAGCCGGTTACGACAATATCAGCCACTCCATGTTTGCGTTCATGGGTAACGCATGGAATGGCCTGATGAAGATGACCGACGTCACCATCGACGACGGTGTGATCACCAAGGGTACGTTCAAAAATGCATTGGTGGCCTATGACCTCATCAACCGCCGCGCAACGGTAGAAACCGATGCCTACGACCTCAAGCTGCGCTGGTTTGGGCAGAACTGGTTTGCCTCGGCGGAGCTGGGCACCAGTAAGGCTTCGGGTGGTACCGGGCAGCAGGTGTTTGGCGAATTTTTGAACTGGTCTGATTACAGCTATGACATCAGCGGTGCGCCCGGCCAGCCGGGCACGCTGACCTTTAACGGCAGCAACCCGTTCTTGGACCCTTCCGCATTCCAGGTAGATGGTGGCTGGGGCGCAGATCCCAATGTATCAACGTGGAACCCCGGCTGGGGTGGCAATATCGTGTTCAAGCCAACCGGGGATAAAGAGCGCTACGGCCAGTTGGATGCCGGTGTGAATCTCGATGGCGTATTCAACCAAATTCGCTTTGGCTACAAGCAGCGCAGCCATACCACCTCACAGGTAATGGGAGGCGTATCGCTGGCTTCGGTGGCTGGGTTTGGTAATCCTACGGCGGCGCAGTTCGATCCGCGTCCTTTGCCGAACAACTATCTCAGCGGTTTTGGCGGCGTAGGTGATCTCAATAAACGCTTCACCATCGATGGCTGGAAGTTGGCCGATTACATCTTGAGTGGTGACTGGTTGGCGCCTTGGCAAACCATGCCGCAGCCAAGCACGTTCGCCGACCCCTCGTTTGCGGCCAACACCTACACCATCGAAGAGGACGTGAAGGCGGCCTATGTGCAGGCGGATTTTTCTGCCGACAAGCTGCGCGGCAATATCGGTGTGCGCTACGTGCAAACCGAGTCGGATAGCGGTAGCTGGGCGTGTACGGTGAATGTGAGCCCTTGCCCGGCTACAGGCTATGCTTGGGCCAGCGTGAAGAAGAAATACAACGATGTGCTGCCAACGGTGAACCTGATTTATGACCTCACCGATGACGTAGTGTTGCGTGGTTCGGCGGCGAAGGTGATTGCACGCCCGAACTACGGCGATATGTCGAGCTATTTGTGGCTGGGGGATCAAACCCTTACAGGTGGCGGTGGTAACCCGAATCTTGACCCGTACAAATCCACGAATTTCGACTTCTCGGCAGAGTGGTATCTGTCCAAGAATTCGATTCTGGCGGGCTCGGTGTTCTACCGCGACATTGGTAGCTACATCTTGGTAACCACGCGCCCGGAAACGCACTACAATCAAAACCAGAGCAAGGACACCACCTATCAAGTGGCGCGTCCATTCAACGCAGGGTCGGCCACGATCAAAGGCTTCTCGCTGGCCTATCAACAAAGCTTCGATAACGGTTTTGGCTTTATCGGTAACTACACCTATGCCGATGGTGCATCGGATGCAGGGCTACCGCTGCCCTACAACTCGAAGGGGCAGCTCAATATCAGCCCGTTCTTCGAAAACGAGCACTGGACCGCGCGGGTGACCTATTCGTGGCGTGATAAGTACTTCACCAATGTAGATCGCGGTGATTCGCTGTGGACGCGCGCCTACACCTCGGTGGATGCCACGATCGGTTACAAGATCAACGACCATTTCACGGTGAGCTTGGATGGCATGAATTTGACCGATTCGGTGTATCACAGCTACGCCAACAACGAGAAGCTCACGCGTGGTGCGTACCGAACGGGTCGCCGTTATATGGCCACACTGCGCTTCCAGTTCTAAGCGAAGCCACACCTCACCGAGTATTGAGAAAACAACCAAGCCCCGGCAAATACCGGGGCTTGCGTCGTTTTATGCGTCATAAAAAAACGCGTATGCGATCAGACAAAAAGGTGCATCTGGCGAGTCATCAAATATGTCCACTTTTTGTCTTGTGGTGATGCATGCAACAAAATTTTAAGCCGCATAACACCTAGTTCTACGAAAGAAATGGTCGAAATTTATGCTGCGCCGCAAAAATAAAAAAGATGAATAGGGCTATTTTGACAAAAACATGAATACTTCATGACTATTTGTTGACAACGATGTCACGACTGTGCAGAGTTCATCGCTCAAGTGTGAAAGGGGTGCTTGGAATGGGGAATGCAGCAGGGGTTGCGAGCAATGCGGCGACGGCGATCAATGCGCCGTTTGCGGCACATCCTGCGCTGGCCTCCGGAACCTGCTTTATTGCCGCCGACGTCGGCGGCACCAATGCGCGCATCTCGGTGGTACGTGCCGACGCCGATGGCGGTCTGCAGGTGCTGTCTTGGCGCAAGTTCCCCTGCAACGATTACCCGAGCCTCGCCGCGATTTTGGCGGAGTTTGTGCAAGACCATCCAGCGCGTGAAGGCATCGACTGCATGGTGATCGCCAGTGCGGGTGTGCTGCTGGACGATGAGGTCATCAACTCCAATCTGCCCTGGCGGATTTCGCTGGCGAAGCTGCGCGATGAACTGCACCTGCGTGAACTGCATGTGGTCAACGATTTCGCTGCGGCCGCGCACGGCGTTGGCCGTTTGGCGAACACCGATTCGCGTGACCTGACACCGGGTGTTGCCGATAGCGGCTGTGGCCCTGCCTTGGTGATCGGGCCGGGAACCGGGCTGGGTGCAGCCATCTGCATTCCGCGTGGAAAGGACGTAGTCGTGCTGCCCACCGAAGCGGGCATGGCGGCTTTTGCGCCGGGCAATGCGCGGGAAGAATCGCTGCTGGCGTGGCAGCGGCAACAGCAGCCGCAACAGCACGTTTGCACCGAGCAGTTCTTGTCGGGCCCAGGCTTGATGAATATCTACCAAGCGCTTTGTGCGCAGCAGGGTAAAACCGCGCAGCTGCAAACACCTGCCGAGATCACCCAGGCCGCACGTGCCCATGATGCCGTGGCGCTGGATGCGGTGTTGGCGTTTTGCGAGTTGCTTGGCAGCTTCATCGGTGATCTCGCCATGATCGCCAGCGCCAACAAAGTATTTATTGCAGGCGGCATCGTGCCGCAAATCCTAGATTTCATTACGCGCAGTGAGTTCCGTGCGCGCTTGGTGAACAAAGGTGCAATGCGCGCCGTACTGGAACGCGTTTCCGTGCGGCTGGTTGAAAACGAAAAGCTCGGCGTTCTCGGTGCGGCGAGCTGGTATCTGCAACACCTGCGTGAGCAGGACCACCGAGAAAAGGCCGAGCAGAGACGGGCCGCCGTAACAACATGACCCAATAGCGGAAGGCCCGCTGGAGCGCAGGCCCGACGCCACAACAGCCCTGGAGAAACAAGTAATGCAAATTCGCAAGAACATGTTGGCACTGAGTGTCGTGGCCGTGCTGGGTATGGCGGGCAGCGTACACGCGCAAGACCAAGCCCCGGCCCAGCAAAAGGCCGCAACAAAACAAAAAGCCACAGATCTTGATGCGGTGGTGGTCACCGGCATCCGCGGAGCGATGGAAAAATCGCTGGATACCAAGCGCGATGCCGCTTCTCGCGTTGAAGTCGTTACCGCGGAAGACGTGGGCAAGCTGCCGGCGCACAACGTCGCCGATGCGTTGCAGCGCCTGCCCGGCGTCAACATCAGCTCATCCTCGGCTGCGGAAGGTGGCTTCGACGAAGCCGACCGCGTGTCCTTGCGCGGCACCAGCTCCAGTCTGACCCAGACCCTGATCAACGGCCACAGCGTCGGCAGCGCCGACTGGTTCGTGCTTAGCCAGGGCAATAATGTGGGCCGCAGCGTCAGCTACACCCTGCTGCCGTCCGAACTAGTGCGTTCGGTGGAAGTGCATAAGTCATCGGAAGCTCGGTTCCAAGAAGGCGGCACCACCGGCAATATCAATATCATTACCCGTAGGCCTCTGGAGTTTGCCAAGCAGATCACCACCGAAGCCTCGGTCGGTGCGGTGTACTCCGATCAAGCCGGTGAAACCGATCCGCAGTTGGCAGGCTTGTTCAACTATCGCAACGAAGCCAATACCTTCGGTGTGATGGTGCAGGCGTTTAGCCAGCAGCGCCATCTGCGTCGCGACGCGCAGGAAATCGTCGGTGCCTGGCAGAAGTACAATGTCGGTGGAACCAATCCGGGCACCTACGTGCCGGAACTTACCGGTGCAACCCTGTTCCAGCAGGAGCGTGACCGTAAGGGCGGCCTGCTCTCGATGCAGTTCAAGCCCAGCGATAACCTGACCCTTGGTGTTGAGGCCTTCTATTCGAAGTTGAAGGCGAACAACGTCAACAACAACTTCATGATGATCGAATGGAATTTCGCCGGTAATCCGGATCAGTACGAAATCAATAACGGGATCATGACGAGCGTCACCGATTCCGGCACCCCGGGCTACTACGGTGTGTTCGATGAAATCGTGCGCGACTCCAATGCCAAGAGCAAATACTTCACCTTTGATGCCGATTGGGACATCAGCGAAAGCCTGAATGCGAAATTCCAGGTAGGTACCACCAAGGGTGTTGGCGAAACCCCGCGTCAGTACATCGTTGAAGCGGGTGTGGCGGAAGGTACCAACAGCACCGTGAGCTATCAGTACAAAGGCAGCAATTCGCCGATCGATTGGGACATCCAAGGCGATATGAGCCCGGCGTTCTATTTCGGCGCATGGGGTAACGTGGGTATTCGTGCCGAAGACAAGGAAAACTGGGGTAAGGTCGATTTCAGCCAGTATTTCGATAACGGTGTGCTGAACTCGTTCAACTACGGCCTGCGTTATGCCAAGCACAAGCGCAACTCCTCGGCACCCAATGGCGGCCCAATCGACGGTGCTGCTTACTGGGCGGCGTTGCAAAATGTTCCGACCGTGCTGTATCCGTCAGATTTCGCGAGCGGGCTTGGCAACAAAATCCCGCAGGGAATCCAGTACTTTGACGTGGAAGGCCTGAAGAACGCACTGCGCTCCAGCTCGGGTTGGTTCACCGATGGTTCGTACCGCGACTACGGTTCGGAATGGAATGTCGATGAGCGCAGCATCGCTGCTTACTTCCAAGCCAATCTGCAGGGCGAAGGTTGGAGCGGTAATGTGGGCGTGCGCTACGTCAACGTCAACCAAGACATTCTGAACTATGTCCCGACGTCGGCTGCAACGGGTGATGTAACCAATGCAAGCGGCAATAAGTGGAACCGCAACGCGGTTAACAACAAGCACAGCAAGCTGCTGCCCAGCGCAAACTTGAAGTTTGATCTGGCCGATGATCGCGTCTTCCGTTTGGCGGCATCGCAGACCATGACTCTGCCCGACTACTCGGCCATTGGTGCAGCCCTCTGGGGTGATGACCTAACCAAGCACGGTGGCGGTGGTAACCCGGATCTGCGTCCGGTTGTGTCGACCAACTTCGACGCCACCTACGAGTGGTACTTCATGCCGCGCGGCCTGTTCAGCGCAGGTGTGTACACCATGAACCTGAAGGACTATGTGGGCTTCGGTAACACCGTCAAGCAGATGTACAGCGAGATGGATCACAGCCTGCAAGACTATATCGTCAGTGTCCCAACCAATGTGGATGGCGAAGTCCGCGGGTTTGAATTGGCCTATCAACAGCCGCTGGGTGAGTTCTTTGGTTTCGATGCCAACTACACCTATGCAGATGGCAAGGTGAAGAACTTCGTTTGGGCGGATGGTAGCGATAGCCTAGTGGGCACCTCGAAGAACACCTACAACATCGGTGTGTGGTTCGAAAACGAGCGCTTCGGTGCCCGTGTTGGCCTCACCAGCCGTTCGGCGTTCTTGATCGGTCAAGACAAGGGTGTTCCGTTCTATCAGGACGACTTCAGCACCGTGTCGGCTTCGTTGAGCTACAAGTTCAACGATTGGATGAGCGTGAGTTTCGATGCGATGAACCTCAACGACCCCATGCTGACCTACCGTCAAACCAAGGAACTGCCGCGTTCGTTCTACAACAACGGCCGTCAGTACTACCTGAACTTCCGCTTCAAGTTCTAAGTTTCAAGCGTTCAACTGGCGTAACCCTCCCTGGGGGCCCTTCGGGGCCCCATTTTTTTAGGGACAATGGCGCAACCTTGCGCAAAGGAAGACATGATGATTCGACGCTCGCACCTTGCTTTCATCGCCACCGCATTGCCCTTCTGCCTGTTGACGGCGCCGCTGCACGCGGACACCGCCACGCAGGAGCCTATCGCCATTCAACCCAAGCTGATTCCGCAGCCACTTAATATGCGGCAGGCCGAAGGTGGGTTTACCGTAACGGCGAGCACACGGGTACTGGCGGGCGATGGCGAGAAGGTGCGCCGCGTGGGTGCGCAGTTCAAGGCGATGTTGCCAAGCACGTTGCCGCTTGCGTTGGATTTAAGTAAGGCCGGGCGCGCCGCTGGTACAATTACTTTCTCGCTGGACTCAGCCGCAAAATGGCCGAACGCAGACGCGTATCGCCTCGATATCGATCGAGGCGGCGTACGCGTGCAGGCGGGTACTGAAAAAGGGTTGTATTACGGGGCAGTCACGCTTGCGCAGCTGCTGACCTCTGGTGACGTGGGCGCTACCAATGTGCGTTTGCCCGCGCTGCAGATTGACGATGCACCGCGCTTTGGTTGGCGCGGCTTTATGCTGGATTCGGCGCGGCATTTTCAGTCGGTCGATGAGATCAAACGCCTGCTCGACGCGATGGCTCAGCTCAAGCTTGACGTCTTCCATTGGCATTTGACCGATGACCAAGGCTGGCGCTTTCCGGTGCCAGGTTGGCCAAAACTCATCGAGGTAGGAAGTTGCCGTATTCCTGCAGGCGACGGCGGTGTTGATGCGGACACGGGCAAACCCGTGCCGTACTGCGGCTTCTATACCGAAGCACAAATTCGCGACGTGGTGGCCTATGCCGCTGCGCGTCATATTGAGATCGTTCCGGAAGTGGATGTGCCCGGCCACGCCACTGCGGCCATCGCCGCCTACCCGCAGCTGGGTGTTTCCGGCCAGCCGATTGCGGTCTCGCCCGAGTGGGGCGTCAATGTCAATCTGTTTAATGCCGATGAAAGCACGATGCGCTTTCTGGAAGATGTGTTTGGCCAGGTGGTCAAACTCTTCCCCGGCCGCTATGTGCATGTTGGGGGCGATGAAGCGGTCAAAGACCAGTGGAAGGCTTCGGCCAAAATGCAGGCGCGTATCCGCGAGCTGGGCGTGAATGGCGAAGAAGGCTTGCAGGCGTGGATGCTGGCACGGCTGGAGAAATATCTATCTGCGCACGGCAAACGCTTGCTGGGCTGGGATGAAATTTTGGCGGGTCAGTTGCCGCCTGCTGCAACGGTGATGAGCTGGCGCGGCATTGAAGGCGGGATCGATGCCGCTAAACAGGGCCATGACGTGGTGATGGCTCCATCAGACACCTTGTATTTTGATTATCTGCAGACCGCATCTGCGGATGAAATCCCAGGCCGGCCGACCATGATCCCACTGCAGCGCGTGTACGATTTTGAGCCGGTGCCGAAGGTACTGGATGCGCAGCAGGCCAAGCATATCCTCGGCGTGCAGGCCAATGTCTGGACCGAGCATATGCGTAGCTTTGCACGCGTGCAGCATGCCTTCTTCCCGCGTATCGCGGCGGTGGCCGAGACGGCTTGGTCGCCGCAGAGTGCGCGCAGCTACACCAGTTTCTTGCAGCGCCTTCCGGCGATGCTGCCGCGCTGGCAGCAGCAGGGCATTGCCTATGCGCAGACGCCATTCCAGCCGCAGTTCGACGCGCAGCTAGGCAACGCTGGCGCAGTGGTGACGCTGCGTGAGCCATTAGGCTACACGGTGCGTTACACCACCGACGGCAGCGCACCTACGGCGCATTCGCCGTTGTATTACGCGCCACTTGCGGTGACGCTGCCGGTCAACGTGCAGGCGCAGGCCTATTTCAACGAAATACCTCTCGCCGCGCCGGTGCAGAAGCAATTGACCGCCGCGTCCCTGCTAACGCGACGCAGTGATGCACTCGGACAATGCCCAGATGGCGGACGCTTGGTGTTGCGCTTAGAGGATGATGGCCCGCGCGAAGGCGTTCGTGAACTCTTTAACGTGGACATCTTCAACCCATGCTGGCAATGGACACAGGCACCGCTGAATAACACCGCCAGCATTGAAGTGCGTGCAGGTCGCCTACCCTACTTCTTCCAGCTGGCACACGACGAACCCAACCGCAAATTCAAGCCAGCCAAAACCGCACACGGCGAACTGGAACTGCATGCAGGCTGCGATGGCCCCGTGCTGGCCAGCCTCCCGCTGCCCGCGCAGCCAGATGCCGATGGCTTTATCACTTTGCGCGCCCCCATTACCGCCACCGCAGCCAAGGCCGATCTGTGCATTTGGTTCACCGGCGATACCCGGCCAACGATCTGGACCGTGGACCGCGTGACCCTGATTCCAAATACAGAAAAAACCCCATAACGCCACTGGGATTCCACATTGCCAAGCGCTGGGTTAGGCTTGGCAATTGCGGGTAGGCGCAGGGGAGTGGAATGGGCTGGTCTGAGCTGCAGATAATGGTGGTCGAAGATCACGGCTTTCAGCGTCGGATTGCCCTGCGTTTACTTGCGGATTTGGGGATAGAGCGTATTCATGAAGCGGCCGATGGGCTGCCTGCGCTGGATTTTTTGCGCAACCGCGATGAGCCGCTCGACATCGTGCTAATGGATCTGGACATGCCCGGCATGGACGGGATCGAGTGCATTGGCCATATCGCCCAAGAACGCCTTGCGCGTGCGGTGGCCGTGGTCAGTGCGCTTGATGGGGCGCTGCTCAATACGGTGCAAACAATGACCCGTGCCTATGGGCTGCGGATGTTGGGAAGTGTGGAAAAACCACTTACCCGCGACAAGCTGGAATACATCCTAGGCCGCTTTAACGACAACGGCAGCGAAGCATTAGACGAAGGCGAAGCCAATTTCACAACAGAAGAGTTGGTGCAAGCACTGGCGCAAGGTGAAATCGTGCCCTGGTTTCAACCGCAGGTGGAGTTTGCCAACGGCCAGGTCGTTAGCGTTGAAGCGCTGGCGCGCTGGGAGCGTCGGGATGGCAGCGTGGTGCGCCCGCTCCTGTTTGTGCCCGCACTCGAAAAAGAAGGGCTCGCCGTTGATTTGGCTATTCGGATGCTGGATGCCAGCTGTCAGTGGTTGGCACGGTGGGCGCACGATGGCCTTGAGTTGAAAGTGGCCGTGAATGTGTCGCCAGCAGCTTTGGTAAGCCCCGATGTGGCCGATCGCTATCAGGCCATTGTTGAAAGCTACGGGTTAAAGCCGGAACACGTTATTTTAGAAATTACCGAAAGTTCGGTCATGCTGGACGCGGCGCGTGGGCTGGGCCTGTTGGCGCGGCTGCGGCTCAAAGGGTTTGGTTTATCGATTGATGATTTCGGTACGGGCTATTCGTCGCTTTCGCAGCTCTCGCGGATCCCGTTTACCGAGCTCAAAGTAGACCAAGAATTTGTCGGTGGCGCCCATCGCAACAAGCGTAAGCAGGCGGTGGTTGAGGCCAGCTTAGATTTGGCGAAAAAGCTGCGGCTGCAAACCGTGGCCGAAGGGGTTGAAACGGAAGAAGACTGGCAATTGCTTGCCGAGTTGGGCTGCGATATCGCACAGGGCTGGTTGATCGGTCGCCCGGTGCCGGGCAGTGAATTGGTGGCGGCTGTCGCGCGCTGGCGCAGGCCGGTACACTAAGTCGGTATGCAGTTCGATCCTTTTCGCCACGGCCTTCGCTACCAACTGCTTGGGCTCTTCGGCCTAATTTTGCTGGCGGGTGTGCTGCTACTGGGGGTTGAGCAGGTTGAGCAATACACGGCCAGCCGTGCACTAGAAAGTATGCGTAGCGATGCGCTTGCCGGGGTACGCCATACCCGGCGTCTGGCCGATGCGTATGGACGCGACATTACCAATGCGGCTTATCGCACACGCAACGAGATGATCGGTGAGCAGCAGGCCGGTAGCGAAATTGACGATGCGCAAGCCGTGATCCTGAAAGAATGGACTGTGTTGCAGCAGTTGTTACAAGACGACGAAGAACGCGTTTTGCTGGAGCAGGCGCTGCTAGCGCGCCCGCGCGCGGATGAGGTCACGGTCAGCCTGCGCGAAGTGCTGCGTAGGCGCGATTTTCCTGCACTCAACCAGCTCGCCGATCACGAGCTACACGATGCGCTAGACCCTCTGCTGCAGCGGCTATCCAAAATTGAAGTACTTGAACTCACACGCGCCGACACTTTAGCGAAAGACAGCCTACAGCAGTTGGCTTGGGTCGGCTGGTTGCGGTTGGCGCTGGCGCTCCTGTGTTTGCTGCTGATCATTAGCGTGGGCTGGCGCATTTTGTATAACGCTTTTCGCGGTGTTGAAAGTTTGGCATGGCTTGCGCAGCGGCACGCCAATCGCGACTTCAAAGTGCAGCCGCGCTACGTTCCTAAAGGCGAGCTGGGCGAGATTCAGCAAAGCATTTTGGCGATGCGTGAGCACATTCGTAAGATCGAAGAAAAGCTCAGTGACCAGCTGATCAATAATGAAAAAGTGCATCTTGCACTGGAACGCCGCGAACAGTTCCAGCGGCTGCTGCTTGAAGCGGCGCAAACTGCGATCTTTGCGGTGGGTGATGACGGTGTATTCACCCAGATCAATCCCTTTGCCGAACAGCTACTCGGCTGGCCCGCAGGCTCGCTACTGGGGCGGAAAAAGCTCGATGCCATTTTGGATCACGAATCGGTTAAAACGCTGTCGCGCTCGCTGAGCGAAGCCTATGGGCGGCCAGTCGAGGCGGACTGGACGACCTTGCGTGAGCTGGCAAGGCATCATGAGCCGCCGCGTGAATTTGCCCTGCGTCACCAGCGTGGGCGCACCCTGCCGGTGCTGCTGGCGCTCTCGGCCATGCGCGATGACAACGGTTCGATGGTGGGGCTGTTGGCGGTGGCTACCGACCTCACCCAAATCAAACGCTTGGAACGCGCGCTGCGCGATAGTGAAGCGCGTGCGCGTGATGCCAACCGCGCGAAAAGTGCCTTCCTCGCGGCGATGAGCCATGAAATCCGCACCCCGATGATCGGCGTCACCGGCATGATCGAAGTGCTGGCACATACCGAACTTGATCCCGAGCAGCGGCGTTCATTGGGGGTGGTACAGGCCTCGGCGGAAACACTGCTGCGTATCATTGGCGATATTTTGGACTTCTCCAAAATTGAAGCCGGGAAAATGGAAATTGAGCCGGTACCGATCGCGTTGGCCGAACTCATTCACAGCGTCACCGCAAATTTCTCCGGCTCGGCGTCAAGCAAAGGCTTGGTGCTGAGCAGTGACATCGATCCACAGCTGGCCCCGGCGTATCTGGCCGACCCCGTGCGGCTGCGCCAGGTGATCGGTAATTTCCTGTCGAACGCGATCAAATTCACCGAGCGTGGCGGTGTAACGGTAGCGGCCAAAGTGGTCTCCAGTGACCCTAACAGCGGTGAGCTCGGCAGCGATCAGCTGCTGCTGCAAGTGATCGACACCGGGATTGGCATCAGCGCGCAGGCGCAGGCGCGGTTGTTCCAACCGTTTGCACAGGCGGAAGCCGATACCACGCGGCGCTTTGGCGGTACCGGGCTGGGGCTGGCCATTAGTCGCCGCATCGCCGAGCTAATGGGCGGTAGTGTGGAGATGGAATCCGAACCGGGGCGCGGCACCAGCATGCAGCTGAAAGTCACGCTACCGCGCGCGAACCCAAACGATGTGCAAGACGCTCTGCAGTCGCTGCAGCAGGTGAAAGGCTTTGCCCCGCGCAGCCTGCCTGCAGATATTACGGAAGCCGAGCGCGATCGCAGCCTCGTGTTGCTGGTAGACGATCACGCCACCAATCGACAGGTGATCCAGCGCCAGCTTGCGCTAGCGGGCTATTTGTCGGAAGTGGCCGAGGATGGCGAAGAAGGCCTGCAGGCGTGGCGCAGCGGGCGCTATGCGCTGGTGCTCACCGACGTGCATATGCCACGCCGAGATGGTTACCAGCTTGCGCAGGCCATTCGTGATGAAGAGCGTGGGGGCGGATTGCCGCGTACCCCGGTGGTTGCCTTGACCGCTGCCGCGCTGAAGGGCGAGGCCGAGAAATGCTTGGCAGCGGGAATGGACGATTATCTCGCCAAACCGGTAGGTATTCCCGCGCTAGGCGCCTGTCTGCAGCGCTGGCTGCCGCATACCGCGGGTGATAGCAGCGTTAGTGCGTCGCAGCAGATGCGGCTGCAGGCGGCGAACAACACCAAGCAGATGCAGCAGCCCGAGCAAGCGACAGTGCCGGTGCTATCGCACGAGATGCTGCTTGAGGTGGCGGGCGACGATCTAGACAGCATGGCCTCGGTGCTCGATGATTATCTGCACTGCACCAGCGAAGACTTGGATGAGCTAGATCACCTGCTGCTAAGCGAAAGTCTGCAAGATTTGGTCAGCCAAGCGCACCGGATCAAAGGGGCGGCCAAGCTGGTGGGTGCGATGCAGCTGGCGGCAACAGCGGCCGACCTAGAAGCCGCTGCGCGGCGTAACGAGCTGCCACTGCTGCCGCTATTAACCGGGCGGCTGCACGCGGATTTTGAGCGGCTAAACCAACACTTAGGTAAATCGACCGACGGTTAATCGGCAGAACCTGCTGCGGTTCGGGTGCTGCGCGTGTACTCTTTGTGGATCGTTCAAGGAGAGATGCTCATGCGCGAATTGATTCTGCTACGCCACGCCCACGCTGAGTCACCCGTTCGTGGCCAAGACGATGCGCAGCGCCCGTTGTCTGCAACGGGGCAAGAAGAAGCGCAGACCGCCGGGGGCTGGTTGCGTGAGCATCAGCTGCTACCCGATCGCGTACTGTGCTCACCGGCGGCGCGTACCCAGCAAACGCTCACAGCGCTGGGAGACCTTCACTGCAGCGATGTGCGTGAAGAGGCGAATATTTACGACGCAAGCCCCGGCACGCTGGTAGCGCTGCTGGACGCGCATAAAGATGCGAAGCGGTTGATGCTGGTGGGCCACAATCCGGGCCTAGAGCAGCTAGTAGCGCTGCTGCATAGTGGCCAGTCGGGCAGTTATCGCGGTATGCCGCCCGCTTCGATCGCTGTGCTGACGTTTGATGAGCAGGCCGCGATCGAGCCAGGTGTTGCCCAGCTCGCGCATTTCTGGTGGCCATGAGGCGATGGCGCGGCGGTTTTGTGCGCTGTGGTTAAGCGCAGCGCTGGCGCTTGTTCTAGGCGGCTGTGCCACGCTGTCTTCACCGCAACGTGAGGCCGCCGCGGCCGTTGCTCACGCGGCGCGTAGTGCCGAAGTCGATTGCCAGCGCATGGATGCCTGCGCGCTGGTGTCGCCACTGCGTGAGATGGCCAGCACGGCGTGGAAGGCTTCCAAACCCAATGCGCCCCAGCACAAAGTGCTGATCTTGGATGATGCGCCTGATGCGCTGCTGGCCCGCATCCACTTAATTCGCAGCGCGCAAAAAAGCATTGACCTGCAAACCTATATTTTTGACGAAGACGATGCGGCGCAGCTAGTACTTGATGAGTTGCAAGCGGCTGCGTTTCGCGGTGTCAAAATCCGTATTTTGATTGATCAACTCGCCGCACTGCGCAAAGTAGAAACACTGGCGGCGCTAACCGCGTTGCACGTCAATTTAGAACTGCGTGTGTACAACCCGGTATTCGATCGTGCGCGGTTTTCCGCCCCTATGTACGCGGTGGCGGCGTTGTGCTGTTTGCGCAAACTCAATCGTCGCATGCACAACAAGGTGCTGGTCGTTGACGGGCTTGTTGGGATTACCGGTGGGCGCAATTATCAAGACGATTATTACGACTGGGGCGAAAGCTTTAATTTTCGCGACCGTGACCTGCTATTGGCAGGCCCTGTCGTTGCGGAAATGGAGGCTAACTTCAATACCTTCTGGGCATCGCATCGCAGTGTTCCCGCCGAGCGTCTTGGGGATGTGGCGCGCTTTCTACATGACAACGGCCCGCCGCCTGCGCCGCATCACCCGTATCGCAAGCCCGAGCGTGTGCGCGCACTCCTCGCAGACGTGGACAATGCTGAAGTCTTGAACGCGCATTTCATCGCACCGGCGCTCTCAGTTGGGCGTGTGCATTACGTGGCTGATTTGCCAATCAAACACCGCAGTGACGGCGACACTCAGCGCGACGATAGCCTGCCGCTTGGTTTTACCAGCCGCCAGCTGATGCAGCTCATTCGCGATGCCGATCAAGAAGTGCTGCTCCAGACGCCCTATCTCGTGCTTTCCGAGTCTGCGCAGCAGCTGTTTCGTGAGCTGCACCAGCAGGCCGATGCACCGCGTGTGCGGATTTCCACCAATAGCCTAGCCGCGACCGATGCGTTTATCACCTACGCCATGTCGTATAAATACAAACGCCGCTATCTGCGTGATTTCGGTTTCGAAATTCATGAGTTCAAACCGTTTCCTGCGGATGCGCCATTTGAACTAGGTGCGACGGGGGCCAATTTGCCGCAGCCTGCGCCACCGCCCGCTGCGTCTGCAGTACCGGGAGCTACGCACAGCCGGCGCGAACGTCAGCTCGCTAAACGCCGGTTGAGTGAAGACCCGGTGAGCGAGGCGGGGCGACCTTCGCCGTTTGCGTCGTCGGGGGGGCTGCCGGTGCGCTTGAAAAGTGCCGGAATGCGCATGGGGTTGCACGCAAAATCAATGGTGATCGACGACCGTATTGGCGTGGTAGGTAGCCATAATTTTGACCCACGCGGTGACGAGCTCAATACCGAAGGTGCGGTGGTGATCGAAGATGCTAACTTCGCCCAGCATTTGGCAGCGAGCATCCTGCGCGACATGGCCCCCGGCAACGCGTGGACGATCGCGCGGCGTGAAGGAACGCCCTATCTATCGGGGGTTGAGTTCAACCTTGCAAAACTGTCGGAAAAGACGCCGATATTCGACCTGTGGCCGATTAAATACGCCACCAGTTACGACTATGTAGAAGGACCAGATTGCCCACCTACCACGCAGCCGCAGTCGCCGTTTGCCAGTGATTTCCGCCGCTGCAACCAACCAGTGGGTGACTTTCCAGAAGTGGATATTGGGCTTAAGTGGCTGGGTGTGCGGCTGTTTACCGGCTTTGGCGCAGGGCTGGCCCCCATTCTGTAGCCCTATGCCGTTTGGTCATTGACGCGCCGGGGTGCGCGGCCTAGGCTGAAGGTCTCTCATTAACGTGCAATGGATGTCGTTATGTCGCTTACTTTGAACTTTGAACTTAACGATCACGATCTTGCGCATTTTCAAGCTGCGGCCGAGCGTTCGCGGAAAGCTGCAGAAGGGAAAAGCAGTGAGGAAGTGATCGCCGCTGCCACCGCGCTGTTGGATCGTGCGCACAACATCGCGATGCCAGATTTCATCAAAGCGCGTTTGCTACGCTTGGACGATATGATCGCCATGCTGCGCGATGAGGCTTGGGCGTTGGCCGACGCCGACAAGCAACACGTGGTGTCTGCACTCACCTACTTCTCTGATCCGGGCGACATCATTCCAGACGACGTGCCGGTGCTCGGCTTCCTTGACGATGCGGTGATGATCGAGCTGTCGATGCGCGATTTGGCGCATGAGCTCGACGCCTACGACGACTTTTGCGACTACCGCGCACGTGAAGCGAAAAAACGCGGAATCGACCCTGCCACCTTGGGGCGTACGGAATGGCTCGACGGGCGTCGTGAAGAGCTGATGGAACGTATGCACACCCGCCGCGATCGTGAGCAGGGCTTTGGCTACGGCTATGGCCGCAGCAGCGGCTACGGCCTGCGCGGCAGTGGTTCCTATGTGCGCACATGGCGCCCCAGCTCGTTCAAGGTCAGCTGAGGCGCGCGTGGAACACAAGCCGTTTGCATGGCCGCAAGGCGTCACCGTAGCTGATCTCAATGCCCGCTCACGCAATACCTTGATGGAGGCATTAGGGATTGTGTTTACCGAATTGGGCGATGGCTATTTGCGCGCCACGATGCCGGTAGAGGCCCGCACCCACCAGCCCTACGGCCTGCTCCACGGCGGCGCCTCGGTGGCCTTGGCGGAAACCCTCGGCAGCAGTGCGGGCGCGCTGATGGCAGGTGGGAGCGCCGTGGTGGGGCTAGAAATCAACGCCAACCACCTGCGTGCGGTGCGCAGTGGCGTGGTGACAGGGACAACGCGGCCGGTGCATATCGGCCGCAGCACGCAAGTTTGGGCCATCGAAATTGAAGATGACACCGGGCGGCCGGTCTGCACCAGCCGAATTACGCTAGCAGTGTTACCGCAGCCGCCCGCCTCTGGCGGATAATACGCACCAGCTATTTCAGCGCCCTCTTCCAAATTGCTGCTTCCATGAGCCCGACGTCATCCACAGGCGGCATTTTGCCGCGTGCCCTGCGCTATCTCTTTCGCACCCCATTATTGCTCTGGCACGCGCTGGTGGATTTGCCGATGGTGCTGCTACTGATTGCGCTAGGGCGCGGCGGCAAGCTCTCTCATGGCGCTATTCGCTGGTATGCAGGCAGCCTGTTGTGGATCTTCGGCATGCGCCTGCACCGTGAGGGGCAGCCACTGCGCGGCGGCACGTTGTTTGTGGCCAACCATGTGAGCTGGATCGACATCATGGTGCTGCTTTCGCAGCATATGATGGGGTTCATCGCGAAGTCAGAGATTCGTGGCTGGCCTGCACTTGGCTGGGCTGTTGCGCAGGCAGAAACAATCTTTCTGGAACGCGGCAACGGCGATTCACTGGAAAAAGTGATGCAGGAAATGGCGCAGCGGCTGCGCGAAGGGCGTGCTGTTGCGGCTTTTCCCGAGGGCGGCACGCGCAATGGCATCGCGCTTGGCACCTTTCATGCGCGCATTTTCACCGCCGCCGTAGAGGCGCAAGCACCCGTGCAGCCGGTGGCGCTGTGTTACGGCCCGCGCAGTAGCGCACAGGCGATCGTTGCATTTGCCAAACGCGAAAGCTTTATGGCGAATTTGTTTCGCCTATTGGGTGAGCCCGCAAGGCCGGTACGGGTGTGTTTCCTGCCGCCGATCCTTCCACAAGAGTTCAACGGCCGCCGCGGTATTGCGCAAACGGCGCAAGAGGGTGTGGCGCAGGCGATGGCCGCCGCCTAAGCGAACAGACCCATCGGCTGGAGCGTTCGAGATACCCTATAGGGATGCGAGCCACCCATATGCGAGACCGTGACGATGAAAATACGCAGTGATAGTTTTGCGCCGCGCCAACCGATCCCTGCTGAATTTGCATTGGGTGCCGACGGTGGCCATGCGTTTGGCGGTAACTGCAACCCGCATCTGGCGTGGAGCGAGGTGCCGGAAGGGGCGCGCTCTTTTGTGCTGCTCTGTATCGACACCGATGCGCCGACCGATGGCGCGCTGGTGGCCAATAGTGCCGTGCCTATTCCGGTGGAACACCCGCGCGGCGACTTCGTGCATTGGGTAGTGGCCAATATCCCGGCGAGCGTGCGCGACATTGCGGCGGGAAGCTGCAGCAGCGGGCTTACGGCCAAAGGCAAGGCACAGGGGCAGGATGCGGGTGGTCTTAGTGGCCTAAACGATTACACCGGTTGGTTTGCAGGTAATGCCGACATGGGCGGGCAGTATTTCGGCTACGACGGCCCTTACCCGCCTCCCCACGATTTACGCGTGCACCGCTATTTCTTCCGTGTGTTTGCATTGGATGCCGAAACCCTGCCCTTGCCCGCCGCCTTTACCGCTGCCGATGTGCTGCGCGCCATGCACGGGCATGTGCTGGGCGAAGCCTCGTTATACGGCACCTACAGCCTCCATGTAGCACGCTAAGACTCTGGTATGGAGCATTGGGCTGCCGCGCTGCTGTATTTTTTTGCATGGGCATTGGCACGCTTGCCGTGGCCGGTGCAGCGCGCATTGGCCGACACCATTGCGCGGCTTTGGCTGGCGCGTGATGCACGCGAGGCACGCGTCACACGGCGCAATTTGGAGATGATCCGCACCGACCTTGCTGGCAATGCACGCGAGGCAATGGTGGCCGAGATCCTGCGCACCACCGCCCGCCAGACCTTCGAAACACTGCGCCTATGGACGCGGCCTGCGCGGCGTAACGTAGCCGAGATCGCGGAGTTTCATGGTGAAGACCTATTCGACGCCGCGTTGGCCAGTGGCCGCGGCCTGATTGTGGCCGCGCCGCATATGGGCAATTGGGAATTATTGAATCAGTGGCTGGCGCATAAAACCCCGCTGGCGATTTTGTATCGCCCGCCGGAGTCAGCCGTGGGCGAGGCGTTTTTACGCCGTGTGCGCGCCAATGTGGAAGGCGAAGTGGAGCAAGTACGCGCCGAAGCCTCGGGCGTGCGCACCCTGCTCAAGCGCCTGCAAAAAGGCGGCGTGGTGGGCATTCTGCCGGATCAGCAGCCCAAGGCGGGGGAAGGTGAGTTTGCGCCGTTCTTCGGCAAGCAAGCGTTGACCATGACGCTGCTTGGGCGGCTGGCCAATCGCAGCGGCGCGCAGGTGCTGTTTTGCTGGTTTCAGCGCCTGCCCGGCAACGGTGCGCCGCGCTTTGCGCTGCACGTTGAAGCCGCACCCGAGGGCATTGCCGATGCAGATTCCAAAGTGGCAGTGGCAGCGCTCAATCGCGGTGTAGAGGCGGTGGCGCAGCGTGCGTTCTCCCAGTACCAGTGGACTTATAAGCGCTACACCCTACGTCCACCGGAGAGCGGTGAAGAAAACCCGTATTGGGATTTGTACCGATAGCAAGAGAATAAGGATTTAAGAAAATGACAAAGACGGTGTTGGTCGTTGGTGGCGCCGGTTATATCGGCTCGCATATGGTGAAGCGGCTGCGCCGTGAAGGGTTTAACGTGGCGGTGGCCGATGATCTGTCGTCCGGCCGACGTGCCGCGCTGCTGGGTGCGCCGCTGCATGTGGGCGATATCGGTGATGCGGGTTTTGTCGATACGCTGCTAGGTGAGATCAAGCCCGATGCGGTGATGCACTTTGCCAGCTTTATTCAAGTAGGCGAATCTGTCACTGACCCGTCCAAGTACTACCGCAACAATGTAACGGCCACCCAGGTCTTACTCGATGGCATGCGTGCGCATGGCATCAATAAATTTATTTTCTCTTCCACCGCAGCGATCTTCGGCGACCCGCAGTACGTGCCGATCGACGAGGCACACCCGAAGCAGCCGATTAACCCTTACGGCCGCAGCAAATGGTTTGTCGAGCAGATGCTGGAAGACTACGACCGCGCCTATGGGCTGAAGTCGGTCTGCCTGCGCTACTTCAATGCCGCAGGGGCCGATAGCGAGGGCGAGATCGGTGAGTGCCATGAACCGGAAACCCATCTGATCCCGCTGATCCTGCAGGTGGCCTCAAACCGCCGCCCGCATATCACCGTGTATGGCGAGGACTACGCCACCGCCGATGGCAGCTGCGTGCGCGATTACATCCACGTCGAAGACCTCGCCGAGGCGCACCTGCTGGCCCTGCAACAGCTGCTGCAGGACGCGCCGAGCGCGCGCTACAACCTCGGCAATGGCAATGGTTATTCGGTGCTGGAAGTGATCGACGCGGTGCGCCGGGTCACCGGCCATCCGATCCCGGTGGTGGTGGGGACGCGCCGCGAAGGCGATCCGCCGTCGCTGGTGGCCGATGCCCGCGCTGCACACACTGGGCTGGGTTGGCAGCCACGCTACGCTGAGCTTGACGCCATCGTCGCGCATGCGTGGGCGTGGGAGCAGCGGCACGCGCAGTGGGCGTCGCGCTAATGCGTGATATCCAGAAATAGCTGCTCGTAGCGCTGGTGCATCAGCTCGCGGCTGTGCCGAGTGAGCGCGGCGGCGCGTGCATGGGCGGCCATCTTTGCGGCGGCGTCGGGCTGGCGTATCAGGCGCTCGAGTGCGTCGGCCAGCGCCTCGGGGTTGGCCTCTGGTACCAGCAGCCCATCCTCGCCATCGGTGAGCACTTCGCGCACACCGGGTACGGCGCTGGCTACCACCGCGCAGCCAGCGGCCATGCCTTCTAGCAGCGCCAGCGGCATGCCTTCGTAATGGGTACTAAGTACACAAATTTGGTGGGCCAGCAAGCGCTGCGGTACGTCGCGCACCACGCCCAAGAAGCTAACGAGGTCTTGAATCTGCAGGCGTTCGGCCAACGCTTCCAGTGGCTTGCGGTGCAGCGTTTTGCCGCCACCTGCCAGCTGTAGGGGCACGTCAAGACCGCGCTGGCGCAGCAAGGCAATCGCGTGCAGCAAGCTGGCATGGTCTTTTTGTTTTGAATAACGCGCCACCATCACGATGCCGGGAATGCGTGCGGCAAAGGGATGCGCTTCTGCATCGCTAAAAAGGTCTAGGCGGATGCCGTTGGGGATCGCGATGGTGCGCTCGGGCGGCATCCCCATCTCTAAAAGCACTTGCCGCACACCTTCAGAGCAGCCGACGATGCGATCGGTGCGTTTGGCCAGCCAGCGCGTCTGCGCGCGCCGCCAGCGCGTATAGCGTTCGCGGGTATTGTGCTCAACGTGCACCAGATGCGGCACGTACGCGAGCAGGCCCGCGTAGCGGCCCCACAGGTGCTCGGAGAAGCCGTGCGCCACCAGCACATCGGGCTGAAATTCACGGCATAGCTTCACCAGCGCGACGATCGTTGCAAGGTGTGACCAGCCCGGCACCACGCGCAGTGGTACTCCCGCTTGCTCAAGCTCGGTGATGCGTGCCGCTGGCGTGCGCCGCTTGCGGCGTAGCACCAGCAGCGGTTCGATCTGGGTACTGTCGCGGGCGGCGTTGACCAGCTGGATCGCCACCTGCGTGGCGCCGCCGGAAAAACCGCCGGTGACAAAATGCAGCACGCGCACGCGGCGATGACTCATTGCAGCCAGCCACGTTTGACGAGGGCACTGCGTAAGCGCAGTGCACGCAGCCACCAGCCGCGGCGGCGACAGTCGGCCAGTACCGGGGCAATACCTTGCGGAAAGATCGCGGCCATGGCCGTGCGGCATTCGGCATCGAGTGCGGCATCGCTATGCGGCGTGCTGCGCGCGAGGTTGGCGAATGTGCGCAGACAGAAATAATCCGCGGCCATCTGGGTTTCCGCATTGAAGCGGTTGGCCATCATACGGAGGCCACTGGAAAGATCGTGCAGTGCGGCCAATAGATCGCGTGATTTCTTCGGCGTGGTCGTGGCCAAGATACTATCGCCGCGCTGGCGGTAGCCCACCCACGGTGCGGCAATATGGCGCCAGCTCTGGCTAGCGGCCAGCAGGCCTGGGATCGTGGGAATGTCTTCGAAATAACGCCCTTCGGGAAAAGGAGCTGCTTGCCAAACGGAGCGTTTGGCGATCTTCGACCAAGCGTGCAGTTGGCGGTGCCCTAAAAGGCCAACGGCGAGCGCATTGCGATCGTACGAAAGTGCTTCGCTGCGGCTAGGATGCGTGCGACGGTGCTGCTCACCACGCAGGCGGTGGCTGAGGCGTGGCTGCTCGCGCACAATGGCGAAATCACAAAGCACTAAATCCGGATCGTCTGAGCTAACGGCGGCGCGCAGGCCATCGATGGAGCCCGGCAGCAGAATATCGTCAGAATCTAAAAACCAGATATAACGCCCCTGCGCTTCGGCCAGCAATGTGTTGCGCGCGGCGGCAAGCCCGCGGTTATGCGCATGCTGCAATAAACGTAGCCGCTGCGGGTGCTGCGCTGCCAGTGCTTGCACCTTGGCCCAAGAATCATCGCTGCCCACATCATCCAGCAGCACGATTTCGATACCGGGGTCATGTAAGACTTGTTGCAGTACCGAGCGAACACAGTCTTCGATATAGGCAGAAACATTGTAAACCGGGATCAAGACGCTTAGCCAAGGAGCGTTTGCCATTTTAGTGTTGCTTCCGTGCGGTGGCTGATGGGGGCAAGCGATAGCGCTCGTTCAAATACGCCCAGCTGGGCCACAGCGCGTGCGCAAGTGCCAGCTCTGCGAGTGCGGGATTGCGTGCGGTGGGCGTCAGTGTTTCGTGGCCACGGTCGTATAAAAACTCTTTTGCGGGCGTATGCGGTTGCAGAATCAACAGTTGATCGCCTTGCAAATAACCAAAGGTATCGCCGTATTGCATGATGGCGCGGTTGGGGCTGCGCTGGGTGAGATCGCTGCCCAGCATGGGGTGCGTGCTATTGGTGCCCAGCACCGAAAGCAAGGTGGGGGCGAGGTCGATTTGGCTCACTAAGCGGTTGTCGCGGCGCGGCGTAATGCCTTCGCCCAAGATCAGTGCGGGAATATGAAAATGTTGCACGGGGATCAAGCTGGCGCCGGTGACGCGGGCATCGTGATCGGCCACCACCATAAACACGGTATTGCGCCAGTAAGGCGACTGCTTGGCGCGCTTGAAGAATTCACCAATAGCCCAGTCGGCGTAGCGCACGGTGTTATCCACGCTAGCCGCTTCGCCCTGCGCTTGAATGCGGCCTTGCGGATATTCCCACGGGGTATGGTTAGACACGCTAAACGCCATGGTAAACGTTGGCTGCGTACCGCCCTGCATCAGGCGGGCGTGCAGCTCGTTGAACATGTCTTCGTCGGAAGCGCCCCACGAGCCGATAAAGCCTGGCTTGGTTTGGAACTTCGGTAGGTCGATGACTTCATCAAAACCGTTGCCGAGAAAGAAGCCCTTCATATTGTCAAAATGCGCTTCGCCGCCATACACGAAGCGTGAGTGATAACCCTTGCGGCCCAGTAATTCGGCCAGTGTGAAAAATCCTTGCTGGCTGCGCGGTAGTTTGAGTACGGCTTCGGCAGGTGTGGGCAAAAATCCGGTACTGATGGCTTCAAGCCCGCGTACCGAGCGTGTGCCGGTGGCATACACGCGTTCGAACCACCAGCCGCCGCTGGCCAGCGCGTCGAGCTGCGGGGTGAGCCCGCGTCCACCAAGGCTGCCAACGTACTGCGCACCGAGGCTTTCTTCCACGATGATGACAAGATTGAGTGGCTGCGCTGGGTACGCGCTGGCGGTTTGCGTGTGCAGGCTGGGTAGGTTGGGGTCTAACGGTGCGCCTTCTAGCCCGGCGGCGTGGCGCACCAATGCCTGCATCTGTGCTTCAGGCATCGTGCCGTAGAGCGCAGCGGAGGAGCGCTCGTCCTGCATGCGATGGATGGCGTCGGCGAGTGTGTAGAGCGAGTTGAGCGGCAGTTGGTTGACCATGCCGTCATTGCCTACCGCCACCATGGCGGCGTTGAGCGGACGGTGCGCCAGCGTGCCGCGCCCGGCAAGAAAGGCGGCTAGGAAAATGACGATTGTGAGCGGCAACCGCCACAGCATGCCGATGCGTTGATCTTGGCGCTCAGCGTTGAACAGCGTCCAGCCCAGCCAGCCCAGAAGGCCGATGGCCACACTGCCCGCGGCGAGTACGATTTTGTAGCCATGCCAGAGCATGGCTGCAACTTCGTGCGGGTGGTTGAGGTATTCCACGAACATCCGGTTCGGGCGGGCGTCGTATTCGATGATGAATTGTGGCGTGGCCACTTCCATCAGCACCAAGATCAGCCACCAGAAACGGAACCAATAGGACGCGATGCGGGTCGCCAGAGGGCGATGCCCCAGCCAAGGCGAGAGCAGTAGCGGCCATGCACTGAGGATGGCGAGCAGGCTTAAGTCGATGCGCCAGCCACCCAGCAGCACCGGCCATAGCCCGCCTGCGGCCTGCACGCGTGGCCATTGCCATAGGCTAAAGCCGAGGCGGCTTAAGGTGAGTAGCAGTAATGAGGCAAGCAGGAAGCGAAGCGTGAGCCGCAGCATGGAGTGAAGTGCCTCGGGGTGTGAAGTCGGTTTAGCTGCGCATCATACGGGCAAGGCGTTACCGCTTCCTTAAACGGGCATAGAAAAACCCGTCGCGGCCGTCTTCACCCGGTAAACGCTGGTGGCCAAAGCCGGTGTTGTGGCCGAAGCGGGCATCGAGCGGTGAAAGTAGCGCCTCGGGTGTGCGTGCCAAGAAGGCTTCGATCTGCGCCCTGTTTTCCGCATGCAAGATGGAGCACGTGGCATACACCAGCGTGCCGCCGGGGGCGAGCAGTGGCCAGAGTGTGTCGAGCAGTTGCGCTTGAGTGATGGTGAGCGCGGTGATGTCGTCTTCGCGCCGGTGCAGCAGCACGTCGGGCTGGCGGCGCACGATGCCGGTAGCGCTGCAGGGGGCGTCGATCAAGAGGGCGTCGAAGGGCGTCCCATCCCACCATGCATTGGGTGTGGTGGCGTCGGCGCAGCGGGCGTCAATCTCCAAGCGCAGACGGGTGAAGCTGTCCTGCATACGGCGCACGCGGCGCGCATCCACGTCGAGCGCGGTGATCGCGGCGTGGGGGAAGCGTTCGGCCAGATGTGCAGCCTTGCCACCGGGTGCGGCGCAGGCGTCAAGGATGCGTGCGCCGGGAGCGAGCGTGAAGGCGTCGGCTACCGCCTGCGCGGCAGCGTCTTGCACCGACACCAGCCCCGCATCAAAGCCGGGCAGTTGTTGGGTCGGTACGGGTTGATGCAGGCACAGTGCGTCGGCTAGCGAGGGGTCAGTCTCTGCGGCGATGTCTGCACCGTGCAGCAGGGCTAGGTAGTCGCTGCGCTGGATCCAACGCGGGTTGACGCGCAGCCACATCGGCGGCGTTTGCGCGCTGGCGGTGAAAATGGCTTCGGCCTGCTGTGGCCAGTCGCGCTCGATCTGCTGCGCGAGCCACGCGGGCCATGCGGCCTTGGCGCTAGCAGGTGGCACACCCTCGCGCTGGGCGCGGCGCAGCAGGGCATTGACCATGCCAGCTTGATGCGTGCGTTTGATGGCGCGCGCAGCCTCCACGGTTTCCGACAACGCCGCGTGGGCGGGAAGACCTAGTTCCAGCTGCGCAAAACCCGCCAGCAGCAGGGCGCGCAAGTCGCCATCGCGTTGGCCCAGCGGCTTGCTGAGCCAGGTGTCGAGTGCGCGATTGAAGCGCGCACGCTGGCGTAGTGCGGTCAAAACAATGGCTTCGACCAAGGCGCGGTCGCGGCTATCGGGCAGGGTGGGCAGGGCTTGCCCAAGCGCGGCTTTCAGCGAGCGGCCACGATGCAGCACGTCATCGAGGGTACGCGCGGCGATCACGCGGGTGGTGACGCCGGAGCTGTTGCCCGTGGTCATGCCAGAAGGTCGCGGCGGGCGTTGCGGTAATCCTGCGCGCTGATCGGCTTGCCGCCCTCGCGCTGCAACTGCACGAGGCGCAGCACGCCCTGCCCACAGGCGATATCGATACCGTCGCGGCCAGCGCGCAGCACGCTACCGAGCGCGGCGCTGTGGGATTCATCTAAGGCACGAGCGGCGTGGATACGCACGCGCTCACCGGCCAGCATGGCCTCGGCCACCGGCCAAGGGTGAAAGGCGCGCACCTTGTTGGCCAGCTGCGGCGCAGGCAGCGACCAGTCGAGCTTGGCTTCGGCCTTGTCCAGCTTATGCGCATACGTCACGCCTTCGCTGGGCTGAGGGTGTGGCGGCAGGTGCACGGTGGCGCGCAACAGGCCCAGCCCGTCGGCCAGCACTTGCGCGCCGAGTTCCGAGAGCTTGTCGTGCAGCACACCGCCGGTGTCCTCAGGGCCAATGGCCAGCGACTGCGCCAGCAGTACCGGGCCGGTGTCGAGGCCTTTTTCCATCTGCATCAGGCAGACCCCGGTTTCGCGGTCGCCAGCTTCGATCGCGCGCTGGATCGGTGCCGCGCCGCGCCAGCGCGGCAGCAGCGAGGCGTGCACGTTCCAGCAACCGTGTTCGGGGATGTCCAGCACCGACTGCGGCAGCAGCAGGCCATAGGCCACCACCACCATCAAATCCGGTTTCAGCGCACGTAATGCCGCCTTGGATTCAGCGCTGCGGAAGTTTTCCGGCTGAAACACCGGAATGCCGCGCTGCACCGCCTCTAGCTTGACCGGCGAAGGCGTCAGCCCGCGTCCGCGCCCGGCCGGGCGGTCGGGCTGGGTATACACGCCCACCACCTCGGCCTTGGCGCAGGCGGCGCGTAGGCAGGGGACGGCGAACTCGGGGGTGCCAGCAAAAACGATGCGCATCGAAGTTTAGGCCGCGCGCTTGGCTTTCAGCAGTTTCTTGCGCACCATTTCGCGCTTGAGTGGGCTTAAATAATCCACAAACAGCTTGCCCAAAAGATGATCCATCTCGTGCTGGATACACACGGCCAGCAGGCCATCGGCATCCATTTTGAATGGCTGTCCGTGGCGGTCCAGCGCTTCCACCGTAATGGTATTGCTGCGGGTCACGTCGGCATAAATACCGGGCACGGAGAGGCAGCCCTCCTGATACACCTGTTCGCCGTCGCGAGCGGTAATCACCGGATTGACGAACACCAGTGGCCGACTATGCTCCTCAGTTACGTCAATCACCATAAAGCGCTTGTGTACGTCCACTTGGCTGGCGGCAAGGCCAATGCCAGGGGCTTCGTACATGGTGTGGAACATGTCGTCGATGAGGGTCTGAAACGCGGGTGTGGCAAGGTCGGCCGGGTCAACATCGGCCGCCTTGGTGCGCAGACGCGGGTCAGGAAATTCAAGAATAGGAAGCAGAGCCATGGCAAAATCCGGAAGCCAAACGGCCTTGGGAGGCCAGATGCAGGGAATTGTACCTCGGTCAAGCTGCACAAATGCTTGCCAGCCCCTACGGGTTGTGGGCTATATTGCGCAAGTCACAGGGGATTTTTGCCATATAGGGTGGGGAGATAGCAATCATGCTTGAACAAGTTTCCAAGCAAACGCGGGCTACCGCAGCGCGTCCGCGCGGGCTGCGCGTCATGCTCGCCGCAGCCCTGCTGACGGTCGCAACATACGCGGCCGCAGTGGAAATGCGCGGCGATCACCCCTCGACCTACGTGGTCAAGCGTGGCGATACGCTGTGGGATATTTCTGCAAAATTCTTGAAGAAGCCGTGGCTGTGGCCGGAAATCTGGCAGGCCAACCCGCAGATCAAGAACCCGCACTGGATCTATCCGGGCGATGTACTCAGTTTGGGGCATTTGGATCGCGTCGCGGTGCAACAGGGCGATCGCAATAACGCGAGCCCCATCAACGCAGTGCCGCTGAAAGAAGTAGAGCCGTTCCTGAAAGATACGCGGATCGTCGATAGCATCGACGACCTGCCCTACGTCGTCGGGCTGGAAGATAACCGTTTGCGCGCAACGCGCGGCCAAGTGGCCTATGTGCGTGGCTTAGAGGGTGTGACCCCTGGGCAGCGTTACATCGTGGTGCGCGCTGAGAAGCGCTACCGCATGGTGGAGCGCGCCGGGCTGTGCTGCGACCTGTTCCAAAGCGATGATCTCGACGCACGCGGCAAGCGCGGCCCGGACGACGGCACTCTGTGGAGCAATGTCGTATTTCCGAGCAAAAATAACGAGATTCTGGGTTATGAACTGATGACCCAAACCACCGGCACGATAACCCGTGGCGAAGTGGCGGGTATTCAGGCCAGCACCCTGCTGCTGGACGCGGAAGGCCGCGACGTGCGCGTAGGCGACCGCCTGCTGCCGGTGGAAGCGCAGACCTACGACTTACAATTCTTCCCGCATCCGCCGAAACAGCAGGCCAAGTACGGCCGCTTGACGATCATGGCGGTGTCCGATGGCTACAAGAGCGCGGGCACGCATAACGTCATCGCCATTTCCGGCGGCGCGCGCGAAGGCATCGACAATGGCACCGTGTTCTCCATCTGGAAGCGCGGCGACTCAACGGTGGATCACGTCAAGGGTGGTTTGGATAAGGATGAAAGCCTGACCCTGCACGAAAATAAAGTGCGCCTGCCGGATGAGTTCGCTGGCCATGCGATGGTGTTCCGCACCTTCAATAACGTCAGCTATGCGCTGGTAATGAGCAGCGTGAAGCCCGCACTGGTGGGCTACGAGCTGAAGCACCCGGATGCGCCCTACTGAGGCATACGGCGTTTTCTGACGCATGAACGCAACGGCACCTGAGGGTGCCGTTGTTGTTTCTGGATCATGCTGGCGGCATGCCAGTTTCTTCTGAACAAGAATCCCTTCTGCGCCTGCTGCATAGCGGTGCACCCGCGTCACTTTTGCGGAGGCTGCTCGATAGCCACGGCAGTGCCGATGCCGCCTGTGCGGCAGGCCAGCGCGACTGGGCCAGCCACGGGCTAAGTGCAGAGGCCTGTCGCCGCGTGCAGCAGCCCGAAGCGGCGGCGCTGGCGCAGGGGCTGTGCTGGCTGGAGGATGCTAACCATCACCTGATCGGCTGGCGCGAAGACAGCTACCCGCCGCTGCTGCGCCGGATTGCCGCGCCGCCGGTGATGTTATTCATTGCAGGCGACCCTGCTCTGCTATGGCGGCCCTCGGTGGCGGTGGTGGGCAGTCGTTCGGCCACACCGGGCGGCTGCGCCAATGCCGCGCAATTTTCTGAAGCACTGGCGCAGGCGGGGTTTTGCATTGCCAGCGGTTTGGCGGCCGGGGTCGATGCCGCCGCGCACGCGGCCACGTTGGATGCGGGTGGCGCAACCGTCGCGGTGATTGGGGCTGGGCCAGACGTGGTGTATCCGGCGCGCAACCGGCTGTTGCACGCGCAAATTGCGCAGCATGGGGCGGTGGTCTCCGAGCATCCACCCGGAACGCGCCCGCTGAAGCAGTTTTTTCCTAGCCGCAACCGCATCCTCGCCGGGCTAAGCCTTGCCACATTGGTGGTGGAGGCGGCGCAGCAGTCGGGCGCATTGATTACCGCGCGTTTAGCGGCCGATGCGGGGCGTGAGGTGTTCGCATTGCCGGGCTCGATCCACAACCCGATGGCGCGCGGTTGTCACCGTCTGCTGCGTGAAGGGGCGTGTTTGGTGGAGCAGCCACAGGAGGTAGTGGAGGCACTCGCGCCGCAGGTACAGGCGCTGGCAAGCGCACTGCGCGGCACGCTGGCGGCTTTGGAAGGCGCGCCTTGCGGCAAGGCAACACCGCCGCAGGCGTGGCTTCAGGACGATCCAGCGCATGCGGTTCTATGGCAGGCACTGGGGCACGACCCCAGCAGTATGGATGAACTGGTAGCGCGCACAGGTTTGACCGCAGCGGAGGTCTCGTCCATGCTGCTCACATTGGAACTGGAGGGCAAAGTCGCCCCGGCGCACGGCCGCTATAGCAGGCTTGGTGGCTAGGCGACGGCGCGGCGTTGATGCTGAAATTGCACGTTGTGCTTGACAGCAGGCCCCGTTCCATGATTCCACTATAAATAAGCGCCCGGGGCTTTTGCTCTGGGCGTTGGCTTCTTTGGTGGCCCTCACGCTACCTTCACCGTCTTACTGGAACCTGCGCTGTCATGGCTAAAAATCTGCTTATCGTCGAATCGCCCGCCAAGGCCAAGACGATCAACAAATACCTCGGCAAGGACTTCACCGTTCTCGCCAGCTATGGCCATGTGCGCGATTTGGTGCCGAAAGAAGGCGCGGTGGATCCGAATAATCATTTCGCGATGCGCTATGAAACCATCGAGAAAAATGAGCGTCATGTAGATGCGATTGCCAAAGCTGCGAAAGCCGCCGAGCATTTATATCTGGCCACCGACCCGGATCGTGAGGGCGAGGCGATCAGCTGGCATATCGCGGAGATCCTGAAAGAGCGCAAGCTGTTGGAAGGGCGTTCGCTGCAGCGCGTGGTGTTCACCGAAATTACCCCGCGCGCGATCAAAGAAGCGATGGCTCAGCCGCGCGCGATCGCATCGGATCTGGTCGATGCGCAGCAGGCGCGCCGCGCGCTGGATTACCTGGTGGGCTTCAACCTATCGCCGGTGCTGTGGCGCAAGATTAAAGCGGGCCTGTCGGCAGGCCGCGTGCAAAGCCCGGCGCTGCGCATGATCGTGGAGCGCGAAGAAGAAATCGAAGCGTTCAAGGCGCATGAATATTGGACGATCGAAGCCGAGTGCGCGCATCCGTCGCAGGCGTTCTCTGCCAAGCTCATCAAATTGGATGGGCAGAAATTTTCTACCGATACCGGGAAGTTGGAATTTAGCCTCACCGATGGCGCAAGTGCCGAGGCCGCGCGACTGCGCATCCAGCAGGCTGCGGCGGGCAAGCTGCACGTCACCGACGTCACCAGCAAAGAGCGCAAGCGCCGCCCAGCGCCGCCGTTCACCACTTCCACTCTGCAGCAAGAAGCCGCGCGCAAGCTGGGCTTCACCACCCGTAAAACCATGCAGGTGGCGCAGAAGCTCTACGAGGGCGTGGCGATTGGCGACGAAGGCACGGTAGGCCTGATCAGCTATATGCGTACCGACTCGGTGAACCTGTCGCAAGACGCGCTGGCCGAACTGCGTGATGTGATCGCGCGTGATTTCGGTACGGCGTCGCTACCGGACAAGCCCAACTTCTACCAAACCAAATCCAAGAACGCGCAGGAAGCGCACGAAGCCGTGCGTCCAACCTCAGCGCTGCGCACGCCCGGCCAAGTAGCGCGCTTTTTGAGCGACGACGAGCGCAAGCTCTACGAGTTGATTTGGAAGCGGACCGTGGCCTGCCAGATGATCCCCGCCACGCTCAATACAGTGTCGGTGGAATTGGCGGCAGGCAGCGCGCACGCGTTCCGCGCCAGTGGCACCACGGTGGTGGTACCTGGCTTTCTGGCTGTGTACGAAGAAGGCAAAGACAGCAAGGGCAAAGACGACGACGATGAAGGCCGTAAGCTGCCGGTCATGAAGCTGGGTGATAACGTGCCGCTGGATCGCATCCACGCCGATCAGCACTTCACCCAACCGCCACCGCGCTTCACCGAAGCTTCGTTAGTGAAGGCGCTGGAGGAATTCGGTATCGGCCGGCCCTCCACCTATGCGGCGATCATCCAAACCCTGCTCGGCAAACAGTACGCGCTGCTGGAAGGGCGTGCGTTTAAGCCCACCGATATTGGCCGCGCGGTGAGCAAGTTTTTGTCGAACCACTTCACCAAGTATGTGGATTACGACTTCACCGCGAATCTCGAAGATGAGCTAGATGCGGTAAGTCGTGGCGAAGAAAATTGGGTTCCCTTGATGGAGAAATTCTGGGGGCCGTTCAAAGAACTGGTGGACGATAAAAAAGAATCGCTGGATAAGGCCGATGCGGGCAGCGTGCGCGTGCTGGGTAATGACCCGGACAGTGGGCGGCCGGTGAGCGCGCGCATTGGCCGGTTCGGCCCGCTGGTGCAAATTGGCACGGTGGAAGACGAAGAAAAACCGCGTTTTGCTTCGTTGCGCCCGGGGCAGAGCATCTACAGCATCAGCCTTCCCGAAGCGCTGAAATTATTTGAGATGCCACGGCAATTGGGCGCCGATAGTAATGGCGAGGCGATTAGCGTGGGCATTGGCCGCTTTGGCCCGTTTGCCAAGCGCGGCAGCACCTATGCCTCGCTGAAAAAAGAAGACGATCCGTACACCATCGAGCTGGCACGGGCGATTTTTTTGATCGAAGAAAAAGAAGAAATCGCGCGCAACCGCATCATCAAGGAATGGGCGGGGCACGATGTGCAGGTGCTCAATGGGCGCTTTGGCCCGTATCTGTCTGACGGCAAACTCAACGGTAAAATTCCGAAAGATCGCGAGCCTGCATCGCTGAGCCTAGAGGAAGCGCTGCAGCTGCTGGAGACCACCGGTAAGCCCGCGCGTAAGGGGTTTGGTGCGAAGAAGGCGGCCAAGAAAGCCCCGGCCAAGAAGGCTGCAGTGAAGAAAGCGCCAGCCGAAAAAGTGGCGAAGAAAACGGTGGCCAAAAAGGCCGCGACGAAGAAAGCACCTGCGAAGAAGACCGTTGCAAAGAAGGCTGCTGTTAAGAAAGCCGCCGTCAAAAAAGCCACACGTGAGGACGCACCGTTCTAAGCATGACTGAGCACGACACGCTAGCGGAAGCACTTGCTGCGTTGCGCCGTGGCGGCCTGATCGCCTATCCCACCGAAGGTGTGTGGGGCTTAGGGTGCGATCCTTGGAATGAAGCGGCAGTGCTGCGTCTGCTGGCGCTCAAACAGCGCGATGTGGCCAAGGGGCTCATTCTGATCGCCTCCACCGAGGCGCAGCTTACCCCCTTCATCGACACCGCCGCACTCACCGCCGAACGACTGGCCGAAGTCCACGCCAGTTGGCCGGGGCCGAATACGTGGGTCGTTCCTGCGGCCGAAGCCGCACCGCGCTGGATCAGCGGCGCGCACACCAGTATCGCCGTGCGCGTCACCGCGCACCCGCAGGTCATTGCGCTGTGCGATGGCTTTGGCGGTGCGCTGGTATCCACCAGTGCCAATATCGGCGGCGAACCTTCGCCGCGCACGCGCGCTGAACTCGATCCACGCATCGTGGCAGGGGTGGATGTCGTGACAGCCGGAGAGACCTTAGGTCGCCAGCAACCCAGTACGATTCGCGATGCGCTGAGCGGGAAGACGCTGCGCTAAAAAAATTTTCAAAAACCTATTGCTGCGTTGCACAAAGTGTGATTAATTCAATTTGTGCACTGCGTCAAGCGGGGGAGTGAACGCCACGCAGTGTTCCCTTCTCTTTTGACACGGATCACGACGATGCGGCCTAGCCCAACGCGGGGATTACACGACCCTGCAAGTGAACATGATGCCTGTGGTTTTGGCCTGATCGCCCAAGTCAAAGGGGCGCCTTCAAGAAAAATGATGGATGACGCGCTAACCGCGCTGTCGCGTATGGCGCATCGCGGCGGGGTGGCGGCCGATGGCTTGTCGGGTGATGGCTGTGGGGTGTTGATCCACGGCGCAGACGGGTTTATACGCACGCTGGCCAGTGAGGCGGGCGTGGCGTTAAACGGGAAATTGGCGGCGGCGGGCATGATCTTTCTGCCGCAGGCCGCCGATGCAGCAACGCACTGTCGCACCGTGCTGGAGCAAGCGTTAGCGCGTGCTGGGCTACGCGTAGCAGGATGGCGCGTGGTGCCGGTGGAGCCATCGGTGTGCGGGCAATTGGCGCAGGCCAGCATGCCGCGCGTCGAACAAATTTTTGTTGAGAGCGAAGCAGGAGAAGAGAACGTCGATGCGTTCGAACGTGCGCTGTTTCTTGCCCGCAAGCAGGCCGAACAGGCGCTGCACACACAGCCCGAGTTCTATGTGCCGAGCCTGTCGGCGCGGCTGCTGGCCTACAAGGGTATGGTGCTACCGAAGTATTTAGCGCAGCTGTTTCCGGATCTGGCCCGCACCGAACTCGCCGCGCGCGTGGTGGTGTTTCACCAGCGCTTTTCCACCAATACCCAGCCGCGCTGGCCGCTGGCGCATCCGTTTCGGCGGCTGGCGCATAACGGTGAGATCAATAGCATCGAGGGCAACCGCCGCTGGGCGCAGGCGCGCAAGAACGTGTGGCGGTCCGAACTGCTCGATGTGTCCGAATTCGATGAAGTGGTGTCGATGCACGGCAGCGATTCACAATCGCTGGACAACGCGCTGGAATGGCTGCTGTTAGGCGGCATGGACCTACCCAAGGCGATGCGCATTTTGATGCCGCCCGCCACGCAATCACTGGAATACAAAGACACCGATCTCGCTGCGTTTTATGAGTACTACGCGATCAACTCCGAGCCGTGGGACGGCCCGGCGGGTGTGGTCACCTGCGATGGCAAGCATGCGGCCTGCACGCTGGACCGCAACGGCCTGCGCCCGGCGCGTTGGACGCTCACCGACGAAGACGTGTTCATCATCGCATCGGAAGCGGGCGTACTCGACGTCGCACCGGAGCGCGTGGTGGCCAAGGGTAAGCTCGGCCCCGGCGAAATGATCGCGGTCGATCTTGTGGGCGAACGCTTGCTCGATAGCGACGCGATCGATGCGCTCAACCGCACGCGCGCACCGTACAAGCAATGGCTCAAGCAGGGCATGACCTATCTGCACACCGAGTTGATCGACCCGGCGCTGTGCGAGGAGCCTTTCAGTGACGAAGTCTTGCTGGGCTTTCAGCGGCGCTTCCAGCTCACCCGCGACGAGCAGGAGCGCGTGCTGCGGCCGTTGGCGGAACTGGAGCAAGAAGCCATCGGCTCGATGGGCGATGACATCCCCATGGCCGCGATCAGCCAGCGTGTGCGCCCGCTGTACGATTGTTTCCGGCAAGCATTTGCGCAGGTCACCAACCCGCCCATCGACCCGCTGCGCGAAGCTTGCGTGATGACGTTGTCCACCCAGATCGGGCGCGAGGGCAATCTCTTTTACGACGGCCCCAGCAATGTGGACCATGTGCTGCTGAACTCGCCGGTGCTGTCGCAGCGCAAACTGCGCCAGCTCTTGGCCAGTGAGCGTCTGCACGATGCCAATGTGTTGATTGATCTCTACCATGGCCCGGACGAATCGCTGGAGCAGGCGCTGGAGCGCATCTGCGGCGAGGCCGAGCAGGCGGTGCGTAACGGCGTCGAGCTATTGCTGCTGAGTGACCGCTATCCACGCCCCGGTACGGCGGCGGTGCATGCGCTACTGGCCACCGGTGCGGTGCATCAGCATCTGCTGAAAACGGGGCTGCGCTGCGCGGTCAATCTTGTGATTGAAACCGGCACCGTGCGTGACCCGCACCACTTCGCTTGTTTGATTGGCTTCGGCGCAACGGCGGTGTATCCGTATCTGGCCTATCAAACCCTGCATGCGCTGGGGCGGCACGGCATTTTGGGCGGTAAGACCAACGGCGAGCCGGTGCAGATCGGGCGCAGCTACCGGCGCGGGATCAAAAAAGGCCTGCTCAAAATTTTGTCGAAGATGGGCATTGGCAGCGTGGCCAGCTATCGCGGCGCTGGGTTGTTTGAAATTGTCGGTTTGGATCATGACGTGGTAGCGCGCTGCTTTGCCGGGACGCCGTCGCGGATTGGTGGCGCAGGTTTTGCACGGCTGGAAGCCGATGCTTGGCAGCTGGCCGAGCAGGCGTGGGACGACACGGCGGTGCAGGAAATGGGCGGGTTGCACCACTACGTCAACGGTGCCGAATACCACCAGTACAACCCCGAGGTGGTGCAGTCGCTGCAGCGCGCAGTGCTCACTGGCGAGCGTGCGGATTGGAGGGTGTACACCGACCACGTCAACCTGCGCCCCGCCGCCGCACTACGCGATCTGTTATCGATCAAGCCAGCGGCCGCGCCCATCCCACTAGAAGAGGTGGAATCGGTGGCCTCCATCGTGCGCCGCTTCGATAGCGCGGCGATGAGTCTCGGTGCGCTATCGCCGGAAGCACACGAAGCGCTCGCCATTGCCATGAATCGCCTTGGCGGGCGTAGCAATTCCGGTGAAGGCGGCGAAGACCCGGCACGTTACGGCACCGACAAGCGCAGCAAGATCAAGCAGGTTGCCTCAGGCCGCTTTGGCGTCACCCCTGAGTATTTGAATAGCGCGGAAGTGCTGCAGATCAAGCTGGCGCAGGGGGCCAAGCCCGGCGAGGGCGGCCAGCTGCCGGGCAGCAAGGTCAACCCGATGATTGCGCGGTTGCGCTACGCCAAGCCCGGTATCGGCCTAATTTCGCCACCGCCACATCATGATATTTATTCCATTGAAGATTTGGCCCAGCTGATTTTTGACCTGCGCCAAGTGAACCCCGATGCACTGATCTCGGTGAAGCTGGTGAGCCATGCGGGTGTGGGGACGATTGCGGCGGGCGTGGCCAAAACTGGCGCAGATCTCATCACCATCTCGGGTCACGACGGTGGCACCGGTGCCAGCCCGATCGGCTCGATCCGCTATGCCGGTGTGCCGTGGGAGTTAGGCCTTGCTGAGGCGCGGCAGGCGCTGCAAGCCAACGATCTGCGTGGGCGCGTGCTGCTGCAAACCGACGGCGGCTTAAAGACCGGATTGGATGTGATCAAGGCGGCGCTGCTGGGTGCAGATAGCTTCGGCTTCGGCACCGCGCCGATGATCGTGCTGGGCTGCAAATACCTGCGCATTTGCCACCTCAATAATTGCGCCACTGGCATGGCCACTCAAGACGAGCGCCTGCGCCGCAACGCGTTTAAAGGTATGCCGGAGCGGGTGGAATGCTTTTTCCGCAATATCGCCGAAGACGTGCGCGAGTATCTCGCCCAGCTTGGCTTGCGCACATTGGATGAAGCGGTGGGGCGCACGGAGTTATTGGAACAAACCCTGCGTGCGACGCGCGAGGATGTCGATGTCGATCTCTCGCGCCTGCTCGCGCAGGACGATGCCAGTGCACGCAGCTATTGCGGCACTCCGGCGCTGCAAGCACCGCCGGATGGCCTCGCCGCGCAGTTAGATGCCGCGCTGGGCGCGGTTATTTTGGCCGACAAGGGCGGCACGTTCGAGGGCGTGATCCATAACACCGACCGCAGCATTGGCACCCGCTTGTCGGGGCAGATCGCGCGTGTGCACGGCAATGTCGGCATGAGTGAACACCCCATCGACGTGCGCTTGCGCGGCAGTGCCGGGCAGAGTTTCGGCGCGTTCAACGCCGGTGGGCTGCAGCTGCACCTCACCGGCGAGGCTAACGACTACGTCGGCAAGGGCATGGCCGGGGGGCGCATCGTGCTGCAACCGCCCGCAGGCAGTCGCTTTGCTTCACAGAATGCGCCGATCCTTGGCAACACCTGTTTGTATGGCGCCACCGGCGGCGAGCTATACGCCGCAGGCCGCGCCGGGGAACGCTTTGGCGTGCGCAACTCCGGCGCGACGGCGGTGATCGAAGGCGCGGGCGATCACTGCTGCGAATACATGACCGGCGGCGCGGTGGTGGTGTTGGGGCGCATCGGCCTCAACTTCGGTGCGGGCTTCACGGGCGGCCTCGCTTATGTGCTGGATATGGAACGGGATTTTGTTGACCACTACAACCACGAATTGATCGACATTGCACGCATCACTGCAGAAGGCTTGGACGGTTACCGCCAGCATTTAACCGATTTGATTGACGCGCACGCGCGGCTCACAGGCAGCGCGTGGAGCGCGCAAATTCGCGACAACTTCCGCGATTTCGTCGGCAAATTTTGGTTGGTGAAACCCAAGGCGGCAAGTCTGGAAGCCTTGGTCTATGAGCTGAAGAGGGCGGCGTAATGAGCAAGAAGAATTTGTTCCAATACCTCGACAGCGCACGTGAAATGCCCACCAAGGTGTCGCTGGCGCAGCGCACCGCAGGCAGCTTCGACGAGCTCTACGGCCGCTTTGCTGAAGCCGAGGCGAAGCATCAGGCCGGGCGCTGTTTGGACTGCGGCAACCCGTACTGCCAAACCGGCTGCCCGGTGCACAACTACATTCCCAATTGGCTGGAGCTGGTGCAGCAGGGGCGGGTGATCGAAGCGGCGGAGCTGTGCCATGAAACCAATCCGCTGCCGGAAATGTGCGGCCGAGTCTGCCCGCAAGACCGCCTGTGCGAAGGTGCCTGCACGCTCAACGAAGACTTCGGTGCGGTGACCATTGGCGCGGTGGAGAAATACATCACCGACACCGCCTTCGCCCAAGGCTGGCGGCCGGACTTGTCGAAGGTGCAGCCTACTGGCAAGCGCGTCGCGGTAATCGGTGCCGGGCCTGCGGGGTTGGCCTGCGCCGATCGCCTCGCACGCAGCGGCATCGCCGCCGTGGTGTTTGATCGCTACGAACAAATCGGTGGCCTGCTGCAGTTCGGCATCCCCAGCTTCAAGCTCGACAAATCGGTCATCGCCACCCGCCGCGCAGTGTTAGAAGGCATGGGCGTGGAGTTTCGACTGGGTGTGGATGTGGGGCGTGACGTGTCGATTGAGCAATTGCTCGTCGAATTCGATGCAGTCTTTGCCGGGTTCGGTGCATACCGTTACACCGATGGCGGCCTGCCTGGTCAAGACCAGCGCGGCGTGCTACCTGCTCTGCCGTTCCTGGTGCAGAACGGGCGCATCGTGACTGGCCGCGATCCGCAAGGGCAACCGATCGCCGGCTGGGAAGACCATCTGGAACTGCCCGATTTGCGCGGTAAACAGGTAGTGGTATTGGGCGGTGGCGATACCGGCATGGACTGCGTGCGCAGTGCCATTCGCCTAGGCGCAGCGAAAGTGACCTGCGCTTATCGTCGTGACGAAGCCAATATGCCGGGCTCGGCGCGCGAGGTTGGCAATGCACGCGAGGAAGGCGTGCAGTTCCTATTCAATCGCCAACCGTTGGAAATCTTGGGTGATGATTCAGGCGTGCGCGCAGTGAAATTGGTTGAAACTCAGCTGGGCGCACCCGATGCCAATGGCCGCCGCAATGCAGTGGCGATTGCAGGCAGCGAATCGGAGCTGGAAGCCGATGTCGTTATCATCGCGTTCGGCTTTAACCCGCAAGCACCGACCTGGTTAGAGGCGTTGGGAGTGCAGCTGCAGAGCAATGGCCGGGTGGTGGTGGGAGGCAATGGCCGCCTGCCCTATCAAACCCATCATGAAAAACTCTTCGCCGGTGGCGACTGCGTGCGCGGTGCGGACTTGGTGGTAACTGCAGTGCAGGAAGGCCGCGACGCCGCCGTCAGCATCGCGCGCGCGCTGCGTGGGATCAAGGCGTTTTCGGCGCGATTGAGCACGGAATAACGGCGACCGCAGGAGACGCGTTACCCTAGGCACAGTAGAGCGCAGTATGTGAGCTGTGCGCGTTGCTGGATGAGGGTGTCGAAATGCGATGGTGTTGGCTGCTATGGGGGCTACTGGCGTGTCCTGCGCTGGCGCAGGAGGTGGTGTTCTTTAAGTGCACCGACGCCAGTGGCCATGTCACCATGCAAAACGATAAACCTTGCGCCGCTGGGATGAAGCAAGAAATCCGGCGCGTAGGGGAAGTAAAAACCATACCCGTACCGACCGCCAAGCCTAAGCCTGTCGAAGCACCCGCAGCGCCGCCGCAGTACGGTGAATTTATTCAAGTAGGCGGGCCTAAGCCGGTGCGTAAACCGATAGCAGAAGCCGCCGGTCGGCCGTTGCCGCCTGCGCTGTATCAGTGCAGCACATGGCAGGGCGATACTTATTACGGTGAGACCGACGCGCCGCCGCCGCGCTGCATGCCGTTACCGCTGCGCGGCATTAATGGCGGGACGTCAGCAGTAAATGCCAGTGCTTGTGAAGTGAAACACGATCAGTGCACGGCGATCCCAGAAAGCCAGTTATGCGACGCGTGGTACCGCCGCCTCGATGAAGCAGAGTTCAAGCTGCGCTACACCAACGAAGCACAACGGCACGAGCGCCAGCAGGCGCGTGATCGTATTGCCGAAGAAATTCAACATAGCCGCTGCGCAATTGAAGCCACGAAAGACGTTACGGACAAGAAAACTTCAGGCAAGCTGCCTTAAGCTGATGGCTGGGTCGAAGTGATGAGCGCAAATGGATAGTGGCGGTCTAGAACTGGCGTTGGTGTTTCTGTTGGCCGCCGTACTGGCGGTGCCGCTGTTCAAACGCTTTGGCTTTGGTGCCATCCTCGCCTACCTAACTGCTGGCGTGCTGCTGGGGCCGCACGAACTGGCGCTGGTGCGCGATCCAAGCAAGGTGCTGGCGGCCAGTGAAATTGGCGTGGTCATGCTGTTGTTTGTCATTGGTTTAGAGCTTTCGCTACCGCGTTTGAAAGTCATGCGCCGGCAAATTTTCGTGACCGGCGGCCTGCAGGTTGTGCTGTCGGGAGCGATTCTGGGCGCGGCGGCGTTGGCGACGGGCCTAGGTGCCAAAGCGTCGATCGTAGTGGGGCTTGGGTTGGCCCTATCGTCCACCGCAGTGGGCCTGCAACTGCTGGCCGAGCGCAAAGAATTAGCGGCCGATCATGGGCGTTTGGCGTTCGCTATTTTGCTGTTTCAAGACCTCGCAGCAATTCCCCTGCTGGCGGCGATTCCGCTGCTGGGCAAAGCTAAAAACGTAGGGCTGGGTTGGGATGAAGTGATTCAGGCGGTGCTGGCCATCGCCATTTTAGTGATCGGCGGTCGCTACGTGCTGCGGCATTTGTTCCGCGCCATCGCCCGCACCGATTTGCCCGAAGTGTTTACCGGTGCCGCCCTGCTGGTGGTCTTAGGCAGCGCGTGGATGATGCAGCAAGTGGGGTTGAGCGCGGGTCTTGGTGCGTTTCTAGCGGGGGTGCTGTTGGCCGAATCCGAATACCGGCATGAGCTTGAGGCGCAGATCAAACCGTTTGAAGGCCTGCTGCTAGGGCTGTTCTTTATGGCCGTGGGTATGGGCATCGACGTGCAGCGGGTGCTGCGCGAACCGCTGCTGATCGTGGGCGGCGTTGCCGTGTTGATGCTGGTTAAAACGGCGGTGCTGTTTGTACTTGGCTTGCGGCCGGGCAAGCTGGTGGCGCGTAGCGCGTTCTTGCTTTCTGGCGTGCTGGCGCTGGGCGGCGAGTTTTCATTCGTGGTGTTTGGTGAAGCCGCTAGGGTGCATTTGATCAATGCCGCAACCCGGGATCGCTTGATTGCGATTGTGGGTTTATCCATGGCACTGACGCCCATCTTATTGATGCTGGCCGGAAAGCTATTTCCACGAAAAGATGTCAAGCAAACGCCGAACTACGACAAAATTACCGATGACCGCCACCCGCAGGTATTGGTCGCGGGGTTTGGTCGCTTTGGCCAGATCGTGGCGCGTTTGCTGCGCGCGCAAGGGGTTCCGTATATCGCGATCGACCCCGATATCGAGCAGGTCAACCTGTCGCGACGAATGAGCACCGATCAAATCTATTACGGTGATCCAACGCGAATGGCCCTGTTGCGCTCGGCTGGAGCGGCGCGGGTCAAAGTATTTGTCGTGGCCATCAACGGTGTGGAAGCCAGTCTGCGGATGGTGCGTTTGGTGCGTAAACACTATCCACAGGCGCGTGTATTTGCGCGCGCGCGTGATCGCCAGCATGCGTGGCAATTGGTGGACCTAGGCGCTACGGCGCTGCGTGAAACCTATGGCAGCAGTCTTGAAATGGGGCGCGAAGTGTTGATTGCATTGGGAATGGAACGCGCCCAAGCAGAAGAGCATGCCAAGCGATTTCGTGAATGGGACGAAGCCTTGCTTGAATCGCAGCGGATGCTGCAAGACGATGAGGATGCCTTGCTGCAAGCCACCCGCGATGCGCGGCGCGAGTTGGATACCCTGTTTGAGGCAGACGCCACACAAGACAAGCGCCAGGTACCAGGGGCACCGAGCGCTTGAGTTAATCGCGCAAAAATCGTGCCATGGACACGTGGCTAGTGGGCGTGCTGGGCGCGCTGAGGTCGCTGGCGATTTCCATATAGCCTCGTGCCAGTGCGATATCGTGTGCGGTGCGGCGGGCGTTGTCACACAATCCTGGGGTGGCGCCGGCCGTTAGCAAGGCTTGTGCTACGCGCTGCAGGCCATGTAATGCGGCAAGGTGGAGGGCGGTAGTGCCCTGCGCATCTTGAGCGTTCACCGGTATGTCTTCATCCAGCAGGCGTTCGGTGGCCGCAACCAAGATGTCGTCGTTGCTGGGCGTACCGGGTTCGGCTTTGCTTCCAAGCAAAAATAGAAGCGGCGTGACGCCCGTTTTGCTACCACTGCTTGGGTCGGCTCCGGCGAGCAGCAATACGTCGAAGAGGGCCAGAAGGCGGGTACGGTCGCGCGAGGTAAAGCCATACTGCGCGGCCCAGTGCATCGGGTTAAGGCCTTGCGCATCGCGCACATGGACGTCGGCACCGGCCTGCAGCAGGCGCGAGACCAGATCGGGCAGACCCAGTGCGGCGGCCAGCATCAACACGGTGAGCTCACCCGGTAAGCGCTGTTCGAGACCGCAGCCGGCATCGAGGAGTTTGGCCACAATGTCCAGCTGCTGCTTACTCACCGCAGCCGACAGGGGGGTGGCGCCGGTTTTGGCAGCAAGGCCCGGGTTGGCGCCTTGCGCCAGCAAAAACTCAACCAAGGCGAGGTGGCCACAGCCTGCGGCACGCAGCAGTGCGGTACAGCCTTGCTGGTCGGTACTGTCGATGGGAAAACCAAGAGCTAAGAGGCGACGCACAGCGTCTAGGTCGCCGATGATGGCCGCAGCAGGCAAATCACTGGCAAGCAGCGGGCGGTGAGGGAGTGGCCACAGACGCCAATCCAACCACTCGATCAACTCAGGCTGGCCACTCGCGAGCGCGATGCCAAGAGGGCTTTGGCCGTCTGCTGCGCGCCGGTGCGGAGAGGCGCCGAATGTTAGTAAGAGCTGCACAGCGGAAAGCTGTTGCTGCTCGGTGGCGATATGTAGCCCCGTCATTCCGCGCGCATCGCAGCCATCGGGATCAGCGCCGAGGACGAGTAGGCGCTCGAGTAGTCGTGTCCAACCTAAACGCACGGCGAGAGGCAGCGGCGGCGCGCCGTTTTCATCTGCGGCAAACGGATCAGCGCCGCGCGACAGTAGGCCAAGGGCGAAGGCTTCTGAACGTGGGGCGGTGTGCTGCTGGGCTAGGCAGGCGCTCAAAAAGCGTGCCAAGCCGCCTGCTCCTGCGGGGGATGCGCCGCCAGCAAACAATGCGGAAAGTGTGCGGATGCCTTCAGCCCCTTGCGCTAGGGCCGTAAATACCGGCGTGGAATGGCCGGGGGAATGCACATCGGGGTTCGCGCCTTGTGCGAGCAGCCATGCGATATGTGCAGGGGATTGCGTGATGTCTGGGTCCTGCAGCAGGCTGTCCAGCTCGTGCGGCTGGGTGTGCGCACGCAATTGCAGTAGTTGCCGCGTATCGGCTCCCGTAAGCAGCGCATCACGCAGCCGAATTTGCGGCGGAAGTTCTGGCGTGACCTCGCTGTACGCATCCATGCGCGCGCTGGCTTGGGGGTCTAGCAGGGCGATGAGGGCTTTGTTGCCGCTGGCCATCGCGCAGCTGAGCGCAGTGTGTTGATGGTGGTCGGTGGCGTGTACGTCAGCCTTGGCGGCGATCAGGTGCTCAACAACGGGTAATGCGCCCGCACGCGCGGCGTCTAATAACGGCGTGCGCCCTGCGGAGTCACGGGCATTCGGGTTGGCACCCGCATCAAGCAAAATATGGCAAATGCTGACGTTGCCACCCGCAGCGGCTTCGTGCAACGCACTGCGCCCACGCGGATCGCAGGCGTTGACGTTGGCTTTATGACGAAGCAGTAACAGTGCGCCTGCACCGTCATCGTCTTCATTGGCCGCAGCAAGCAGCAGCGCAGGGCGGCCGCCTTCGGGCTGAGGCTTGGCTTGACGCTCCAACAAGAAACGCGCCAAACGCCAGTTGCCAGCGGAGCAGGCGCTACCCAGAGGGGACACGCCTTCGGCGTTAAGCGCGTCAAGATCGGCACCAGCGTCGCGCAGTAGAGCGGCTACGCCGGGGTCGGAGCTACGTGCGGCAAAATGCAGGGGCGTATTGCCTTCAGCATCGGTTTGATGCGGATCGGCACCGTTGGTCAGCAGGGTCATCACCGCCTCGGGGCGGCCGTGCCAGCTATCGCGGGTGGCGGCGAGCAGTGGGGTCATCCCGTCGTGCGCGGCGTTGACGTCCACGCCGCGTTCGATCAGCGCACGCAGCAAACGCAGGTCGGGAAGCACCGCCGCGAGTACCGTTAGGCTGCGGCGGTCGCGGGCATTGGCACTGGCGCGCGCGTTGGGATCGGCGCCGCTGGCCAGCAGCGCCAGCGCACGATCCACTCGGCCACTACGTGCGGCGGCTAGCAGTTGATGATCAAGTTCGGAAGTATCAAGCGCCTGCGCTGCGCTGGTGGGCGCTAAGGGAAGTGCTTCTAGCGCATCCTCTCGCGTCGTTTGTGAAGAAGCGGGCTCGGCCATTTCGACAATAGGAAGCCCTTGCCGCTTTTCCAGCGGCGAGGCCGATTGCAGCAGCACGTGCGCAACCACCAGCAGGGTGATATAGGCGATGCCGACGGGAACCTGCGCACTGCTACTAAGTAGCCCCGGCCATGCCAGTAGCAGCCCCCCGGCGAGTACGAGAAAAATCGGCAAGGCGACTTGTAGCAGCCCGCGCCACGCATCGCGCTGGAGCGTGCGCGGTGTCGGCTGGTGGCCGCGCTGCTCTAGGGTGTGCCAGTCGGGCCACTGCCACCAAAGCGTAGCCAGCAGGGTACCTGCAAGGCCGCTTAGTAGCAGTGTTTTTCCTAGTGTCGGCGCGTGCAGCAGCTGTGCCAGAGGCCAGCCCAGCAGCAGGCCCGCGGCGGTGAACCCTGCTAACCAACGCAGCGCAAGGCGCAGGCCGTCGCGTGATAAGTCGGTATGCTGGCGCGAGCGGCGCAGCAGGGCCAGGCCAAGTGCGGTAGGCGGCTGCGCGAGCCAGAGCAGCGCAAGCGCCACCCATGGTGAACCCGTCTGTGGAAGCAGGCTCACCGCGGCAAGCAGCAGGCCAAGCGCAAGTAGGCTCATTCCTGAAACGGTGGAGCGCTCAGACATCGGTGCCCCAATCCTCGTGCATGGGGTCTTCCACCGTAGGTGGAAACTGAATATGAAAACCACGCGCGGCAAGATTGGCGCGCACCACCTCGGGGTTCTCTTGCGCCAGCTTGCGCTCCGGTGTCAGCGTCACTTCCAGCACAAACTGCAGCGCGCCCAGCTGGGTGCGCAGTGGTTCGGGCAGACGTGCGAAATCGTCGCGCGCCGCGAGGTACACGTAGGTGTTGGCCTTCTTCAGGCTTTTGTAAACGAAAGCAAGCATCGCGATCCGGGGGAATCGTCTTGCGGAAGATAAGGTGGATTGTGCGGGAAACTGCGTGTGAGCGGAACCTCTGCGGGACATTTGGCACAGGTTCGGATGCGATAGGCTGCTAATCTTTCTTTTTTGACGTGTTTTTAGGAATGATTATGCGCCTTGCACCACTTGCGTTTGCCCTGTTGGCCAGTCTGTCTGCGGCGCACGCCGCCGAGCCGGTGACCTTGGCGCAGGCGATGGATGATCAAGATTGGATCGGCCCTTCGGTGGAAAGCGCTTGGTGGCGCTGGGATGGCAAGGCGGCGCAATTTCAGCAAAAACGTGCAGGAGCCATCGTACGCGATACGTGGCAGGTGGGGCTGGATGGCGCGGCCGCTGCGCCGGTGGCAGATACAGCGCGCGCAGATCTGGATGCAGCCAATGCACTGCTCGATGCCAGCGCCGCACGCAGTGCGTTTGTGCGCAATGGCGATGTGTTTATTCGTGACCTGCGCAGTGGCGCGCTGACCCAGCTCAGCCGCGACAATCAAAACGCCCGCCGTCTGCAATGGGGGCCAAACGGCAGCTTGGTTTGGCAGGCCGGTGGAAACTGGTATCGCTGGGATGGCCGAGCGGTGGCACTAGCCGCACAAGCACTGGCCGAAGATGCACCGGGTACGCCGCCCAAGGCCGATGACCTGCGTGACCGCCAGCTACGCCGGATCGATACCCTGCGCGAGACCCTCGACCGCCGTGATGCCGCCCGCAACCAAGCCGACGCATGGCGCAGCGCCGACCCAACCCGCGCCGCAGCGCCGGTATATCTGGGCAAGAATGTAGACATCACCGATACCGCGCTTTCACCCGATGGTCGTTGGTTATTGGTGGCCACGCAGGCCAAGGGGGCCGATGCCGGGCGCGGCGGCAAGATGCCGATGTATGTCACCGAATCAGGCTACGAAGAATTTGAAAATGTGCGTACTCGCGTGGGCCGCAACGACCCTGTTCCGCAGTCGCTGTGGCTGGCAGAAGTGGCCACGGGCAAAGTACGCGCGCTGAAGTTCGACGGTCTTCCGGGGATTCAAAACGATCCGCTAGCCGATCTGCGCAAGGCCGCAGGAAAAGAGCCGTTGAAAGGCAATCGCCCGGTCCAGCTTGGTGATATGCAATGGAGCAACAACGCTCAAAACGTCGCCGTCATGCTGCGTGCGGTGGATAACAAAGACCGCTGGATCGCCAGCGTAGATACCGCAAGCGCCGCGTTGCAGCCGCGTCACCGTCTGCATGATGACGCGTGGATCAACTGGGGCTTCAACGAATTTGGCTGGATGCCCGATGGCAAAACACTTTGGTATTTGAGTGAAGAAAGCGGCTTCTCGCATCTATACACGCAAAGTGGCGGCAAACCATTGCAACTCACCGACGGCCGCTGGGAAACCTCGCAGGTCAGCGTATCGCCCGACGGCAGTACGTTCTACTTCCTGTGCAATCGCGTCACGCCCGGCGATTACGAAGTGTGCAACGTGCCTGCACGCGGCGGACAGGTGCGTGAAGTGACCGCACTCGACGGTGTCGAAGATTTCTCCGTGTCGCCGCAGGGCAGTGCGCTATTGGTGCGCTATTCGTCTTCCTACACGCCACCGCAGCTCGCCGTGGTGGATGCCAAAGGAGGCGAAGCCAAGACACTTACCGACACGCGTACTGCCGCGTACAAGACACGCACATGGATCCAGCCGCAGATGGTGCAAGTGCCCAGTAAACACGGCGCAGGCACGATCTGGGGCAAATACTACGGCCCTGAGAAGATGGAGCCGGGCAAGCGCTATCCCATCGTGATGTTCGTGCACGGTGCGGGCTATTTGCAAAACGTGTCGAAGCGCTGGCCGAATTATTTCCGTGAGCAGATGTTTCATAACCTGCTGGTCAATCAAGGCTATATTGTGCTGGATCTGGACTACCGCGCCAGTGAAGGCTATGGCCGCGACTGGCGCACCGCAATCTATCGCTGGATGGGCAAGCCCGAGCTGGAAGATTATTTGGATGGCCTCGACTGGCTGGTGGAGAACAAGCAAGGTGACCGCGGTCACGCAGGCATCTACGGCGGCAGCTACGGTGGCTTCATGACCTTTGCGGCGCTGTTCCAGAAGCCCGGTGTATTCAAGGCTGGTGCCGCATTGCGCCCGGTCAGCGACTGGTCGCAGTACAACCACGGCTACACGTCGAATATCCTCAATACTCCGGAACTTGATCCTGAAGCTTACAAACGCTCCTCGCCGATCGAATACGCAGAAGGTCTGCAAGACAATCTGCTGATTGCCCACGGCATGATCGACGACAACGTGTTCTTCAAAGACTCGGTAATGATGAGCCAGAAACTCATCGAGCTGCGCAAAGACAAATGGGAGCTAGCACCGTACCCCATGGAGCGCCACGGCTTTGTCCACCCCGATAGCTGGTACGACGAATATCGCCGGATTTACGAGCTGTTTGAGCGGACGTTGAAGCCTTAAAAGGCGTCAGGACGGGGTGTACATGCCTGCGGGGAGACGCCATGAACAAGTGCGAGATGCGCCAATATTCGTTGCTGAGGGTTCGTGCTAATCAGGTCTTTTCTTGTAGGGTTTTATCATTATGGGCGTATGCTTCGGTTAGAGTCTATATCGAGTGTCAGTAGTTATTTCTTTGTAATCGCTAAGTTTTCAGACGGAAGTCAGTCGACATATAGATGGAATTGGGATATGAAAGTGTGGGAGTATGTTAAAAATTCTTCTAAAGATTCTCATGGGAATGATATTCCAGAAAGTCCGAATGATTTGATAACATCTGGTGGCACATATATATTTGATGGACGAGGTAGTGGTGTAGACCTTGCAAATTTCACAATGAGATTGCTTGATATGGGCGTTAACGTTAATACCTCTCAAGGAGGCAGTACATATGTGTGCTCAAATTCAGGCATTCCTGGTGGTGTCAGAGTGACGTGTAGGCTGCAGCGGCACTAAATTATGAAAATCAACATGTACTACAAAATTGCATTAGTTCTTTTTAGCATTGCTTTGTTACTTAGCGTGCTCGCATTTACTAAGCCGAATTGGATTGCAGATACCGTCACGATGGGCTCTTATGTCGGGCTGCTGACATTGCTATCTGCAGCCGCCTATTTGATGGGCCGTTTTAGACGAAAGCCGCGCGCAAATTAAAAGGTGTGCCGGAGCCTCACCGCTCCAAAATCGCCGTTACCCCCATGCCACCCGCCGTGCAGATGGAGATCAGCGCGCGGCGGCCGCCGCGTTGTTTGAGCTCTTTAGCGGCGCTGGCCACGATGCGTGCGCCGGTGGCGGCGAAGGGGTGGCCGGTGGCCAAGGATGAGCCGTTGGGGTTGATGCGGTTCGGGTCGATGCGGCCCAGTGGCGCGTCTAGCCCCAGCCGCTGCTTGCAGTAATCGGCACTTTCCCACGCTTTGAGTGTGCATAGCACCTGCGCGGCGAAGGCTTCGTGGATTTCGTAGAAGTCAAAATCTTGCAGGCTTAAATTATTGCGCGCGAGCATCTCGGCCACGGCGATGGTGGGGGCCATCAGCAAGCCCTCGCCGTGAACAAAATCCACCGCCGCCACCTGCACGTCGCGCAGATGGCAGAGCACTTCAAAACCATGTTGCTGTGCCCAATCATCACTACCCAGCAGACAGGCCGAGGCGCCGTCGGTAAGCGGGGTGGAGTTGCCAGCGGTCAGCGTGCCGCGCCCGGAGGTTTTATCGAACGCCGGTTTAAGCGTGGCTAATTTTTCGAGGCTGGTATCCGGGCGCAGGATATTGTCGCGGTTCACGCCGCGAAAACCCACCACGAGGTCATCAAAAAAACCGCGCGAATAAGCCGCTGCCAGCTTGTGGTGGGAATCTACTGCCAGCGCATCTTGCGCTTCGCGGCTGATGTCCCATTCTTTGGCCATGTCTTCGCAATGATCGCCCATCGACTTGCCAGTGCGCGGCTCGGCCACGCCGGGGAAATCGGGCTTGAGTTCAGACGGGCGAAAGCCTTTGAACGCGGAAAGTTTTTGCCCGAAGGTCTTGGCGGCCGCAGCGTGCAGCAAACGGCTGCGCAGCGCCTTGCCGTACACAATGGGCACATCGGAGGTGGTGTCAGAGCCGCCGCCGATGCCTGATTCAATTTGCCCGGTGGCAATTTTGCTGGCAATGAGGTTGATGGTGTCCAGCGACGTGCCGCAGGCGCGCTGCAGGGTGATGCCCGGCGTGCGTGGCGATAGCCCAGACGAGAGTGCGGCTTCGCGGCCAAGGTTCCAGTCGGAGGAATGCTTGATCACCGCCCCCATCGCCACTTCACCCAGCTGCTGGTCGTGCAGACCAAACTTTTCCACCAGCGCGCCCAGCGTGCGCACCGACATGCCAAGGTTGCCCACGTCGGCATAAGCCGTGTTTTGACGGCAGAAAGGGATACGAACTCCGCCTAAAATGGCGACTGGACGACCGTGTTGCATGACTCACCTCAAGGACGGACCCGCTGCGCGGGCATAATGTAGCGCTGAGTGTACCGTTCCATTTCAGAGTCGAAACTCCATATGTCTGCTTCTACTATCCGTCCCGATGTGTTTTACGGCGTGATCGCCATTGAATTGCGCGATGGCAAGCCGCCGCAGCACGCGGCGATGCCCGCCAAGCTGGCGGGAGATCTCGCGGTGCTGATGGGGCGCGACCTTACCTCGCTGGTGCCACAGGTCGCCAGCTGCGATATCGCCTTATTGACCACCCATTTTGATCCGGCCGAAGTGCTGCGCAGCGGTTGGCCGCAGCATCGAAATGTGGAAAGCCTGCTCAAGCGTGCGCCCGAACAGGGGATGGGGGCGCGGCTGGTGGGCTTTGGCAGCGACGCGCAAGGGGGCGTGCACGACAGCATGCGCGCCGATCCTGCCCTGTTAGGCGGCGGGCTGCGGGTGATGCCGTTTGTATTGCATGGGCCTGCGGTGGCGCTGGCGAATGAGCGCTTGGAGTACGTGCTGTTCGATCACGGCATGGCCGAAGCTGATGCTGCCATGCTCATTCGCGATGGTCTTGGTGCGGATGCCGAACATATTCGCTACATGAGCCTGCACGACCTGCTATCGGTAATGGCGATGCAGTTTCAAAATATGGAATTAGATGGCTTGTGGGCGCTGCTGGAAACCGCGCTACTAGAGCCAGAAAGCGCGTATGCGCTGGACGTGCCGCCAGAGCCTTTGGTGCGCTATGGCGAAGGCCAGATGCATATCGCGCTGCTTGATCCGGCAACATGGCAGCAGCGCAACGCGCCGGAGGAAACCGACCCGGCCAAGCTGGAACGCGGTTTTGCCCACTATCAGATGCGCCAGCGCCAGTACGCGGCGGTATTTGAGGCGCACGGGATGACGGTGAATTTTGAACACGGCGGCGGCGCGCAGTAAGCGCGCTGCCCGCTGCGCCGACTACGGCTGGCTTAAGCGGATGACCCCGCAGGCCACGCGCGCGCCCGCATTGCCCGCCGGTTGGCTGGTGTAGTCATCGGCCACCGCATGCACGATCAGCGCGCGGTTGGCCACGTCGTTGCCCGCGCCACTGCCTAGGCTAATGCCATTTAGCACAATGTTGAGATGTGCTACGCCCTGCGTATCAGCCACGATATTGTCGCTATCGCCCGCGTGATGCGGGCCTGCACCCACGCGGCCATGCGGTTTTTTATCTGGATTGAAATGGCCGCCTGCGGCGCTGCCATCCACCGCGCTGCAGTCGCCTTTTTCATGGATATGAAAGCCGTGCTGGGCGTTGGGCTGCAAGCCGCCAATATCGCCGCTGATGCGCACGCCGCTTGGCGTTGATGCAAGCAGCAAGCGCCCGCTGACGAGGCTGCCTGAGGCCGAGGCAAGATTGGCCACGGCGTGTCGAGTAGCTGCGTTCGGTGTTGGTACCGTGGTGGTTTTGGGCACGCTGTTCGAATGCGGTGCTGTGGAGCATGCGGTGAGCGCGGCCAGCAGTGCGGCAAGGCCAAGTGAAGATCGCATAGATGAAAGCCCTTCGTACGAATGATCCAGCATCATGCCATGTGCAGGCATTTAGCCGGTGTGGAGGCGTGCTCTAGCGTGGTTTGCGTGAGCTGCCAAGTTTGCGCGTCACGGTATTGCGACTGAGGCCAAGCGCATCGGCGGCATCGCTGCGGTGCCCATGACAGAATTCGAGCGCGGCTTCCAGCAGGGTTTGGTCGAAGAGTGTTCGCGCTTTGTCGTGCAATTGCGGCGTGTTTTCTGAAAGCTCGGCGCGCGCCCATTGGTGCAGCGCGTGCGTCCAGTGTTCAGCGTGTGCCGCGCCGCGCGCAGGCGTTGTTGGAAGCGCCACATGCAGGTCTGCTGGGCCGATATGCGCGCCACTGGTGAGCGCCGCAAGCCGCCAGCAGACGTTTTCTAACTCGCGCACATTGCCCGGCCACGGGTACTCGGTGAGCTGCTGCAAGGCCGCGGCGGTTAGGGTTTTGCTGCGAATGCCAAGCTTGTGCGCGGCGTGCTCTAAGAAACGTGCGGCAAGCAGCGCAATATCTGCACGGCGTTCGCGCAGTGGCGGCAGACGCAGCCGCACCACGTCGAGGCGGTGCAGCAGGTCGGCACGGAAGCGGCCTTGTTCCACCAGCGCTTCCAACGGCTGATGGGTGGCGGCAATCACCCGCACGTCCACGCGAATCAGTTCACGCCCACCGACACGGAAAAACTCGCCTTCGGCGAGTACACGCAACAGCCGGGTTTGCAGCGCGGCGGGCATGTCACCAATTTCATCCAAAAACAGCGTGCCGCCGTCGGCCTGCTCAAAGCGCCCAATAGTGCGTTTCTGCGCGCCAGTAAACGCGCCCGCTTCGTGGCCAAATAGCTCCGACTCCAATAGCTCTGCCGGAATGGCGGCGGTATTGAGCGCGACAAACGGACGTTGCGCGCGCGGTGATTCTCGGTGCAGCGCCCGCGCCACCAGTTCTTTGCCGGTGCCGGTTTCGCCGGTGATCAGCACCGCCAGCGGCACTTGCGCCAACCGTCCAATGGCGCGGAACAGTTCACGCATGGCCGGGGTTTCGCCCACCAGTAGTGATTCTTTGGGAAGGTTATGGGCAGGCGATGCGTGGGATGTGGCGGTAGTTTCCGGCAGTGCGCGCTGCACAACGGCCACCGCTTCATCGAGATCAAACGGTTTGGATAGAAACTCGCGCGCGCCGCCGCGAAACGCGCTGGCGGTGCTGCTGATGTCGGTGTGCGCCGACATCACGATCACGGGGAGCTGCGGCAATTTCACGTGCAGCTTATCCAGCAGCGCAAGGCCGCTTTCGCCAGGCATACGCACATCGGTAAGCAGTAGGTCGGGTACGCGGCCTGAGGCAAGTGCATCGAGCACTTCACCGGCGTCGCCGAACGCAGTGACGCGAAACCCAGCTTCACCGAGTGCGGTGGCCAGCACGAAGCGCACCGAACGATCGTCGTCCACTACCCAAATGTGCGCGGCGTTAGGCATGTGCGTCGCGCGCCTCTTCGTGTTCGCCCAACGGCAATAGTAAGGTGAACACGGTATGCCCCGGGCGCGAGCGCCAGGTCAGTGCGCCACGATGTTCGCGTGCGATCTGCTGGGCCAGTGCCAGCCCAAGACCACTGCCGCTTGCGCGTCCGCTGACCAAGGGCAGGAATAAGTGCTCAGCCAGTTCCGTTGGGACGCCGTGGCCGTTGTCGATCACCTCTAAACGCAGCGCCATTGGCCACCAGTCTTCACCAATTTTGACGCTGTGCTCGGCGCGGGTGCGTAGATGGATACTGCCGGCGCCGGCCTCCATTGCATTGCGCACAAGATTCCACACGGCTTGGGTCAGTCGATCGGCATCGCCGGTTAGGTCGGGCAGCGAAGGGTCGTAATCACGCTGCAGCTGCACCGCCCAGCCCGCATCGTTTTCGGCCAGGCGCAGCACGCGTTCCAGCACAAGATGGATATTCATTGGCGTAAACGCGCGCGGGGGCGCTGGATGCAGCAGGTGATCAACCAGCGTGGCCAAACGCTGTACTTCGTCTTCAATGATTCCCGTTAATTCACGCGCCTCCGGTTCCACGCGCCTCGCCAGCAGCTGCGCCGCGCCTTGGATACCCAGCAGCGGGTTGCGCAGTTCATGCGCGAGGCCTTTCAGCGAAGCGGCTAGAGCCGCAGGCAGCAGCCCGGCGGGGTCACCATCGGCAAACTCATCCACCGGATGGGCTTCCAGCCACAGCCCGCTATCAATAGGTGTAAGCCACACGTCAGCAAAGCGCAGCTCTTCGCTACCGGGCGCGGCTAAACCCACCCGACGCAGTCGCAATGGTGCCGTGGGCTGCTGCACAAGGGCGGCGGCGAGCACATCGCTATCGCGCTCCAGCGCGGCCGCATGCAGCCCCAACAGGCGGCGGCAACTGGTGTGCAGCCAGCGCCCGATCCCAGCATTGGCGTAGTGCACCACGCCCTGCGCATCCAGCTGCAGCAGTGGGGTGGTGAGGGTGTCGAGTAGAGAATCCGCGATGGGCGTTTGCATTTGCACTAATTTAGTGCAAAAACCATCGCTACCACAGCCCTATTGCACCTTGGTTCTAGCCCTGTATCGTGGCAGCAATGGCGAACGACTCCCCCCCCGAGCCCAACCAGCCCCCACCCGATCGCGTGCTGACCTTCCATCAGCAGCGGCTTCGGCAGATGCTGCTCGTCTTGCTGCTGGCATTTACGATCCTCGCGGGGATGAACCTCTACCGCATGCGGTGGATCAATTTCTCTGCGGATATCGCGCTGTTTCTGTTGTTTGGTCTGGCGCTTTGGTGGTGTGAGCGGGGCAAGTTGGCGCGGGCCGTTGCAACGACACTCACCACGTTATTACTTGGGCTGGGCTGGCTGGCGCTGCTCAGCCAAGGGCTGTATGACGAAGCCCCCATGTCCATTCCCGTGCTACTTGTGTTTGCCGGGCTGTTTTCGTCTGGTCGAACATTAGTGGTGATGACGGCCGGCGGTGTGGCCATTTTGGTGGGGCTGTATGCCCTGCATGAAACAGGCATGCATCTCAGCATCGCGCAACCCGTTGGGCCGCAGCGCTTGGTCATCATGGTGATGGTGACCTTAGTGGCGGGTTATTTCGTTTGGGAGCTTTCTAAGGAGCTGCGCCATACATTGTCCCGCTTGCAAGCAGAAAAACAGGCACTTTTGGATGCGCAAGTGCAAGTAGAAACCTTGGTGCAGCGCGACGCGCTCACCGGCCTGCCCAGCCGCGCATTGGCCATGGATCGTTTGGAACACCTCCTTGGGCTAGCGCGCCTCGATGGCGGCATGGTAGCGGTGCTGTTCTTGGATTTAGACAACTTCAAGACCATCAACGATTCACTAGGGCATTTCAGTGGTGACGACTTGCTGCGGCAAGTAGGTAAGCGGGTTTCTGAGTGCGTGCGCGAATCCGATACGGTGGCGCGGATTTCAGGTGACGAATTTCTGATCTTGCTGGGCGAATTAGAAAACGAAGACGCCATCGTTGAGGTCGTGGCAAAAGTAACCCATACCCTGCGCCGGTCATTTGAAGTAGCGGGTATCGATATTTTGGTCACCGCTTCGCTGGGCATTGCCGTTGCTCCGCGCGATGGTGATAGCCCCGACGTGCTGCTGCGTAATGCCGATACGGCGATGTACAAAGCCAAAGAGCGGGGGCGCAATACGTTCTGCTTCTTTGATAACAGCATGAATGAAAGCGCGGTGGAGCAATTGCAGATTGCTGCTAATTTGCGCACCGCAATGGCCAATGGCGAACTTCAGCTGTACTACCAACCACAGTGGGATCTCAAAACAGAGCGTATTTGTGGGGCCGAAGCGCTGCTGCGTTGGCGTCATCCCGAGCGTGGTTTTATTCCACCAGATATGTTCATCGCAATCGCTGAGCGCAGCGGTTTGATCCACGAACTTGGCACTTGGGTGCTGCGCAAAGCCTGCGTGGAGGCGCGCGCTTGGAAGCAGCAAGGTTTGAATGGGTTGTTGATGGCGGTGAACGTCTCGCCACTGCAATTTCGTCGTGGAGATATCGAACAAGACGTGATGCGCGCGTTGGAATTTTCCGGCTTGGACGCTTCGGCGCTGGAGCTTGAACTGACCGAATCGGTGCTGATGGCCGACACACAGCATTTGCAAGAAATATTGCAACGCCTCTCAGCGCGCGGTGTAAAAATTGCCATTGATGACTTCGGAACAGGCTATTCCAACTTGGGCTATTTGCGCCGCTTTGCCGTGCATCGCCTGAAGATCGACCAATCATTTGTGCGCACCATGTGCCAAGACAAACATGACGAAGGGCTGGTGCGTGCCGTGATCGAAATGGCCCACCACTTAGATTTAGAGGTTGTGGCGGAAGGTGTGGAAGACGCGCAGGCCTTGGCCAAGCTACAGGCATTTGGCTGTGAGTTTGGCCAAGGCTATCACTGGTCGCCGGCGCTTCCGGCAGAGGCGTTTGTCGCCTACGTACGCGCACATGGCGGATGAAAGAAGCACGCGCCTGTCGGTGCGTGCTTCCTTGTTTGGCGAATGCCTTACGGTATTACAGCGTGTAGTACAGCTGGTATTCCAGCGGGTGGGTGGCAGCGCGGAACGCGGTCACTTCCTTCATCTTCAAGCCGATATACGCATCGATGAGGTCATCGGTGAACACGCCACCGGCCTTGAGAAATTCACGGTCGGCGTCCAGCGCTTCCAACGCTTGGTCTAGCGAATGGCAGACGGTGGGGAAGTTCTTTTCTTCTTCCGGCGGCAAGTCGTACAGATCTTTGTCGGAAGGCTCACCCGGGTCGATCTGGTTCTTGATGCCGTCAAGGCCGGCCATCATCAGCGCGGCGAAGGTCAGGTAGCCGCTGTTCATCGGGTCGGGGAAGCGCATCTCAATGCGGCGCGCCTTCGGGTTGGCCACATACGGAATGCGGCAGGAGGCCGACCGGTTGCTGGCCGAGTAGGCCAACATCACCGGTGCTTCATAGCCCGGCACCAAGCGCTTGTAGCTATTGGTGCTGGAGTTGGTGAACGCATTGACCGCGCGCGCATGCTTGAAGATACCGCCGATGAACCACAGCGCCATCTGGCTTAGGCCGCCGTAGCCATCACCGGAAAATAGATTGACGCCGCCCTTGGCCAACGACATATGCACGTGCATACCGCTGCCGTTGTCACCAACGATGGGTTTGGGCATGAAGGTGACGGTCTTGCCGTTGCGGTGCGCCACGTTTTTGATGATGTATTTCATCGCCAACAATTCGTCGGACTTTTTCGTCAGCGAATTGAATTTGGTGCCGATCTCGCACTGCCCCGCATTGGCCACTTCGTGGTGGTGCACTTCCACTTCGATGCCGACCTGCTCCAAGGTCTTGCACATCTCGGCGCGTAGGTCGTGTAACGAGTCCAGTGGGGCCACCGGGAAGTAGCCACCCTTCACCATTGGCCGGTAGCCGCTGTTGCCGCCAGCGTATTCGCGCGCGGAGTTCCAGTGTGCTTCCTCGGAATCGATCTGGAAGAAGGTATGGCCCATCTCGTTGGCAAAGCGCACGCTATCGAAGATGAAAAATTCGGGCTCGGGGCCGAAAAAGGCTTGATCCGCGAGGCCGGTGGACTTCAAGAAGGCTTCCGCGCGCTTGGCCACACCGCGCGGGTCGCGGGAATAGGCCTGCATGGTGGCCGGGTCGAGGATGTCGCAGATCAGCACTAGGGTTGGGTCAGCGGTGAATGGGTCCACATAAGCGGTGGATGGGTCGGGCAGCAGCACCATGTCGGAGTTCTGGATGCCGCGCCAGCCAATGATCGAGCTGCCGTCAAACATCTTGCCGTCTTCAAACAGGCTGGCATCGACGATGGATTTGGGGAAGGTGACGTGATGCTGCACACCGCGCAGATCAGCAAAACGCAGGTCAACGAACTCAATCTTGTGATTTTTGATCAGTGTTTCAACGAATTCGAGCGACATCGGGCATTCCTTGAATGGAGGGAGTGGGAACACACAGGTTCTAGCAAGTGGCGTGCCAAGCGATAACGCATTGAAACTAAAGAGAATTAAAGTTCGTTAAAGAATAAATGCACTATAACCGTGCAAAATTAAATCGCTATTTCACAAAAATAGTGCGTGTTGCGCGGGTTATCCTTTGCCACCGCTTGAACCGACCGCGTTATGAATGATTTTTTGGCCGCCCTGTTGCTTGGCATCATTGAAGGGCTCACCGAGTTTCTACCCATTTCCAGCACGGGCCACCTGCTGATTGCCGAATATTTGTTAGATCGCCACTACTCGGCGCTGTTCATTATTGCCATTCAAGCCGGGGCCATCCTTGCGATCACCCTGATCTACTGGAAGCGGCTGTGGGGCATGCTGCAGGCGTTTGTGGGGAAAGACGCCCCAGCGGCGTATGACCCGCTAGGCATCAATGCCAGCCCGGCGCAGTCGCGCGATTACGCCTATAAATTGCTGGCCGCGTTTGCGGTAACGGCACTGGGCGGTCTGCTGGTAAAAAAACTGGGTTGGGAGCTTCCAGACACGGTGCACCCGATTGCGTGGGCGCTCATCATCGGTGCGGTGTGGATGGTGTTGGCCGAACAATGGGCGGCGCGCAGCGCGGAACGGCGCGGTGAGCGCACCCAGATCAGCTGGACGGTGGCCATTTTGGTGGGGGCAGCGCAGGTGCTCGCGGGTGTCTTTCCCGGCACCTCGCGCAGTGCAGCTACGATTTTTGTGGCGTTGTTGGCGGGCACCACCAGCCGCGCCGCTGCTACTGAATTTGCGTTTGTGATTGGCATTCCCACCATGTTCGCGGCGACCGGCTATGAGCTGCTCTCACTGTATCTGCACGGTGACATCGGGGCGGAAAACTGGGGCGCGTTGGCCGTGGCCTGCGCGGCCTCGGCGCTCACCGCCTTTGTCGCGGTGAAGTGGCTGCTGCATTACATTCAGAATCATCGTTTTACCGTGTTTGCGGTGTACCGGCTCGTCTTGGGCGGGCTGTTATTGCTCTGGCTACCGGCTGCGGCGTAAGCCGCGCGTATTTTTGAAAAGGAGTGTTTATGCGAGCTTTGCTTGCTGCTGTGTGCCTGCCGCTGATGCTATCGGCCTGTTCGGCTTCGGTGTCGATGACGGAAACAACCACCACCACCACGCCGGCGGCACAAGTTAAAAGCAATGCCACGGCCAAGCCCAGCGCGCTGCACGCCGCGCTCACCCTGACGCGCTACCACTGGCTGCTGGATGACGCGCGTGACGCCGCAGGCAAGCGCATCGACGCGCTGTTTGTGCGTGCTAATCAACCTGTTCGGCTGGATTTCAACGCCTCCACCATCTCGGTGGGCAATACCTGCAATACGCTGAGCGCGCACCACACCCCCACGGGTGATAGCCTTACCGTAGAGCCGATGGCAACCACGCTGATGGCCTGTGCAGATCCGGCGCTTGCTGCGCTAGATCGCGAAGTGGGCAAGCGCTTACAAGGCAAGCTGGGCATGCAGATTGAAGAGGGGGCCACGCCAACATTGGTGCTGACCAATGCGGCTGGCGACGTGCTGCGCTTTAAGGGGCAAGCCACCGCCGAAACGCGCTACGGCGGCCCCGGCGAGCGTGTCTTCTTGGAAGTTGCGGCGCATACTAAGCCCTGTAGCCACCCGCTAATCCCAAACAAGCAATGCTTGCAGGTGCGCGAGATCAAGTACGACGACAAAGGCTTGAAGGTGGGTGCCCCCGGAGCGTTTGAAAACTTCTATGACGCTATCGAAGGCTATACGCACCAAGACGGTGTGCGTAACGTGCTGCGGATCAACCGCTATACCCTCGATAATCCGCCCGCCGATGCATCGAAATATGCCTATGTGTTGGATATGACGGTGGAAACCGACACCTCGGGCAAATAAGAGGCGGCGATGGAGTCTGTGCACTTACGTTTGGCCGCGCTTGAAGAAGCCGATGCGGTCTGGGAGATCTTGCAAGACGCGATCATTCAGCGCCGCCAAGATGGCAGCACGCAGTGGCAGAACGGCTACCCCAATCGGCAAACGGTGCTAGATGACATCGCGCGCGCTGAAGGCTTTGTGCTGGAACGCGCGGGCGCGCTCTTGGCTTATGCGGCGGTGATTACTCGCCCGGAGCCTGCATACGCCAGTATTGAAGGGCAGTGGTTAAGCGATCGGCCGTATGTGGTGGTGCACCGCGTGGCGCGCGCGCGGCAGCATGCTGGTGGCGGCATTGCGGCGGCGCTGCTGCAACAGGTGGAAACATGGGGCGCGCAGCAGGGGATTTTCAGCGTTCGGCTGGATACAAATTTTGATAACACGGCGATGCTGAGCACGCTCAAGCGGCTGGGCTATACCTATTGTGGAGAGGTGGAATATCAAGGCTCGCCGCGCATGGCGTTTGAGAGGTTGCTATAAACAAAAACCCGCCACGATGGGCGGGTTTTCATAAGGCAAAGTAGCAGCAGAGCGGCTTACTTGATCTTGCCTTCTTTGTACATCACGTGCTTACGAACAACGGGGTCGTACTTGCTGACTTCCATCTTGTTCGGGGTGTTCTTTTTGTTTTTGTCGGTCGTGTAGAAATGACCGGTGCCGGCCGAGGAGATCAGACGGATTTTATCGCGCTTGGTTGCCATGATTGTTCTCCTTAGACCTTCTCGCCCTGCTTACGCAGGTCGGCGAGGACGGCGTCGATACCGTTCTTGTCGATGGTGCGCAGCGCAGCAGCGGAAACACGCAGTTTGACCCAACGGTTTTCCGAGGCAACCCAAAAACGGCGCTCGTGAAGGTTAGGTTGGAAGCGACGACGCGTCTTGCGGTTGGAGTGCGAGACGTTATTACCTGTCGTCGTACGCTTGCCGGTAACTTGGCAGACTTTAGACATTGGGCACCTCGATGGTGTGTGATTGTCGCCCGTAGCCCGGGTGACGGCGGCCCCGATGGGATTATCGGGAAGGCGCTGCAAAGCGCAGCGAGCCGCCTATTATGCAGGCGGCTTAAAAAAATAGCAACAAAGGCAATAGGTTACGCTTCGGCGCGGGCCTTGAGCATGGCGTAGGCTGCGCGCAGGCTCATCGCCTCGCCACCTGCTGGGCGGCCGGGGCGGTCGCTATCGTTCCATGCGTACACGTCCACATGCGCCCAGCGCTGCCCTTCATCCACAAAACGCTCTAAATACAGCGCGGCGGTGACGCTACCGGCCATGGTGGTGTTGCTGGCGTTGGCGAGGTCGGCAATGCCGCTGGTGAGGTAGCGCAGATAGGGGCGCCATAGTGGCATCCGCCAAAGCGGGTCGCGCGCTTGGGTGCCGGCGCTGAGCCAGTCATTGGCCAGCGCTTCGTCATTGGCGTAAAGCGCGGGCAGATCGGGGCCAAGCGCCACGCGCGCGGCACCGGTGAGCGTGGCGAAGTCCAGCAGCACATCGGGCTTGAGCTCGCAGGCGCGGGTAAGCGTATCGCACAGCACCATGCGGCCTTCGGCGTCGGTATTGTCAATTTCCACGCTGACGCCTTTGCGTGTGCTCACCACTTCGCCGGGGCGGAAGGCATTGGGGCCTACCGCGTTTTCTACTGCCGGGATCAGCAGGGTGAGGCGTAACGGAAGCTGCTGCGCCATGATCAGTTCGGCCAGTGCCAGCGCGTGCGCCGCGCCGCCCATGTCCTTCTTCATGTTGCGCATGCCGGCGGCGGCTTTTAAGTCCAGCCCGCCGGTGTCGAAGCACACGCCTTTGCCACAAATGGCGATATGCGGATGTGTGGTATCGCCCCAGGTGAGTTCCAATAAGCGCGGCGCACGGTGCGAGGCGCGCCCCACCGCGTGGATGGCGGGGTAGTTATGTGTCAGCAGGGCGTCGCCAGCGATGACACTCAATTGCGCGCCGTGGGTGTTGGCGACGCTGCGCGCCACGGCTTCAAGTTCATCCGGGCCCATATGTTCGGTGGGCGTGTTGACCAGATCGCGCACGCGCAGGCAGGCGGCCAGCACATTGAAGATTTCTGGATCAAACGGGCCCAGTAAATGCACATCGGGTGTTTTGTGGGTTTTGTAGCGGCTAAACCGATACAGCCCCAAGCCCCAGCCCAGTTGGAGGGCGTGGCGTGCGTCATCGTTCAGTGCCTCACCTTCGGCCCGCCAGTGGGCGTCTGGAAGGGCGCGCGGAATGTGCGCGTAGGCGTAAGGGTCAAGGGTGTCTTCCACACCGGCCACGGCGGCGGCAAGTTGGCCCTGCGCGTCGGCCCAGGTTTGCAGGCTGCCCGCACTGGCGTCAAAACGCTGCGCACTTAGCCAATGCTGCACGTGGCTGGGCTGGGTTTGTAGCCAGGTTGAATACGTGGATTTGCTGACGATGTGCAGCGGCAATGCGTCGGCGGTTTCAATAAAACCCGAAGGTAGTGTCATGGGGTGGCCTCAAGTGGCGCCGCCGTGTCGATCCAGTCGGCGAGCTCGGTGAGTGTGGTGACGCGCAGGTCGGCCTGCGCAAGCTCGTTAGGCCAAGCGTGGTCGCCGCGGTCGATCCAGCAGCTGCGTAGGCCGGCGTTCTTGGCCCCGGCCACGTCCATGCTGGGGTGGTCGCCCACGTGCAGCACGTTTTCGGGCGCGACATTGAGGCGGCGGCAGGCTTCGTGGAACAGGCCCGCGTCGGGCTTGGGCGCGCCATATTCGCGGGCGCCAAGTTGAAACTGAAACAGGTCCGCAATACCAATCACGGCAAGGTCGGCATTGCCGTTGGTCAGCGCCGCTACCGGCAGCTTGGCGGCAATGCGGTGCAGCCCAGGGAGCGCGTCGGGGTAGAAATCTACGCGATTGCGTTCGTGGAAGAAGATGCCATAGGCGGCGCTGGCAAGCGCAGGGTCATCGCCGCTTTCGTTCAGCGCGCGCTCGATGGTGAGCCGCCGCAGCAAGCCAAGATCGTGTGCGTGTTGGGGGAACTCGGCAAACACCCGCATGCGCAGCGCGTGCATTTCTTCGATAGGAAAGCGCTCGGCCGTGCGCGGGCTATGCGCCACGAACCAGCTGTGCAGAGCGCGCTCGATGCGTTCGCCGATGGGCGGAAACGGCCAGAGCGTGTCGTCGAGGTCGAGGGTAATGGCGCGGATGGGAGGATTCACCCCCGTATTGTAGGCCGCTACGGCCGCGATCGCTGTGACCGGCATTCAAGACTGCTCGTTTTGCGTGTTTGGCGGGGTGCTAGCCGCTGGTTCGGTGGCGCTTGCGGTATCCAGCAGGGGGGCGAGGGCGCGCAGCAGGTTGAGCAGGCCGCCGCTACTGGCGAGCCGTAGCGGCCGCGCGCGGCCAATGGCAAAGCCTGCGGCAAGGCCTGCAATGACGATGCGGCTGGGGGTCCAGCTTTCACGCCAGCAGTGTTTTAGCTGCTGCCAGCGTGTGGCGCTGGTCAAAACCTGAGCTTGGAGTGCCTGTTCGGCTTGCTGCACGCGTGCGCGCTGGGTATTCAAATTCATGGCGAATCTGCTTCCGGCGCGCGCTTTTGCGGCACAAGCCCAGCCAGTTGCCGCCGCGTGGCGTGTAGCCCCGTATGGGCGAAGCTGCGCTTGGCGGCAATGGCCGCGAATACGGTGCCTGCAAGGCTCAGCAACGCGGCGCAGAGCAGCGCCACCAGCCAAGACAGCCCCAGCGCTTGTAGCGCGGCCACAAGCAGCGCCATCAGAAGGAGCCACGCCGAAACGCCCAGCGATACCACGATGGCGGCAAACACCAGCGTATGCGCCAGTGCGGCACGCGCCAGCGCAAGATCGGCCAGCACCAAGTCGCGCAGCGCACCAAGGCTTGCGTGCATGGACTGCACATTGGCCTGCGCTTCGCTGCGCAGCGCGTCGAGGGTATCGCCTAGGCCGGGCGCGGCGCTGCTGCGGGTGCTGTCCGAGGAGGACGCCTGCGGCTGTTCCGCCACGGGCTTATTTGTCGCTGCGGCCGAGCTTGGAAATGATCCAACCTGCGGCAAAGGCAACGCCAAAGGCGGCCAGCGGGCGTTCGCGGATCAGTTCGGCGGCGCTGTCGAGCAGGTCGCGGCCTTTTTCCGCGAGCGCGTCGATTTGCTCACCTGCGGCGCTGCCAAGGTGCTGCGCGGCAAACGAACCCGCGGTGGCGCTGTCGCCCAATTCGGCGCGCACCTGCGCGCTGCCAATGCGCAGCTCATCGGTGGCCGCGCCTGCGGCGCTCTTTACCGCGCTACCGGCGGCAGATGCAGCCTGCTTTAAGTGGGTGCCAGCGTCGCCCAAATTGCTCTTGATCGCTTCGGTATGCTCGCTCATGGGGTGCGTCCTTGAATGAGAGGTGTGATAAGTGTCGCACTCTTTGGCTAAGAATAGGTCAACGCATTAACAGCTGGCCGCTGGTATTGCCGCGCAGAATGCGTAGCACCAATTGCTGCGGCGTGCTGGCAAGGCTGGCGCGGAAGCCGGTAAGGTCGCTGAAATTGCCACTGCTGGCGGCCAGCACCACATCGCCGCGCTGCAGGCCGCTTTGTTCGGCGCGGCTGCCGCGCTGCACGTCTTCTACCAGTACGCCAGCAAGCCCTTGGCGGCGCAGCGATTCGGGGAGCTCGGAAAAGCTCGCGCCGGTGAGGCGTGCGTCAAGCTGAATGCCGCTGAGTGCTTTGGGGATTTCATGCAAGGTGGCGGTGAGCTGCAGCGGTTTGCCGTCGCGGCGCACGTCTAGGGCTACTTTGGCGTCGGCCATTTGTAAGCCTTGAAAATTACGCAGCGCCTCGGCATTGGCAATGGCTTCACCATTGGCCGTTAGCACCACGTCGCCCACCTTTAGCCCGGCCGCACTTGCCGCCGAGTTGGGGTAGATGCGGGTAACCACCGCGCCGCGCGCTTCGCTCAAGCCAAGGCCTTTGGCAATGCGTTCATCCACGTCTTGCGTGTCGATACCCAAGGTGCCGCGGCGCACGACGCCGCCGTGCAGGAGCTGCTCTTTGATACGCGTGGCGAGGTTGGAGGGAATGGCAAAACCCAGCCCGATATTGCCTGCCATCGAGCCGCGCGGGTTGAAACTGGCGGTATTGATGCCCACCAGTTCGCCGTTGAGGTTGACCAATGCGCCGCCGGAGTTGCCGGGGTTGATGCTGGCATCGGTTTGGATGAAGTTTTGAAACCCCGCACCGGGCAGGTTGTTGCGGCCTACCGCCGAGACAATGCCGGAGGTGACCGTTTGCCCCACACCGAAGGGGTTGCCAATGGCCACCACAAAGTCACCAATTTGCAGCGTATCGCTATTGGCCACGGGAATGGCCACAAGGTCTTTGGCCGGTATGCGCATCAGCGCTATGTCGGTATCGGCATCATTGCCGACGAACTCCGCTTTGAGTGTGCGCCCATCGGCCAGCGTCACCTGCACCTCATCGGCGTTTTCCACCACATGGTTATTGGTAAGCACCAGCCCGCGCTGCGCATCAATAATGACGCCGGAGCCCAGCGACTGTGCAATGCGCTCCTGTGGAATACCAAAAATGCGGCGAAAAATGGGGTCATCGCCAAACGGCGTGTTTACCCGCACCACTTGCTTGGTGTTTACGCTGACCACCGCGGGCAGCACTTGTTTCAGCATCGGCGCCAGCGTGGGCATGGCCGGGCCACCGGGCAGTGCGGACGGTAGAGCGGGCATCGCCGCCGCAGTAGAGGCCGTGGCGGGGCGTTCAAGCAATAAGTTGAGGCCGGTGGCGGCAAAACCACCGAAAGCAGCAGCAGCGGAGAGGGTCAGCAGCGTTTTGGTCGAATGCTTCATGCGTGAGATCCAAGGCAAGCGATATAGGCGAGTGTTGCCAGACGCGGTGCAACCACGACTGAAGGTGGGGATTTTGGCGCAAATCGCAATGCGCGTTTTGCATTGCAACATCGTTCGCGTATTCAGTTTTACGGGTGAAACATACCCGCAATTCGTGAAACCCGCACCACCTTTGCGTGTTGGCCGGTCTGCCCAATTGGCAAGGTTTTGAAGAGAAATTTATTCGTTGACTTGCCTAAGCTTCGTGACTATGGTTTCAGCCTTGCTCCACTAGATCTAGTGGTTCATTTGTGGGGTTTATCCCAATACTTGTGGCATGGGGATGCCGCAAACACGCACAACGCAACCAATACATCGGCTTACCGCAAGGTTAAGCCATCATAGACAGGAGAGTCGAAAGGCATGAGCACGGCGAGGCTGGAAGCGGTGATCACAGACAGTAAACACGACATTTCGATGCAACCGGCATCGGAAGACATCTGGGACAAAAAGTACCGCCTCAAGACCAAACAGGGCGTGCCGCTGGATGCCGATATCGACGGCACATACCAGCGCGTGGCCAAGGCGCTTGCCGATGCGGAAACCAGCGACGAACTGAAGCACTACTGGCAAGAGCGCTTTTTGTGGGCGCTGCGCCGTGGGGCAATTCCTGCTGGGCGCATCACCTCGAACGCGGGTGCGCAGCAACATAAGCCCGCCACTTCGACGATCAATTGCACCGTATCGGGCACCATTGAAGATTCGATGGACGGCATCTTGGACAAAGTGCACGAAGCCGGCCTTACCCTGAAAGCAGGCTGCGGTATTGGTTATGAGTTCTCCACGCTGCGCCCGAAAGGCGCGTTCGTGGCCGGTGCGGGGGCCTATACATCAGGCCCGCTGTCGTTCATGGATATCTTCGACAAAATGTGCTTCACCGTGTCCAGCGCGGGCGGCCGCCGTGGCGCGCAGATGGGTACGTTTGACGTATCGCACCCCGACGTCAAAGATTTTATTCGCGCCAAGCGTGAAGACGGTCGCCTGCGTCAGTTCAATCTGAGTCTGCTGATCACCGACGGCTTTATGCAGGCGGTGGAGCGCGACGACGACTGGGCGCTGGTGTTTCCGGTGAATACCAAAGAACAAGGGGATATTGACCTTGATCACCCCGAGCAAGTGGTCTGGCGCGATTGGCCCGCGCAAAAGGGCTACGTGGTGCGCGATGATGGCTTGGTAGCCTGCAAAATTTACGGCCATATCAAGGCGCGCCACCTGTGGGACATGATCATGGTGTCCACCTACGACTACGCCGAGCCGGGCTTCATCCTGATCGACAAGGTCAACGAGATGAATAACAACTGGTGGTGCGAAACCATTCGCGCCACCAACCCCTGCGGCGAGCAGCCGCTGCCGCCCTACGGCGCCTGCCTACTGGGTTCGGTGAACCTGACCAAATTCGTGCGGCATCCGTTTACCGACCGCGCCGAGTTTGATTGGGAAGAGTACAAAGAAGTGGTGCGCGTGTTCACCCGCATGCTCGACAACGTGGTGGAAGTGAACGGCCTGCCGCTAAAACAGCAGCGCAACGAGATCATGCGCAAGCGTCGCCACGGCATGGGCTTCTTGGGTCTGGGCAGCACCATGACCATGCTGAAGATGAAGTACGGCAGCAAACCGTCGTGCGAATTTACCGAAGCCATTGCACGCGAAATGGCGGTGGCCGGCTGGGAAACCGGCTTGGCACTGGCTAAAGAAAAAGGCGCTGCACCGATCATGGGCGAAGTGTTTGAAGTCACCGCCGAAATGCTGCGCAAGCGCCCGGAAATGGCCGCCGATGGCTGGATGCTGGGGCAGAAAATTGAAGGCCGCGTGCTGCACGCCAAATACAGCCGCTATATGCAGAAGGTGGCCGAAGTAGCACCGGAGCTGGTGGAAGCGCTGGCGCAAGAAGGCTGCCGCTTCACCCACCATAGCTCCATTGCCCCCACCGGCACCATTTCGTTGAGCCTTGCCAACAACGCTAGCAATGGCATCGAGCCGAGCTTTGCCCACCACTACAGCCGCAACGTGATTCGCGAAGGCAAAAAGAGCAAAGAAAAGGTGGACGTGTTCTCCTTCGAGCTGCTGGCCTACCGCGAGCTGGTGAACGCCAACGCGATGCCGTATGCAGAAGATGCTGCCGCACAGTTGCCGGACTACTTCATTGCTGCCGATGACATCAGCCCGAAGGAACACGTAGACGTGCAGGCCGCCGCGCAAATTTGGGTGGATTCATCCATTTCCAAAACCGCCAACGTCCCCACCGATTACCCGTACGAAGAGTTCAAAGATATCTATCGCTACGCCTACCAGCAGGGCTTGAAGGGCTGCACCACCTTCCGCTTCAATCCGGCCGCGTTCCAAGGCGTGTTGGTGAAAGAAGCCGATCTTGAAAACACCACCTACCGTTTTGAATTAGAAGACGGCAGCGTGGTGGAAGTGAAGGGCAACGAACAAATTGAATACGACGGCGAACTGCACACCGCCGCCAACCTCTTCGACGCCCTCAAAGAAGGCTATTACGGAAAGTTCTGACATGACCGTCAAAATTGAAAAGAAAATCAAGTCGTACTCCGTGGTGAGCGCGGAGGGGAAAAACAAAGAGGCCGCGCCTGTTGTCGTTGCCGCCAGTGCGGATGACAACGTCATTCAAATGCACGAGCGCATCGAGCGCCCGGAAGTATTGATTGGCAGCACCTATAAAATTAAATCACCGCTGGTGGAGCACGCCATGTACGTGACCGTCAACGACATCGTGCTGAACGCAGGCACCGAGCACGAACACCGCCGCCCGTTTGAAATTTTCATCAACAGCAAGTCGATGGAGCATTTTCAGTGGATCGTGGCGCTGACCCGCATCATGTCCGCCGTGTTCCGCAAGGGTGGCGACGTCACCTTTATCGTCGATGAAATGAAAGCGGTGTTCGACCCGCGCGGCGGTTACTTCAAGGCCGGTGGCGTGTATATGCCATCGTTGGTGGCGGAGCTGGGCAGCATTATTGAAGATCACCTGAAGTCGATCGGCATGCTGCATGACCCGGAAATGAGTGATGCACAGCGCGCACTCATTGCAGAAAAACGCCGCGCCTACGAAGAACAGCAAAAAAAAAACCTTGAGCCTCTCGTAGAAGAGACGCAGCCGGTGCGTGAAGAAGACGTGGCCGTGACTGGCGACGGCACCAGCTTTCCGCCATCGGCCAGCATGTGCCATAAATGCAACACCAAGGCGCTGGTCATCATGGATGGCTGCGCCACCTGTTTGAATTGCGGCTATAGCAAGTGCGGGTGAAGGCACCCGCCTTCAACGCATCGTTCATCATTACAAAGGGTTTTTCATGGCGTTTACCACCACCGAATCTGGTTTGCAGTTTGAAGACACCGCCGTTGGCGCGGGCGCCGAGGCGAAGCCCGGCCGCACCGTCACCGTGCACTACACCGGCTGGCTCTATGAGAACGAGGCACAAGGTGCCAAGTTCGACTCCAGCAAAGATCGCGGCGAACCTTTCATGTTCCCATTGGGTTCTGGGATGGTGATCAAGGGCTGGGACGAAGGCGTGCAGGGGATGAAAGAAGGCGGCACACGCACCTTGATCATCCCCGCCCATCTTGGCTACGGCGCACGCGGCGCGGGTGGCGTTATTCCGCCAAATGCCACCTTGATGTTCGAAGTGGAGCTGTTGGGGGCTTGATTCGTTTTTTGCATGGTCAATGCCCCTATTTTGACAAGACCACTTAATAGCCCTATAAATAGGTCGTTTCTTTTGGGGGGCGACCTGATGCCGCATCAAGTTCTTTCCGAGATGGCGGCCAGCATCTCAGAGCTCAAAGCCAACCCCATGAAGGTTGTTGCTAGCGGCCAGGGTATGCCCGTGGCCGTCTTGAACCGTAACGCGCCAGCGTTCTACTGCGTTCCAGCAGATGCCTATGAGGCATTGATCGAGATGATCGACGACCTTGAGCTTATTAAAGTGGTGAAAAAGCGCCAGCAGGAACGCTCGGTTCGAGTTTCGCTCGATGAGCTATAAGCTCGCGTTCAAAGAATCAGCGCTCAAAGAGTGGGGCAAGTTAGGGGCAACGATGCGTGCACAATTTAAGGCGAAGCTGGCAGAGCGTCTTAAATCACCCAAAGTCCCTTCTTCGGCGCTGCATGGCGCGAAAGACCTTTACAAAATCAAACTGCGGGCATCAGGCTACCGGCTTGTGTATCAGGTGGAAGACAAGATCGTCACCGTCACCGTGATCGCCGTTGGCAAGCGCGACAAAAATCTTGTCTATGAAGTTGCACTGGCGCGTATGCGGCCAAGTAAAAAGGTCTAACGCTTTCTCTTGTGTACTTTTTGTGGCCAGAGTGCCGGTCTCATTCCATGAGACGGCAAGCTGACACACTGCCGTGTCCGTTTTTACTGGAAGTACGATATGCCGTGGTTGGAATGGCATAGCCACAACGGTACTAAGATTTCGAATATTTCGTTTATTTCGTTTATTTCGAATATTTGATATACTCACGAGCCAAAACCAGTGCTTGACGAGGATGGGGCCGCCGTGTCCGCCCAATTAAACGAACAACTAGTCAACGCGCCTGCCAGCGCCCAAGAAACTGAACTGGCACGCCAAAGTAGCCGCCTGCTTGCTGCCTGCATCGGGAGTGGTCCCACTGCGCGTCTGCGGGTGATTGATGCCGATGGCGAGATTGAAGTACCCGTGGCCGCTTTGCGGATGCTGGTGGATATTTTGGACAACATGGCGTCTGGCAATGCCGTAAGTTTGATGCCGATTCATGCAGAACTTACGACCCAACAAGCTGCTGATTTTCTTAATGTCTCGCGTCCGTATGTTGTAGGTTTATTGGAGCGCGGCGAGTTGCTGCATCACAAAGTCGGTACGCATCGGCGCGTGTATTTACGCGATCTGCTAGCGTATAAGAATGCTCAGATTGCCCAGAGCAAGGCGCGACTGAATGAGCTTGCCCGCGAAGCACAGGATTTGGACTTTTACTGATGTCAGGCTTCGTTGCGCAGAGGGGGAGTCACCTCTCCCCATTTGCTAAAATCACCGTCCGTTCTGTGTTTGAAGTAGAAAGCCATGTCTGCCTTGCCCCCCTGCCCCAAATGTCATTGCGAATACACCTACGAAGACGGTGCATTGCTGGTCTGCCCGGAGTGCGCGCACGAGTGGGCGCCGGGTGATGTGGCGCAAGACGAGGACGTCAAAATCGTCAAAGACGCGGTGGGCAATGTGCTGCAAGATGGCGACACCGTCACTGTGATTAAAGACCTCAAGGTGAAGGGGTCTTCGTCGGTGGTGAAGGTGGGCACCAAGGTGCGCAATATCCGCTTGGTGGATGGTGACCACGATATTGATTGCAAAATCGACGGCATTGGCCAGATGGGGCTGAAGTCGGAGTTCGTGAAGAAAGCCTGAGCCAATGCGGCGCGCGTGACGTGGATCAGCCAAGCGGCGGTTAGCGCTTGGCATTTTCCAAATGCGAGTTAATATCAACAACAAACAATTGTTTGAAGTTGCGACGAGCATCGCATTTTATGAATATCCAGCATTACCACCACGATCACGCGCACATCTACGAGCAGATCAACCTGCTGCGCAACTTGAGCCGCAGCGGCGTGCGCGAGAATGCGCCGCAAATTAGTGAATTGATTACCGGCACCGCTAGCCGCATTAAATTCCATCTAGCGGCCGAAGAGCGCGTGCTGTATCCCACGCTGGCCGATGCGGGCGATAGCCGCGTCGCCACACTGGGCGCGCGCTATCAAAAAGAAATGCAGGGGCTGGCCGGTGCGTTCACGGATTTTGTGAATCAGTGGCGGGTGCCGTCGCGGCTTGCGGCAGACCCAGATGGGTTCCGCCGCGATGCCAATACGGTATTGCGCGCGCTGTTTGAGCGCCTAAAGCGCGAAGAAGTGGAGCTATACCCGGTGGCAGAAACGATTTAACGCGAGGCGGCCAGGCGCTGCGCGTAGAGTGCGGCGCCCATATCGGGGCTGTGCAGCGGTGGGCGCAGATCGAACTGCGCACTCGCGGCTTGCAGGGCATTGCGCAGCGGTTCTAGCAATAGCTCACCGGCGTGGAAGGCGCCGCCGGAATACGAAACAGATACTTGTTCACCCGCTTCAAACTGAAGTGCGCTGCGTAGGGCGATGGCGATCTGCGCCAACTCAAAACCGGCATCACGATAAATCTGCTGGGCGTGGCTATCGCCCGCGCGCGCCGCGTTGGCCACCAACGGCGACAGCTTGGCAATATCGGTGCGCGAGCCCACATTGGGGCCGTAGATATGCGCGCATAGGTCTAAGTCGCGCTTCAGGTGCAGCGCGTCGTTGACGATGGCGTGCAGTGGGCCTTTGGGCAGGCGCCCATCGCTCATTTTGGAATACACATTGAGCCCACGCGCAGCGATCCAATAGGCGCTGCCTTCATCACCCAAAACATCGCCCCAGCCACCCGCACGCTGACCAAGGCCGTTGCGCTGGCCGTAGCCCATTGAGCCGGTACCGGCAATGAGATTGATGCCGTCGGCGCAGGCCAGTGAACCGGCCCAGCCGCAGATCATGTCGTTATCGCAGGTGTAGCGTAGATGCCCCAGGATGCCTGCGGGCAGCGTGTTGAGCTGCTGCGCGACAGCCGCGTTTTCACCATAGGCGGGCAGGCCGAAGAAGGCCCAAGCAATATCCCCGGCGTTGACCCCGGCGTGGCTGAGTACCTGCGCGATACCGTCTTCCAGCACGGCACCAGCGCCGTCTAGGCCTACCTGCGGAAAATAGGTGGTGCCAAGTTCGGCTTGCGCCAACGGCTGCGCGTTGGCATCCATCAAGAGAAAGCGGGTCTTGGTGCCGCCGCCGTCCACGCCAAGGAAGTAGGCCATAGGCTTAGGCGTCCAGTGGATATAGGCGCACGCCTTGCACCACGCGGTTCACGGTGCCTTGCGGGTTGGGGTTGTCGGGGCTGCGGTCCAGCGTGCGCGATGCAAAGAACGCATACATTTGCGCCACTGCGATATAGGGCCACACCAAATCAATATCGTCCGCCTGCGCCATCTCCGCTACGGCAATGCTGCTGTCCGCATATTCGGCGCGCGGCTGCGCGGTGATTTCGATCACCGCACCCGCTTCGCCATCGCGGCGCAGTTCGTCGATCAAGTCGCGGTCGTACTGCTGGGTATAGGCATCGTTCGATACAAAGACACAGACCAGCGTATTGGCGGTGACAAACGTCTTGGGGCCGTGGCGAAAGCCGAGCGGCGAATCATAGGTGGTGGCAATCGCGCCATTGCTCAGTTCGCCCAGTTTCAGCGCGGCTTCGCGCGCCAGGCCTTGCAGCACGCCGCTGCCGAGGTACACGCAGCGGTCAAAACCGCGTTCGGCCAGCGCGTGTAACGGCTGCGGAAATTGCCGAATGGCCTGCGTAGTGGCTGCGCTAAGGGCGTTGCAGCGCGCTTCGCTGATATTGCTTGGCGTGAGCGCGGCGAGCGCAGCGTAAAGCATGCAGCTAAAGCTGGAGGTCATCGCGAAGCTGGCGTCGTGGGTGGCTTCCGGCAGGTGCACGGAGAACGCTTGGCGCACTTCCAACTTACCCAGTTTACCGTTGGGATTGCAGGTGATGAACAGGTGGCGCACGTCTTGCACCAATGTTTCGGCCAGCTCCACCGCCGCAACACTTTCTGGGCTGTTACCGGAGCGGCCAAACGACACCAACAGCAGCGGTTGCGTGGGCTGTAAGTGCAGCTTGGGTGCGCTCACAAGGTCGGTGGTGGCAATGGCATCCACACGCGCAGGCAGCTGTGCGTCGAGCAGAGGCGCAAGAATTTGCCCGATATACGCCGAGGTGCCTGCGCCGGTCAAAATGATCCGCGTATTGGGGTTGTGTGCCAGCGGCTGGGTGAACAGGTCAAGTGCCGCACGCAGCGATGCGATCAGCGCATGGGTGGCCTGCAGCATATCGGGCTGCTGCTGAATTTCGCGAGCGGTGTGTAGCGCACCGGACGTTTCGAGCGTGGCGGCGTCGATGCCGAGAAAAGAATCAATGGCAAGCATGCTGATAGTCGTCCAGAACGGCTTCGATATGCGCCATCACTAGCGCGTTGGGGGCATTAGAAATACGGCCTTCACGCAGCGCTTTGAGTGCGTGCGGCAGGTATTGGCCGAGCAGGGGGAGCGGCGGCGGGTTGTTGCGCAGGTTGTCGAACAGGCGCGCGCGCGCGGCGTCTATTTGTGCGTCGGGCCAGTAGTAGCGAATGCGGTCGCTGAGGCTGTATTGCAGGTCGATTTCAAGCTGATCGCTCTGCGCCGTGTAATAGCGTTTCCAATACTTGGGCTCGGCGTACAGACGGGTGAGTGTCACTTCACGCAGATGCGCCTGTAGATCGCTGGCGATCCATTCGCGTTCGATCGCGTCGAGCGCCCAGAGCGCTTCGCGCAAGGCAAACGTCAGGCCGGGGCCGACTTTCAGAATGGCGAAATGATCGCGCACCAAGGCAGCGAGCTTATCCGGGGTTTGGTAGTCGGTGGAATGGGCTTCAAACACCATGCCGGGAACGCCTTCAATGGCGGCGCTGAGGGCGCGGGCTTTTTCCGGCGCGTAGTCAATCACGCTATGGTGGTCGAACTCCACACCCGGCTGCACCACAGAGGCGATCACGCGCGTCCACGCATCGCTAAGGCCTGCCGCAACGAACGCGGCGCGGTGCGCTTCAATCGTGGCCAGTGCGGCCTCTGGTGTGGTGACGGCGAGGCCTTCGATGGCTTCGGTAGCACCGCCCGGCACCGGCACTTCGGTGCCGATCACATACACCGGTGCGGCGCCGCCAACATCAGCATGCGCGGCTTCAGCAGCGCGGGCGAGGCGCACGGCGCGTTCCACGATGGTGGCTTCTGGCAGTGGCTCTGGGTCATCGGTGCAGACCATCGAGCAATCCAAATGAATTTTCTGGAAGCCCGCACGTACGTAGTCGGCTACCATTACTTCGGCCTTATCCATCGCGGCGGCGGCATCGAGCGCGGTCCACGGGTTGGGGCCAAGGTGGTCGCCGCCAAGCAGAATTTTTTCAGTAGGAAAGCCCACACGGGTGGCGATCGCGTGAACGAACTTCACGAAGTCGGCGGGGCGCATGCCGGTGTAGCCGCCGTCTTGGTTCACCTGGTTGCAGGTAGCTTCAAACAAAACGAACGGCGCGTTGTGGCGCTGGGCGTGGCGCAGCGAGGCTTCGATCACCAGTGGATGCGCGGAGCAAATAGAAGTGATGCCGCAGGCGGCCCCTTGCTTATGCTGCGCAATCAAAGTTTGCAATGGGTGCATAAATACCTTCCTTTTGAAAGGCATTGTGGCGGTCTTTGTGAGGGAATGCAATAAAAATGTTTCGTTTTATTTTCTTTTTGTTTCGTTGCGATTTATCTTCGAAAGTCTCTGTGCTGCTTTACGCCAATAGTAGTTCTACGCCCAATGCTTCAATGGATGCGCGCAGCTCAGCGGGGGCGTCGTGGTCGGTAATCAGCGTATCAAGCCCGTTTACGGGGATGATGCGGTGCAGGCAGACGCGGCCAAATTTGCTGCTATCGGTAATGGCCACCACGCGGCGCGCGGCTTCCACCATCTTGCGGTTGAGTAGGGCTTCTGGCTCGTAGTGGGTGGTGATGCCGCGCTCAAGATCGAACCCATCCACGCCCAGAAACAGCAAGTCCACGTGCAGGGCATCCAAGGCTTCCACCGTTAGGCCGCCGTAGAACGCCATGTTTTTGCGGCGCAGCTCGCCACCGAGCATCAGTAGACGGATATTGGTTTTTGGCGCGACTGCAGCCAGCACGCCGAAGTCATTGGTCACCACGGTAACGTCAATATTGGGCAGTGCTTCGGCAAGCGCGATGCCGGTGGTGCCGGAGTCGATGACGATGGTGCTGCCGGGCGTTACCAGTTTGGCGGCGCAGTGGCCGATTTGCTGCTTCTGCGTCGGGTGCTTGCCGCGCTTGGCTTCATACGTCGGCTCGCCGCTGCTGGGGCCAACGACATGGCTGTCAATCGCGCCACCGTAGGCGCGCGCCATCACGCCGCGTTCGCTTAAATAACGCAGGTCTTTGCGAATGGTTTGCGCACTCACGCCGAAACGGTCGGAAAGGTCGGTGACTTGAACGCTGCCGTTTTGACGGACAAGTTCGCTGATTTGCAGGCGGCGTTGGCTGGTATCACGGCTCACGGGCACGTTGGCTCCTAAGGTTGAGTGTTGAGTATGCGATATTTCATTTCGTTTCGGGCGCTGAAAATGAAAAGGGGACGGCGAACCGTCCCCTTCCGTAACGCCTCGTGGGGGAGGGATTACAGGCCCAGCACGTTCTCTGCCGTGACATACGGCAGGTTGTGGGTGGTGGCCACCGGCTCGCAGGTGATCTTGCCTTCGCACACATTCAGGCCGTTGCGCAGGTGCTTGTCGTCCTTCAGGGCCTGCTTCCAGCCCTTATTGGCCAGCGCCAGGGTGAACGGCAGGGTGGCGTTATTCAGCGCAAAGGTAGAGGTGCGCGCCACGGCGCCAGGCATATTGGCCACGCAGTAGTGCACCACGCCATCCACCACAAAAGTGGGGTCGGCATGGGTGGTGGCTTTTGAAGTTTCGGTGCAGCCGCCTTGGTCGATCGCCACGTCCACAATCACCGAGCCCGGCTTCATGGTCTTCAGCATGTCGCGGGTGATCAGCTTTGGTGCGGCCGCGCCCGGAATCAGCACGGTGCCAATCACGAGGTCGGCGCGCTGGATCAACTCTTGGATCGCAGCCTTGGTGGAATACACGGTGGAGATCGCTGAGCCAAACTGCGCCGACAAACGCTTTAGCGCGTCGTTGGAGCGATCCACTACGGTCACCTGAGCGCCCATGCCAATTGCAATTGTTGCTGCTTGCGTACCGGACACGCCGCCGCCGAGCACCAGCACCTCCGCCGGTGCCACACCGGGCACGCCGCCGAGAAGCACGCCGCGGCCGCCTTGAGCTTTTTCCAGCGAATGTGCGCCCACTTGTGGGGCGAGGCGGCCGGCTACTTCCGACATCGGGGTGAGTAGCGGCAGCGAGCCGTTCGGCGCGGTGACGGTCTCATAGGCAATGCAGACGGCGCCCGAGTCCACCAAGTCGTGGGTCTGCGGTGCATCGGGGGCAAGGTGCAAATAGGTGAACAAGATTTGCCCGGGGCGCAGCATTTTGCGCTCTACGGCCTGCGGCTCTTTCACCTTCACGATCATATCGGCACTGGCGAAGATTTCTTCCGCCGTTGCCAGCAGCGTGGCGCCCGCGGCGATGTAGTCGTCGTCGGTCAGCCCTGCGCCTAGCCCGGCCCCTTGCTGCACCACCACCTCGTGGCCATGGTGCACCAGCTCATGCACCGACGTCGGGATCAGGCCGACGCGGAATTCATTGTTCTTAATTTCCTTGGGTACACCGATACGCATCGTGGGAATCTCAGTAGGAGAGTAGAAAGAGGGCATTATGCGCGTCTGAAAGCGCAAAAAATCGTCAAATATGTTGCCGTCTAGCTGAGAATTTCGCATTCTCAGCGAATAATCTGAAATATGAGCGAATAGAATGCGGCATTTTGTAACCCCCTTGGATGACCGCGATCGGGCCATCATTCGTCTGTTACAGGAAGACGGCCGGCTGACCAATTTGGAGTTGGCCCAGCGCATCAATCTTTCGCCCTCTGCCTGTTTGCGCCGCGTGAAATTATTGGAAGAGGCGGGTTTGATCGCGCGCTATGTCATGTTGCTCGACGACAAGCTGGCCGGGCTCTCCGGCACAGCATTTGTGCTGGTGACGCTTGACCAGCAGGGTCGAACCGCGCTGGATGCATTTGAAAATGCAGTGCGCGAACACCCTGAGGTGACCGAATGCTGCCTGCTGGCGGGCGCGGCCGATTACATGGTGCGGGTGACCTATTCCGACGCCGAAGACTTCGAGCGCATCCACACCGAAATTTTGACCCAACTGCCGGGGGTGGTGCGGGTGCAGTCCACATTGGCGCTGCGCACGGTCAAGCGCACCACCGCACTGCCGATTTAACGCGTACCGATTAAACTTAGCGGATGCAAACCTCAAACCGCGGCATTGCCATGGTCGGCTTCGATGCCGACGACACCCTCTGGCGCAGCCAAGATTATTTCGACGATGCGCAGGCACAGTTCGAGCGCATCATTTCCCATTACGTGGATCTCGATGACGTTGGCAAGCGCCTGTATGGCTATGAGTCGCGCAATATCGCGTTCTTCGGCTACGGCGTAAAAGGCATGGCGCTGTCCATGGTGGAAGCGGCGGTGGATATCACCGATGCGCGCATCAAAGCGTCTGATATCAAACGCATCGTGGCGATCGCCAAGCAGCTGCTGCGGCATCCGGTAGAAGTGCTCGATGATGTGCGCGAAGCGGTTACCGCAATCGCCGCAAAGTATCCGGTGGTGTTGATCACCAAAGGCGATTTGTTTCATCAAGAAGCCAAGGTGCGCGAGTCGGGGTTGTCGGATCTATTTCGCCGTATCGAGGTGGTGAGTGAAAAAGACCCCACCACCTATGCGCGATTGTTTGAAGAATTCGGCGTGGATCCATCGCGGTTTTTGATGGTGGGTAATTCGCTGCGCTCAGATATTCAGCCAGTGCTCGAGCTTGGTGGCTGGGGCGTGTATGTACCGTATCACCTCACTTGGATGCACGAAGCCAGCGCGCAGCTCACCCAGGGGCGTGAGCGTATGCGTGAAATCGACGGTATCGGCAACTTGTCGCAAGCCATTTCTGACCTCGATGCACTGGCGTCGATGTAACCAACGCTTTGGGAGCACTACATGATTGATTTGAATGGCCGCGTGGCGATTGTCACTGGCGCAGGCGGTGGGCTAGGACGTTCGCACGCATTGTTGTTGGCAAGCCGTGGCGCCAAAGTAGTCGTCAATGATTTAGGTAGCGGCGCGCAGACGGTGGTGGATGAAATTCACGCCGCGGGCGGTCAGGCGCGCGCGGTGCAGTGTTCGGTGGCCGACGCGGGTGCGGTGCAGGCGATGGTCGATGCGGTGCTGGCTGACTGGGGGCGGATCGACATTTTGGTGAATAACGCAGGCATCTTGCGCGATAAAAGTTTCGCGAAAATGGGGCTGGATGATTTCCGCCTTGTTGTGGATGTGCATTTAATGGGTTCGGCCAATTGCACCAAGGCGGTATGGAATGCAATGCGTGAACAGAACTATGGCCGTGTTGTGATGACGACATCCTGCAGCGGTTTGTATGGCAACTTCGGTCAGGCCAACTATGCCGCGGCCAAGATGGGGCTGGTGGGCTTGATGCAAACGCTGGGTATCGAAGGCGAGAAGCACAATATTCGCGTGAATTGCCTCGCTCCCACCGGCAAGACAAAAATGATGGAAGGCATTTTGCCGGATGCGCAACTGTCGAAATTCAAACCCGAGTTGGTGAGCCCGGCGGTGTTGGCGCTGGTGTCGGAGCAAGCACCTAACCGGGCCATTTTAAGTGCGGGCGCGGGTGGCTTTGAGTTAGTACACATTGCGATGACCCAAGGTATTGAGTTGGGTGAATCGGCCAGCGCCGAAGCGATTTTGCAGCGTTGGAACGAATTGGCCGACCGAACGAATGCCATTGTGCCAAGCACTGGGTTTGAGCAAGCGCAACATGAGTTGAAGAAAGGCGGGTTTGAGGTCTAACTTGCGCGAGGGCTCGCCAGCAGGTGCTTCCCTTCCGCGAATGTCCTCCGGCAGTCAGTTGCACTGACTGCCTCCCCCTTGATTTCGCTACAGGGAAGCCCCTGCTAGCGATCCATGCGGGTTTACTGCGGAATACGCACCCAACCTTCCATCAGCACGCGCGCGCTGCGGCTCATCACCGCCTTGGTTACGCTCCACTGGCCGTTGATCTGCGTCACCGCGGCGCCTACCGCGAGCGTGCCGGAGGGGTGGCCAAAGCACACGCGCTCACGCGTGCCGCCACCTGCAGCCAAGTTCACCAACGTACCCGGCACGGCGGCGGCGGTGGCAATGGCTACTGAGGCGGTACCCATCATGGCGTGGTGCAGCTTGCCCATCGATAGCGCACGCACGTTCAAATCAATCGCTTCAGCGGCAATCGTTTTGCCCGCGGAGGACACATACGTCTGCGGTGGTGCGACGAAGGCCACCTTCGGGGTGTGCTGACGCGTCGCGGCCTCTTCTGCGGTTTTGATCAAACCCATGCGCAGCGCGCCCGCCACGCGAATGGCCTCAAGTTTTGCCAGCGCAGCCTTGTCTTCATTGATCGCACCCTGCAGCTCGGTGCCGGTATAGCCAATCTCGGCGGCATTGACGAATACAGTGGGGATGCCTGCGGTAATCATCGTCGCCTGCAGCGTGCCCACGCCCGGCACATCGAGCGTATCCACCAGCTGCCCGGTGGGGAACATCGCGCCTGCATCGCCATCATCGGATGGGTCAATAAATTCCAAAACAATTTCAGCGGCAGGGAAGGTGACGCCATCGAGCTCAAAATCACCGGTCTCCTGCACTTGGAAGTTGTGCATCGGCACATGCGCGATGATGGTTTTACCGATATTGGCCTGCCAAATGCGTACCGTGCACAGGCCGTTTTTCGGCACCAGTGCGGGGTCGATCAGGCCATTGGTGATGGCGAACGGCCCCACTGCTGCGGAGAGGTTGCCGCAATTGCCCGACCAGTCCACGAAGGCACTGTCGATGCTGACTTGGCCGTACAGATAATCCACGTCGTGATCAGGCCGCGTGGACTTCGCCAAAATCACGCATTTACTGGTGGACGATGTCGCCCCGCCCATGCCGTCGGTGTGCTTGCCATATGGGTCGGGTGAGCCGATTACGCGCAGCAGCAGAGCATCGCGCGCCGCACCCAGCACACGTGCGGATTCCGGCAGATCAGCCAGTTTGAAAAATACGCCTTTCGATGTGCCACCACGCATATAAGTGGCGGGGATGCGAAGCTGCGGTGCAAACGACATGGTGGCGTTCCATTCAAGACAGAATGCCTATTTTCACCGCTTTGAGGCAGCACTGCGAGTCTAAAATTAAGACGTGGCGAATAGATCCATGAAGGTATGCACCGGCATCGCTTCCAATGTGGCTTGGTCGAGCGCCACATCTAAAATTTGCTGCTGGTGCGCGGCATCAAACCGGCGTGCAAGATTGTGGCGGAATTTGTCTTCCAGCAGCGGAATACCTTCATCACGACGGCGGCGGTGGCCGATGGGGTATTCCACCAGCACCTCATCAAGCTTCGTGCCATCTTTGAAGGTGACGTTTAGCCCATTGGCAATACTGCGCTTGTCCGGGTCGTGGTAATCGGTGGTCAGGTCTGGGTCTTCCACGCAGCGGATGCGGGCGCGCAGCGCGTCGATGCGCGGGTCTGCGGCCACGTTGGCCTCGTAGTCGGCGGCGGTGAGGCGGCCAAACAGCAGCGGCACCGCCACCATGTATTGAATGCAGTGGTCGCGGTCGGCGGGGTTATCCAAGGGGCCTTGTTTGTCGATGATGCGCACGCAGGCGGCGTGGGTGCGGATGACGATTTTTTCAATCTCATCCACGCTGCGGCCAAGTGTTTTCAACATTGCGTGCAGCGTCATTGCGGCTTCTACCGCGCTTTGCGCGTGAAACTCGGCGGGGTAGCTGATCTTGAACAGTACGTTCTCGATGACATAGCTGCCGAAGTTGCGATCAAACTTGAACGGGCGGCCTTGGAACGACACATCGTAAAACCCCCAAGCGGGCGCGGTGAGCGCGCCGGGGTAGCCCATTTCGCCGGTTTGTGCGATCAGCGCAAGCCGCACTGCGCGTGAACACGCATCGCCCGCGGCCCAGCTTTTGCGCGAGCCAGTATTCGGCGCGTGGCGGTAGGTGCGCAGCGCTTGGCCATCAACAAACACCTGCGATAATGCGGCCAGTGTTTGTTCGCGGCTAAGTTCAAGCAACTGGCTCACCACCGCCGTGGAGGCCAGTTTCACGAGGGCAACGTGATCAAGCCCAACTTGGTTGAACGAGTTTTTGATGGCAAGGACGCCCTGAATTTCGTGTGCTTTGATGGCACATTCAAGCACGTCGCGCATCGTGATTGACGCGCCGTTTCTGCTGCGCCAGTCGGCCACGGCGAGAATTGCGCCGAGGTTGTCGGATGGGTGGCCCCACTCGGCGGCGAGCCAGGTGTCGTTATAGTCCAGCCAGCGGATGGTGGCGCCGATATCAAACGCGGCTTTGATTGGGTCGAGCTGGTAGGCCGTGCCCGGCACGCGCGCGCCGTTGGTAAGTGTTGCGCCGGGTACCACCGGGCCGAGCAGTTTGGTGCACGCCGGGTATTCCAACGCTTCCAGCGCACAGCCGAGTGAGTCGATCAGCATGTGGCGCGCGGTCTGCCACGCGAGTTCGGTGCTGGGGTGGTAGTTGGTAACGTAGTTGGCAATTTGAATCAGCTCGGCGTCCCAATTGGGGCGCGTGCTGTCGTTGAGCGAAGACATGGAGCATCCTGATGGCAAAAGACCTGCGCGCAGTGTGCGCGTGTGGCTGCGCAAAGCAGGTGAACGCGTTAACTGCCGATGCCGGTTTCAACCCGATTGCGGCCAGTTTGCTTGGCGCGATATAGCAGTTCGTCGGCGCGTGCCAGCAGTGTTTCAGCGCTGCTGTGTTCGCTGGGCGTAACGCTGGCCACGCCAATGCTGACGGTGACCACGCCTGCCACCGGCGAGCCCTTGTGTTCGATTCCCAGTGCTTGCACGGTCTGCAACAAGTGCTGGGCCACATGGGTCGCGCCGTCCAGATCGCACTCGGGCAACAGGCAAACAAACTCTTCGCCGCCATAGCGCGCGGCCATATCTTGCGCACGTGCCAGGCCATCCTGAAGTGCGCGTGCCACCGACTGCAGACATTCATCGCCGCGTTGGTGGCCGTACAGATCGTTATAGGCTTTGAAGTGGTCGATATCGAGCATCAGCAGCGAAATCGGCAGACCGTTGCGCTGGCCGCGTCGCCATTCAGTGGCGAGGGTTTCATCAAAATGGCGACGATTGGAGATACCGGTGAGCCCGTCGAGATAAGCCATTTTGCGCAACAGCTCGCTTTGCGCCAGTTGTTCGGTACGGTCTTCGAAGGTAGCCATGAAGTGGGTACCGAAGGTGAGCCCACCGATGGCCATGGTGCGCACGCTGCCGTTGCGCAAAGTGACGCGATAATCTTTGCGCGGGATCTCGCCACCATGGGCGCGCGAGAATGCCAACGCGGTGTTCCAGTCTTGGATCACCTCGGTTTGATAGTTTGGGTCTGGATAACTTTCTTCCCACCAATGTTGGAGGCTGAGGGCTTCGTCTTCGGGGAATCCAAACAGTTCGTGAAAACGGCGGTTTCGGAAGTAGAACTGGCCGCCGTCATCCACCAAGGCTAGCCCCATCGGCATTTCATTCATGAGCCGCCGCAGTAAGTGCTCGGTTTCCTGCAGTTTGAGGGTTTGTTGTTTTTCTTCGGTGATGTCTTGCAAGTAGCCATGCCACAACGTGTCGCCGTTTTCCAAGCGCTGTGGCTGTGAATAGCCATGTAGCCAGCGCTCGCCTTGGTCGGGAACTTGAATGCGAAAGTCTGCTGCCCACTGCTCCAGAGTTTGCGCCGAATACGCGATGCTGGCCATCGTGGGAGCTAGGTCATCTGGGTGCACCAATGCGAAGGCGTGGGTAGCGTCGGTGCGTAGTTTCTCTGAAGGCAGGCCGAACATACGTTCGGCATTGGGGGAGGCATAGGGAAACCAGCTATGCCCGCTGGGGCTGAGCTGAAATTGGTACAGCACTCCGGGTACTTGCTCAGTCAGCCGGTCTAGGTTTTCTTGTTCGCGCTGGCGGCTGCTGGCATCCATCTTGGTGCCGATGATGCGCAGTGGCTGGCCATTGCTGTCGCGCTCGGTTACACGGCCTCGGTCTTGTACCCAGCGGTAGCTGCCGTCCTTGTGGCGAATGCGGTGCAGGCTTTCGTAAAACGGAACTTCTTCCTTGAAGTGACGCTGCATTTCCTGCTGCACGCGCGGCCTGTCATCCGGGTGGATGCGGCTCATCCATTCGTTAAGCGAGTTGCCTACTTCTTCATCGGCATAGCCGAGTAGTGATTTCCACAACGGCGAGTGATACACCGTATCGGTGCGGCCATCGTATTCCCACACGCCCTGCTGGGTGGCTTCTAGAACCGCTTTCCAGCACGCCGCGTCCTCTTCGGCCGAGGCGGGCTCATGCAGCCGCAGCACGTTATCTGCGGGCGGCTGCGGAGGCGTACCTGTTGGGGCTGATTTTTTACTCAAACCCACATCCTACGGTCGCGGCCTTGATTTCGGCATCATGACCGAAAACCTGCGGGACTGCTAGCGGGTGTTTGCTGTGGGGTGAGCCTGGAATAGGGGGCTTGCACTGCGCAAATATTTAGTTCAGCATACGGTGTATGACAGAGAGCAATGACCCATTACGTGTCAATGCGCGCTTCGATCGTGTGGCCGAAGAGCGCTTGCGCTATATCGTGGAGCACACTGGGATGAACGTGAGCGATGTGTTGAAAGAATCGGTGGCGCAGCTGTATGCGCGCTTGCGTGCCGAGCACGCCGCCCCGTTTGAGGCGGCACAAGCATTGGGGCTGGTGGGTGGGTTTGCGGGTGGTGATCCCAATGCTTCGGAAAACGTGAAGCAGGTGGTGGCTGAGGCGCTGCGCAGCAAACTGTCCAAGCCCGCATGATTCTTGCAGATACGGGTTATTGGGTAGCGTTGTTCGATCGCGATGACCACCACCATGCGCGTGCGGTGGAAGTTTCGCGCGGGTTACATGAGCAGCTGGCCGTGACATGGCCAGTGCTCACTGAAACCGTCTATTTTTTGGGTGCGCGTTATGGCAGCGCTGCAGTGCAGCGCTTTCTTGAATTAGGCGAGCGCGGCGGCTACCAACTGCACCCGCTAGATGAGCACGATTTGCCGCGGCTGCGCGCCTTGATTAAAAAATACGCCGACCTGCCGATGGATCTAGCCGCTGCCTCGCTGGTGTTGCTTGCTGAGCGCACTGGCGAGGGGCGTATTTTTTCCACCGATCAGCGCGACTTTCGCACGTATCGGTTTAAGCAGCACAAGCCGTTTCGCAACTTGCTTTTAGGTTAAGTTGCCGCGTTCTGCGCCATGAATTCATGTGCAAAGCGCGGCAGGATACCGCCTGCAACATAGGTGGCAACGTCATCATCGCTATCTAGGCGGCAAGTCACGGGAACGCTGACCTGCGCGCCGTTAGTGCGTTCGATGATCAGCGTCAGCGTGCCGCCCGGCGTGGGTGTGCCTTCTACGCTGAAGGTTTCGCTGCCGTCGATACCCAGCGTGAGGCGGGTGGTGCCGGGCTGGAATTGCAGCGGCAGCACGCCCATGCCCACTAGATTCTGCCGGTGGATGCGCTCGAAACCTTCGGCGGCAATGGCTTCCACGCCCGCCAGCCGCACGCCCTTGGCCGCCCAGTCGCGGCTGCTGCCCTGGCCGTAGTCGGCACCCGCAATAATGATCAGCGGCTGGCCGCGCTGCATGTAGGTTTCAATCGCCTCCCACATGCGCATGACCTGGCCTTCGGGTTCCACCCGCGCCAGCGAGCCTTGCTTCACCTCGCCGGTTTCGTTGCGCACCATTTCGTTGAGCAATTTGGGGTTGGCGAAGGTGGCGCGCTGCGCGGTCAGATGGTCGCCGCGGTGGGTGGCGTAGGAATTGAAGTCCTCTTCCGGCAGGCCCATCTTGGCGAGGTATTCGCCCGCGGCGCTGCTGGCGAGGATGGCGTTGCTTGGCGAGAGGTGGTCGGTGGTGATGTTATCGCCCAGCACGGCCAGTGTGCGCAGGTGCTTCAGTGTGCGCGCACCGGCTAATGCGCCTTCCCAATACGGTGGGTTGCGGATGTAGGTGCTCATCGCGCGCCAGTCATACAGCGGCTTGGCTTTGCCCTTGGCGCGCGCGGCAAACATCGGCTCGTAGATGCGGCGGAACTGTTCCGGTTTAACGCTAGCGCTTACCACGGCATCAATTTCTTCATCCGTTGGCCAGATATCTTTTAGGCGCACCTCAATGCCTTCGGCATCCACGCCCAGCACGTCTTTTTCGATATCAAAACGCACCGTGCCGGCGATGGCGTAGGCAATGACCAGCGGCGGTGAGGCCAGGAAGGCCTGCTTGGCATAGGGATGGATGCGGCCATCGAAGTTGCGATTGCCGGACAGCACCGCCGTCACGTACAGGTCGCGTTCGACCACTTCTTTCTGGATCACCGGATCCAGCGCGCCGCTCATGCCGTTGCAGGTGGTGCAGGCGAAGCCGACGATGCCAAAGCCCAGTTGTTCGAGCTCGCTCAGTAGGTTCGCTTCTTTCAGATACAACTCCACTGCTTTGGAGCCCGGGGCGAGTGAGGTCTTCACCCATGGTTTGCGGGTAAGGCCGCGGGCATTGGCATTGCGTGCTAACAGCGCGGCGGCAATCACGTTGCGTGGGTTGGACGTGTTGGTGCAGCTGGTGATGGCGGCGATGATCACCGCGCCATCCGGGATCAGGCCTTGCGCTTCTTCCTGATGCGCCGCGTCTAGCTTGGCGGCATCGGCAATGCCGCGATCAACCAGCGCACTGACCGGCAGGCGGCGGTGTGGGTTGGAAGGCCCGGCAAGGTTGCGCACCACGCTGGCAAGGTCAAAGTGCAAGCTGCGCTCGAACTGTGCGTTCGCCAAATCATCAGCCCAGAAGCCGCAGTGCTTGGCGTAGGTCTCCACCAGCGCCACTTGCGCCTCGTCGCGGCCGGTCAGGCGCAGGTAATCCAAAGTGTTGCCGTCGATGGCGAACATCGCCGCGGTGGCGCCGTATTCCGGGGCCATATTGGAAATGGTGGCACGGTCGCCGATGGTGAGTGCGGCAGCACCCTCGCCACGGAACTCCAGATACGCGCCGACCACTTTTTGCTGGCGCAAAAACTCGGTGAGCGCCAGCACCACGTCGGTAGCGGTGATGCCGGGTGCGGGCCTGCCGGAGAGTTCCACCGCGACGATATCGGGCAGGCGCATCCACGAGGGGTTGCCTAGCATCACGCTCTCGGCTTCCAGCCCGCCCACACCCACGGCAATCACGCCCAGAGAATCAACATGCGGGGTGTGCGAATCGGTGCCCACACAAGTGTCGGGGAAGGCCACACCCTTATGGGTGTAAATCACCGGCGACATCTTCTCCAAATTGATCTGGTGCATGATCCCGTTGCCCGCTGGGATTACGTCCACATTGTCGAAAGCTAGTCGTGTCCACTCGATGAAATCAAAGCGGTCGGCGTTGCGACGGTCTTCAATGGCGCGGTTTTTATGGAAGGCGTCTTTGTCGAAGCCGGGGGCTTCCACCGCCAGCGAGTGGTCCACGATCAGCTGCACCGGCACCACCGGGTTGACCTGTGCCGGGTCGCCGCCCGCCTTGGCCACCGCTTCGCGCAAACCGGCGAGATCAACGAGCGCGGTTTGGCCGAGGATGTCGTGACAGACCACGCGCGCCGGGAACCAAGGGAAGTCGAGATCGCGGCGGCGTTCGATCAACTGGGTCAGATAATCGTTGATGCGCTCCGGGTCGCCTTTGCGCACGATATTTTCCGCATGCACCCGCGCGGTGTACGGCAGGCCCGCCCACGCCCCCGGCTTAAGCGCCTCCACCGCCTCGCGGGCGTCGAAAAAGTCGAAAGCGGTGCCGGGTAGCGGCTTGCGGAAGGCAGTATTCATGGCGAAAAGTGCGGTGGAAAAGGCCTATTGTCGCCTATTGGGGATGTGCGCGCCGCTGCAGCTGTGACGAGCCCCGTACAATATGCCGCTTATGTTTGTCTCTGCTGCCATCCCCGCCGACCAACTACGCCTGTCCGTCGCCCCGATGATGGATTGGACGGACAGCCACTGCCGCGTGTTCCACCGCCTGTTGGCGCCGCATGCGCGGCTGTACAGCGAGATGGTGCACGCCAATGCGGTGGTGCTGGGGGACCGCGCGCGGTTGCTGGCGATGGATCCTTGCGAGCACCCGGTGGCGTTGCAACTAGGCGGCAGCGAGCCGGCACTGCTGGCGCAGGCGGCGCGGATTGGCGCGGAGTGGGGTTATGACGAGATCAACCTCAACTGCGGCTGCCCATCCGACCGCGTACAGGCCGGGCGCTTCGGTGCTTGCCTGATGCGCGAACCGGCGCTGGTGGCCGAATCGGTGGCGGCGATGATCGCGGCCTGCAAGGTGCCGGTGACGGTGAAGTGTCGGCTGGGGGTTGATGATGACCACGAATGGGAGCGCTTCATCGCCTTCATCGACACGATTGCCGAGGCCGGTTGCCGGATGTTCGTGGTGCACGCGCGCAATGCGTGGTTGAAAGGGCTGTCGCCGAAGGAAAATCGCGAGGTGCCGCCGCTGCGCTACGACTGGGCGTATCGCTTGAAGCGCGAGCGACCGGCGTTGCAGGTGATCGTCAATGGCGGCATTGCCGATGCGGTGGAAGCTAGCGCACATCTTGAACATGTCGAAGGCGCGATGCTGGGGCGCGCGGCGTATCACACGCCGTACCTGCTGCATCAGTTAGACGTGGCGTGGTGGGGCGGTGAGCTGCGCAGTCGCGCCGAATTGCTGCGCATGTATCGCCCGTATGTGGAGGCGCAGCTGGGTAAGGGCGTGTACCTGAAACACATCACCCGTCACCTGCTGGGGCTGTTTTCTGGCCAGCCTGGCGGGCGTGCATTTCGGCAGGTGTTAAGTGAAGGCGCACATCAGCCGGGCGCGGATTGGGCTTTGATCGAACACGCACTCTCTCTCACCGAACGCGAGTACTGACCCCTATGATCACCCGTGATATCGAAGCGTTTACTTCTGTTTTTCAACAAACGGCTACCGACTTTGGCCCTGCCACCGCGCGCGCCGCATTCCTAATTGCGCCCGATGGGTTTCAGCTGGCCGAACAGTCGGCGCAGGACAATACCTATATGGCCGCAGCGACGGCCTTTGATGCGCAGCGCGCCTCGCAGCAACACCGTAATTTGCATCGCGCGCTGTCGCAGGTGGTGCCCACTATTTGTTTTGCCGGGCGCGAAAATACGCCGGACGCATTGTTTCCCAATAACGTCTTTGGCACTGCAGCAGGCCGCTACATCGTGGGGCGGATGCGCCATGAAGTGCGCCAGCGCGAAGCCGAGCGCACCGACATCAAAAATTTCTTCGCTCAGGTGCTGGGCTATGAAGAAGCGCAACTCTCCACGCAAGCGCACCCCTGCGAGCTCACCGGCTCATTGGTGATCGACCGCGCACGTGGGGTGGGCTATTGCGGCCTGTCCGAGCGTTGCGATGAAGAAGGGGCGCGGTTGATGCACCAAGCCTTCGGCCTGCGCGCTACGTTGATGTTCGATCTTGCGCCCAGCGAGTACCACACCAACGTAATCTTGGCGGTGTTGGCGGGGCGCGCCGTGGTGGCCTGTCCGGAAGGGTTTGCCAACCCGCAGGTAGCTGAAAGCATCGCCGCTCTGTACGCGCCGCACGCGGTACTGTGCAATGCGGCCGAGCACGCGGCGTTTGTGGGCAATTGCATTGCCGTAAGCGACAGTGTGGTTTGGATGAGCGCAACTGCGTCGGGCGCGCTGCAGCCTAAGCATCGCAACACGCTAGAGCAGGCGGGGTTTCAAGTGGCCAGCGTGGAGCTCGACGCCATTGAAGCGGCGGGCGGCTCATTGCGTTGCTGCGTGGGTGAAATTTTTTAAGGCGGGGTTTGGCGTGAAGCTGAACGAAGCGGTATGCTGTTCAGGAAACTTCAGGAGGGGTTCACGCCGTGTTTCTAAGAATGCAAGTGTCGTTTTTGAAGTGCCTTGTTCTGCCATGCTGAAAGTCTTACACGTTCGCTCAAAACTGTTTGCTTTTATTCTTCCGGCCGCATTGCTATCGGCACCGGCGTTGGCGCAGCAACAACCGCCGCCGCCACCGCCACAGCAACGGGAGGCACCACCGCCACGAATGGCGGGAAGCCTGTCGGATTCTGTGCGCCGCGCCGAGCGTAATACGCGTGGTGAAGTGCTCTCGGCCGAACGCGTGCAGTACGACGGCCGTGACATGCACCGGGTGAAAGTGGTGGATAACAACGGCCGAGTGCGTGTGTTTATGCAAGACCCGGCGCGCGGTGCACCAAGGCCGCCACAACGCGATAACGACGACTGAGTGCGCGGGAGCGCGTACTCGCCCTTCTACCGCCATCCAAGGAGTGACCATGCGTATCTTGCTCGTTGAAGACGAAGCCCCACTGCGTGAAACCCTCGCCGCGCGCTTGAAGCGCGAAGGCTATGCAGTCGATGCCGCACAAGACGGTGAGGAAGGTCTCTATATGGGCCGCGAAGTGCCGTTTGATGTCGGCATTATCGATTTAGGCTTGCCCAAGATGAGCGGCATGGAGCTGATCCGCGCGTTGCGCGAAGACGGCAAAAAATTTCCGGTCTTGATCCTTACTGCGCGTTCGAGCTGGCAAGACAAAGTCGATGGCTTGAAGCAGGGTGCTGACGATTACTTGGTCAAGCCATTCCATGTGGAAGAGCTACTGGCACGCATCAACGCACTGGTGCGGCGCGCCGCAGGATGGAGCAAGCCCACCCTAGAATGCGGTCCAGTGATGCTGGATCTGGCCGCGCAAACGGTGAGCGTGAGCGGCAGCAATGTTGATCTCACCAGCTACGAATACAAAGTGCTGGAATACCTGATGATGCATGCCGGCGAATTGGTCTCCAAGGCCGACCTCACCGAGCACATCTACCAACAGGATTTCGACCGCGATTCCAACGTGCTGGAAGTCTTCATCGGCCGTCTGCGCAAGAAGCTGGACCCGGATGGCGAGCTAAAACCAATCGAAACCGTGCGCGGGCGCGGCTATCGCTTTGCCATCGCACGCAGCGGCGACTGATCCTTCGCCCATTGATTGGCCATGACCCCGGCTGAGCCCAACGCCGAAGCCCCGGTTGCGCCGCGTGACCGGCGGCTGCGCTTTGGCCAGCCGCGTTCGCTGCGTTCGCGGCAGATGTGGGCGGCCAGCTTGGGCCTTGTGGCGTTTCTTGCGCTGGCCGGCCTAGCGCTGGATCGTGCGTTCCAAAGCACCGCGCAAAGTGGGATGCGTGAGCGTTTGCACAGCTTTGCGCTGGCCTATGCCAATAGCGATTTCGATCGCGAAGGCAACGTGATTCCGCCTTGGGATCCACCAGATCCGCGCTTCAAGCGGCCCGGTAGTGGCCTGTATGCGCAGATCGTGATGGAGCATAGCCGCTGGGATTCCGAATCGACCCAAGGCCCAGACCTGCCCATTGGCAAAATGCTGGAGCCGGGGCAGCAGGTGTTTGAAGGCCCGCTCAAGATTCGCCAGATTAGCGGCGCGGAAGGTCAGGCCTACCGCTTTGGCTACGGCCTGATGCTCAGCGAAGACGAGCACGAAGTGCCTTACACCGTTTATGTTTTGCAAGACAGCACCGCATTGGGGCGGCAGGTCGCCGCATTCCGCGCCGCGCTGTGGCGCTATTTGGGCGGTGCGGGCGTGGTGTTGCTGCTGCTGCAAATGTTCATTCTGCGCTGGAGCTTGCGTCCGCTGGGCGTGGTGATCGACGAGCTCAAGCGCGTGCAGACCGGCACCGCTGCGGGCATGAGCGAAGCGCACCCGCGCGAGCTCGAGCCGCTCACAGAAAGTATCAACGCGTTTATTCAGAGTGAGCGCGAGAATCTCGAACGCCAGCGCAATACGCTGGCTGATCTTGCGCATAGTTTGAAAACGCCGCTGGCCGTGCTGCGCTCGCGCCTCGATAGCGATACCGGCGAGGCCGAACTACGCGAAGAAGTGGATGCGCAGCTGCGCCGTATGAACGATCTGGTGTCCTACCAACTGGCGCGCGCCGCGCGCTCCGGGCATCAGCTGTTTGCCGCACCGATCGAGATCGAGCCGCAGGCCGAACAAATCGTGGTGGGGCTGGAGAAGGTGTATTCCAGCAAAGGCGTGCTGTGCGAATTTGAAATCGCCGCGCAGGCGCGTTTCCACGGTGAAACCGGCGACCTGCAAGAGCTTTTAGGCAACCTGTTAGAAAACGCGTTCAAATGGGCCAAGTCGCGGGTGCTATTGACTGTGGCCGAAGGCGAGCAGGTGATCGGCCGCCGTGCCGGGGTCAGTATTACTGTGGAAGACGATGGCCCTGGCATTGCCGACGAGCGCATCGCTTATGTGCTGCAACGTGGTGTGCGCGGCGATGAGCGCGTGCAAGGCCACGGCATCGGCATGTCGATCGTGCAGGACATCATCAAAAGCTACCGCGGCGAACTGCACGTGGGGCATTCGCAGGAACTGGGTGGTGCGAAGTTTGAAGTGACCCTACCCGGCGGGTTTTAGCGGAACATTCCTGGTAGGAAGCTGTGGAAGCGTGCGGGTAGCGTGCGACTATCGCCTGCAGTATGCGCCGGGGCGCTGCTGGTACTGGCTTTGGGCTTTGGCGTGGCACGCTGGGTGGAATGCATTGATGCCACCGCACCGTCGATATCGGCATCGTCGAAACGATCGTTTTGTGTGGCGTTTGCGGCTTCTGGCTGCGGCGCACTTTCGTTAGACGTGTTGTGCCGCACTTCAGCAGCACTCGCGTGCCCAAAGGCAGCGGCGAGGGCAAGGCAGAGCAACAACTGACGCGTCGAAAGAGGGCGCATAGGGGGTCACCAAACCGGAAATGAAGCCCGCGGCGCGCGCTTCGTCCCCCGACTATAGCAGTGAATTTGGGCGAAAGGTGCTGCGCCGCAGCAGGTAAAAAGATGAATGCGCAGGCACACTGGGGCGTATGGAAACAACCCCAATACTTGCCCCTGCCTCGCCCCCTTTAACCGCCGCCACGCTGCGGCGTGCATTGATTGCCGGGATCGATCGGGTCATTGCCGCTCGCGACGAGCTCAACAGGATCAATGTATTTCCCGTACCCGATGGCGATACCGGCAGCAATCTGGCTTCAACATTAGGGTCTTTGCTACACGGCGCGCGCGGTAACTCCGGCGCGATCATGGCGCAGTTTTTAATGGGCGCGGGTGAGCAGGCGCAGGCGCTGCCGATATTGGATGTCAACGCGTTGGCGGTCGCCGTTCGACGTGGCGCAGACAGCGCCCGCGCCGCCTTGGCCAAGCCGGTGGAAGGCACAATATTGAGCGTCATTACGGCTTTTGCGGCGCAGCTTGAGGCCGAAGCACAACACGGCGCCACCTCCCTGCGTGAAGCCTTTTCGGCAGCACTACAGCGCGCGCGGGTTTGTGGATTGGCTCGAGGGAATGGCCGAGTATTTGGAACGTGGCGTGGGTGCGCTGCGTCGGCGTACTACCGCGGCGACGCAAGCTGGCGAAACGCTCACGCATATGCATCAAGACGTGGACCCGACACGGCGCTATTGCACAGAGTGTTTGATCAGCGGAGACGATATCCCGCGGCAAATTTTGCGCGACCACCTACTAGCGCTAGGTGTGGATTCACTAGTGGTGGCGGGAAGCGCCAGCCGCGTGCGCGTGCATGGCCATATCGGCCAGCCGCAGCAGCTATTCGATGCCTGCGCCGAGCTGGGCCAGGTGGATGCGATGAAGGCCGACGATATGGTGCTGCAACAGCGCAGCGCAGAGTGCCCAGCGCAGGTGGCGGTGATCACCGATAGCGCGTCCGATTTGCCAGCGGAACTTGCAGAGCGCTTTGGCATACACGTAGTGCCGGTGCGGGTCAGTTTGGACGAACGCGATTATCTGGAACGGCTGGGGCTTACCGCAGCGGAGTTTTATCGGCGCATGGCGCAAAGTGCCAAACTGCCGCAGACCAGCCAGCCGCCGCCAGGTGATTTTCGGCGCGTGTTCGAGCATGTGCTTGGGTATCAGCCTGCGGGCGTATATGTGGGCTTGTCGCGGCCGCTGTCTGGCACGCTGCAATCGGGAGAAAGCGCAGCACGTGGGCAGCGCAAACCCATGTTGTGCGTGGACAGTGGCCATGTCACGGTGGGGCAGGCGCTGCTGGCGTGGCGGGCGGGTGAATTGGCGCAGGCAGGTGCCGATGCGGAAGCGATCGCGGCAGAGCTCGAGAGGTTACGGCCGCTGACCCATACCCTGGCCATGGCGCGCGATATTTCGCACGCCGTGCGGGGCGGGCGCATTCCGCGCTGGGCCGCGCCATTGGTGCGCACGCAGGGCGCGGCACATTGGTGGTAGGGCTGCAGCCCTCGCCGTGCGATTGACCCAAGTGGCTTATCGCCTTTTTCTGAGCCAAGTATGATGCCACCTATGAATGTGCTTCTGCTTCCAATCGCGACACTGCTCACGGCGTATCTGCTCGGCTCGGTTTCCGGCAGCCTGCTGCTTGGGCGTTGGCGCGGTGTCGATGTGCGCACACAGGGGAGCGGAAACGCGGGCGGCACCAATGCGTTTCGCACGCAGGGGCTGAGCTTTGCGCTGGGTGTGGTGGTGATTGATATCGGCAAGGGCGCACTGGCCGCATGGCTGGCGCTGCGCTGGGTGCCAGGTTGGGCACTTGCCGCCGCCGCGCTTGCGGTAGTGGGGCACGTATGGCCGCTATGGCATGGGTTTCGCGGTGGTAAGGGCGCCGCAACGGCGGTGGGTGGGCTGCTGATACTGTGGCCGTTGGCGGTGCTGCCGCTGCTGGCGGTGTGGCTGTTTACCCTCACGCTCACCGGTTATGTGGGGCTGGCAACCGTGCTGGCGGCGCTTGCGCTTCCGCTGTGGGCGCTGGTGACGCAAGCCGATCTTGCGCACACCGTATTCGCAGTGGGTATTGCGCTATACCTTGTGTTCACCCATCGCTCGAATTTGCAGCGGCTGCGGCAAGGCTGTGAATCGCGTTTTGAAAAAGCGCGGCTGTGGCATCGCTGGTCTTCTCGATCATGAGCCAAAAAGAGTATGAGCGCGCGCTGCTGCAGCGGCTTGCGGCTGGCCCGGTAAACGGCGATGCGTTGGCGCAGGAAGAAGGTTTAACCCGCGCGGCGGTATGGAAGCGGATTGAACAGTTGCGGCAGGCCGGGGTTGCAATCGAGGCTGTTGCCGGGCGCGGCTATCGTTTGGCGCAGTCGTTAGATCTATTGAATGTCTCCGCGATTCAAGCGCAGTTGTCAGCGCCAGCGGGCGCACAAATAGCGTCCTTGGATGTGCTGTGGTCGGTTGACTCCACCAATAGCGAACTACTGCGGCGCGCGGTTCCGTCGCGCGGCTGCGCGGTGCTACTTGCCGAACGGCAAACCGCAGGGCGCGGGCGGCGTGGGCGCAACTGGGTATCGCCGCTGGCGGCGCATCTTTATCTTTCATTGGCGCGTAGTTTTGACGGCGGCTTGGCGCGCTTAGGTGGGTTGAGTTTGGCGATAGGCGTTGCCGCTTGCGAAGCGCTGCGCGCACTGGGTGTGGATCGGGCGCAACTGAAATGGCCCAATGATTTGGTGGTCGTCAGCGCAGACGGGCTTAGTAAATTGGGTGGATTGTTGATTGAAGGCGGTGGTGAAATCGCGGGCAATAGCCGCGCAGTGATTGGGCTTGGGCTCAATGTGGCGATGCCGCCAAACGCAGCCGAAGACATCGACCAAGCGTGGAGTGAGTTGGCCGCGCTACTGCCTGCGCCACGTTCGCGCAATGCACTGGTCGCAACACTGCTTGATCATGCCGTCCCGGCGCTTGACCTCTTCGACCAGCAAGGGCTTGCGCCGTTTCTGCCGCGCTATGCGGTCTTAGATGCGCTGGCCGGGCGCATGCTCGATGTGCACGCCGCCAGCGGCGTATGGCAGGCGCAGGCGCTTGGGATTGCCGAAGATGGCGCGCTGCGGGTGCGCGATAGTGAAGGCGTCGAACGACTGGTGCACGCGGGGGATATCAGCGTGCGCTGTGCAAAAAATGAAAAGGCGGCGCGATGACGACCTGGCTATTTGACCTTGGCAATACGCGCCTCAAGTGCGCGCCGTTATTAGATGGTGAACGGCTGGGCGCAGTGCAGGCCATGGCCCACGACAACGCCGAAGCGTGGCTGCGTGTACTGCCCGAAGGCGAGGTGGCCTGCGTGGCGAGCGTGGCCTCGGAGGCGCGCAGGGTGGCGCTTTTCGATGCGCTGAGCGCACGCTTTCAGCGGGTTCATCGTGTGCGCACCGAGTGCACATTGGGGGCGTTGCAGATTGCGTATGCAAACCCCGAACATCTCGGAGTGGATCGCTTTTTGGCGATGCTGGGTGCGTGCGGCCAAGGAGCGACACTCTGGGTGGGCGTAGGTACGGCGCTGACCATTGATCTAGTGGATATCAGTGGCATGCACCGCGGTGGGCGCATCGCGCCATCACCACAGCTCATGCGTGAAAGCCTGCACCAACGCGCCGCGCAGTTGCCGGAAACGGGAGGGTGCTACGCTGAATTTGCCGACGATACCGACCACGCGCTGGCGTCGGGCTGCGAGGGGGCTGCACTCGCCTTGATAGAACGCAGCTTGCAGGCCGCGACGGCGCTGCTGGGCAGCACTCCACAGCTGGTGCTGCATGGCGGTGGGGCGGAGTCTCTGCGCCCGCATCTGGCTGAGCATCGTTGGGTGCCGGATGCCGTATTGCACGGGTTAGTGCATTGGCATGCGCTGCGGATGGCATAAACTGACGCGATGCTAGTGCGCTCAGCCATCGTCATATTGCTTGCACTCAACCTCGGCGCTGCGGGGTGGTGGGTGTTTCAGCCAACACACGCGCCGCGCCAAGACGCGTTGCACGCCCCCACGTTGCGCCTACTTAGCGAGCCGCCATTAGAGAAAAGCACGGTTGCAGCAGAGGTCGATGTACCTGTGGATGAGTCGGAGCCGACACTGGAACCGGAACCGGAACCGGAACCGGCGCAACCACCAACACCAGGGCCAGCACCTGAAGCCCCCCCCGTAGCCGCTATTTGCTTGCGTTTTGGCCCGTTTAGTGAAGAACGTGCGCGCGCCTCCGTTCGCCAAGCCCTGCTCGCCGCAGACAGCCGCGTCAATGCCCACGGCACGCCCGCGGTTGCCGCGCGGAGTTGGAAGGTGTTTTTACCTGCACAAGCCTCACGCGAGGCGGCGCTAGCACAGGCCGAGCGCTTGAAGACCGCAGGCGTGCAGGATTTGTTCGTCATGAATAATGGCGCTGAAGCCAACAGCATTGCGCTTGGGCGGTTTAGCAGCGAGGCAGGCGCGCGCCGCCGCTTGGCCGAACTGAAAGGTAAAGGATTTACTGCACAGCTTGAGCCGATTGGCGGCAGCGCCGCGCAGCTTTGGCTAGATGCGCGCCTCGCCCAGCCGGATGCGCGTGATTCACTGGCCAAACTGGCCCCGGCACAGCCGCTCGATTGCAAGCAGATGCGCTGAGTAGAAAAAAACCGCCGCGTCCCTGCTAGAATGGCGCCCTTGCCGCTTTAGCTCAGTTGGTAGAGCAGCTGCCTTGTAAACAGCAGGTCATCCGTTCGATTCGGATAAGCGGCACCAATTTCTACACGTCGTGGGGACTGCCGACGTGGCATAACGATAACAACGCAAGCGCCGGGGGCTTTATGGGTCGTACTTATTCGCCAGTGTCTATCTTTGGCGTTCCTACCGATATTGGCGCATCGCGCCGTGGTGCGTCGATGGGCCCGGAGGCCCTGCGCGTGGCGGGGCTGGTGCAGGCCATCGCGGCACGCGGTGTGGATGTGCGCGATGTGGGCGATGTCCAAGGCCCGCGTAATCCGCAGTCGCCACCGGTGTATGGCTACCGCCACCTGCACGAAGTGGTGGCGTGGAACCGCGCTGTGTTTGACACCAGCACGCGTGAGCTCCGCGATGGGCGGATGCCGATCATGCTGGGCGGTGATCACTGTTTGGCCATTGGCTCCATTGCTGCGGTGGCAGCGCACTGCAAGGCCAAGGGCAAAGACCTGCGCGTGCTGTGGCTGGATGCGCACGCCGATTTCAACACCTCCGATATCACCCCCAGTGGGAATATTCATGGAATGCCGGTGGCTTGCCTTGTTGGTCTTGGCCCTGAGCCATTGACGACGCTGGGAGGCAGCGCGCCGGTATTGCAGGCGCATCAGGTGCGGCAGATTGGTATTCGCTCGGTGGACCCCGACGAGAAGAAGCTGGTCAAGCAGCATGGCCTCGATATCTACGACATGCGCCATATCGATGAAGTAGGCATGCGCCGCACGGTTGAGCAGGCGCTGGAAGGCGTGGATGCCAACACCCATCTGCATGTGAGCTTCGACGTAGACATGCTTGACCCCAGCATCGCGCCGGGTACCGGCACACGCGTGCCGGGAGGAGTGAACTACCGCGAAGCGCAGCTCATTATGGAAATGGTGGCTGATAGCGGCCGCCTTGGCTCGCTAGACTTGGTGGAAGTCAACCCCGCGCTGGATCGCCGCAATATGACCGCGCGGCTCGCCGTAGATTTGGTGGAAAGCCTGTTTGGCAAATCCACCCTAATGCGCGATTAAGCGCGTCTGTTTAACCCAGCTCGCGCAGCCAATCGCGCGGGCGTAGATAGTCGGAGAGCAGCGCTTCGGCGCTGCCGGCAGCAGGTGTATAGCCATACTCCCAGCGTGCCAGCGGCGGCATGCTCATCAAAATGGATTCGGTGCGCCCGCCCGACTGCAGGCCAAAATGCGTGCCACGGTCGAACACGAGATTGAACTCCACATAGCGGCCGCGCCGATACAGCTGGAACTGGCGCTCACGCTCGCCATAGGGCGTGTCTTTGCGACGTTCCACGATCGGCAAATAGGCGTCTAAAAAGCCATTGCCGACGGCTTGTAGATACGCAAACGACTGCGCGAAGTCACCGTGCAAATCATCAAAAAATAGCCCGCCAATACCGCGCGTTTCTTGCCGGTGTTTGAGGTTGAAATACTCGTCGCACCAGCGCTTATGCGCCTCGTAGCGCTCCTGCCCACCAAACGGTTCGCATAGCGTGCGCGCCACTTGGTGCCAGTGCAGCACGTCATCATCAAACGGATAGAACGGGGTCAGGTCGAAGCCGCCGCCAAACCACCACGCCACCGGCTCGCCGTCGCGCAGCGCACGAAAATGCCGCACATTGGCATGGGTGGTGGGCAGGTACGGGTTTTTGGGATGAAACACCAGCGACACGCCCACCGCATGCCACGACGCACCTGCCAACTCTGGCCGCGCGGCCGTGGCCGAAGGCGGCAGGGTGCTGCCGGTGACGTTAGAAAAACCAATACCCGCTTGCTCAAACACCGCGCCGTTGCGTAGCACACGGGTGCGCCCGCCACCGCCTTCGCTGCGCGTCCAGTGATCTTCTTGAAAGGTGGCGCTGCCGTCGGCGGCTTCAATCGCGCTGCAAATACGGTCTTGCAGGCCGGTGAGGTACGCGTGGACAGTGCTGATATCGGGAATGCTATTCATTCGCAAATTGTAGCGATGCGCGCAGGTGGTGTGGGCGTAAATGCTGATATGGATCAAGCGCGGGTAAGAAGAAAAATCGCCAACAGCGCCAACAGCACGCCCAGCGCGTTGATGCGCGATAGGCGCTCACGAAAGGCCAACACACCCACCGCAGTACCCAGTGTCACGACACCTAAATTCATGCTGGCAAACACCAAGGCCGGGTGTTCGGGAAGGGCGCGGTGGGCTTTTAGATAAAACAAGATATTGGAAAAATTGAACAGCCCTAATAGCAGCCCTGCAAGTGCGCTGCGCAAGGTCAGTGGGTTACGTTTTTTCCACACAATGAGGAAGGCCACCAACAGCGCCAGTGAAAACACGGCGGCCAGCGAACTGCCCAGTGGGATGCCCGCCGCTGCAATGCGTTTGAACAACACATCGATCACGCCAAAGCCGAAGAACACCAGCAGCGGCCAGCGCCATTGGGGCTGCGCCTGCGGTGATGTGCGCCACACCATCGCCAGCAGTGCCAACAGCCCCAGCGCGCAGCCCACGAGCTTGAGGGGTGCGGGTGTTTCGCCGAACAGGGTGAACGCGGCGAGGAGTGGGATCAGCAGTGATAGCCGCTGCGCGGCGTCCGAACGCACGATCCCAGCGTGGCGCACCGAGGCCGCCAGCGCCAAAAAGATGGTCGGCAGCAGCACACCCAAGGCGGCGAACACCAGCCACAGCACACCCGCGTGCTGCAGCACGTTGGCGCTGGGCTGCAGGGTAAATAGAGTCAGCGCCGTTGTGGTTACATAATTCCATGCCACCGCTTGATCAATCGCGATATCGGCGCGCTTGGCCAGCTTCAGCAATACCGAAACCAACACGCTGCACAGCGCAGCCACCACCACAAACATCATGCGCAGGCCGCCTTGGTGGCCGCGTGCAGCAGGGCGGCTGGGCGCGCGCTGGTGGCGGTGGCAATGCGGGTAAAGCCCGCTTCGCGTGCCTGCTGCGCCAAGCGTGCGCTGGCGGCCAGCACGAGCACCTGCATCAACGCGGCTGGCGGTGTTTGTTGCAGCAAGGCCTGCAGCGCTTCGCCGCTACTAACGGCCAGCGCAACCTGCTGCGGCTGCTGTAGAAGGGTGTTCAGCTGTGCGCGTTGGTGCGCCGAAAGTTCTACTGTCACCCGTTGGTACACATTGGCGCGAATCACCTCCGCGCCACGTTCGCGCAGCACAGGCTCCAACATGCCGCGCCCGCCGGGGGCGGTAATCAGGCCAACGCGGCGGTGCGCCACGCAGCGTAGCGGCGCCAGTGCGAGCAGCCCCTCGCTGTCCATGCGCGAAGGTGCAAGAGCGCTTACGCCATGCCGCTGGAGTGCGCGGCGCGTGCCTTCGCCCACCGCAATCCAGTGCTGTGTTGTTTGCGCGTGCAGCGGCACAAGCCGAGCGGCTGCGGCGACTGCATTCGGGCTGGTGAAAAGGACGCAATCGGCGGCAAGCGCTTCTTGTAGGGTGTGCAGCGTGTGTGCATCGCAAAGCGGGCGAATGGCCAAGACCGAAACCGCCACAAGCCGCGCCCCGGTACGCGCGGCGGCCTTGCGCAAACTGGCGTGCTGGCCGCGCGGACGCAGCGACAATACGGCCCAGTCTTGAAGCGGAAGAGGTTGATTGCTAACAGGCTGCATGCATACAGCTTGGCATAGTGGGGCGAATGCGTCAGGCTTGACGCATGGACACACCCTCGCTTTCCCCCACCGCGCTGGACGCGCTGAACACCCATTTTGCCGGCATGCCCCCCGTGGCCGCGCTCCAGCCCCGAATCTTGAGCTGGCAGCACGGCTGTTTGCGTCTGTCGGCGCCGCTGGCCGCAAATGTCAACGATAAAGCCTGCGCGTTTGGCGGCAGCTTGGTTTCGCTGATGACCATTTCCGCTTGGGGTCTCGTATCGCTTGAACTTGCGCAAGCAGGCCTGCATGCCGACGTGTTTGTGGCCGATAGCCGCGTGCGCTACCTCAAGCCGGTATTTGAAGACATCGTGGTAGAGGCCACATACGACGATGTGGCCGAGCACGCCGCACTGGCCGATACGCTACGCAAGCAGGGGCGCGCCAGCATTCGTCTGCAGGCAAAGACCGTGCTGACCGATGGCGGCACGGCCGCAACGTTCGTGGGGCGTTACGTGGCCATTGCCAAGAGCTAAGTGCAAACGGTTACGATGAGCGCTGACTCGAATCGGGGAACCCCCATGCGCCAATGGTTATTGCGCTGCCTGTTGTTATTGAGTGTTTTGATGTTGGCAGGCTGCCCGAAGTCGGCCAGCAAAGGCAGCGCGCTGGAAGAAGCGCAGTATTCGTGGTCGGCGGCGATTCGCTGGGGCGATTTCGAGGGTGCGTGGGGCTTGGTGGACCCGGAGCTGCGCAAGCAGCAGCCCATCACCGATTTGGAGCTGTCGCGCTATAAGCAGGTACAAATTTCCACCTATCGCGACGTCGGCGGCACGGTTCTGGGCAATGGTGATGTGGTGCGCGATATTGAGATTGGCGTCATCAATCGCAACACCTTGGCCGAGCGCAGTGTGCGCTACCGCGAGCGCTGGCATTACGACGAAGCTGGGCGTGTTTGGTGGCAGATGAGCGGCATGCCCAACCTCTGGCAGGACGAATAGCCGCGCAAGCCGCTACAATGGCCGCCCTGCATTTTCCGGCCATTGAAACGTGACCATCGCCGAACTGACCGACTTTTTAAGCCGCCACCTGCTGCTTTCGCTTGCGCTGGTGGGCATTACCCTAGCGCTGATCGGCAACGAAATTGCCGGTTTGCTCAGTGGCATCCGCCGCATTGGCCCAGCGCAGCTGGTAGCGCTGATCAACCGCGATGACGCCCTCGTGGTGGATCTGCGCGCCATCAATGACTTCGATAAAGGCCATATCGCGGGCGCGAAAAACGTGCAGATGAGCCAATTCGACCCAGAAAGTAAAAACCTTGCGCCTGCCAAAGCGCTGCCGGTGGTGCTTGTGTGCAATGTCGGCCAAACCGCAACCACGGCGGCCAAGCGCTTGCGTAAAGCCGGGTTTGCCAATGTGTCTGTGCTGGAAGGCGGCATTCGCGCTTGGCAAATGGCCGATCTGCCGCTGGTTAAGGGGCGTTAAGTTTTTTCGAAACCACCTTGTGATTGCGCGTTTGCGCCCCACATCGTTAGAAGTGCCGTATTTCCGGTGCGTTTATTCACACCTTCCTTTCCATTGCACCACCCAAGTTTCTGGAGTGTTCCATGTCCGATGAAAACCTGAACGGCACCGCCGCAGCCGCCGAAGATCAGCCGCAGGGCGCGATGTTCACCGTCGAAAAGCTGTATGTGAAGGATATTTCCTTCGAAGCGCCGAACGCGCCGCAGGTATTCAACGAACAGGGCCAGCCCGATCTGCAAATGAAGCTGAACCAAAAGGTGCAGCGTTTGGGCGAAAACGCCTTCGAAGTTAGCCTCGGCATCACCCTGACCTGCACCATCAACGGCAAAACGGCGTACCTTGCTGAAGTGGAGCAGGCTGGTGTATTTGGCTTGGGCGGCATGGAAGACCATATTCTGGATGCCATGCTCGGCATTCAGTGCCCGAACATTCTGTACCCGTATGCCTCGGCCACCGTGGGCCAACTGATCACCGCAGGCGGCTTCCCGCCGTTCCCGATGCAGCCGATCAATTTTGATGCGCTGTATGCCGAAACCCTGCGTCAGCGCGCTGCGCAAGTTGGGCAAGGTGATGCGTCGCTAGCCGACGCTGAAACCGCTGGCAACGCTTAAGTTTTAGCGGTATGACGCAACAACCGCCCGTATCGGTTGCGGTGCTGGGCGCGGGCTCTTGGGGCACCGCGCTTGCGGCACTCATTGCCCGCCACGGCCACAAAGCAGTGCTGTGGGGGCGTGACGCCGCCACCATCGCCGCGATCGAAGGTCAAGGCGAAAACCCGCGCTACCTGCCGGGCATTGCCCTGCCTGCGGGTTTGCGCGCCACCACCTCGCTGCATGAGGCCTTGGCCGATGCCACGCTGGTGCTGGTGGTAGTGCCTTCGCACGCATTTGCCGAAACCCTGCGCGCGCTGGCACCACTGCGCCCACCGCAGGCCGGTGTGGCGTGGGCCACCAAGGGGTTTGAACCCGGCAGTGGGCGTTTTCTGCATGAAGTAGCTGCCGACGTGCTGGGCGAAGACGTGCCGCTGGCCGTGGTCACCGGCCCGTCGTTTGCCAAAGAGGTGGCCGAAGGGCTGCCCACTGCGCTCACCGTACACGCCGATGACGACGTGTTCTGCAAGCAGGTGGCCGATGTGCTGCACGGCCCGGCGTTTCGTGCCTATACCGGCAACGATATGCGCGGGGCTGAGCTTGGCGGTGCGATGAAAAACGTGCTGGCCGTGGCTACCGGCGTGGCCGATGGCATGGGCCTGGGCCTTAATGCCCGCGCTGGGCTCATCACCCGCGGCCTCAATGAAATGCTGCGGGTCAATATCGCCCTCGGTGGCCGCCCGGAAACACTGATGGGGCTGGCGGGGCTGGGGGATCTCGTGCTGACCTGCACCGGCGATCTGTCGCGTAACCGGCGCTTAGGCCTTGCCCTTGGGCGTGGTTCGAGCATTGCCGATGCGGTACGTGACATTGGCCAAGTAGTGGAATCGCTGCAAACCGCCGATGAAGTGATGCGGCTGGCTGGGATTCACGGCATCGACCTACCCATCGCCGAAGGTGTGCGTGATGTCTTACACGGTACCGTCACCCCAGCCGAAGGGCTGGCGAGATTGATGGCGCGCGAACGCAAGGCCGAATACCCGCAAACGCTGTTCGGTTAATCTGCAAAACCCACATAGCCAAACGCCCGGCACTGCCGGGCGTTTGGTTGTGCTACGTGGGTAAGACTTACCAGCTGAAGCGCGGGCCGATGAACCATTGGGTGTCGCCACCCTTGATCAGGCGCACATTGGCGTCCACGCCCCAGTTCGGGGTGAAGTGGGCGGTGGCACCGAAGCGGCCATAAACGTCGCCATCGATATCATCACCGTCGGCGTAGCCGAGCAGGGCATAACCTTCGATGTTCGAAGCCAACATGCTGCGCACGCCGCCTTCTACGCTGTAGCCGTCCGCGTTGATACCGTGGCCAGCGTCAACCTTCTCATAGGCCGCATTGGCAACGAAGTCGGTACGCGAACCGATCGTCTTGTTATAACCGGCACCGATGGTCCACTGGTCGAAATCTACATTGGTGTTCTTGATGTCTTGGTTGGCATAGCTGCCGAACACGTGGACGTTCGGGTGCACGGCGACCGAGCCGGCCACGCCGTAACCATCAGCAGCCTTGTGGCCGTCAACGCGGGACTGGACATAGCCGCCCTGCACATAGTTGTAGTTGATGCCGTCAGCCGCAGTGGCAGCGAAAGGCAGGGCAGCAGCAAGGGCGAGTGCAATCGTAAAACGCTTCATGGGGATAAACCTCCGTGTGAATGTTGTAATCCGCAGCGTTATGGTTGCTGCGTGGGGCCACTGTCGCCCATGGCGGCGTAACGAAAACTGAATATAGAACTGGCGCGTACAGTAATTGTTCAGAGTTTCGAGCGTGAGGCCGCTTCAAACAAAGCGGCCGCGTGGCTCTGCAGGGTATTGGCGCTAGCCTGAACTGCTCGATGGCCGAGGCAGAATGATAAGTACAAGAATGTTTAATTCGCGAATAAGTGCAGTTTAATTAGCAAATAAGCACGAATAATTCTACAACCCGGGTATGGCCAGACCGGATCGCTCATCGGAAATCGATACTGTGGTCTTGCCCCTCTCCCACGGACACCTGGTTGAGCGATTTACTATCGCATTCAATGGCCGTGGCAGTTGGAAAAAGCGCCTGCCGCGCTAGCCGCCCTTCTTCAAAATAAACACGTTAATTTTGGCTGGCACGCCTAAGCGGGTGCTGAAGCCGTCCCATAGGCCCGCGCCGGGAACGACGTAGAGCGCCATACTGCCTATTTGGTAGCGCCCGCGCACGAAGCCGTCGTTGAATGGCGCAACCAGCCAGCGGTCCATACCCACGATATGCCCGCCGTGGGTGTGGCCGGAGATTTGAAGATCAATTCTTCCTGTGGCGGCGGCTTCACGCGCAAGCTTGGGTTGGTGCGCAATCAAGATGTGAAAGTCGCTGCCTTGGGCCTGCTGCACAACCGCGGGAATATCGGGGGCAATACCGCCGTCGTGGTGCACAGGGCCTTTGCGGTAAAAGGTAGGGTCGCCCACGCCTGAAAGCGCGAGCCGTGCGCCGTTGATGTCAATGTTGACGCTTTGGTTTTCCAGCGTTTTAAGCCCCAGGCTGCGGAAGTGGGTCATCCACGCGTTGTAGTCGCTGTAATACTCGTGGTTGCCCGGTGC
>NZ_JAHRWW010000007.1 GCF_019104945.1 Thermomonas sp. | reverse complement strand
CGCGATCGTGGTGGGTGGGAGTGCTGAAGGTGGACAAGACCTGCACTGCGATGCACTTGGAAGAATCAAAGTACGGTTTCATTTTCAAGACGGCGACGGCCACCACGACAGCGCTTGGCTGCGGGTGATGCAGCGCTACGCGGGCCCCGGTGTGGGCAGCCAATTCTTACCGCGCATCGGGCAGGAAGTGCTGGTGGGGTTTTTGGAAGACGAGATCGACCGCCCTATCGTGCTGGGCGCACTGTATAACGGCCTGGGCGAAGCGGGCGTGCCGCGCACACCTGGTGGCAACGCAGGGCAAAGCGATCTTTCCATCTACACACAGGCCCAAGACCACAGGCCCAGTGCGCAGGCCAACCTCGGCGGCGGGCAAGCACCCGTGTGGCACGGCTGGGGCCCCGGCGAGGATCAGCACCGTAACCCCGCTGCGCAATGGGGCATACGTTCGCAAGAATGGGGCGGCAGTGGTTATAGCCAACTCGTCTTTGATGACAGCAACGGCCAACTACGTACCCAGCTTGCCACCACGCAGGCCGCCACCCAGCTCAATCTCGGCCACCTCATCCACAGCGCCGATAACTACCGCGGTAGTTTTAGAGGCGAAGGCTTTGAACTGCGCACCGATGCATGGGGCAGCGTGCGCTGTGAACGTGGATTATGGCTCAGCGCCTATGCCCACAACCAAAACGAACCTGCTGGGCTTGCCGTGCAGCAGGTGGCGCTACTCAATCAGCTCAATGCGCTGGGCAAGACCTTCAGCCAAGCCGCCAAGACCCACCTCACGAGCCCGCTGGCCGCGCACGAAGGCATTAACAAGCCCAGCACCTCACAGCTCAGCGAAACGCAAGCGCCGCTGGCCATTTTGCAAAAGAGCGCCAGTACCACCGTGACGGGTACCGAACTCGGCACTGGCTACACCGACGCCCCGCAGCGCGAAACCAGCGCAGGCAACGCCCGCGTACCGCATACCGGCGACCCCATTCTCGGCATCAGTGCCCCCGCAGGCGTGATGCACGTGGCAGGCCAAGCCCTGCACTGGAACGCCGGCGAAACCCTCACCCTTGCCAGCGGCCAAGACAGCGACGCTGCCATCATGCATCGCGCGCGCCTGCACAGCGGCCAAGCCATCGGCGTGCTGGCCGCTGCCAGCAAAGGCCAACGCGAAGACACCGCACTGAGCATCGTTGCGGGCGAAGGCGAGCTAGACATTCAAGCCCAGCACGACCAAATCAAACTTCAAGCCAAAGACCATCTGCACGTAGCTAGCCGCAGCGCTGAAGTGGAATTGGCCGCAGGCAAAACCATCCACATCGCCACCGCAGGCGGCGCCAGCATCACCATTGAAAACGGCAACATCACCTTCAACGCACCGGGCGAAATAAAAGTGCAAGCGGGGAGGAAGTCGTTTGTGGGGGCGACGCAGTTATCGAGGGAGATGAATGAGTGGCCGGACTCCAAATTTGATCAGCGCGTAAAAATGGTACTGCGTAGCGGCAAGGCGGCTTGTAATCAGCGCTATGAAATCCATCGTGCAGATGGTGCGGTTATTCGTGGAATTACCGATGGTGATGGCTGGACACAGTTACAGCAGGGCATCAGCCTAGATGGTGCGACGGTCAAATGGCTAGGCAAGGCTTGAAAGGAGGCGAGGGCATGGCCGAAGAAAGCGTCAAACCATTAGTTCAGCAAACTGCTAACGACGGCAGCGTAGTAGCCACAACACGTTTGACACCAGTAGAGGATAAAGTACGCGGCTCCATGGTGGTGCCACCCACGACGGTTGTCCCTGTCATTTTTGTACCCGGCATTATGGGCTCCAACCTGCGCGACAAGAAAACCAAGGAGTCGGTGTGGAACGTCAATTCCACGGTGAGCATCTTGTTGCAGTGGGTTTTCCGCTCAGCCAAAACGCGGCAAAGCAAACTACGGGCAGACGATGCTGAGGTCGATCCTTCCGGTAAATGGTATGGCAAGAGTGCCACCGTCCCGGACAAGAGTACCGGCCATCAGCGCGGACAGGGCAGTACATCCAAAGCATCCTACGGTGATTTCGTCTGTTGGCTGGATGACAAGTTGAGTGGACTGACTGGCGGTATTGCGCAAGGCGCTTCCTCACCGTGGAGCGAAATGGTGGATCAAGGCATCGGCCAATGGAGTCCTGAGCGAACGCCACAAGCACTTACCCAGTCCAATGCGGATTTTGCTTGGGATAATTTCTATTGCCCTGTGCATGTGGTGGGCTACAACTGGTTACAAAGCAACGGCGAATCCGGTAAATATCTTGCCGAAAAAATCACCGAGATTATCGCGGAATGGAATGGCAAAGGTAGCGCCGGAGGACCTGCGTTTAGGTGTGAACAAGTCATCCTTATTAGTCACTCGATGGGCGGTTTGGTGACACGTGCTGCGGTGCATTCGGCATTTGGAAGTGCCGCAGATAAGGTGCTTGGCATCGTGCATGGTGAACAACCAGCCAATGGTGCGGCGGCGGCTTATCACCATTGCCGCAGCGGCTATGGCGGTATTTCCGGCTGGGTCTTGGGCCGTAATGCTGCGCAGGTGACGGCCGTATTTGCCAATAGCCCCGGCGCGATGGAACTTCTGCCCAATCACCAATACCCGACGGGCTGGCTAAAGGCTAGGGTTGGCAGTGATTCGGCGGCTGTGTTTGAGCTGCCTGTATCCGATCCATACGACGACATCTATCTTGAAAAAGAACGTTGGTGGAGGCTGATAGACGAGCAACTGATCGACCCCTCGAAAAAAATCGAGAACCCGTGGCATAACTTTTATATAAACGTTATAACAGTTACTGGGTTCCACTACACACTCGGCACGACCTATCATCCGCGCACCTACGTTCACTACGGCGCAGACGAGAAAGCTTACCCCGCTTACGGGGACTTGATTTGGTACAGCGCGGCTGCTTCTAACCCGAACCCGACAGCACTGCTCGCCGCGACACCCATAGATGGAAGTGACCCTGTAACCGTGCGTGTTGGGCAAAAAATGGCGTTTTCCATTGCCGGCCCCAAAGGCTTGGGTTACCCGCAGCCTGGGGATGGCACAGTACCGGCTTGTTCCGGCGAAGCTCCCCATATACAGGGCGGTGGCAATATCAAACAAAGCTTTCGGCTTAGTGGGTTTGAGCATCAAGGCTCCTACAACAACGATGCCGTACGACAAACGACTTTTTATTCAATCTGCATGTTGTTGCAGGAAGCGAAAGTGCTATGAGCGGAGTAACCCGACATGACCAATCATATACATGCATTCTGTTTGATACTGATCCTCGGCATAGCCGGGTGCAGTGCGCCCGCACGAGGAATACCGCCCATGACTGATACGCTCAATCCCGGTTCTGTTTGTGTAGGTCGCTTAGTTGTCGACTTGCCTATAGGGGCGAAGTCGACCGTGAATGCAACGTTTAATTACATGGAAGTACAACCACCAAAACCTGCTGCGAGTTTTAACGCAATCAAACAGGTACTTGAGGATAAAACAAAGATATTAGCGGGTACAAAAACGGAAAGAAATGAGATGGGAGATAGACTTGCACGTAGGGCAGGATTCGATCCCGATAAAATCTTTGGTACAACTCAACTCGTTGGCTCGCAGATCGACGGCTCTGTGGAGCAAGCAATAATCGGTTACCTAGTCAAACCAAACCTGCCCAAAACCATTGCCGAACTTCATAAGTTTGCAGGTGGATATGAGTATGTTTTTCGATCCGATGGCGGTGGTGCCGACACCTATCCAGCCACAAGGACACGGATGTGGAACGCAGCTCTCAACTTTCAGCCCGTCAATCCCGGAGAACTTCCCGTCACTCCCGGCTTCTGTGTGGATGGCGGGATGTTTTCGGATCCGGGCAGTGCACCACTGCGGGAAGGGTTCACCCTCGTCGCCAGCTTCAAAAATCACCCCGACGCCAACTTCGTTATCGACAGCAGTGCGATCGACAGCATCGATACCAACGAGCCCTCGCTAAAGCACCGGGTGGATAGCGAGTTAGGTATCCTGCGGGCTAATGTCGAAGGCCGTGTGAGTGTGCTGATTCGAGGTGAGCGTGAAGCCGCCGGACAAAAGGGTTATCAGATTGGTCTAAGCGTTCCCAACGATAGCATTGAAGGCACCACGGCCTACAAATTTTTCTGGGCGGCTGACGGTGTACCTAATGATGCCAGCCATCCATTCATGGAGGTGTCGCTCACCATTCAGCCGGACGAAGACAAGCCTGCGAGTTTTGAGAATGCCAAACAAGCGCAGGCATTTTGGGATGAGCTGCTGCAAAGGATCAAAATCCGTCCTGGGGCAGTGGGAGGGAGTCCTACTCGCTAATGAAGATCGCAAACACGGCGAGGCTGCCTTAATGAAGGGGGTATTCAAAGTGATGTTGTGGGTTGCCTGCGCTTGCGCGGTAGCTGCCTGCGGCGGTCCAAATAACAAGGAGAAACAGGTGATTGCAGAAATGACCCGGGACATACGCACCGACTGCATCGGCAGGATGTTGATTGACGTACCCAAAAGTTTTAAGTGGTCTCATGCACCATCGGTGACCTTGTATTACGGGACCTGATTAGCACGAACCCTCAGTAGTCGCAGTTTATGCGACGGGTGCACCCCACGATAGGGGCACCTTCCTCTTGAAGTGCTCATCATGGCTATGAATCGCGTGCAATTCCAATCAGGCCTGTCATTGCCAAGTTTCCTTGAGCGCTATGGAACCGAAGCACAGTGCGAGCAGGTGCTGGAGCATGTACGTTGGCCGCAAGGTTTTTGCTGCCCGCGTTGCTAGCGCACAGGCGCGGCGATTTCGCCGCAAGGAGACACCCTATTGGCAATGCACGGCTTGCGGTCACCAAGCCAGCCTGCGTGCAGGAACACTGTTGGAGCACAGCAAGCTGCCGCTGCGCACTTGGCTGTTGGCCATGTACCTGCTCAGCCAAAGCAAGACCAATCTGTCGGCGCTAGAACTGATGCGTCACTTGGGCGTGAGTTACCCCACCGCTTGGCGGCTCAAACACAAGCTGATGGCGGCAATGCTGCAGGATGAAGCGGCGCGCGTGCTGACAGATGTCATTCAATTGGATGATGCGTATCTGGGCGGGGAGCGCAACGGCGGCAAAGCCGGACGCGGCTCGGAGAACAAACGCCCTTTTGTCGCAGCCGTCCAAGTCTCTGAGGATGGACGGCCGTTATACGCTGTCATGGACACGGTTCCAGCATTCACGAAGTCGGCACTTGCTCAATGGCTTGAAGCGCGTGTCGTAGTGCGGGTCGATGTGTATAGTGACGGACTTGCCGCATTTCGATCGGCGGAGCTGGCGCAAGCGCACACTGTGGTGCGTGGAGAAGGGCGTGAACGCTGCGAAAGCCCAAGTTTGCGTTGGGTTAATGTCGTGCTATCGAACCTGAAGCGTTCGCTGGATGGAGCGTATCACGCATTCAAGTTCTTCAAGTATGCTGATCGCTATCTTGCTGAGGCAGCATGGCGCTTCAACCGGCGGTTTGATCTGAAAGCACTTGTGCCGTGCTTGCTGCAAGCCGTTGTTCAAACTAAACCGTGCTCGGAGGCAGCTTTGCGTGATGCGCCAATATTCGTTGCTGA
>NZ_JAHRWW010000046.1 GCF_019104945.1 Thermomonas sp. | reverse complement strand
ATTTATGACCGCTACGGCATGCTCCTACTGCGGCAAGGTGGCACCATCGAAAGCGAAAGCCAAGCACAAACACTACTGGATCGCGGCTGTCTAATTGCCGATCAAGAAGCGAACGAAACGCAGGCGGCAGAAGAATTTCTTGGCCCCATCGTCCCCTTCGCAGCCATCACCCAGCTCCAGTCAGATATTGGCTTACTACATAGGCAAATATTGAGCGGCACAGCCACCAACGCTGACGAAACAACCGCCCGCATGGCTGAGACTATCACCGATGCTATCCATCGCGACGCCGATGCTGCCCTTTCCTCGATGCAGCTTCAACTTGACCCAAGCGATCACGCTGCACGGCAAACCCATGCTGCCGTGATATGCATCTTTGCTGCACGCGCACTGCGTCTCGACGACGCCACCGTTCATGATCTCGCTTGCGCAGCACTCACTTATGACATTGCGCTTGGCCCAATCTCCGCTCAGCTCAACGCGCAAAGCACGGAGCTTACTCTCGAGCAGCGCCAGCTCATTCGTATGCATCCAGAACGCGGTCGACGTTTACTGGAGGATGCAGGCATAACCAACCCTGTTTGGCTGGACGCTGTCTTGCATCATCATGAACGCCTAGACGGCTCAGGCTACCCAGACGGCCTGCGTGGCGATGCGATATTACGCCCCACACGCTTGCTCGCCATTGTCGATATCTATACGGCAATGCTGCGTCCACGGTCTTATCGCGACGCACTCCCTGCCCGAACGGCATTGCGCAATATTTTTCTGGAGCGAGGGAAGCAAGTTGATGAGGCTTTTGCAGCTGCCTTGATCAAGGCAATTGGAATCTATCCCCCTGGAACCTTGGTTCGCCTTGAAAATGGCGAAATTGGAATCGTCTTACACCAAGGTACTGACGCCGCCACCCCACTTGTCGCCCGCCTTATGACCCCAGAGGGGTATCTGACCAGTATGGTTGAAACTCGCGACACGCGAGCACCCGGCTTTCAAATTACCGATTCGGTACCGCAAGATCGTTATCCGGGGCTGACATCCTTTAATATCGCCTCACTTTGGATGTAACAGCCAAATCAAGCTCGTTTATTGTCCGTACTCAGGCGATAATAGGCCGGTTATGAACACTTGATCTTGCGGCTGCGAGACACGCCGCGCCCCTCACCTTTTGGGATTTCGCATGGCAGAAACCGTCCGCCACGATAAGACTGCGCGCCAACTGCGCCTGCTCTCCGACGCGCTCGGAAGCGGCCGCTTGGGCCCAGTCAAGCGGATGGTCAACACCCTGTCTCCGGCGGAGATTGGCAATCTGCTGGAATCACTGCCCCCCGGCAAGCGCAGTGTGGTTTGGGGCTTGGTGGAAGCCGAGGACGACGGTGAAGTGTTGCTGCATGTGGGCGATGAAGTGCGTGAAAGCCTGATCGCCGACATGGACCCGGACGAACTGATCGCCGCCGCATCCGATCTTGATATCGACGACTTGGCCGATCTGGTGGAAGACCTACCCGATACGGTGATCGACGAAGTCTTGAAGTCGATGGACCGGGAGAACCGCGAGCGTCTCGAACAGGTGCTGTCTTACGATGAAGACACCGCCGGGCGCTTGATGAACCCCGACGTGGTCACCGTGCGCGCCGACACCACCGTGGACGTGGTGCTGCGCTATCTCCGTCTGCGCGGCGAATTGCCCGACCACACCGATCACCTGTACGTGGTGAGCAAGCGTCACCAGTTCCTTGGCCGCATTGCCCTGCAGGCACTGCTCACCCATGAGCCCAGCACGCCGATCAACCAGCTGCTCGACGACGAACAGCCCGCCATCGGTGTGGATGAAACCTCCGATGAAGTGGCGCGCCAGTTCTCCGACCACGACTGGATTTCCGCGCCGGTGGTGGATGACAACAACATCTTGCTGGGTCGCATCACCATCGACGACGTGGTCGATATCATCCGCGAACAGGCCGAGCATCAGGCCTTGAGCGCGGCCGGCCTCGGCGAAGACGAAGACCTGTTCAGCCCCGTTTGGCGTGCCATGCGCCGCCGCCTCGTGTGGCTGTCGGTCAATCTGTGCACCGCATTTATCGCTGCGAACGTGGTTGGCCAGTTTGAACACACCATCGACAAGTTGGTGGCGCTCGCCATTTTGATGCCGATGGTGGCCGGGCTTGGCGGGAACGCCGGTACACAGGTAATGGCCCTAGTGGTGCGCGGCTTGGCGCTGGGGCAAATTGGCGGTTCCAACATCCGCACGCTGCTTTGGAAAGAGCTGCGCGTAGCCCTGCTTAACGGCCTACTGATGGGGGCCGTACTGGGGTTGATCGTCTTGGCGTGGTTCCACAACGCCGGGCTGTCGCTGGTTATTTTCACCGCCCTTACCTGCAACCTGCTGCTTGCCGCGGCTTCGGGCGTTTTGATCCCCATCGGTCTGAAGCGCGCCGGCTTCGACCCGGCGCTCGCCAGCGGCATTTTCTTGACCGCACTGACCGACTCACTGGGCTTTTTCACCTTCCTTGGCCTTGCCACCGTAGTCCTGTTACGCTGACAGCGCATCACCCCATAACAGTGCACACGGAGAGTGGCGGCTGGCCCGCATGTTTAAGAAATTAGTTCAATTCTTTCGCAAGCCACCCGCTGCCGCTCCCGCGCAGGAGCAGCAGCCTATTGCCGTTGTTCCAGAGTCGCACGTCAGCACAGTTCAAGCAGCACCGGCGGATGCACCTTATGCCAGCGCTATTGCCGCCCCGGCGCACTACCTTCCCGTTGACACCCAATCGATCGTCACCCTGTACGGCCAATGGCTGTTGGGCTATGCCACACCCGCACCCGAAATCACCAGCCCGCATCCCAAGCTTGAACAAGCCATTGCGCAGCTAGAAGAGATCGCCGCGCATTTTGACCTGCGCCGCATCCCGCGCCTGCCTACCCTAGTGCCGCAACTGATGGCGATGATGCGCCGTGATCGCACCACCGCCAGCGACATCGCCGAACTGCTGGTGCGCGACCCGCTGCTCACCGGTGAAGTGCTACGCGTGGCCAATAGTGTCTGGTATCGCCGTAGCACCAAGGCGATCACTACACTTTTGCAAGCCGTGCGCATTATTGGCCACGAGGGGTTGCGCCATGCGCTACTGGCCTCGGTCATGCGTCCCATCATGCGCACGCAAACAGGTGGGCCGTACGCGGTGATTGGCGAGCGTCTGTGGCGGCATACTGAATCACGCATGTGGCTATGTGGAAAACTCGCCGTAGGCTATTGCGATGTCAGTGAAGCCCAGCTCGTCGGCACGCTCTCGGGCACCGGCACCTCGGCGCTGCTTCGTACCGCCTCGCTACCGTTGTTGGCTGAAACAGCTGCCGATCCAATGATGGCACCGCGCTTTATGACGATTGCCGCACGCCTGTCCGCACAAGCCGCTGCGCACTGGGAGCTGCCCGAGTCCGTCCAGTTGGCGCTCTCGCCTGAAGCCGCCGATACGCCGCTGGCCAAGGTGCTCGCGGCGTCCAACACCTTCGCTATGACTTCCGCACTGGTGCAAGCCGGGTGGATTCCGGCCGAAACCATTTCCGTGATCGAATTTGAGCCGCCCGGCTCGGCACCGGAACGGCTCTCGCTGCTGCGCCAACTACGCGCCCTGCAAGACGCCGACGCAACAACCGACTGATTACTCTACCGCGCTCAGCACCGCTTCGAGCGCCGCCATGCGCACCGCCACGCCATTGCTGACCTGACGCAATACCCACGACTGCGCGCCGTCGGCCACGGCATCGGTAATTTCCACACCCCGGTTCATCGGCCCCGGATGCATCACGATGGCATCGGCTTTGGCGCGGCCAAGACGCTGCGTGGTCAGCCCGTAATCGCGATGGTAGTCCTCCAGCGATTCCACCAATCCTTCCGTCATGCGCTCGCGCTGCAGACGCAGCATCATCAGGGCATCCACACCATCGAGTGCCGCGTCGAAATCGTGCGTGACTACGCAACCTTGCAGCGTGTCATCGTCCGGTAGCAGCGACTGCGGCCCGCATACGCGTATTTCACCGCAACCCAGCGCACGCAGGGCGTGCAGGTCGGAGCGTGCTACGCGCGAGTGCTTCAAATCACCCACGATCACGACCTTGAGCTTAGAAAAATCGTCGCCCTTGGCCTGGCGCAGGGTGAGCATGTCGAGCAGACCTTGGGTGGGGTGGTGGCTGCGCCCATCACCTGCGTTCACCACCGCAGTCCCCGCATCGGCCTCCGCCGCAAGTGCCGCCACCGCACCATCGCCCTTATGCCGCACGACAAAGCCGCGCACACCCATCGCTTGGATATTGCGGAAGGTGTCGAGATCGGTTTCACCCTTGGTAGCAGACGAGGTTGAAGCATCAAAATTTAGAATATGCGCCCCCAACCGCTGCGCCGCTAACTGAAAGCTCAGCCGAGTGCGCGTGGAGGGTTCAAAAAACAGCGTGCATACCGCCACACCCGCCAGTGCCTGCGGCGCTTGCGCTCCGCTTGCAAACGCCTGCGCACGGCGCAACAGGGCGTCCAAGCGATCCACGGGAAGTGTCTGTAAGTCCAGCAGATGCCGCTGGCGGCCAGCATTATCGATTTGCACGGTCATGGCGATCACAAAGAAGTTGAGAAATAGATTTATGGCGAAGGCCGTGGTGACGACAGCCAGCGTTCGACGATTACGACAGCCGCCACGGCGTCTAGATTTTCGGCATCACTGCGGCGGCGACGGCCATCAGCGCGCGCTGCAGCAAAACGGCGCGCGGCTTCTTGCGAGCTGTTGCGCTCATCCACCATCACCACCGGCAACCGGAACCGCTCGTGCAGGGTTTGGGCAAACGCACGCGCGGCTTTGCGAATGGGCTGATCGCCGCCGTCTAAGGTCATCGGATCACCCACCACCAAGCCATCGGGCCGCCATTCGCGCAGCAATTTTTCCACCGCGGCCCAGTCCGGGCCGGCGGCATGCACGTCCACAACGGCCACCGCACGCGCACCGCCGGTAAGGGCATTGCCTACCGCTACACCAATTCTGCGCGCCCCCACGTCAAACCCAAGGACGGTGCCATCGGGCCGAATCACGGGAGCCTCGGTGCTCATGCGTGGCCGCTATGGCTGGCGTGGTTCAGCAGGTCAATGCCAATACTGCCCGCCGCTGCCTGCCAGCGCTGCGCCATCGGCAGCTCAAACAGGACGTCCTGCCGGTTCGGCACCAGCAGCCAGCTATCGTCGGTAAGCTCTTGCTCGAGTTGCCCCGCGCCCCAACCCGCGCAGCCCAGCGCCACCAGCGCCTGCGGCGGGCCTTCGCCACGCGCCATCGCTTCCATTACGTCGCGCGAAGTGGTCAGAAACAGCCCGTCGCCAATACTTAGGGTGGAATCCCAAGCCTTATCGCCGTCGTGCACCACAAAGCCGCGCTCGGGGTGCACCGGGCCGCCGTTCAGCACCAGTTGCGCCTTGAGCCCGTTATCGCTGCAGCTCACCCCCATCTGCTGCAGCACTTCGCCGACGGTGTAGTCGGAGGGGCGGTTGATCACCACCCCCATCGCACCGTCGTCATCGTGCTGACAGATCAGCGTGACGCTGCGTTCAAAGTAGGAATCCTGCAGCGACGGCAGTGCAATCAGCAGGTGGTTCCCAAAATTTTGCGCATGCTCGTCCATGACGCGCATTTTAGCCTGTTCAGCGCGCCTCGGCGATTTCTACCCCATCGAGCCCCTGTGCCAGCGTGCGGGCGTCGCCGCCCTGCGCCAGTTTGATGCGCAAACGCACCTCGTTGGCGGAGTCGGCGTAGCGTAGCGCGTCTTCGTAGCTGATCTCGCCGGCCTGGTACAGCTCAAACAGGCTTTGATCGAAGGTCTTCATGCCCAGCTGCACGGATTCCTTCATCACTTCCTTCAGCTTGTGGATCTCGCCATCGCGGATGTAGTCCTGCACCAGCGGGGTGCCGAGCAGAATTTCCATCGCCACTCGGCGCGCTTTACCATCGGGGGTGGGGATCAGCTGCTGCGCGACCACACCTTTGAGGTTCAAGGACAGATCCATCAGCAACTGGTTGCGGCGGTCTTCCGGGAAGAAGTTGATGATGCGGTCCATCGCCTGGTTGGCGTTATTGGCGTGCAGGGTGCACAGCACCAAGTGGCCGGTTTCGGCAAACGCAATGGCGTGGTCCATCCCCTCGCGGGTGCGCACCTCACCGATCATGATGACGTCGGGTGCTTGGCGCAGAGTGTTCTTCAGCGCGTTCTCCCAGCTATCGGTGTCGATGCCGACTTCGCGCTGGGTGATGATGCAGCCGTCGTGCTTGTGCACAAATTCGATCGGGTCTTCAATGGTGATGATATGCCCGGTGGAATTGCCATTGCGGTAGCCAATCATCGCCGCCAGCGACGTGGACTTACCTGTACCGGTGGCGCCCACAAACAAGATGATGCCGCGCTTGGTCATTGCCAGTGTTTTGATCACCGGCGGCAGGTTCAACTCTTCCACCGAAGGAATGCGCGTTTCAATCCGGCGCAGCACCATGCCTACTTGATTGCGCTGGTAGAAGCAGCTCACGCGGAAGCGGCCCACGCCCGACACACCGATGGCGAAGTTGCATTCGTGGGTTTTTTCAAACTCTTCGCGTTGCTGCGGCGTCATCACGTTCAGCACCAGATCGCGCGACTGCTGCGCCGTCAGCGGATTCTGGGTGATCGGTGTGATTTTGCCGTTGACCTTCATCGACGGCGGCATCCCGGCGGTAATGAAGAGGTCGGACGCCTTTTGGTGCGCCATCAATTTAAGAAACGAGGTGAAATCAATGCTGCTCATGGCGGGCTCCAGGCCTTATTCGAATAACCGCTTGTCCTTGGCATATTCGCGCGCCTGCTGGCGGCTGACCATGCCGCGCTTGACCAGCTCTTGCAAATGCTGATCCAAGGTCTGCATGCCCGCGTTCTGCCCGGTTTGAATGGACGAGTACATCTGCGCCACTTTGTCTTCGCGGATCAGGTTACGAATGGCGGGGGTGCCCACCATGATTTCCCATGCCGCAGTACGACCGCCGCCCACTTTCTTCAGCAGCGCCTGCGCGATCACGGCGCGCAGCGATTCCGACAGCATCGAACGCACCATCGGCTTTTCGCCCGCCGGGAACACGTCGATGATACGGTCGATGGTTTTGGCCGCCGAACTGGTATGCAAGGTGGCGAACACCAAGTGGCCGGTTTCGGCCGCGGTAAGCGCTAAGCGGATGGTTTCAAGGTCGCGCAATTCGCCCACTAAGATGATGTCCGGGTCTTCACGCAATGCCGAGCGCAGCGCCTCGTTGAAGCCGTGGGTATCGCGGTGCACTTCGCGTTGGTTGATCAAGCATTTTTGCGAGGTGTGCACGAATTCGATCGGGTCTTCCACCGACAGAATATGGCCGTACTCGTTTTTGTTGATGTGATCGATCATCGCCGCCAGCGTGGTGGACTTACCCGAACCAGTAGGCCCGGTGACCAAGATCAAGCCCTGCGGCTGCTCGATCAAGTCCTTGAAGATGCGCGGGCAGCCAAGGTCTTCTAGGGTCAGCACTTCCGAGGGAATGGTACGGAACACCGCACCCGCGCCTCGGTTTTGGTTGAAGGCGTTGACACGAAAACGCGCAAGACTGGGAATTTCGAAGCTGAAGTCCACTTCCAAAAATTCTTCGTAATCGCGGCGCTGCTTGTCCGACATGATGTCGTACACCAGCGCGTGGACTTGCTTGTGATCCAGTGCAGGAATGTTGATACGGCGCACGTCGCCGTCCACACGGATCATTGGCGGCAGGCCTGCGGAAAGGTGCAGGTCCGATGCTTTATTTTTTACGGAAAATGCCAGAAGTTCGGCGATATCCATGCTTGCCCCTCTACGTCGTTATTTCGTGAGCGTTCCCTGAAAAGGCGACCAACGGCTGGCACCGGCCGCACCCCGCTGGCAGTATGAGCGTCAGACTCGCCGCGTTCAACTCCCGTGACACAGACAATGACCACCCCACTTGCCGCTTCCCTGCAAGCCGCCCTAACCTCTATTCATAACGCGAAGGCATGGCCAAACCGGCCAGAGCCGCGTTTACTGGCCGTTTCCAAAACCCGAGAGGCCGCCGACATCGCGGCCATGGCCGCCGCTGGCCAGCGCGCGTTCGGTGAAAATTATGTGCAAGAAGCCCTACCCAAAATCGAGGCACTACGCGCACAAGGGCTGGAGTGGCACATGATTGGCCACCTGCAGTCAAACAAAGCCGACGTCGCCGCGCGGGCCTTCGACTGGGTACAAACCGTTGATCGGCGCAAGCTGGTGGAAGCACTGGCCAAGCATCGGCCCATCGATCGCCCCCCACTCAACTTGCTCATTCAGGTCAATATCGACGATGAAGCCAGCAAAAGCGGCTGCGCCCCTGAAGCGGTGGCCGAGCTTGCCGCGGCGGTTGCGGCCCATCCCAATCTAAAGTTACGTGGACTGATGGCGATTCCATCCCCAGACCCCGATATGCAGCGCCGTCACGCCGCATTCCGGGCGATGTCGGCATTATTCGACACCCTCAGCGCGACCTTTCCGCAGATCGACACGCTCTCAATGGGCATGAGTGAAGACTTTGTTGCCGCGATTGAAGAAGGTGCGACCATGGTGCGCATCGGCAGCGCCCTATTCGGCCCCCGCCCCCCTAAATTGGAATCTTCAGTATGAATACCAGCATCGCATTTATCGGCGGCGGCAATATGGCGCGTAGCCTGATTGGTGGCCTTATTGCACAGGGCCGCCCCCCCGCATCGATTCGCGTAGCCGAACCCGTACCTCCGCTACGTGAGGCGCTGCAGCGCGATTTTGGCGTTGCCGTGTTCGAGCACGCCGAAGAAGCGGTGACCGGGGCCGACACGTGGGTGTTTGCGGTCAAACCACAAGTGATGCGCCCAGTGTGCGAAGGGCTGGCCAGTGCCGCGCAGTCTGGCAAACCACTGGTTATTTCCATTGCCGCCGGCATTACCGCCACCCAGCTCGAACGCTGGCTGGGCGGGCGGTTGCCGGTGGTGCGCACTATGCCCAACACCCCTGCCCTGCTTGGCGCTGGTGTTACCGGGTTATTTGCCACCGCAGCGGTGGACGCAGCGGGCAAGCAACTCACCGAAACGCTGCTCTCTGCTGCGGGCAAAACGGTTTGGATTGCAGATGAAGCGCAGATGGACGCCGTGACGGCCGTTTCCGGCAGCGGCCCGGCCTATGTGTTTTTACTGGCCGAAGCCATGATCCACGCGGGCGTTCAAGAAGGTCTGTCCGAGCCCGCAGCGCGCACACTGGCCCTACAAACGGTACTCGGTGCGGCGCGCATGCTCACCGAGTCCAATGTCGATGCCGCTGAGCTGCGCCGCCGGGTAACCTCGCCCAATGGCACCACGCAAGCAGCAATCGAAACCTTTGAAGCGGGCGGCTTCCGCAGCCTTGTGGACGAGGCCATCCACGCCGCGCGCGTACGCGGTGTAGAGCTTTCAGCCGCGAACGACTAAGGCTTACGGGTACAGCATGCGCTTGGCCCATTGGCCTTGCGCATCGCACTCGTACAACCAGCGCTCGTGCAGGCGGTACTGGGCGGCGTACCAAAACTCCACTGCGTGGGGAATCACACGAAACCCGGTCCAACGCGGCGGGCGCGGCACGTCGCGGCCATCGAACTCTTCCGCATAGTGAGCAAGGCGCGCATCGAAGGTTTCGCGCGCATCCAGCGTTTCCGACTGATGTGAAGCCCAAGCCCCTAATTGGCTGCCGCGCGGGCGGCTGGCGAAATACGCATCGGCCTCGGCTTCAGAAACCACTTCCACCGCGCCTTCGATACGCACCTGCACACCTTCGCGCACGCGCGGCCAATAGAACAGCAGCGCCGCCTTGGCGGTGGCTTGCAGCTCGCGCCCTTTGCGCCCATCGAGATGGGTGTAGAACACGAAGCCTTGGGCGTCGTGCTCTTTCAGTAGCACGATACGCGCAGATGGCTGCCCCTCGCCCCCCACCGTGGCCAGCGTCATGGCCGTGCGGTCGGGTTCACCTGCAGCCAACGCCTCGGCAAACAGGGTATCGAACTGAGACAGAATTTCGTCAGATAAGATTTTCATGGCGCTATTGTCACCTGCGCGCGCCCTGCGCGCATCTGCCTGTTAGCATGCTGCGATGCAAAATCACGATCACATCCTCCTTATCGGCCCCATGGGCGCGGGCAAAAGTACGCTGGGTCTGGCTCTGGCCGCGCTGCTTGGGCGCACACTTTTGGATGTGGATGCGCAGATCGTGATGACGGCGGGCAAGCCTATCCCCGTTATTTTTGAAGAGGAAGGCGAAGCGGGGTTTCGTGAGCGCGAAACCCAGGCCCTGCGTGACCTCATCAACGCCCCAGCAGCAGTGATCGCCACCGGCGGTGGCGCGGTGCTGCGCGAAAAAAACCGTCGCATCATGCGTGCTGCGGGCATCGTGGTGTATCTGCAAGTAGCGCCCGATATTCAGTTGCAGCGCATTGCTGGAGACGCCAACCGCCCCCTCCTGCACACCGACAACCCCGCGCAGCGCCTTGCCGATCTACAGGCACAGCGCGAGCCGCTGTATCGCAGCAGCGCGCAGCTTTACTTCGACACCTCCACACTTGACCCGCAGGCCGCAGCCGCCACGCTGGCCGCGCAAATCGCATCGTTCAAGGCCCAACACGCATGAACTCTCCACGTCACACCGTCACCGTTGCAGGCAGTGCCCCCTACGACATCCATATCGGCCCCGGCTTAGTGCAAGACGGCGCGCTATTAAGCGCCACGCTGCGCGGCCGCCACGTGCTGATTGTGAGCGATAGCCACGTTGCACCGCTTTATGCCGCACAGGTGGAAGCTGCCCTACTGGCCGCTAGGCCCGAATTACTCATTGCCCAACATGTGATCCCTGCGGGTGAGGCAGAAAAAACGCTAAACAACTTTGGGGGCGTCATTGAAGCGCTGGCCGCACTTGGCGCAACCCGCGACGCCTGCGTCATTGCTTTGGGCGGCGGCGTCATTGGCGATATGGCGGGCTTTGCTGCGGCGTGCTGGATGCGCGGAATTGACGTAGTACAGCTCCCCACCAGCCTCTTGGCGATGGTGGATTCCTCCGTGGGTGGAAAAACGGCAGTAGATATTCCGCGGGGAAAAAACCTCGTTGGTGCGTTTCATACCCCGCGCGCGGTGATCGCCGATACCCGCGTCCTGCACACGCTGCCACCGCGAGAATTGCGCGCTGGCCTAGCTGAAGTCATTAAATATGGTGCGATTATCGACGCCCCGTTTTTGCACTGGCTTAGCGCACACTGCGACGCGCTCCTTAGTGGTGACGATGCCGCACTAAGCGAAGCCATTGCGCGCAGCTGTGCCCACAAAGCCGCGATTACCGAACGCGATCCGTTTGAACACGGCGAGCGCGCCCTGCTCAACTTCGGCCACACCTTCGGCCACACGATCGAGGCCGAACAAGGCTATGGCGAAGGCCTGAATCATGGTGAAGCGGTGGCCGTTGGCATGGTGCTGGCCGCCCGCCTATCGGCCGCACTTGGCCTTGCCAGCGCAAGCGACGCCGACGCGCTGCAGGCCCTGCTGCATCGCTTCCAGCTACCTACCGCCATTCCGAACGGACTCTGCGCAGACGCGCTGCTGGCGCGCATGTACCTTGACAAAAAAGCCCAAGCAAGCGGTCTTCGATTCATTCTATGGAGTGCGCCCGGCCACGCCAAGATTGTGGCGAATGTGGCCGCGGATAAAGTGCTTGAGGTGCTGCGCTGAAGTGCGCGATGAGATGGTGGGTCGTGATGGATTCGAACCATCGACCAGCGGATTAAAAGTCCGATGCTCTACCGACTGAGCTAACGACCCACAAAAAGCATCCCGGCATTGCGCCGGGGGTGCATATCTTAACCTATGTTTGCCCCAATGTATCGGGTTGGGTCTGAAATTTTTGCATCTTCAAACCCTTGCGCACGTAAACGGCAGGCATCGCAGTGGCCGCACGCCAGCCCATCTTCATCGGCTTGGTAGCAGCTTACCGTCTGCGCGAAGTCCACACCTAGGCGGATTCCTTCCTTCGCAATATCGGCCTTGGACAGCGCCATGAGCGGTGCATGGACGCGAAAACGGCTGCCTTCCACACCGGCTTTGGTGGCCAAATTGGCGAGCTGCTCGAAACCTGCCACGAACTCCGGACGGCAGTCGGGATAACCGGAATAGTCCACCGCGTTGACGCCGCAGAACAAATCCGTGGAGCCAAGCACTTCGGCCCAGCCCAGTGCCACCGACAGCATGATGGTATTGCGCGCAGGCACATAGGTGGAAGGAATCCCCTGCCCGATCACATGCCCATCGGCCTCAGTGGGCACGGCGATATCGTCGGTGAGCGCCGAGCCACCAATGCTGCGCAGATCGACATGCACGGTTTTGTGTTCGCTTGCACCCAGCATTTTCGCCACACGCGCGGCGGCGTCTAATTCTGAAGTGTGCCGCTGGCCGTAGCGCACGCTGAGCGCATAGGTTTCGAAGCCCTGCTCACGCGCCATGGCCAAGACCACGGCCGAGTCCATGCCGCCCGATACCAAAACAACTGCCTTTTTCATCGGCCCGGCTCCTCGCCCCAAAGAATTTTGTGCAGCTGCATCTGAAAGCGCACTGGTACTTTTTCAGTCACGATCCAATCGGCCAATTCGCGCGCCTGCACTTGGCCAGCACTGGGTGAAAACAGCACATCGCAGACGGTGTGCAACTGGTATTGCGCCACGATGTCTTTCGCCCAGTCGAAATCTTCGCGCGAGCAAATGACGAACTTCACCTGATCGTGCGTGGTGAGCAGCGGAATATTGGCCCAATGGTTGCGCGCCACTTCGCCCGAGCCCGGTGTTTTGATATCCATCACCCGCGACACGCGCGCATCCACGTTGCCAATATCCATCGCCCCGGATGTTTCCAGCGACACGATATAACCGGCATCGCAGAGTTTTTCCAGCAGATGCACGCAGCGCTTTTGCGCCAACGGCTCGCCGCCGGTGACGCAGACATGCCGCGCACCGTATTTGGCCACTTCTTCTAAAATGGCGTCGATCTCCCACCAGTTGCCGCCGTAAAATGCATAGGTGGTATCGCAATACTGGCAGCGCAGGGGGCAACCAGTGAGGCGCACAAAGACCGTAGGCCAGCCCGCATCGCGTGCTTCGCCCTGTAGAGAAAGAAAAATTTCGGTGAGTTTTAGGCGCTCACGCGGGCTCTCGGCCGCAATGGTGGCCGTATGTTCATCAGCGTTCATTGGCTTAGTTTAACGGCTGCTTGTGAACTGAATCGAACGCAGCCGTTCATCGGCGATGCGTGCCACATCGGAATTAGGGTAGCGCTGAATGACTTGCCGAAGCGTGGCCACGGCTGCATCGGTGTGCCGCAAGCCCTGCTGCGAAAGGCCCAATTTGAGCAACGCGCCGGGGGCTTTATCGTGGGTGGGGTAGCGGCCAAGCAGTGCTTTGAACTGATCGGCGGCCAACGCATAGTTCTGCGTCACGTAATAACTTTCACCCAGCCAATACAGCGCATTGGCGGCCAATTGGCCACTGGGAAACGAGTCCAAGAACGCGTGCAGACGCCGCGCCGACTCGACGTAGTCGCCCGACTTCAGTGCTTCGAATGCGTGGTTATACGCACTTTGCTCGTCTTTTGCGGCAGGTGCTGAAGAGGCGGCTGCAGATACGGTAGGCGCTGCAACGGCTGGAGCAGGGGTTTCTGACACTGGCACCGACGCTTGCGCGGGTGCGGGAGTACCCCCTTCTAGGCGATCCAAGCGCCCGCTTAGATCGAGGTATTGCGCACGCTGGCTTTGCTTGTTCTTTTCCAACTGCTGCTGCAGTTCTTCCAACTGGCCGCGTAGGTCTTGCACCTCTTGCCGTAGCTGGGTCATTTGGTTGACCAACTCGGTACCGCTTTGGTCTCCTGCTGCGCGCGTTTCAAGAGCGGCTACCCGGTCGGCTAGGCTGACGCGCTGCGCAGAGGCGAGCGACGGTGCTAAAAGCACCGCCGCTGCCACACAAAGGATGGCCGAACGGCGCATCACTTCTCGGTGTAGATCAGTTCAACGCGGCGGTTCTTCGACCAGCACGCTTCGTTGGAATCGTTGCACACCGGGCGTTCTTCACCGTAGCTGATCACGGTCAGCTGCGACGGCGAACCACCGTTGGCCTGCAGTGCGGAGTTCACCGCATTGCCACGGCGCTCGCCGAGGCCAAGGTTGTATTCACGGCTACCGCGCTCGTCGGCATTGCCTTCCAGACGCAGGCGGGCGCTCGGACGGTCACGCAGGTACTTGGCGTGGCAGTTCATGATCGCGGCAAACTCCGGCTTCACCAGGTCTTTGTCCAGATCGAAGTAGATCGTGCGCTGGATCAAGCAGGCATCGCTGTCGAGGTCGGCCGGGGTGTACACGCCGGACTTCGGTGCTTCTTGGGGCGCAGCAGCCGGGGCTTCAACCTGCGGAGCCGGGGGGGTTTCTTTGACTTTCTTCGAGCAGCCAACAGCGACTGCCGAGGCCAGAACGGCCAGCGTCAACACACGTGCAACATTGGGGATGGAAACAGCCATGGGTAATTCCTCGTCGTGGTATTACAAAAAAGCTGAATCCGGCCAGTCTAGCCGGTTCAGATGTCTTTAGGGCGTGAGACTAACGCTTCCGGTAGGGGGACCATGCCGGTTCGCGCACATCACCTTCGGCCAACATAAGCCGCTGGCGAACACGGCCATCGGCAGATACGGCATACAGCACGCCACGGCGCCCTTCACGCGCGGCGTAGAGCAGCATCGCGCCATTGGGCGCAAAGCTAGGTGATTCGTCCATCGAGCCGGGCGAGAGCATGCTCCAGCGCGGGCTTCCGGTACTGCGGTCCATCAGCGCGACGCGATAGACATTGCCTGCACCTTGCGCCGTGGCGAGCTTTTTGCCGTCGAATGAAAGCGACGGGCTGGCGTTATAGTTGCCTTCAAACGTCACCCGGCTGGCGCTGCCGCCGCTGGAAGACACTTGGTAAATCTGCGGGCGGCCGCCGCGGTCTGAGGTGAAATACAGGCTAGCACCGTCGGGGGTCCACACCGGCTCGGTATCGATCCCGAAATGATTGGTCACCTGGGTAAGGTGCTTGCTGCCCAAGTCCATCACGTAAATATCGGGGTTGCCGCCTTTCGACAGGCTCATCGCCAGCTTTGAACCATCGGGTGAAAAGCTGGGCGCGCCATTGATGCCGCGGAAGCTGGTGATGCGGTTGCGGCTGCCGCTGGCAATGTCTTGAACCCAGATACCCGAATTACCGCCCTCAAAACTCACGTAAGTGAGCTTGCGCCCGTCCGGGCTCCATGAAGGTGACAGCAGCGGCTCGCGTGAATTGACCACAGCGCGCGGGTTAAAACCATCGGAATCGGCCACCATCAGTGCATATTTGGTGTCACGCCCCAGCCCGCTGGAGGTGACATAAGCAATGCGCGTCCAGAACGCACCCGGCACGCCAAGAATTTTCTCATACACGGCATCGCTGATCTGGTGCGCCACATCGCGCATGGCACTGCCCGGCGCGGAGAGCGCAAAGCCCAGTAAGCGCTCCTGTTTGGCTACATCAAAGAGTTCGTATTCGGTGCGGTAACTATCGCCGCTTGCAATGCAGCGGCCAATCAGCAAGAAATCTTGTTTGAGCATGCGCCAGGTGGGGTAAGCCACTTCGCTGCCCTGCACCGGGCGCTCCGGCAGGCTGGCCGGTTCGGGGGAACGAAATTGGCCGGAGCGCGCGAGATCGGCGCGCACCACATCGCCTACATCGGTATCCCCGCAATTGCCGCCAAACGGCACCACAGCAATAGGAAGCGCTGCTGCATTGCCGCCTACGATGTCGATTTCGAGCCCTTTAGACTGCGCAAACGCCGCCACGGGCAGCAGGGCGGCAAGCAATAGGGCTAGCGACGCAGTGCGACAACGGATTGAATTCATAAGATCCGGCGTTTTCTCGACAGCAAGATGAACAGGATGCGCGAAATTGGTGAAGAATGCATGAACGCCAGCGGACTAAGGGGCTAAAAAGCCTCTAGAAACCGGGATTATCGGTCTTCTGCTACGAAATTCAGCTCAAGGTTGCGATTAAATACATTTTCAAAACCCGCGTAAGGCAGCGGCGAGGCCTTCAATACGGCCGCCTCTACCGACCGCCGTCCCAGTGCATCAAATGGGCAGGTGGGCGAAATATCCACGTCGGTGACTTCACCGCCGGGGATTTGCCGAATAGAGATGCGGCAGCGCTGCCCTAGGGGTACGGTTTCCGGGCGCGTCCATTGCCGCAAGATGGCTTGCTGCAAGGCGGCGGCATATTTGGCGGAAAGGCTTGGGTCGGTGCCGCGATTCCCCGGCGAGGGCGTCTGTTTGGTGCCGCGCGCATCGACCTGCTGTTGGGCGCGCTGCTCGGCCATGCTGCGGTCTTTGCTGGCCTGCTCGCGCAGCTTGCGAATTTCTTCCAGCTGCTGCTGTTTTTGCCGTTCCAGCGCGCTTTGCTTGTTTTTTGCGTTGAGCTCTACTTGCGGCGGCTGTTTGCGCTTTTCTTCTTGCTCTTTCGTCACCTTCTTTACTGGTGGCGCCTCGGCATTGCGCTGCACGCGCTCTTGTTCCACCGGCGCGGGCTCGGGCACGGGTGGCGGCAGTTCTTTCGGCGCGGGCACTTCTTCAGGCAGCGGCTCGGGGAGGGGCTTCGGCTCGGGCTTAGGTGTTGGCGCAGGAGCTTCTTCCTTCACCGGGCGTTTTAATGCGCGCTGCATGGAGGCGCTTAAGTCCGACATCGTCACCAGATCGGCTTCAACCGGCTCACCTTCCGCCGACAGCGGTACGCTGCTGCGCGACCACTGCAACCCCGCAAACATCAGGGCAAACAGCAACGCGTGCAGGAGCACGGCCTGCACGATGGCGATCGAGGTATCGGTACGGGTCTGCCTCACAAGCGCCCCATTACTGCCCGGACTGTACCGGCGCGCCCATCAAACCCGCACGCGGTACTTTGGCATCACGCTGCAGCAGTGAAAGCACGGCATAAACAGTTTGATAGCTCACGTCGCGGTCGCCTGCCACATAGACCGGCACATTGGGGTCGGCCTCGACAAAGGCGCGCACCTTGGCCACCAGCTCGGCTTCGTTCACGCGCTGCGGGCGATCTACGCCTTCGTAGGTGATCGCCAGCGCGCCGTCTTTATTCACCTGCACCACCACCGGCTGCTTTTTATTTTGCTCCAGCGACTTGGCATCGGCTTGTGGCAGGTTGACGTCCACGCCCACGTTGAGTAGCGGCGCGGTGACCATAAAGATGATGAGCAGCACCAGCATCACGTCGATGTAGGGCACCACGTTGATGTCGGACTGCAGCTTGCGTTTACGCCGCCTGCGTACGGAAAGAGTGGCCATCTGGCTTACTCGTCGCCGCTGGTTTGGCGCTGCAGGATAGAGGAGAACTCTTCGCCGAAGGTTTCATAACGCACCGCCATACGCTCGGCGCGGGTGGCGAAGCGGTTATACGCCCACACCGCCGGGATCGCCGCGAACAGGCCCATAGCCGTGGCCACCAGCGCCTCCGAGATGCCCGGCGCCACCGTGGCGATGGTGGCTTCCTTCATGCTGGCAAGGCCTTGGAAGGAAATCATGATGCCCCAGACGGTGCCAAACAGACCCACATAGGGGCTGATCGAACCGACGTTGGCAAGAAATTCGAGGTTGCGTTCCAGCCCGTCCAGCTCACGCGAGCCTGCCGCACGCATGCCGCGCTGCGCGCCTTCCAGCGGCATACGCGCGTCCACCCCGCGGCGCTGGCGCAGGCGGTTGAACTCGCGCATCCCGGCTTCAAAAATCGCCTCTAGCCCTTCCACCTGACGGTTGCGCTCGGTGGCCGCAGCATACAGCTTGGAAAGTTCGGTGCCCGACCAAAACGCTTCTTCGAAACGATCGGCCTCTTGCTCGGCGCGGTCTAACACCCGCTTTTTGCGCAGAATAATGACCCACGACGCCAGCGAAGCCAGCAGTAACAGGCTCATCACCAATTGCACCGGCAAACTGGCGTGCAGCACGAGCTGCAGAATATTGAGGCCTTGGTCGCCATGAACGGCCGCCGCCGGCGCCGCGTTATTGGCCAGTTCAACGGTTGTCGCGGTGCCACTTTCAGGCAGCGCCTCTGGCAAGGATTGCAGCAGGGTTGAAACAAACATCAAACAGTCTCCACCAGAGATTTAAGTTGTGGCAGTAAAAATTCAGGTAACGCACGTGGGCGAAAATTGGAAGCGCGCAGAGCCGCAATTTTTACGTTCGCTTCAACCAGTAACACACCGTTGCGTTCAACCCGCTGTGTCAGTAGCAGGCTAGCCCCTCGACATTCAAGCAGGCGCACGCTGACCGAAAGCTGATCGTCCAGCCGCGCCGGGCTGCGGAAATCCACTTCCATGGCCCGCACCACGAAAACGAGGTCGGCCTCATGCTTCAAGGCTTCTTGATGCAGGCCCAATCCGCGCAGCCATTCGGTGCGCGCGCGCTCCATGAAGGCAAGGTACTGCGCATGATAAACCACGCCACCGGCGTCGGTATCTTCCCAATAGATGCGTACGGGAAGTGAAAAACAGTCAGCCATCTGCGTTCTCGAACAATGGACCCGGGCCTGCTTTGGGCTTGAAGCCAAGGTGACGGTACGCTTTAGACGTGGCCATGCGCCCGCGCGCGGTGCGCACTAGGAAGCCTTGCTGGATCAGATAGGGTTCGATCACGTCTTCCAGCGTACCGCGCTCTTCTGAGAGTGCCGCTGCGAGTGATTCCACCCCGACCGGGCCACCATCGAAGGCGTCGATGATAATGCCCAGCATGCGCCGGTCCAGCTCATCGAAGCCTTCTGGATCGACCTTCAGCATGTCCATCGCCGCACGCGCGATGCCCGCATCGATCGTGCCATTGCCCTTCACTTGCGCGTAGTCGCGCACCCGCCGCAGCAGCCGGTTGGCGATGCGCGGGGTGCCGCGCGAACGCCGCGCCAGCTCGGCCGCGCCGTCGGCGTCGCAGGCAATGCCGAGGATCTGCGCCGAGCGCCGCACGATGCGGGCCAGTTCCTCGGCCGAATAGAACTCCAGCCGCTGCACGATGCCGAAGCGATCGCGTAGCGGCGCGGTGAGCAGACCGGCGCGGGTGGTGGCGCCGATCAGAGTGAACGGCGGCAGGTCGAGCTTGATCGAGCGCGCGGCCGGGCCTTCGCCGATCATGATATCGATCTGACAATCTTCCATCGCCGGGTAGAGGATTTCCTCCACCACCGGCGACAGCCGATGGATCTCATCGACAAACAGCACGTCATGCGGCTGCAGGTTGGTGAGCAGCGCGGCAAGATCGCCTGCTTTCTCGATTACCGGCCCGGACGTCACCCGCAGGTTGACCCCCAGCTCGTTGGCGATGACGTGCGACAGCGTGGTCTTGCCGAGGCCCGGCGGGCCGAAGATCAGCACATGATCCAGCGCCTCGCCGCGGCCCTTGGCGGCCTCGATGTAGATCTGCATCTGCTCGCGCACCGGCTGTTGGCCGAGGTATTCGGACAACGACTTCGGGCGAATGCTGGCTTCCAGCGCGGCGTCGTCACGGGTTTCAGCGGGGGCAATGAGGCGGGAGTCGGTCATCGTGTCATTATCACCCACTGCCACACGAACGCCACAACTTGCGGCCTGCATTTTCTTTTGATCAACAAAGCTCTATTGTGAAACCTAGCGGCCAGCGCGAGTAACAGAATGGGGACTGCAAGCAAAATCGAGGAAGTGAGGCAACTACAGCTTCCAGCATTAGCCGCGTTTACTCTACTTATCGCAGTGAGTGGCTGGTGGTCGATTCGTTTTGCAGCTGGCCCTGCTGAATTCTCAATGCTCTGGGTACCCGGCGGCATTTTACTGGGCGCACTGCTCACCGCACCGAAGAAGCAATGGCCAATTTTTCTCGCTTGCGCATTCGTTGCTTTTTTTGCCGTCAACACCTACCTGCAGCGAGGGGCTGCCGTCAGTCTACTCTTTAGCCTTTGTAATCTTTTGGATGCGTGGTGCGCGGCTTACTTCATTACCAAGTACGCACCAGATGTTGCGCAGCTTGCATCGATCAAACGGACAATACGAATCGCTGCTGGTGCAACCTTCCTTGCCTGCCTAGCGCCCGCCCTTATTGCCGCATCTGCGCGGCATCTGTTTTTATCAAGCCCAACTTCGTTTTGGATTCTCTTTGAGACGTGGTACGCCTCCCATGTCATCGGGCTAATCATCTTCAGCACCCTTACTGTCGTTTCAAGAATTGAAGGCTGGCGCATCTTTGGCCCGCCCAAGCGGCGCGCAGAGTTGGTGGTCACTCAACTATTGATTGCACTTTGCACATGGCTGGTTTTTTTCAAACTCCCTCTCCCTATCTCATTTGCACTCCTCCCTTTATTGATAGTGAGCGTGCTGCGCCATCGATTTAGTGGCTTTGTTCCTGCCATTGCGCTTATCGCGTTGATTGCCACCACCGCCACTGCTGCAGGCCAAGGTCCGTTTGCGCACGGGCTTAATGTCACCAGCGAAGTATCGCGCACGCATACCCTGCAGCTTTATCTTTTATCGTGCTGCATGGTGGCCTTCCCCGCCGCATCGGTGTTGACTCAGCGCCGCATTTTGAACCATGCACTCAAGCGCAGCGAGCAGCAGTACCGCATGCTTGCCGAGCACTCCCGTGACCTTATCCTTCGCATCGGGCCTGCGCGCTCACTCGACTACATCTCCCCTTCCGTCACCGAGATGCTGGGCTGGAGTGCTGAGGAATTTGAACGTATCCGCTGGGAGCTGGTTCACCCGGAAGATGTCGCGGTTTTGCAAGACGCCATCTCCCCTCTTTACGCGCACGGCGGCGCAGCGAGCGCCGTGTATCGCTGCCGCCATAAGCAAGGTCACTACGTCTGGCTGGCCGCCAATCTTCAAAGTGTGCCTGAAGAAAACGGGCATTTTGCCGTGGTGTACTCGGGGCGCGACGTCACCTCACGTATCGAAGCCGAGCAAGCCTTGGAGCAACAGGCGCGCCGCGATCCACTCACGGGCCTAGCCAACCGGCTGCTCTTTGAAGAGCGCATGACACTTGCACTTGCGCGCGCCAAACGCAACCGCAGCAGTGTTGGCCTGCTGTATTGCGATGTGGATTTTTTCAAGAACATCAACGATAGCTACGGCCACGCCGCCGGCGACTACGCACTGCAAATTTTTGCCCAGCGCATGCGCCAGTGTACGCGCGCGGTGGATTTAACCGTTCGGCTGGGCGGGGATGAGTTCGCCATTCTTGTCGAAGACATCACCTCCTCGCATAACTTGGAAGTTATTGCACAAAAACTCATCACTACCATGACCGAACCTGTGACCTTCAGGGAGGTCACATTCAAGATCAGCACCAGTATTGGCATTGGCAGAAACGCCATTGGCAGTGCCGATGCGGAGCTGCTACTACAGCTTGCCGATGGCGCACTTTATCAGGCCAAGGCCGCTGGCCGCGGTACCTGGCGCTTGACAGAAGCGCCGCAGGATTAAATTTCTACCTGCGCACCCAATTCAACCAAGCGATTGCCGGGGATGCGGAAAAAATTGGTTGCCGTCGCCGCGTTGCGGTGCATGAAGGCGAATAATTTGTCGCGCCAAATCGGCATGCCGCGACGGCGGCCCGCCACAATGCTTTCGCGGCTTACGAAATAGGTGGTATCCATCGGGTTGAAGGTGAGGTCGCACTGATCACAGCTGCGCATCAATGCCACTGGCACATCGGGCGTTTCCATAAACCCATAGCGCACCGTGGCACGGTAAAAGTCGTCTCCTCCGATCGACTCTATTTTCAACCGACGCTCTACTGGCGCATATGGGATATTCAGCGTTTCTACCGTCAAAAACACATTGCGTTCGTGCAGCACTTTATTGTGTTTCAGGTTATGCAGCAGCGCATGCGGGGTAACGCTTGGGCTGGCCGTTAGGAACACAGCGGTGCCCGGCACCCGCACTGGCGGGGCCAGCATCAAGCCGGGCAAGAACACGTCCAGCTTGATACCTTCCTTACTGGTTTCTTCACGCAGCAACTCGCGGCCGCGCCGCCAAGTGCGCATCATGGTAAACAACACAATTCCCAGTGCCACCGGGAACCATGCCCCTTGCATGAGCTTGGTGCCATTGGCCACCACAAAACAAATATCCAGCACCAAGAAAACAGCGCAAAGTGCCAGAATCCAGTAACGCATACGCGGCCACAGAGTGCGTGCGATCAGGGCCAGCAGCAAGGTGTCGATCAACATCGTGGCGGATACTGAAATGCCATAGGCAACGGCCAAGTTCGACGAGCTTCGGAAGGCCAGAACCAACCCAAATACCAAAGCCGCCAACCCCCAGTTGATGGCAGGAATATAGATTTGCCCGATGGTGTCGTGTGAGGTGTGCTTGATCCGCATCCGCGGGATATAGCCCAGCTGCATGGCCTGACGCGATACCGAATAGGCCCCGGTAATTACCGATTGCGAAGCAATGACCGCCGCCATCGTGGCCAGCACGATCATGGGATACAGCGCCCAACCGGGAACCGCTTCAAAGAATGGGTTTGCCACGGCATCCGGGCGCAACAACACCACCGCACCTTGACCAAGATAGTTCAACATCAAACAGGGCAGCACGAAGAAGTACCAACCGTGCCGGATCGGTGGCGCGCCGAAATGCCCCATATCGGCATACAGAGCTTCACCACCGGTCACCGCCAGCACCACCGCACCAAAAATGAAAATGCCGTGCCAGCCGTGTTCGGTGAAGAAACGCATTCCCCACCACGGATTGAGCGCTTTCAACACCTCAGGCGCTTCGATCACATTCCACGCACCAATGGCCGCCAGCGCGATAAACCACAAGCACATCACCGGGCCAAACACTTTACCTACCCGCGCCGTACCAAACCGCTGCGCCGCAAATAGCGCAGCGAGCACAACAAGGGTAATTGGCACGATAAATGCGTCGAGCCCGGGCGCAGCAACCTCCAGCCCTTCCACCGCGCCCATCACGGTGATCGCCGGGGTAATGACACCGTCGCCAAAAAATAGCGATGCGCCAAAGATTCCTAAAATCCCCACGATATAGGCCGAGCGTGAACCATTGCGCAGGGTGCGCTGCACCAGCGCCATCAACGCCATGATGCCGCCTTCACCATCGTTATCGGCGCGCATGATGATCGTGACGTATTTAAGTGTCACCACGATATTCAGCGCCCAAAATGCCAGCGACAGCACGCCAAGCACAGTGTTATGGTCGTTTTGCAAGCCGTAGTGCGGCGAGAACGCTTCTTTCAAGGTGTAGAGCGGGCTGGTACCGATGTCACCAAACACTACGCCAATGGCACCGATGACCAAAGCCAAGCCGGCAGGATGACTGGCATGGCTGTGTGCGGCCACGGTGGTACTGTCATTTTTCATAGGCAACTCTTAGCGCAGCGCAGACTGTAGCGCTTTGCGAATAATGGTGGGCACGTCGTCGCCATCGCTGGCCGCTTTTTTTGCCATCCGCTCGGCTTCTGCAGGCTTGTAGCCCAGCGCCTGCAGGGCGGTAATGGCTTCTGAAACAGGATCACCGGGTAGTGCTACCGCGCCTGATACAGCCCCACTACCCAATGTAGCGGCGCGGTCACGCAGTTCCACCACCATGCGCTCCGCGGTTTTTTTACCGATCCCGGGAATACGCGTTAGTGCGGTGATATCTGAGGTTTGCAGCAAACGCGCAAACTCATCGACGCTAACACCCGATAGAACCGCCAACGCGATTTTGGCGCCAATGCCTGATACTTTTTGCACATCGCGAAACAAGCGGCGCTCGGCTTCACGTAGGAAGCCATACAGCGCGACGGAATCTTCTTTTTGCGTGTAGTGAGTAAACAGGAATACTTCCCGCCCAAGTTCGGGCAGGTCGTAAAACGTGCTCATCGGCGCTTCCAACTCATAACCCACGCCATGCACATCCACTACCAACCACGGTGGCGCCTTGTGGATCAGCACACCTTTCAAACGCCCAATCATCTCCGCCCCCTACCTTTTCGCCCCCAGGCCAAGCGCTCAGCCACACCCAAGCGCTGCGCGCTGGCGCGTACGTGCGCATGGGTAATGGCCACCGCTAACGCGTCGGCAGCATCGGCTTGCAGCTTGCCAGAAAGCCCCAGCATTGCGCCAACCATATGCTGCACTTGCGCTTTATCTGCACCGCCACTGCCCACCAAGGCCAGTTTGATCTCTTTGGCGGCATATTCACTCACGGGTAAATCACGTGCCACGCAGGCCGCTACCGCAGCGCCACGGGCCTGCCCAAGTTTGAGCGCGCTCATCGCATTATTGGATAAGAACACCTGCTCCACGGCCACTTCATCCGGCTGATATTGCTCGATCAACGCCCACAGCCCATCGAGCAATTTGCGCAGGCGCAGTGGGAAGCTTTCCTCCCCCAACAACACCAGCGGCTGGTGATGAACATGCTGCGTGCGCCCGTCGGCCAATACGTCAATAATGCCCACACCGGTACGCTGGGAGCCGGGGTCGATCCCCAGCACCCGAATCGGCGCAGACTTCTGCATGGTGGCAATAATGGGCTGCGTCATGGCGCGGCCTGCTCTCGATCGACCGAGATCAGCCCAGTCCTTCGGCGTTGGAGTAGACGTTTTGCACGTCATCCATATCTTCCAGCCAGTGCAGCAACTTCTGCACCTGCTCAGCCACTTCCCCCTCTACCTTGCTGTCGTTATCGGCGCGCATGGTGATTTCGGCAAAGCCCGGCGCAAGGCCGGCGGCTTCCAGTGCGGCTTTGACTTCGGCAAAGGTGTCGGGCGTGGTTAACACATCGATTGCGCCGTCTTCGGGATACACCACCACGTCATCGGCACCAGCTTCGATCGCGGCTTCAGTGATGGCGTCTTCATTGGCTCCGGCGTCGTAGCTCAGCACACCGAGCTTCTTGAACATAAACGCCACCGAGCCTTCGGTGCCTAGGTTGCCGTGGAATTTGGTGAACGCATGACGCACGTCCGACACGGTGCGCACGCGGTTATCGGTAAGGCAATCCACGATCACCGCCACACCACCCGCACCGTAGCCCTCGTAACGAATTTCTTCATACACCACGCCTTCCAGTTCGCCCGTGGCCTTCTTGATGGCGCGCTCGATCACGTCTTTGGTCATATTGGCCGACAGGCCTTTATCAATGGCCGAACGCAGACGCGGATTGCTATGCGGGTCGCCTCCACCGGCGCGTGCCGCTACCGAAATTTCGCGAATGACTTTGGTAAAAATTTTACCGCGCTGTGCATCTTGTGCGCCCTTGCGGGCGGCAATGGAGGGGCCACGTCCCATAGGATTATCCGGGGAAAATTCGAAGCGCCAATTATACGGCGACTCTTTAGAATACGCTTTCCAAGTACCGCATGCCGGAATTTACGGAGTAACGACCATGTCGCACCTTTTCATCCGCATCGGCGCTCTAGTTGCTGCGCTTGCTTGCTTCGGCCCAGCTCCTGCGGCATCGCTTTCTTTGCAAGACACTGCTGCAGTCGATGACGGCCCCTATATCTTCCTTCACAACGCCAATCTAGAAGCCGTCTGGGTCTGCGATGGCAAAACGGTGCGCCGTGAGTTCTCTATTTCCAAGCCAGTAACGGTTGCGCCGATCTGCGGATTTCAAGCGCCTATCCATCTTCCTAGCGCCCCGCCTAAACGGTTTTTAGCCTCGCAGGCACGGCTAGCTTCCGGTGCACGCATCATCGCGCTCTCTGATATCCACGGCCAATACGGCGTGATGATGACGCTACTGCGCGCAAATAAAATTATCACCCCCGATGGGCATTGGAATGCAGGCCACGACACACTGGTGATTACCGGCGATGTTTTTGATCGCGGCCCGCAAGTAACAGAGACATTTTGGCAGTTATTCCAGCTGCAACAGGAAGCCAGCGCCGCCGGTGGCGCCGTGCAGTTCCTGCTCGGCAACCATGAAACGATGGTGCTGTACGAAGACACTCGCTACGTGAACGACAAATACATCACCGTGGCCAAGCAACTGGGCATGCCCTATGCCGCGCTCTACGGAAAAAACACAGTATTAGGCCGCTGGCTGCGCACCCGCCCGGTGATGCTCAAAATTGGCGATACGCTTTTTCTTCATGGCGGCATTGCACCAGAAAACCTAGACCTTGTTACCAAGCTCGATGCAACCAATGCGGCTTACGATGCGTCGATTGGGCTACCTAAAAAACAGGTGAAAGAAGGCACCAAAACCCGCCGCCTATATGATGGAAAGCGCAGCCCAATTTGGTATCGCGGCTATTTCAACGGCGATCTAAGTACCGAAGATGTTCAAGCGCTGGTGAAAAAACTAGGCCTATCGCGCATTGTGGTGGGCCATACCACGATGGGTGAAGTGGCCAGTTTTCACGACGGCAAGGTGATCGCTATCGACAGCGGCATCAAGCGCGGCAAGGCCGGGCAATTGCTCTTTATTGAAGGCGACAAGCTGAGTCGCGGCATGATGGACGGCAGTCGCGAGCCGCTTCCTGCGCTTCACGATATTCCAGAAGACAACGACTAATTCATTTCACCTTTCAAATTGCCCGTGGCGCATAAAATGCGCTGCTTGGTTTGCTGCTGCTTGTGAAAGCACCAGACCGGTATGGCTTGCGTGTACCAAACAGTGATCGGCAATTCCAGGTAGCTGTGTTTCTGAAACAGCGACCGTTCCATCTGAGGCTTCCGAAAAGTCAGCGAACACGCGCCCCATCCCGCGCGCTAAATCGCCTGCCACCACCCCCACACTCGCTGCACCGCTCCAACTTGCCACACCTTCTTTAAGCAAGTGCGCGCTGCACCCCAAGGCCGATTTCAACACAGGATGAGTGGCCAACGCAGCGGCCGTGCGACTTCCTCGCAGTGGCGAGCCAAGGCATACCACGCGCTCTGCGGGTAACGTCGGTTTTTGCCGCAGCGCCTCCAGTGCAATTAGCCCACCAAGGCTATGCCCCAATACATAGCGCACCGGCGTTTTTTCTAGCTGTTGCTGAAGCTGAGCAACCGCGACGTTTGGATTCTCAAAGATACTGGAGTAGCCAAATAGCTGTGGCGTGAAGCCCTGCTGACGCAGTAGCCGCGCCATCGGCCATAGCCACCAACTGGCATTGAGCAGGCCGTGTACCAACAATACATCCGGCTGCACTTTGCCCATTAAGATGCGCTGCGCCTGTAAATAAATTCGCGATCGTGTTGATCGCCCACAATGAAGTGGTACTCGCCCGCGAATGCAAACCCATAGCGCTGATAAAACCTTTGCGCACCTACATTTTCTGAGTACACGCTTACCCACAACGTGCGCGGCCCATGCTGCAGTAGCCACGCCATTGCAATGTCCATCAATGCGCGCCCCACTCCGCTGTTTTGTGCATCGGCGCGCAAGTAAAGCCGCTTAATCTCGCCATCCCCTTGCTGTATATCAGCATGCGGCAACGTGCACTGCTCGGCTGCCTGCGCGTAACCAATCGCCCGCCCGTTTTGTTCTGCGAGCCACAGCGCGTAGCTGGGGTTTTCCAACGCCTTGGCATACGCCGCTTCGCTGTGATGTTCCTCTAAAAACGTCTGCAAATCTTGGGCGATATAGAGATGCCCGAATGACTCAATAAACGTGGTCGCGCCAAGCTCTGCCAGCGTAGCGGCATCGGTAGGTGTGGCGCGACGGATGTTTGCTTTCACCCCATCACTCCCACGATGGATGGCGTCGGGGCACTGCGGAAAGCAGGCCATGGATGGCCTGCGGCGACGCGTCGAACAGGATGTTCGCACGCGTCGGGTAGCAGTCCCCGGCGGCAGCCATCAGTCCTTGGCCCGCACCTGCACATGCACTTCCGCCAGCTGCGCGTCGGCGATCGGCGACGGCGCATCGGTCATCAGGCACTGCGCGCTGGTGGTCTTGGGGAAGGCGATGACGTCGCGGATCGACTCGGTGCCGGCCATCAGCGCAGCGATGCGGTCGATGCCGAAGGCGATGCCGCCGTGCGGCGGCGCGCCGTACTTCAGCGCGTCCAGCAGGAAGCCGAACTTGCCGCGCTGCTCTTCCTCGCCGATGCCCAGCAGCTCGAACACCGCCGACTGCATCTGCGAATTGTGGATGCGGATCGAACCGCCGCCAATTTCATTACCGTTGAGCACCATGTCGTAGCCGCGGCTGACCGCCGTCTTGGCATGCGCGCGCAGGTCGTCGATGGAATCCACCGCCGGCGCGGTGAAGGGGTGATGCAGGGCGACAAAGCGGCCTTCTTCCGCATCCCATTCGAACATCGGGAAGTCGGTCACCCACAGCGGCGCCCAGCCCTCGCTGATCAGGTTGAAATCCTTGCCGGCCTTCAGCCGCACCGCGCCCATGAAGTCGGACACCTTGTTGTAGGCACCGGCGCCGAAGAACACGATGTCGCCGTTTTCAGCGCCAACGTGCCCCAGCAATGCGGCGAAGGTGGCTTCGCTGAAGAACTTGGCCACCGGCGAGTTGACCGCACCGGTCTCGTCGAGCTTGGCGTAGGCCAGGCCCTTGGCGCCGAACTTGGCAGCGTGCGCAGCGTACTCGTCGATCTGCTTACGCGACAACGCAGCGCCGCCGGGGATGCGCAGCGCGGCCACGCGGCCGTCGGCGTCATTGGCCGCAGCGGAAAACACCGCGAATTCGCAGTCCTTGACCAGCTCAGCCACGTCCACCAGTTCTAGCGCGATGCGCAGGTCCGGCTTGTCGGAGCCAAAGCGACGCATCGCCTCGGCATAGGGCATGCGCGGGAACTCGGCGGCCAATTCGACCCCGACCACCTCGCGGAACACATGGCGCACCATGTCTTCGGTGAGGTCCTGCACATCGCGCTCTTCCACCCACGCGAATTCCATGTCGAGCTGGGTGAATTCCAGCTGGCGGTCGGCGCGTAGGGCCTCGTCGCGGAAGCAGCGCGCGATTTGGTAATAGCGGTCGAAGCCCGCCATCATCAGGATCTGCTTGAACAGCTGCGGGCTCTGCGGCAGGGCGTAGAACTCGCCCGGGTGCATGCGCGCCGGGACCAGGAAGTCGCGTGCGCCTTCCGGGGTGGCCTTGGTCAGGATCGGGGTTTCGATGTCCTGGAATCCGCGTGCATCCAGATAATGCCGCAGCGCGCTCACCAGCTTGGTGCGGGTGCGCATCTTGCGCTGCATGTCCGGGCTGCGCAGGTCCAGATAGCGGTACTTCAGGCGGACGTCTTCACCCGGGTTTTCGTGGTGGTGGAACGGCAGCGGCTCGGCCTTGTTGAGCAGCTCGATCTTCTCGGCCACGATCTCGACCTTGCCGGTCGGGATCTTGTCGTTCACCGACTGCCGCGCGCGCACCGTACCGGTGATCCGCAGGCAGTCCTCGTAGCCCACCTTGGCAGCGCTGGCCATGACCTCGGCATTGCCCGCCGCGTCGACCGGCTCGGCCACCACCTGCACGATGCCTTCGTGGTCGCGCAGGTCGATGAACACGAAATGGCCCATGTTGCGGGCGACATCGGCCCAGCCGCAGAGGGTGACAGTTTGGCCGATCAAAGACTCGTCGATCAGGCCGCAAAAATGGGTACGCATGAACACTCCGAAAGCGATGCAAGGCAAAACCGGCGCAACGCCGGTGGAAAGCTTATTTTAGCCGATGCAAGCCTCGGTTCGCAGGCGTCACTCGCTCGTGGCAGGCTTACTCTCGGGAGCGGAGGCCGGTGCCGCGGGTTTCGCCGCATCACCCGCAAGGTTGTGCTTCTTTTCACCGTCTTTTTTGAAGTCGGTCTCGTACCAGCCGCCACCGGCTAGGCGGAATTGCGGCGCGGTGAGTTGGCGGTGTACACACCCTTGCTTGCCGCAGTTCGGGCACGTGTCCGGGTCGGCCGCAGCGAGCTTTTGCAAGCGATCGAAATGATGCCCACAAGCAGTGCAGGCGAAAGCGTAAATCGGCATGGCAGTACGAATAAGTGAGCGCTATGGTTGCAATTTGGGGGCGGTTTCAGCGTTTTCAATATGCCCCTTTTCAGTATGCGCATCGCCCGCATCGGCCACATCAAACGGAACGCGCAACACAAACGACGGCAGCAGCGTATTGAGCGTGGTGTAAAGCACTAGCGCCCCGGCCAGCACCCCAGACACCCCAAAACGGGAATGCATGATCTCTGCCAGCACCAGCGTGAATACCAGTGTTGGGGTCATTGCGAGCGAGACGCGGAACGTACTCTGCTTTTGCTCCTGCGGAAACAGCACACGGCGCTGCAACCATTCCATGCCAAGGCGCAGCGGCACCATGATCAGAGTGAGCAGCAACCCAAGCCCGAGCGCTTTCAGACTAAGTGCATCACGTGAAATTTGTGTGCCCGCATGGAAGAAATAAAACGGCACGAAAAACGTGGCAAACAGCCGCAACGCATGGATATTGGTTTCTGACGCCATCTTCGGAAGACGCTCGCGCAATAAGCGCGCAACAAGCCCCGCGATAAACGCCCCGACCAAGTAATACACGCCAAGCTTGTACGTCACAAACGCCGCCACAAACCCCACCATCACCAGTAGTGAGAACTCCGATCCCGGCGCGTGTGGCACCACCCAGCGACCAAACGCAAGGTAGAGCAGTGGCAGCAGTGTCATCAGCGCCAGCATTTCCGCAGATGAAACAACCAGCAGCAACGGATCTCCTGCTTGCAGCACGAAGAACAGCGCCACCAGCGCCAACAGTTCCCCGGCAATGGCTTTATTGGTCACCCAAAACCGCTCGTGCTCGCTCAACCCCAAGCGCTCCAACGTATCTAAAATAAAACCGGTTGAAGGTGTTAGCAACGCCAACGCCAAGAGCGCCGCCGCCTGCCAACCAAGGCCAAAGAAATACCACCCGGCATAGCCCACCCAGATCAAATTAAAAAGGCGAATCAGCAGGTGAACTACAAGTGGATGCAGGTGTTTGCGCAGCACGCGCAGATCCACCTCTAACCCAGCAAATAAAAATAGCGAGGAAATCCCCAGCATCGACAGCATCGTAATGACAGGGTCATGCACCTTGCCCCCTAGCCCCAACATCGCCACCAAGCCAAAGAGCAGGCAGGTAATGGGTGCAGGAATATTGAACCGCTGCAGCGCACGCGGAATCACTAGGAGACCAAAAATCAGCAACAGATAGACGAGTTCTCGGCTCATCGGTGCAGCCTACTCGAACCTGCCCCACATAGGCGAGCTTTTAGCCTTCGTACAGCGCCAACAATTCCGCTTCTGCCTGTTCCAGCTCCGTGCGCAACTGCAACTGTTGGCGACCAAGATCGGCCACCTTGCCGGCGTCGGAGTACACCGCTGGATCAGTCATCTGCGTATTGTACTCCGCCAACTTGCCTTCCAGCCGCGCAACGCGCTCTTCTGCCTTCTGCAGCTTGTGCGGATTGATTTTGGGCTTGACCACAGTAGGCGCGGGTGCGGGCTTTTCGACTTCCAACGCTTTCTTCGGCACAGGGGTCTTGGGGTTGTCGCTACCTGGGCGCGAACGCAACCAAGCGGCGTAGTCGTCGAGATCACCATCGAACGGCTCAACGACGCCGTCGTGCACGCGCCAGTACTCATCGCAAACCAAGCCGATCAAATGACGGTCGTGGCTAACCATCACGATCGCACCATCGAAATCGGACAGCGCCTCGGCCAGCGCCTCGCGCATTTCCAGATCGAGGTGGTTGGTGGGCTCATCCAGCAGCAGCAGGTTGGGCTTGTTCCAGGCCAGCAGCGCCAGCGCCAGCCGCGCCTTCTCGCCACCGGAGAAATTGTCGATCACTTCGAACGCGCGATCGCCGGGGAACTGCCAGCCGCCAAGGAAATTGCGGAACTCCTGGGTGGCGGTGTTCGGCGCAAGCTCCTTCAGGTGGTCGATCGGCGAGGTACCGGCCACCAGTGACTCCACCGTGTGCTGGGCGAAATAGCCGATGCGCAGGTCCGGATGCGCCATGCGCTCGCCGGACAGCGGCGCCAGCTCGCCCACCAACGTTTTCACCAGGGTCGATTTACCGGCGCCGTTGACGCCGAGCAGACCGATGCGGTCGCCGGCTTCCAGCCCGAAGCCGACGCTGCGCAGGATGGTGGCATCCGCGCCGTAGCCGCAGTCGGCATCGCGCAGCGACAGCAACGAGTTCGGCAGCCGCAGCGGCGCCGGCAGCTGGATGCTGATGCCGCGTTCGACCCGCACCGCCTCGGTGCCGGACAGCTTGGCCAGCCGCTTCATGCGGCTCTGTGCCTGGCGCGCCTTGCTGGCCTTGGCCTTGAAGCGGTCGATGAAGCTCTGCAGGTGGGCGCGCTCGGCCTGTTCCTTGTCGTGCGCGATCTGCTGCTGGCGCAGGTGCTCGGCGCGCTGGCGCTCGAACGCGGTGTAGTTGCCGACGTACAGCTTGGCGGTGCCGTCGTGCAGGTGCAGGATGTGGGTGGTGACGTTGTCGAGGAATTCGCGGTCGTGCGAAATCACCAACAGGGTGCCGTCGTAGCGCTTCAGCCATTCCTCCAGCCACACCACCGCATCCAAATCCAAGTGGTTGGTGGGTTCGTCCAGCAGCAGCAGATCCGACGGCGTCATCAGCGCGCGCGCCACGTTCAGCCGCACCCGCCAGCCGCCGGAGAAATCGGCGACGGCTTTTTCATGCACTTCGGCAGGGAAGCCCAGCCCGTGCAGCAGGCGGCCGGCGCGGGCGGTGCCGTCGTAGCCGTTCACCTCTTCCAGTTTCTGGTGGGCCTCGGCCACCGCTTCCCAGTCCTCGGCGGCGAAGGCATTGGCCTCCATCTGGATCGCCGCGTGCACGGCGGCGTCGCCGGACAACACGAAGTCGATGGCGGGATCGGGCAGGTGCGGGGTTTCCTGAGCGACGCTGGCGATGCGCGCCTTGCCGGGCAAATCAATGTCGCCCTTGTCGGGCTCGACTTCGCCCATCAGCGCGGCGAACAAGGAAGACTTGCCGGCGCCATTGCGGCCGATCACGCCCACGCGATAACCGGCGTGCAGCGCCAGATCGACATTGGACAGCAGGAGACGTTCGCCGCGGCGGAGGGCGAAATTGCGGAAGGAAATCATGAGGCGTGCATTCTACGGCAAGCGCTCGAACCACGTCCAAATGATGGCTGATTCGCACAAAGAACATACCGTAACGCATGTTGCCATGCCTTTCCAGCGATTGTTATGCAGTTAACTTCGTGTTAAATATAGTGAAAATCATTACTAAAACAAGAGGATAACGCGATGCCCAAGCTCTCCCCACTGGCTTTTGCTCTCGCCGCGCTACTCGCCAGCCCCCACGTGCTTGCCCAACAAGCCGACAAGCCGGCGGATAAAGAAGCCCGCACACTGGATACGCTTATTGTGACCGGCACCCGCGTGGCCGACCGCACCGTGGCCGAATCACAGTCGCCGATCGACATCATTACCCCAGACGTCCTCGAAGCCACTGGCACCACTGAGCTGGCCACTGCGCTGGCGCGCGCCCTGCCTTCGCTCAACTTCCCGCGCCCGGCGATGGCCGATGGCACCAGCGGCGTGCGCCCCGCGCAGCTGCGCGGGCTTGCACCGGATCAAGTGTTGATCTTGGTCAATGGCAAACGCCAGCACATTTCCGCGTTGGTTAACGTCAACGGCACCATTGGCCGTGGCTCGTCGGCGGTGGACCTCAATACCATTCCCGTCAACGCGATTGAACGCGTAGAAGTGCTGCGCGACGGCGCTTCCGCACAATACGGCTCAGACGCGATTGCTGGCGTGGTCAACCTTGTGCTGAAGGGCTCCGGCAGCGGCGGCAGCATTGCCGCAAGCGCGGGCCAATACGACGCAGGCGACGGTGCGCAATGGCAGCTAGCGGGTGATGCAGGCCTGTCCTTCGGTGGCGATGCGGGCAGCGTGCACCTTGCGGCGCAGGTAGGCCACCAAGACATCACCAACCGCTCGGGTGCTTACCAAGGCAGCGCACCGAATACCGACAACTTCCCCGGCGTGGGCGAAAAGGCATTTATTCTGGGCGACCCCAATGTCGATGCCACCGCGTTATCGGCCAACGCCAGTTTCAAAATTGCCGATAACGCGCAGCTCTATGCCACGTTCATTGGCAGCAATCGCGACATTGATTCGTTCGCGTTCTATCGCTCCAAAAACCACAGAGGCCAAGGCGCGCTGCTGGCGCAGATCTATCCGAATGGTTATGTTCCGGAAATCAACCAATACTCGCGTGATCGCAGCTTCGTGCTGGGCGCAAAGGGCACCAGCGCAGGTGATTGGAGCTGGGACATCAGCTACGACTACGGCAATAACACGCTGGATTTCCGCACCCAGAACACCATCAACTACGCGCTAGGTGCCACCAGCCCCACCAGCTTCTACGACGGCTCGCTGGAATACACCCAACAGGTGTTCAACGCCGACTTCTCCAAGCCCGTCAATATTGGGCTGGAATACCCCGCCACGTTCTCGGTAGGCGCGGAATATCGTCAAGAAACGTGGAAGCAAGGCGCGGGTGAACCCAACTCGTATTTTGGCTCGGGTGCGCAGGGCTTTGCGGGCTTTACACCGCGCAACGCCGGTAGCTACGATCGCCACAACTACGCGCTCTACGCTGGGCTAGAAGCCGACCTCACCGATAAATTCTCCGGCGGTATTGCTGGCCGTTACGAAGACTACTCGGACTTCGGCAACCAATTCTCCGGCAAGCTATCTGGCCGCTATGCGTTCACCGATACCGTCGCCCTGCGTGGTACCGTCTCTAGTGGTTTCCGTGCACCGTCGTTGGCGCAGCAGCATTATCAAGCGGTCACCACCAACATCAACAATGGTGTGGCCACCGAGGCAGGTACCTTCCCGGCCGCAGGCGCAGCGGCACAAGCGCTGGGTGCTGATCCGCTACAGGCAGAAACTTCGCTGTCGTACAGCTTAGGCCTTGTGCTGCAACCCGCAGAACGCGTGTATATCACCGTAGATGCGTATCAAATCAATATCGATGACCGCATCGTGCTGTCGTCGAATATGAACATCACCAACAACGCGGCAGCGCAGGCACTGTTGGCTAGCCTTGGCATCACCGGCGTCACCAGCGTGCGTTACTTCAATAACGCCATCGACACCCGCACGCAGGGCGTTGATATCGTGGGTACGTGGAACGTGCCGCTGCAGGCCAGCAACCTCAACCTCACGGCGAGCTACAACTACAACAAGACCGATGTGACCCGTATCGCCCCCAACCCGGCGGCACTCGATGCCCTTGGAGCCAATTTGGAGCGTATGGGCCGCGATGAGCGTGGCCGTATTGAAGAAGGCTTCCCGCGCGACAAGCTCGCCTTCACCGCCGCGTGGACGCTGGATCGTTGGGACTTCAACGTCGGCGCCACCCGCTACGGTGAGTTCACCACCCGCCACGCCAGCAACCCGGCACAAGACCAAGTCTTCGGCGCGAAGTGGACGCTGGATGTCTCTGCCAGCTTCCGCCCGGCGGCGGGTTGGGCAATCACGGTAGGTGCCGACAACGCGCTGGATCAATATCCAGAAAAGACCATCTACCCGAACTCCACGTTTGGCATGATGCCTTACAGTCTGCAGTCTCCATTTGGCTTTAACGGCGCGTACTACTATGGTCGCGTGAGCTTCAAGTGGTAATGTAAATAAGGCTATCCTGCACCTCCAACGCCTCGGCTCACCCCGAGGCGTTTTTGCTCAACGAGCGCATGATTCCCATACGATGATCCAACCAGCCCAAGCGTAAGGCCTCCATGCCCCATCACACCTCCCTCATTGCCATCCTCGTCTACGGTTTTGTGCTTGCATTTGCGTTTGGTGCTCTTGCCAATCGCTTGCGACTATCACCGCTAGTCGGGTATTTGGTCGCAGGGATTGTTGCCGGCCCATACACGCCAGGCTTTGTTGGTGACCCTGAGCTTGCTCCGCAGCTAGCTGAGATCGGTGTGATCTTGCTGATGTTCGGCGTTGGGCTGCACTTTTCCCTACGCGATTTGATGTCGGTTAAAAACATTGCGATTCCCGGAGCCATCGCTCAAACCGCCGTTGCGACGTTATTGGGCTGGGGATTGGCCGAGCTCATGGGATGGCGACATATTGAAGGGATCATTTTTGGGTTCTCACTGGCCACCGCCAGCACCGTTGTACTTCTGCGAGCAATGGAAGAGCGCCGCCTACTGGACACTCGTCGCGGGAAAATTGCGGTGGGCTGGCTGATCGTTGAAGACCTCGCCTGCGTCGTAGCCCTTGTTCTCATTCCCGCACTCGCAGGTGCGCTTGGCGGCAATGCTGAATCTGTAAGCAGTACGACAGTCATCAAAGCACTGGCGCTGACCTTCGGAAAAGTGGCGGCCTTTGTCGCGTTCATGCTCATCATTGGTCGCAAGGCCATCCCGTGGGTACTCGAGCGCATTGCCGGGACGGGGTCACGCGAATTATTTACCCTAGCCGTACTCTCTATTGCAATGGGCGTCGCGTTCACTTCCGCCGAACTATTCGGCGTTAGCTTTGCACTGGGCGCGTTCTTCGCTGGCATGCTACTTAACGAATCTGAGTTCAGCCATCAAGCTGCGAATGATTCACTCCCCATGCGCGATGCGTTTGCGGTGCTGTTCTTCGTCTCCGTCGGCATGCTGTTTGACCCCAGCATCGTGGTCAACCATCCCTTGCAGCTGCTCGCCACCACGCTGATTATTTTATTTGGGAAATCGATCGCAGCTTATGCCATCGTGCGATTATTCGGCCATCCCAACACCACTGCACTAACGATCTCCACCAGTTTGGCGCAGATCGGTGAATTTGCCTTCATCATTGCCGGGCTGGGGCTGTCGCTCAATATCCTGCCGAAAGATGGACACGATCTCGTCTTGGCGGGTGCGCTCATTACGATCATGCTCAATCCCGTCCTGTTTATGGTTCTAGACCGCTGGCAGGCCAAGCAAGATGCCAAGATTATTGCCAAACGTGAAGCAGAGCCTGACTCTGACCCCGTTACCTGCAGCGATCACACCATCGTTGTTGGCTATGGCCGCGTCGGGCGCCAGTTGGCGCACCTGCTGCAAGCGCGCGGCGTCCCTGTGGTTGTTGTGGAAAGCGATGCAGACCGCGTCAAAGCCGCACGAGACAGCGGCCTCACAACGGTACGCGGCAACGTCGCCAACGAGCGTGTCATGCTAGAGGCTGCACCACAGCGCGCCAAACTTGCCGTCTTCGCAATGCCTCAAGCGCTGGAAGCAGGTGAAACTATCGAACGGTTAAAAGCAATCAACCCGACGATCAGCGTATTGGCGCGTGCGCATAGCGAGACACAGGTGAAGCATCTACTGGAACACGGCGCCGACGCCGCTGTACTTGCCGAACGTGAGCTCGCGTATTCACTCACCGAAATGGTGATGGCCACACCGCCGTATCGCGCACGCCGCTAATGGATACTTGCCACCATTCCAGAACGCTCAGAAGCACCTGCCAACACCTGCACGAACGGTACCGGTGGTGAATACAGATAGCTCTGCAACCAATCCACACCCATCCCACGCAGGCAATTTGCCGTTGCTTCGTTTTCCACGTACTCCGCAACGGTTTCCGTACCGAATGCTTTTGCCACGGCAACCGAGGCTTGCACCAGCGCGTAATCGCGCCCGCGCTGGGTGACATTACGCACAAAAGAACCGTCAATCTTGATGATATCAACCGGCAATTCTTTCAACCGCGAGAAGCTCTGCATGCCCACACCAAAATCGTCGATCGCAATACGGCAGCCCTTGCCACGCAGGTCTTCGAGCAATTGATTGGCTGCGCTCGTGCTCGAAATTGCTGCTGTCTCGGTTATTTCAAAACACAGCGCTGAAAGCGGCAGTGGCGAGTCGGCCAACAATGTGCGGAGCTCTACCTGAAAACTAGTCGATGCCAAGCTTTGCCCGGTTAGATTCACCGCAACATGACGGCAGTGCGGAAGCGCACGCGGATAACGACGCAGCAAAGCAAATAATGCCCGCAGCACCGCCAGATCCAGTTCGGTGCCGCGCCCCGATTGCTCAATGGCAGGAATGAACCGCGCCGGTGATAAGAGCTCACCGTGTTCATTACGCAGTCGGCACAGCACTTCGCCCGTTACACTGCGGCGAGCGGTCTCTGTGTGATTCGAGTGCCGAATAGGCTGAAAATACAACTCTACCCGTTCGTTTCGTAAACAAGCCAAGGCTTCAGCGGCATCTTGTAACTGCTGCCGGCGATCTTCACGCACCAAGCCATCGTCTTGTGTGCTGTAGCGCGGCCGAACCTCGCTAAAGTGGCGCGCTTCATAGGCCAATGATGATGCAGATAGAAGCGCAGTATCCACCGGCGTTGCACCATCTGGAAGCGCGGCCACACCCAAATAGGGCAGCAGCCGTACCGTCTGCCCCCCAACACGCAGCTCGGTCTGCTCGACCTGCGCCACAAGGCGATCCCAAACATCATCACCTGCTTTGGCATGTGGCAGTAGAACAAAATGCCCAGCCCCCACGTAATACACACGCACCAACGACTTCAATTGCGCGGCCACTGTTCGCATCGCAGCCGCCTGCGCTTCTAGCCCGAAACTACCTAGCAATGTGTCGGTTTGATCAAGCAGCAGATACCCAAGCTCGTGACGCTGCAATGGCTGCTCATTGGCATAGCGCCTTAGCGCCTTGAGGTTAGGCAAACCTGTCACGGTATCGCGTAGCGTTTCTGCGGCCAGACGCCTCGATAACTCTCTACGATCCCTGCTAAGCACCCACAAGTAGCACATCGTCATCAGCAGCACGCTGGTTTCTAATGTGATGTGCACCATATTGATAAAGCCCAGCATCGTATTCGATTGCGATGCCGCACCCGCACTGGCATTCACCAATGCAAATAATGTAAGGCTGAGGAACACCATCGCCACCGTAGTCGGCAGGCGCAGTACACACCACAGCAGTGCTGCGAGTAGGGCGAAGCGGTAATCCATCACCACACTGCTGAAACCACCAGCCTGAATGCCAAACCCGCCGCGAATACGCCATGTCGCCCACAGGCTCAGTGCCAAGCCGAGTAGCAGCAGTACAAAGATGCCGATATCGTGCGATTGCAGCGGTTTTTGCCAGCGCTGACGGCCACGCTCACCCCAAGCCACAACCAATGGAAGCACCAACACAGTAACGCCAAACTGTTTCGCAAAAAACGCTTGAAACGCCGAGTTCAGCGCCTGCGCAGGGCTGGTTAATAACACGATGCTGCTGCTTAATAGCGCCGCCCCTAGCGGATATAAAAATAGCCCATAGAACGCAAACGGCACGAGATCACGCCGGGTAAAGTGATTGTCTCCCGAAGCGCGCGGCCAGCCTGCCAAATGGGCGCACCACAATATCCACGCCCACGACAGCGCCCACATCACAACGCTCCATGTGAGCATCAAGAAATCATCGGCCCCATCTCTTATGAAGCGTGGAAGTATCCACGCGGCGGCGGTGATGATCATCACCAGCGTAAAGATACGACGCTCGCGCGCCAGCATGGCCACCGCAAACAACAGGGCCATATGCAGATGGATCAAGGAGCCTTTGATAGTTAAGCCAGAAAGCTGGCTTTGGTAGTCCACCGTAATTTGCTGCAACAACACGCAGAGCGCCCCCAAGCCAACGATCAAGTCGTAGCGACTCTGCAGCCATGACGTGGGAAACGCGCGTGAATCAAACATGCGGCTAGACGCCCCCCTACCCCCTTCTAACACGCATTCTGGCACGAAACTCGGCTACGCAAAGATCGGTTACCCGCAAACCTAGAGACACAAACGGCATCCGTGCATATGGATATAGCCATAAAGCACGTCCACCGACACATATCCTTCGCTTATTCCACGTTACATTGCCAAGAGTTGGCTAGGAGCTTTACCCATGAAACGCGAAACTATTGCCATCCACGGCGGCTTTACCAGCGATCCCACCACCCGCTCCGTCGTTGTACCAATTTATCAAACCACCAGCTTCACCTTTGACGACACCCAGCACGGCGCGGATCTGTTTGACCTAAAGGTGCCGGGCAATATCTACACGCGCATCATGAACCCCACCACCGACGTACTAGAACAGCGTATCGCCCAGCTCGAAGGCGGCGTAGCGGCGCTGGCGTTTGCGTCTGGTATGGCGGCGATTACAGCGGCCATTCAAACCTTGGTGGAAGCGGGCGACAACATCGTAGCCACCAGTCAGGTGTACGGCGGCACCTACACATTCTTCAAACACACGCTGAAAGCTCAAGGCGTGGAAGCGCGCCTAGTGGATGGCCGTGACCCTGCCGCGTTTGCGGCCGCGATTGATGAAAACACCCGCGCGATCTACTGCGAATCCGTCGGCAACCCAGCGGGTAATGTGGTGGACATTGCCGCCTTGGCCAAGGTGGCGCACGATCACGGCCTGCCTCTGGTGGTGGACAACACCGCACCTACGCCGATCCTATGCCGCCCGATCGAACACGGCGCCGACATCATCGTGCACGCAATGACCAAATACCTTGGCGGCCACGGCAATTCCATTGGCGGCATTATTGTGGATTCCGGAAAATTCCAATGGCAGGGCAACCCACGCTTCAAGCAATTCTATACGCCTGAACCGGCCTATCATGGTGTGGTGTATACCGAAGCCTTCGGCCCTGCAGCTTACATTGCGCGTGCACGCACCGTGGCACTGCGCAACACCGGCGGCGCACTGTCACCGTTCAACGCGTTCCTTATTTTGCAGGGGGTGGAAACATTAGCCCTGCGCATGGAGCGGCACTGCCAAAATGCCTTGGCATTGGCGAAACACCTCAAACACCATCCGAAGGTTGGCTGGGTGCATTTTGGTGGGCTGGAAGGCGACAGCGAGCACGCGCTCAGTCAGAAGTATATGGACGGTGGCATTCCCTCATCACTATTTACCTTTGGCATTAAAGGCGATGTAGCCGCCTGCGCGCGCTTTATGGACAAGCTGCAAGTGGTGAAGCGTTTGGTGAATATCGGCGATGCCAAATCGCTGGCCTGCCACCCAGCCTCAACCACCCACCGTCAGCTGGATGATGAAGAACTCAAAACCGCTGGCGTCACTAAAGATCTGGTGCGTCTATGCGTTGGCATTGAGCATATCGACGACTTAATCGCCGATATCGACCAAGCACTGGACGCGGTTTAAGCAACGGATTTTCGCCACCGGCGCGCTGAATCATATCGGTCACCCACGACTGCCGCGCCGGTACAATTACCGGCTTCGGCCACCATTCCACCAACACTTTGGGCGAACGCGGGTCACATACCAATAACGATTTCGGTATTTGAGCAGGTGTGTGAAAAGACGCGCATCATGTGGCAAACACCAGCTTGCCACCGTCTGCATCCACCTTCACCACATCACCGCTGGAAAACGCACCTGCCAAAATTTTGGACGCCAGTGGGTTTTCCACCTGCTGTTGGATCGCGCGTTTGAGCGGGCGCGCGCCATACACCGGATCAAAGCCCGCACTACCCAGTAGATCAAACGCGGCGTCCGAGAGTTCAATGCGAATGCCACGTTCGGCCAAACGCTTTTCTAAGCTGCGCAACTGGATGCGCGCAATTTGCTTAATCTGCGCTTGATTGAGTGGATGAAACACCACTAGATCATCCAAGCGATTGATGAACTCAGGGCGGAAATGCACCTGCACTACGCCCATCACGGCCGCCTTCATTTGTAGATAGGCTTCCGGCGAATCATCTCCGGCCAGCTCTTGAATTTGATGGCTGCCGAGATTGGAGGTCATCACGATCACGGTATTGCGAAAATCTACTGTGCGACCTTGGCCATCGGTGAGTCGGCCATCGTCGAGCACTTGCAGCAGGATATTGAACACGTCGGGATGTGCTTTCTCCACCTCGTCCAGCAAGATCACACTGTACGGACGACGGCGCACGGCCTCGGTGAGATAACCGCCTTCTTCATAACCCACATAGCCCGGAGGCGCACCGATCATACGGCTCACCGCGTGCTTCTCCATAAACTCGCTCATGTCGATACGCACCATGGCGTCGGCAGAGTCGAATAGAAATTCAGCCAGTGCTTTGCACAACTCCGTTTTACCCACGCCGGTAGGGCCTAAAAACAGGAACGAGCCACTGGGGCGGTTCGGGTCACTTAGCCCCGCGCGCGAACGACGCACCGCATCACTTACGACTTTAATTGCCTCTTCCTGCCCCACCACACGGGTGTGCAGCTGGTCTTCCATTTGCAGCAATTTTTCGCGCTCGCCTTCCAGCATCTTACTCACCGGAATACCGGTCCAACGCGCCACCACTTGCGCAATTTCTTCGGCGGTTACTTTATCCTGCAACAACGTAAAGCCTTTGGTTTCAGCCTCTTGCGCGGCCTGCAGCTGTTTCTCTAGTGCGGGAATACGCCCGTATTGGATCTCGCTCATTTTGGCGTAATCCTGCTTGCGCTGTGCGGCCTCCAGCTCCAAACGAGCAACCTCGATTTGCTCTTTTACTTTAGTTGCACCCTGCAGCGTGGCTTTTTCGGCCTTCCAGATTTCTTCCAAATCGCTGTAGTCGCGCTCAAGTTCCGTGATTTCGCTTTCTAAATCGGCAAGACGCTGCTTGGACTCGGCATCTTTTTCTTTCTTCAATGCTTCGCGCTGAATTTTTAGCTGGATAAGACGGCGTTCTTTCCGATCCATCTCTTCCGGCTTGGAATCAATTTCCATGCGGATGCGTGACGCGGCTTCGTCCATCAGATCGATGGCTTTATCCGGCAGTTGGCGGTCGGCGATATAGCGGTTCGACAGCGTCGCCGCTGCCACAATCGCAGGGTCGGTGATCTCCACGCCGTGATGCAGCGCATAGCGCTCTTTCAGGCCACGCAAGATAGCGATAGTGTCTTCCACCGAAGGCTCACCAACAAAGACTTTTTGAAAGCGCCGTTCTAGCGCCGCGTCTTTTTCAATGTACTTGCGGTATTCGTCCAGCGTGGTCGCGCCAATACAATGCAGCTCGCCGCGCGCCAGCGCAGGTTTGAGCATATTGCCTGCATCCATCGCGCCTTCGGCCTTGCCCGCACCCACCATGGTGTGCAGTTCGTCGATAAACAAAATAATTTGGCCTTCATTTTTAGCCAGATCATTCAGCACCGCTTTGAGGCGTTCTTCAAACTCACCACGAAACTTTGCGCCCGCAATCAGCGCGCCCATATCGAGACTGAGCAAGCGCTTGCCGCGCAGGCCTTCTGGCACCTCGTTATTCACGATGCGCTGCGCCAGCCCTTCGGCAATAGCGGTTTTACCCACGCCAGGCTCACCGATTAACACCGGATTATTTTTGGTGCGCCGCTGCAGAACCTGTACGGTGCGGCGGATTTCTTCATCGCGCCCTACCACCGGGTCAAGCTTGCCGTTTTCGGCACGTGCCGTCAGGTCGATCGTGTACTTTTCCAGCGCCTGCCGCGCTTCCTCTGCGTTTTCATCGGTCACTTTTTCACCCCCACGCAATTTTTCAACGGCGGCTTCCAGCCGCTGCGTGTCACCACCTGCGGCCTTCAGAGCCTTGCCAAGAGCGCCACTATCTTCCAACGCCGCCAGTAGAAAAAGTTCGCTCGCGATATAGGCATCACCGCGCTGCTGCGCAAGTTTATCGGTGACATTGAGCATGCGTGCAAGGTCGTTACCCATTTGCACATTGCCTGCTTGCCCGGACACTTTAGGAAGTTTGTCGAGTTGCTCGATCAACCGCTCACGCAGCGTTGGTACATTGATCCCCGCCTGCGCCAACAACGGACGGCTACCACCGCCACGCTGGTCGATCAGCGCCAGCAGCAGATGGGCCGGTTCAATCAAATTATGATCACGCCCCACGGCCAGCGACTGCGCATCGCTTAAAGCTTCTTGAAAGCGCGAAGTCAATTTATCCATACGCATAGCGAAACCTCAGAAGATCGAGAACTGGATTAAAGATGAGGGCAAATCTGGAACTTCCAAGCCCCAGACACGTGGCCTCCCCGCGTTTCCCTGTCCAGTTTTTGCCCAACCTGACGTAATACCAAGCAACCATCAAGCATTTAGATACCCGCTCCGAGGTGGCATGATGAACTTTCCAATCCCTATCGGCCTGCTACTTTTCTTCGCAACATTCGCCGGAATCGGCCTACTGATGTGGTATGGCAGCAGAATACGCAAACGCGACGCCAACGACACATCTCGCCCATGGGTCTCAGCTAGAGCCGTGGTGAAGTCCGTGCAGGCGCTGGGGCCGCCCACGGCCACCGATATGGTGCCCGTGCGGCTATGGGTGCTGATCGACAACTCCGTCCCCTCTGGCGGGCACACCAAAGTTCCGGTTGATACAGAAGTGCCCAAGGAGGCACTTGGCAGGTTTGGCAACAGCACGGTGATCCGCGTATTGCATCATCCAACCAACCGGATTGTCTGCAAGCTCGATGGTGTCATCCCTCTCGATGACACTATCCGCTAGAGACGACGTCCCCCATCTAGATCCAAACCGGTCACGAAAAAGCCACCTTCACGGTGGCCTTTTCGTAGAACACTCAGCGTTAGGTACGGATCAATAACGCCCCGTGATATTCAAGAAGAAACCGCGGTGGTCGTAATCGAAATTGGTCAGATTGTCACTGAAGTCGGTGAAGTTATAGCCCACACCGATGCGGAAATTGCGTCCGATATCGCGATCTAAACCCACCAGCACGCCCGAACGGTCGCCGCCCTGGCTCACACCCAGCCAACGCAGCTCACCTAGTGCATGCCACTGCCCGCCCACATCGTAACGCAGCTGACCTGCGGCGAAGTTTGCGGTGGAGTCAGCCCAAGCGCCAGTTAAGCGCCCCATGCGCACTTCACCCGTGCGCCGCGCCAGCTTGCCCGCGTACTCCCAACGTGAATCGGCCTTGTACACGCCTTCAAGCGATAGCACTTGGCTGCGCTGATCGTAGTTCGCCACGGTGATCCCCACCTGCGGCAGCGCGGAGACGTCATACAGATAGGTATAGCGCCCAAACAGCGCAACACGCTCACTATTCCACGGGCGCCAAGCAAAACCAAAGTTGCTCTCGGTAAACTTCGCTCCCGCCGCTGCGAGTAAATCATCTTCGGTGCGTGAATAATTCAACCGCGCCGCAATGCGAAAGCTCTCGCTCAGCTTATGCGTCAGAGTATTGGTGGTTACCCACTGCGTGCGCTGTTCTGCGCCCGTGTCGCGGCGATATTCCACCTTGCTCTGCCACTGCGTTGCGTTTGACGTACGCCCACCATTAACGCTCACCGCACGACGATCGACATTGCCTACGGTGGTATCGAGGTCGGCTTTCTGCAGGCTAAAGCCCACATTCCACCCTAGCGCCGGATAGAAATCCATGCCGAAGGTGTGTGCCAAGCCCGACTGATTCGGTGCCTTCAACCACTGGCTTTCGCTATACAGATTGACCTGGTTAGACAAACGCCAGCGCTGCCCCACCGTCCAACCGTTATCACGTCGATTATTGAACAGCGGGTCATACGGGCTGCGATCCGTACTGTGTGCGTAATTGGTATACAGCGAATGTGTTGGGTTGAGCTTGTACTCCGCACCGATCAAGGCCGCATCGCCACGGTCGCCGTGGGTCACTTCGGCATTGACGCTGGATAGATCACCAAACAAGTATTTCGCACCCAGCGTGATCGCGTCGTTGTCGGCGTAGTTGCCGCTATCGTTATCCAGCGTTTTTTGCGCGGTGCCATAAAGCTCTAACGCTGAGCCAAAGCGGTGCTTGTACTGCAATGCCGCCAGCAGGCCCGTTGCGTTACCGCTAAAGCGCCGCTCATCTACCTGCCGCAGCTCAGCGCTTAGGTTGTCGAAATCGGTGATATGCCACTCAACCGTCACCTGCCCTTGCTCAAGGCGTTCTAGCCCACGATCGGCGCGCGAGAAGCGGCTGTAGAGACTGACGTTCGGTGTGAACTGGCCACTGACCTCGGCCCCCACTTCTTCAATGTTTTGGCCAAGGTCAAAACGCGAGATCGAGTAACCGGCATCCACCTGCCGCCACCATGCGCCCGCCGTCCAATCCAACTCGGTCCAACCAAGTTCTTTGAAGTTCGCCCGTGCTTCAACGGCGCGAGCGTCGCCTTTACGCGCCCCAAGCACCGGGTTGATTTGGGTGAAGGTGAGACCGCCGTTGTTGGAGAAGAATACCGGCGCAGACGTCGCCTCGGTATGGCTTTGCTCTAATTTCAAATAAGTCCCGCGACCGGCTTGCAAGGTGATATCCACACCCGCCAGCGTGTAGTCGTCGCCCGCACGGTTTTCATCCACATAGGTACCGCCAATCGCAAAGTGGTCGCCAAACCATTGCTTGCCACGGAACCCAGCGGTGACTTCATCCGCATTAAAACCCTGCGGCACGTATTCGTAATCCACCAACAAGACCTGCAGCAGACCATCGAGTGGTGTATCGCGGGTCAACGTGGGCATGTTCTCACGCGTGATCAACGACAGCGGCCGCGTCAGAATAATGCGCCCCTGCATATCATCGATCTGGTAATCCGCGCCGTCGAGTAGCTCAACACGCGCTTCTGTGCGGCCCGTTGTAGGGTCACGCACTTCCAACACCACACGCTCGGAACCCGGCAACACGTCGGTGTGCTTCAGATAATACAGGCTACCACCAGTACCGAGGAATTCGCTGTGCCCAGGTGCGGTTTGCGCTTCTGAACCAAACAGCTTCAATTCACTGCGCGCGTCGCCTTGCGCGGTACTGGCACGGCTACGCCAGCTGAGCGCGCCACCATACAGCGAGCGCGAATACTGGCCATACTCAGTGCCGGTAATACCGGTATTAAAGTTCCCCCACAGCGCTTGGCTCTTATCCCAGTCCACGCGCACATACAGACGCCCCATCGTGTCTACATCGCGGTAGGTATTGGAGTCATCACCATATACTGGGTAGTACTGGTCCGGGTCTAGGCGGCGGAAGATGTCCTGCGGGTCGGCTTTCCAGAAGCCTTTGAACAGGTCTTCAACCTCGCGTTCACGGGTATCCGCCTGCGCGGTAACCAGATACTTGCCTTTGATCTTGCCCTTCAAATAAAAGGCCAGACGCCCATCGGCAGTAAGGTCTTTATCGAAATGCTCATCGCCCGCCAGCGGTTCGATCGAACCGGAAACACTCCCGTTCGACAACGTCAAATCCGCCAGCGCAACGGCAAACATATATTTACCGGTGACATCGACATCAATCGTGCGCTTGATCGGCGTTGCAATGCCCGCCCCGCTCACTTCGATATTGAATTGATGTTGGCCGACTGGTTCTAAGAACTCGGCAACCAGCTTGCGCTCCATATCAAGCGGGAAGCTACGGCCGTTGATCTTGACGCTGGAGTTATCCGGCAGGTTGCGCCCTTGCAGGCGGATCTTGGAACCATAAATCGGGATATTCTGAATGCGCAGACTGCTGTTGCCGAAGACACCTTCAACCAAGCTACGCGACTCAGCTTCACCCGTACTCAGGCTCTCCCCAAGTTTACGTTCGGTGGAATTACGCAGCATTTGCCCAGCACGATCGGCTTCGTCTGGCAGTACCAGTTGAATTTTACGCGGCATGGTTTCATCGAACGCGCCGTTTTCACCATATGCGCGCACGATGTAGATCAGCTCATCGCCTGCTTTTGCTTTGAAGTCAGCCGGTAGCGTGCCGTCCCATTCCGCATTTGAAACCGCCGCGACATCTAGCGGAATTTTGGCTAATGGCGTAACAAGATCGGCGTCGCTGGCTTTGAACACCAGCACCTCAGCGCGCTGAATAAACGCGCTGTAGTTGTTGTAGCTATAAAACTGCACCGGACGAACGATACGGCTGCCATCAAACGCAGCAACCGAGCTTGCCGACACGTCGAGCTGTGGCTGTCCTAAGTTGGGGTCTTCAGTGGCCCAAATCACGCCGCCATTAGGCAGCTGCACCGACCACTTACCAAGTGCAACAGCCTTGCCGCCCTGCTCGGTTTCAACCGTGACGCGTCGATCTGGCTGCAGCGCCTCGGTGGTTTCAGCCGCATTCGCCGTTGCAGGTACACGCTTGCCGCGTGTGCGCACCTGCATCAAGACCGCGCCATTGGCATCTGCACAGCTAGCTTCCGCGCACGAGACACTGCCTGCGTCTTTCTCTTGTTCTGCCTGCTGCTCCTGCGCTAGGGCCCCTTGCGAGGCCAGCGTAGCGAGGATGCCCATCAGGGCACAGTCTAGAAGTTTCATCTTCATCTTCATTGGCCTTCTCCTCAGCGGCTCTTCAGGCCGACCGAGGCCGATGGATCATCGTTGATTTCTACCCGCAGCTTGGCCTTGGTTTCTGGGCTGAGCTTGGCGGCAATGGCCTCATACACCGCCTTTGCACGGCGCAGACCAAGTTTGAGGTTGTACGCGTCGGAACCACGGCGATCTGCATGTCCGGTGACCCCCACAACACCACCACCAAGGGCTTCGATGTCGGCGGCGATCTTATCGATCACGGCTACAAACTCAGGCTTGATGGTGGACTTGTCGGTATCGAACAAGATCGTTCCAAGCACCGGTGATTCACCCAAGCGCACCAGCGTACTGCTGGGGTCGGCAAGATCGGCGCGCAGCGTCACCGTTGTGGCTTTCGCTAGGTCGTTATCCAGCTTGGCCACCAGTGCCTCACGCACGGCCTTGGCACGATCCATCGCCAGTGCTTGGGTAGCACCGTTCGCCGAAATCACCACCTCGCCCGCACCGTTGGCGCGCACCTGTTCGGCCATCTTGTCGATCACCGGCAGATAGGCGTCACGCAGCACCGCACTTTCAGGCGCAAACAACACTTCACCCAGCTCCATTTCAACATCGTGCTTACCGCCTTCGATGACGCCATTGGGCAACTTCACGCCAAAGTCGAAGCGTACCGGTAGGCCAGGGGTCACGCGGCGCAGCTTCGGATTTTCCGTAGTGAAGCTCGTACCCGGTGGCAGCGTGGCGGGGTCCACCTTCATGATGAAGTTGCGCCCGCGCTCCCAGCGTCCGCCGTCGATACCGGTTAAGTGGTAGCGGCCGTACTGGTCGGTTTCAACCAGCAGACCTTCCACTGTTGCAATACGCACGCCCGGGATACCGCGCTCATCGACACCTTGGTTTTCGATGATGAAATCCACCTGATAGCCGTTGGCTACCTGGCTGATCTTGCGGGTCACGGCCGGTATGGCAGAGGTCAGCCCCTTGGCCGCCTTGCCTTCGGCAGAGAGCGTTGTCTTGCCGTCCGCATCCATGCGCAACGTAACGCCTTCAGCACTGGTCAGTACGAAGTCATCGGTGAAATCCAATGCACTCAAGGTTTGACTGATCACCACGCGATGGTTGCTTGCAAGATCCGCATCCGAATCACGTCCATGTAGAGCACCCACTGCAATTCCATGCAGCATCGGCGCACTTGCATCCGCTTCCGGCTGCGCACCTTGACCACGGTCCACCGTCGTCGAGCCTGCAACATAGGCACTTGGCGAGAAGCCGCCTTGCACCTGCACCTTGCTCAGCGCAGCGCTGTCTTGCCAACCATCACTATCGCGGTCATCAAACACCGTACCGACGATCAACGATTCGTCTAGCAGCGCATCAGCGGTCAACTCGACATCAGCAGTGGCCACGTTCGAGACGCGCTCGCCGCCGTCATCATTGATCAACGCACTGTTGGTATGAACACCAGCGCGAACGCCAGCACCCACGCGCAGCAGATAGGTGATCGTTGCGCTTTGACCTGCCTGCACGTCGACCTGACTGACGCTCAGCGGGTAGGTGCTCAGTAGCTGCCCAACACCGTCTTGGTCGTTGACCGCCAGCGAACCGGCCACATAGGTGAAACCAGCAGGCGGTGTATCCATGACGCGACCATTGACCAAAGGCGTCGTGCCTGTGTTTTGCAACGTCAAGGTGTAACGCACCAGATCACCCACCTTCACTTTGCTTGGGGTGGCCGTCTTCACCAGACGGATCTGTACCGGATCGGGTTCCACCAGAACAACAGCATTCCCCATTGCGGCCACACTGAACGACACACCGCCGCTGCCACCGCCCGCAACCGTCCAAGCCGTTGCATCGACACGGTTATTCAGGTTCCCACTCGGGCGATTTGCATCTGCCACCGTGACCGTATGCGTATAGCTATCACATACCGCACTTGCACCAGGCGCCAAGCTCAGCGGGGCACAGGTCAGCGAAGTGGTGGGATAGCCATCCATCGTGTCAGCAACACTCAAGTTATTCAGCGTCACATCACCCGTATTGGTCACCACGATGGCGTAAGTAATCACGTCACCGATATTGGCCGCACCCGGGGTAGCGTTATCCACGGTTAGTGTTGCGGTTTTCACTGCCGAGATCGACGGATGCTGCGCAATCGCGGTATCCACTTCGCTCGGATCACTCGTCACCGGATCAGGTGTCGAGCCACCCGGCACTGTCGGCGGCGTACCCGTTGCGGTTGCCACGTTGTGTACATTGCCCGCTTCCACATCAGTCGCGGTCACGGTATGGCTACCGGTGCAAGTAGTGCTTGCGCCTGGGGCCAGTGTGGTCACAGGGCACACTGCTGAGGCATCCAGCAGGGCGTCATTGACCACGATCCCGCTCAGGGTGACGTTACCCGTGTTGGTGACAAGGAACGCATAGGTAATGATGCTGCCGGCCGTGTACGGCCCTACTGAAGTCACAGACTTCGCAACCGTCATTGCGGGGGTCTGCACCGTTGCCGTGTCCACCGTGCTCGGCGGCGTGGTGATCGGCGCAGGTGGCGGGTTACCCGGCACGGTTGGCGGTGTGCCACTGGCCGTTGCGCTGTTATGCACATAGCCCGCCGCAACGTCTGCCGCAGTTACGGTGTAATTGCCGGTGCAGGTGGTGCTAGCACCCGGGACCAGCGTGGCTACCGGGCACACCGCTGGGGCATCCAGCAGCGCGTCGGTGATCGTAATACCGCTCAGGTTGGTGTTCCCCGTATTGGTCACAAGGAAGGCGTAGACAATCACATCACCTGCCGCATACGGGCCGGTCGAGGTCACCGATTTCACCATCGTCATTGCGGAGTTCTGCACCGTTGCCGTGTCCACCGTGCTTGGCGGCGTGGTGATCGGCGCGGGCGGCGGATTGCCCGGAACGGCTGGCGGCGTGCCGCTAGCCGTTGCGCTGTTATGCACATAGCCCGCCGCAACGTCTGCCGCAGTTACGGTGTGGCTACCGGTGCAGGTGGTGCTTGCCCCCGGAGCCAGCGTGGTCGCCGGACACACGGCCGCAGCGTCCAGCAAGGCGTCATTGACCACAATCCCGCTTAGGGTGACGTTACCCGTGTTGGTGACAAGGAAGGCATAGGTAATCACATCGCCTGCCGCATACGGGCCGGAGGATGTGACCGACTTCACTAGGGTCATTGCCGAATTTTGAGCCGTCGGTGTATCCACCGTGCTCGGCGGCGTGGTGATCGGTGCGGATGGCGGGTTGCCCGGCACGGTCGGCGGAGTGCCGGTAGCAGTGGCGCTGTTATGCACATAGCCCGCCGCAACGTCAGCCGCAGTCACGGTATGGCTACCAGTGCAGGTGGTGCTTGCACCCGGCGCCAACGTGGAGACCGGGCACACCGCTGGGGCATCCAACAGGACATCGTTGACCACGATCCCACTTAGAGTGACGTTACCCGTGTTGCTCACAAGGAAGGCATAGTCAATCACATCGCCCGCCGCATACGGGCCGGTCGAGGTCACCGACTTCACCACCGCCATCGCAGGGTTCTGCACGGTGGCTGTGTCCACGCTGCTCGGTGGTGTGGTGATCGGCGCGGGCGGTGGGTTGCCCGGGACAGTCGGCGGATTACCGGTTGCAGTGGCGCTGTTATGCACAAAGCCTACGGCCACGTCTGCCGCAGTCACGGTGTGCTGACCGGTACAGGTGGTACTTGCACCCGGAGCCAGCGTGGTGGCCGGGCAGGTCGCAGGAGCATCAAGGAGGGCGTCATTGACCACGATCCCACTCAGGATGACGTTACCCGCATTGGTCACAAAGAAGGCGTAGGCAATCACATCACCTGCCGCATACGGGCCGGACGAGGTCACCGACTTCACCACCGTCATCGCAGGGTTCTGCACGGTGGCTGTATCCACACTGCTCGGCGGCGTGGTGATCGGTGTCGGTGCAGGACCACCCGGTACGGTCGGCGGAGTGCCGGTAGCAGTGGCGCTGTTATGCACATAACCTACCGCCACCTCTGCCGCGGTTACGGTGTGGCTGCCGGTACAGGTGGTGCTTGCACCCGGAGCCAGCGTGGTGACCGGGCACACCGCTGGGGCATTCAGCAGAGCGTCGTTTACTGCAACGCTGGTCAGCGTCACATCACCCGTATTGGTTACAAGGAAGGCATAGCTGATCACATCACCCATCACATACGGCCCAGTTGAAGTGACTGACTTCACTATGGTCATCTGTGGGTTTTGCGCGCTCGGAGTAATAACCGTGCTCGGTGGCGTAGTGATCGGTGCAGGCGGCGGATTACCCGGCACGGTCGGCGGTGTGCCCGATGCAGTGGCCGTATTTTGCACATAACCTGCGGCCACCTCTGCGGCGGTGACTGTATGGCCACCGGTGCAGGTGGTGCTTGCACCCGGAGCCAGCGTGGTGACCGGGCACACCGCTGGGGCATCCAGCAGCGCGTCGGTGATCGCAATACCGCTCAGGTTGGTATTCCCCGTATTAGTTACGAGGAAGGCATAAGCAATCACGTTGCCTGCCGCATACGGGCCGGCCGAGGTCACCGATTTCACCAACGTCATCGCCGGGTTTTGTACTGTCGGCGTATCCACCGTGCTCGGCGGCGTGGTGATCGCTGCTGGCGGCGGGTTACCCGGCACAGTCGGAGGGTTACCGCTGGCCGTGGCGCTGTTGTGCACATAACCTGCAGCCACGTCTGCGGCGGTCACCGTATGGTTACCCGTACAGGTAGTGTTAGCACCCGGCGCCAGCGTGGTCACAGGACACACGGCTGGAGCATCCAGCAGAGCGTCGGTAATCGCAATACCGCTCAGGTTGGTATTCCCCGTATTGGTCACGAGGAAGGCGTAGGCAATCACATCACCTGCCGCATACGGGCCGGTGGATGTTACTGACTTCACCATCGTCATCGCCGGGTTTTGCGTGGTTGCAGTATCCGTTGTGCTCGGCGTGCTGGTTACCGGGCCGGGCGCAGGATTGCCAGGAATAGTCGGCGGGGTGCCGCTGGCCGTGGCGCTGTTGTGCACATAACCTGCGGCCACCTCTGCTGCGGTGACTGTATGGCCACCTGTGCAGGTGGTGCTTGCGCCTGGAGCCAGCGTGGTGGCCACACACACCGCTGGGGCGTCTAACAACGCATCATTCACAACGACGCCTGTGAGCTGCACGCCACCGGTATTGGTCACCAAGAAGCTGTAGTTAATGATGTTGCCGACGCTGTACGGCCCGCCTGCCAGCACGGACTTCACCACCGAAATGCTCGGCGGCGCAGCCACCGTCACGGTGACCGTGGCGACATCGCACACAGATCCGTTGGGCGCGGGCAAGCACACCTGATAGTCGAATGTGGTCGTCCCGGTGAAACCGGTATCAGGTGTAAACGTATAGCTGCCATCCGGATTGACGACGACCGATCCACCCGGGGGCGTAGTCACCGCACCGAACGTGGACCCAGCAGGATAGGTATCGTTTGTCACCACCGTGTCGGTTACAGGGGTGTTTTGCACCGTACTGGTGCTGTCGTTGACTGCATTCGGCCCAACGACTACATCAACCGTTGCGGTCTTGCAGATCGACGCATAAGGCGCTTCAAGGCAAATGGTATAGGTGTAAGAGTCCGTACCGGTAAAGCCCGTATTAGGCGTATAGGTGCAAGACGCCGCCGCACCGGTACCTGTGCAGGTTACCGTGCCATTGCTGCCATCGGTCTTGCTGGTAATAGCGCCAACCGTACCATTGGTGGCAGTGTCGTTGGCACCGACTATTGTTGTAACCGGCGTGCCATACGGTGTTTGTGCCGAATCATTTACGGGATCAATGCTCAAGGCCTGCACCGTCGTTGTGACAGGGTTACTGTCGCAAGGCGTACCGGCTGGGCACAGCGGATCACCACCGCCGCTGATCGAGGCCCTGTTAACCACCGGCCCAGCCACCTCGGCAGGGTTTGGCGTGACATTGATCGTGAACGTTGCCGTGTTTGCAGGCGCTACATGCGACAAACCGGCAGGTACAGTACAGGTCACCAACTGCGCGGCGATAACGCAGCCGCTAGAGGCACTGTTCACAATTAATGCAGCCGCCAGCGTATCGGTCACCGTGGCAGGAGCACTCGTTACCGCCGTCCCGCTATTGGTCACGGTTAGGGTGTAATCGTAAGCGATACCTTGATGAGCCGTTGCAGGGCCACTTTTGGTAATTTCAAGCTTCGGTGCAGGCGTAGCAAAAGTGACGTTAAACGCACAGTCTGCGGTGACTGGGCTGACGCTGTAGGTGTAGTTGCCGCCAACGGGACCTGTCAGCGTGCCTGGGCAGGTGTTCGCGCCGCCGGGCGTGGTGATCACCGGCACCTGGCCCGGCGTACCGGGGGTGATGGTGAAGCTGGCGCCCTGACCGTCTTCCACGATCTGCGGTGTATTGGGAGTAATGGTGCCGCCCACGATGGAAGGCGTCACCGTCCACACCTTGGCGAACACCGCCGTGACGGAAAGATCGACCGTACCCATCTTCACATAGCACTGGTTGCCGGTGATGGTGGTGCAGTCGCCAGTCCAGTTTTTGAAGATCGAACCCGGATCGGCCACCGCCGTCAGATAGGCCTCTTGGTCCTTGCCGAGAAGCTGGCTGTTGCAAGGCGCTCCGCCGGGCGAGGCACAGGCCAAACTGGTGGGAACCGCATTGACGCGCCCGGTGCCCGCGCCGGTGGTATTGACCGTCAAAGTGTGCTGTTCCGCACTGACCGGCGTGCTCAAGCCATCGGTATTGTTCGAGGCGACGTTGTCCGATGTACCTACCGGTGGCGCAACATTGACCACGGTCACTACGTTCGTACCGGCTGCCGTGGCAGCGATCCCCGTAACGGTGTAGATCAAGCTTTGCCCCACGGGCAGATTACCTGTTGTGGCAATGGCTCCCGCGCCGCTGGCTGCCCCACAGGTCGCACTGCTGCCACCGGCAGGCGCACAGACCCACGCCGCTGTTCCACTTACACCGCTCAGTGTTTGTGTGATACTGGCCCCTGTCACGTCGATTGGGCCGTTATTGGTAACGGTTACCGTGTAAGTAACGGCCCCACCCACCGCATAGGACGGCACGCCACCGTTGCTGACGGTAATACCCAGATCCACCGTCGGCGTGGCGCTTGGCAGAATGATGGTCTTAACCAGTGGCCCAATGAATGGGCTGACCGTGTTCGCACGAATGTCATAGTCGCCATTGTTGACGACGTTATTGGGTGACGTGGTGGCTGCACCGGCCGGAACCGTGAAGCTGACCTGGAAATTGCCGCCGTCGCCATCGTTCAGGTTACCCACAGGGCAATCGATGTAATCCGCACGCGGCGAGGTACCCGCATGAACCCCAGTACAGCTTGCGGGATAAGAGCCCGGCACGAAGGTGAGGTGCAGCCCGTCCTCGGTAATCGGCGCAGCCAGGCGCACCCACGTATCGATGGCGAGCACGCCACTGTTGTTGATGTAGTTGTAGGTGTAGGTGACCTGTTCGCTGGGCTTGGTGATCGCCGGCCCGGTGGCATAGACACTCAGACCCGGCATCTTGGAGCCGAACACGTCAACGTAGACTTGCCCAGTATGGGCCGCTGCACCCTGGGCGCAGTTGGAGACGTAGATCTTCAGCAAGACCTGATCGCCCACGTCCAGCAAGCCATTGCCGGGGGAAATATCGAACCCCTGCCAATTGGTGAACTGGTAGCTACCGACGCTCTGCCAGGGAATGCCCGGCTGGTTCGAATAGTTGAAGGTATTGAAGAGCGTGCTGTTGCCCTTGGTCTGGTTGATCACCTCGACATAGAAAAAGGGCTGCTGGTTCGCCGGATGGCCCGGGTTGTTCAGCACAGGCGCCATCGCGAAGCGGATATGCACCTTGCCATCCACCGGATCGACGTCGGACAGGGCCATGGTGGCCACCTGTTCGATCGAGGCGCCCTTGAGGCCGCCATTGCCACCGATCAGCGCCGACGCGCTCCCGGAGAACGGATACGTCACCACGCCACCGGTATTGGCCGCCGTCCCCGGGGTGGTCAGCACCGCGCTGCGGAAGCCGGCGCCATTGCCGCCGTTCGAGACCGTGCCCGTCGCGGTCAGCCCCAGCTGCGAACTGCTCGTGACCGGGATCGTCGAGTTGCTGCGGTTGTAATCGCGCAACGTCCAACTGGAGAAATCCCCGGTTTCAAACCCGCCGTTCTGGACCTGTGCCTGCGCCATTGGCGCGGCCAGCAACAACGCCGCAGCGGCAGCAACACCAAAGTGGCCACGAATAGCCGTGTGCAAGCCTCGCAGAGCCTGCGCAATGCGCGTACCCCAGCTTGCACCAACCGTAGACGAGAAAGAAACCTTCATGGACATATCCTTAATGGGCGTGCCCTTCGGCACGCTCGACGTCATCAACCACATTCACTTTGGCACCGTTCGGCAGCACCATGTCGCCCGGGCGTTGCCCCGGCTTACACGCCCCCAGCCAGCGCCCCTGAAACCCAACTGGCCCTACCTTGGCCATTGCAGCACCCGGGTATTCCGCGCTGTATGTCCCGCCATACATCGCGTTTAAATCGCCCCGCAACTGCATATTCAACACCACGCGCTGGTCATGCACTTTGCATGCCCCAGCGATGTCATAGCTGCCCTTCTTGCTGCTCGCCACATTGAAAGCGCCGCAATTCTCCTGCGTGGGCAAGATAGAAAGCAGCATCACCCGTTCGGCTTTGGCATCTGTACATTGCAAAACTGTTTGCGCCGACTGCCGCACACCGCGCGCGCCCGGTGCCGCATGTCCTTGAATCGTCACTTCCCAAAGCCCAGCCTTGCGCATCGGCAGGTTGGCACGATCGGCGCTTGGCTTAACCACCGGCTGCTTTGCAACCACAGCACCAGAAACAAACAGCAGCGCAAGCAGCACGGAACGACAGGCAGCGCTGGCCACCCATCTTTTTGAGATTTCCGTTTTCAACCCCGCGCCCCTAGTTCCCACGCACATCACACTTTTAAGATTGGCTGACAGTATAAAATTTTGATAAATGCGGAATCAATCACGGTTTATTCACAAAAGATGCAATATTTAGTGAGTAACGGTGATTTACATGAATACGCGATTTAAATTACGCCAAAAACAAATATCCCGTCCCGCGCACGGTGAGTAGCGGCAGCTCGTCTCCGGTAACGGTTTGCACTTTGCGCCGCAGCCGGTGCACCAGCATTTCTAGGCGGTGCGGGTCGAAGTCGTGCTCTGCGCCGCAGAGCTGCTGCAAGATGCGTTCTTTTTCCACGGTGACACCCGCCGCGTCCATCACAACCGTGAGCAACAGGCGTTCGTTGGCCGACAGTTTGATGCTTTCCCCTGACGGAGAGACCAGCAGCCAGCCTTGCTGGGTTAATTGCCAGCGCTCGGTTTGAATGACGGCGGTAGGCGCTGCAGCTACGGGCGCAACTTCAGGCACAAGGCGGCGCGCCACGCTGCGCAGGGTGGCGGCTAAAACGGCCACGTCCACGGGCTTGGCCAAATAGGCGTCGGCACCTTCTTCCAATCCGCGAATTTGATCGCCCGGGTCAGACCGCCCGGTGAGCATGACCACGCCCACATCACCCAGCTTCCGCAAGTGACGCACCACCTCAAACCCGCTTTCATCGGGCAGCCCAATATCTACCACAAACAGGCCGCAAGACCGCAAGCTCAGCGCTCGATACAGGCCCAGCGCGCTATTCACGCCAACCGCATCAAACCCTTGCCGCAGCAGGCCGGGGACGAGAATCCGTTCACGCAGTTCATCGTCATCTTCCACCACTAAGACGAACAGTCCATTGCTATCTAAAGGCATGCCAACCCGAGACAGAGTGATTCACCGCTCCATTCTATGACAAAAGTCACTCTTTTCCTTTGCCGTTTATGCTCTGCCTTCCGCCGCCCGTCTTTCGCACAGACTCTTGGCGCACCCCTCGCTGCTGCACAGCGCGGGCAGGCGCGCGATACTTCCGCTATGCCACTGTCTCGCCAGCTCGCCATTGCATTCGTCGCCACCGGCTTAAGCCTGCTTGCGCTTAGCCACTATTACTACGGGCTGGCTGCGCAGCAAAGCGTTCTGCTGGGTATTGTGCCACTGCTTTTTTCGGCGCTTTTGCTTGGCCGTCGCGGGCTTTGGGTCAGCGCGTTTATCTGTTTCGGCATCTTGCTGCTTGGTACTTGGGTCGATCAGCAACATGAGATCACGCTCAAAACAGCGTTCGCCAGTTTGCTGCAGCCCTCTATGGAAGGGCTCATCATGGCGCTGGTATTAGACCGTTTGCTTGTGCAATTAGACGCCAACCGTCGCCGCAGCCAAGACCTCGCCTTACTCTGCCGCCAGTTAGAAAAAGAAATTCAACATAAGGAACACTCGCAGGCGCAGCTTGTGCATTCGCAGCGCATGGATGCACTGGGTAAATTGGCCGGAAACGTGGCCCACGACTTCAACAACCTGCTTAGCGTAATTTTGGGCTATGCCACCGAACGCAATGATGCCGAGCATTTGCAAGAACGCATGCGCGGCATTACCGTTGCCACCCGCCGTGGCAAACAACTTACGGGGAAACTCATGACACTGGCGCGCGCCACATCACCCGCGCGTGAAGTGGTGGATATCAACACCCTTCTCAATGAACTACAGCCCATGCTGGCCCATATGCTGGGTGAACGTATTGATATTCGTATGGTGCTCTGCGCGCAGCCTGCTTGGGTCAACATCGACCCCGCCGAGTTTGAGGCCAGTATTTTGAATCTGGCAAAAAATGCTGGAGATGCGATTGCGCACGAGGGCGTCTTCCGTATTGAAACGCGCCTCACTGAAAATGAGGTGCAGCTGCAAATTCACGATACGGGTTGCGGCATGTCGGCGGAGGTGGCTCAGCAAATTTTTGAACCCTTCTTCACCACTAAGCCGACGCATGGTGGCACGGGGATTGGCCTTGCCATGGTGAACCGCATCATGACCGATGCAAACGGGCAAATTGCCGTTGCAAGTACACTTGGAGAAGGCACGCGCTTTCTTGTGCAGCTGCCTTTGCAGGCAGCGCCTGCGTCAATGCCCTTGGCCTGATTCTGGCTTACGCAGGCGCGAGAGTAATTCCGCATCAGCGTCTTCTTCGTGCGCACGCATCAGCAATAGCGCCACCAAACAGGCAAGGCTTAATGCCCACCACGCCCACTGGTGCTTATACCAAGGCTGTGGGCGATATAACTGTAATTGGGCCGAGGGTGACCATGCACCTCCCAGTTCGCGCGCCTGCACTTCAAAGGTGAAGTACCCCCAAGGAAGTTCCGAGAATAATACGCTGCGATTGACCCCGACATTGACCCAATCGTTGGAGCGCTCCACCGCCCCCACAATGCGGTAACGAAAGCGCACCTGATCTAACCCTAGAAGAAAAATTGCGCCGTAACGGACCGAAAGCATATTGGTATTGGCTGACAATTCATTCCACCCTGAAAGGTGCAGAAGCGGCCCCGCCGCACTGGCTTGCTCAATATAGGCCGTAGGCACGCGCCCTCGGCTCCAATCCAGCTGCATCGGCGACACACGCGCAAACCCCGTCATCATGGCAAACCAGAGATGGCTGCGACCGTCATCGACGCAAGGCGGCACCGTGCTGCCGTTGAACTCGGACGTGATCAAGCCGTCTTTTTCAGTCAGGCTGCGCATCACAGGGCCTGCTGCGCCAATGTGCCGATCCATCAACACGTTGATCCCGCGATTACCGGCCAACCATAGTGGCCCGCGATCATCCGGCAAGATGCAGGAAACGGTATCGTCCACCAGCCCATTGGCCTCGGTGAATTGCTGCACGTCTCCGTGCTCAATTCGAAATAGACCATTGCCATAGCTACCAAGCCACAGCACGCCAGCCGTGTCTTCATAGAGTGCGCGGAGAAAACGCAAGCCTTTGTGCTGCGCTGGCGTCCAGCGCTGTGCGATATTGCCGCCGTCTATTCGGAACGCACCGCGATCCCCCGCCACCCACACGCCGCCCGTACGCGCAGCAGTAATGCGTTTGACTTCCATACCGGCCAGCGCAGGGATTTTTTCGATACGCTGCACGCTGCCATCGGCTGCAAGGTGCATACGCCCGACGAACTGCGCATTCGCCACCCAGTACGCGCTACCCTCCTTCCAAACACCCACCTGCCCCGCCTGCGGCCAAACCGCAACACGCTCCACGCGCCCTTGCTGCAAGCGCGCCAGCACGCCACCCGACGTACCAATCCATAAGGCATTCGATTCTTTTTCGTACAGCAAGCTATGAATGCAACCATCACCTAGCGCCGCAGCGACCGGCCATTCGGTTTGCGTACCTGCGGCATCTAAATGCCAGAGCGAAATGCAAGACATCGCCAACCAAATGCCACCGCGCCCATCTGCGGCAAGTACCCGCCCAGGTGCAGCGGGCTCGACGGCGGAGCGCAGTACGCCTACGCGCGCGGGGCGCACGGCCCATAAACCATCGTTCGGCGTGCCGATCCAAAGCGTTTCTTCCGAATCGACCAACAGGCTTATGGCATAGAGTTTTTCTGCGCCCGGCACAGTTTCTTCGCGCCCATCGTTTAAGAGCCTGCGTGTGCCATTACGCGCATCGGCGAGATACACGCGCCCAGCGCCATCTTCTAGCAGATGTGTCTCGCGTTCCTGCAGCGTTTTAATCGCCTCCCACTGCCTATTGCTAGCGGTGTAGCGATACAAAAAGGCGCCATCCAACAACATCCAAACAATGCCTTCTTGCGCCACCATCGCGTGTACCCGCCGCCGTCCATCGGGCAATGCCAATGGTTTGAGCGCACCGTTATCCCATTGCTGCAGGCCCGACAATCCACCCAATAAAGTCTGGCCTGCAACGCGCGCACTCAAAGAGTATTGCCCATTGATAGGGATCGAGCCGATTGTTCGAAATGTTTTCGCATCAATACGAAAAACGCCCTTTGCAGTCATCGCCCAGACTTCGCGCGCATTCGGCGAGAACAGCCGAAACACGATGCAGCGCTTTTCGCAAATATCCAGTGTGCGAAATGTTCCTTCGCGATACACACCCAGCCCCGCGTCCTCGGTTCCTACCCAAAGTTGATGCAATGCGTCCTCATGCAGCGCGGTAATGCGTCGACTAACGGGCCCGACTTCATCCGAGCGAAGCACGCGAAATGTCTGTCCATCAAAACGGGCCAAGCCGCCGAAGGTGCTCACCCAAAGAAACCCATCTTGTGTGCGCAACAACCCATTAACGGTTACCTGCGGTACACCATCTGCCACACCATAGTGGCGTAGAACGGGGGCCTCTGATAATGCGAGCGCAGGGCGCTCCGCACTAGCAGGCAAGGCCATCAGCAGACAGCCCCATAGTAAAGCCCGCCCCAGCATCCACAACACTTTCCCCATCCCTGCGTTCCTGGTTCCCGTTTACTTGTTGATTCTAACCATACGAATGGCCCTTTCTGCCCCATCCACATTTCGCTATGGTGCTGTTTTCTGGCTTCAACATACGCTCATGCCCAAACTCACCATCCTTGCCTGCTCTTTATTGCTCACACTGACGGCTCATGCGGGCATCAGCCCGATTGAACAACGCATTAGCGCAGGCGTGGATGCCGGGCAACACACTCAAGTGGCCTTGCTGCAGAAGCTGGTGGAACAAAACAGCGGCACATTCAACCTTGCAGGCGTTAAAGCGGTGGCCGATATGTTGCGCCCCGAGTTTGAAGCCCTTGGGTTTAAGGTGGAATGGAAGCCGATGCAGGCCACTGGCCGCGCGGGGCACCTCATCGCCACACACAAGGGTAACGGGCAGGGCAAGCGCGTCCTGCTGATTGGCCACTTAGATACGGTCTTTGAGCCGGATAATCCATTTACCGAATTCCGTATTGAAGGAAACCGCGCTTATGGCCCCGGCGTGGGCGATGACAAGGGCGGTGTTGTTGTGATTCTTGCGGCGCTGCGCGCCCTGCACGATGCGGGCGCACTGCGTGATGCGGATATTGAAGTCGTGCTCACTGGTGATGAAGAAGAAGTAGGCACGCCCGTTGCACTGGCCCGTGCCGACCTGATTGCCGCGGGTAAACGCGCCGATGCTGCGCTCGATTTTGAAAATCTCTCCCATCAGGACGGCCGCGAAATGGGCGCAGTGGCACGGCGTTCGTCGAACGTGTGGACACTCACCGTGCACGGCGAAACCGGGCATAGCTCCGGTATTTTTTCCGAAGCAATGGGCGATGGCGCGGCGTTTGAACTGGCGCGTATTTTGAACACCTTTCGCAATGAACTGCCCGAACCCAACCTCACGTTTAATGTCGGGCTGTTGGGTGGTGGCGAACAGGCCACGCTAGACGCTAGCCGCTCGCGCATTCAATCCAGCGGCAAAGACAATATCGTGCCGCCTATTGCCATTGCGCGTGGCGACTTCCGCACGCTCACGCCCGAGCAAACCACACGCGTTAAAACCAAGATGCAAGAGATTGTGGCGCGTCACCTGCCACGCACCTCTGCCGAAATTTTGATTGAAGAACACTACCCGCCCATGGCCCCCACCGCCGGCAACCGCGCCCTATTGGCGCAGCTCAACGGCATCAACCGCGATCTTGGCCTTGCAGAGATGGGCGAGATTGATCCCTTACGCCGCGGTGCGGGCGATATTTCATTTGTCGCCACCGACGTGGATGGGCTGATTGGGCTGGGTGCCTCCGGTGGCAATAGCCACGAAGCGGGTGAATACATCGACCTTACCGCACTTCCGCGCCAAGCCAAACGCGCAGCGCTCATGATCTACCGCCTCTCGCAAAGCCCGCGCTAACTGCGGGCCCGCGAAGCGTCATGTCCGGAATATGCACACGCCCGCGTATAGGTGAATATCCATCGCAGGATATTCCATGCGCACTCCATTTCGCCTATTCCTATGTCTGCTCGCAATCGTAGCGTTTGGTGGCTGCAAGCCTGAACCGCCACCCGCAGCCGCAGCAACCGCCGCACCTGTGCAGGCAGCGCCCTCTGCCAGCACGCTATCGCTCTTTGGCGCCGGTACCTGTCTTTCATTACACGACTGGTCGATGAAGGGCGAGCGCGAATTCACCTTCAGCGACAATTACGCGCGAGCCTCAAATGACGATGAAGAAGGCACAAATAGCGAGCCTTTTGTTCCCTACCAAATGCACTTTAATGTTCGCCTAGGCGCGCATACCCGTTCTGGGCAAATTGAATTCGATCAGGGCCAAGCACTACTTGATGCCGTCGTTGTCGATCAGGACGATATTTTGAAAGCAGCACAAGTGTGCGATGGCCACATCTTCGTGATCAATCTCGCGCAAGAACGCGGCGGTTCGCTGGTGATTGGCAATCTCGGTGATGGTGGCATTTCCATCACGCGGCTACCGTATTCCAGCGGCGATGAAGACACAGCGCAGGTTGCGTTCAAAGATGGCGCGCTGGTGGTGACAGATGCCAATGGCAGTTTCCGTTTAGAGGAAACCTTAGACGCCGAAGAAACAGATGACCCCATGTATGGGCTAGTACCTGAGTCGATCGAGTGCAAACAGGAAAGCCCGCAAGGCTATGTACGGTTATGGATCGTCCCCAATATTGACGGTAGCATTCGCAAATTTGACCTGCTTACCGTAATGCCCAGCAAGCTCAGCTGCAGCGCATCCGCAGGCTTTGACGATAATGCCGTAGTCCGCCAAGACAAAGACGTGACCCACGTTGAATGGGAAGGTGAAGATTACGACTCGCAGATGCGCATCGTGCGCAGCGGCGGCACCTACCGCCTTGAAACAGCGGGCTATTACCCACCTGCCTTTTGCGGCCAAAGCGCGCAACTGGTGGAAAGCGTCACACTGCAGCGAGGGCAAGCGCGTTGCGTTGATGCTATTTGGCCAGCAAAGCAATGATGCAATGAGGTCTGCCATGCCAGTTAAGCTGATTTCCGCTGGCGATATGCACAGCCTTTTCATCACCCATCACCACCAACTTTGGGGCATGGGGAATAACAGCTACGGCCAACGGGGTGATGGCAGCACGTCCGCGCACCGTGTGCTGACAAAGCTGCACGACACCATCACCAGCGCAGCCGCAGGTGGGCAGCA
>NZ_JAHRWW010000006.1 GCF_019104945.1 Thermomonas sp. | reverse complement strand
TCTAATAGCGCTACGTTAGATCGCTATACCGGCGCAGGGCGCACGCTGTCGGCATCGCTTGCGTGGTCGTGGTAATGCTTACTTATTTGAATCAAGGGGTTTTTATGTCGCACCGCTTTGCTCGTCGTTTTTCTCTGCGTTGGTCGCCGCTGTTGGCGGCACTCGCGCTGGCCTGTTCTCCGCTGGTGGCCACCGCCCAGCATGCAGGGCATGACCACATGCAGCATGCAGCCGAGAGCCCGGCGAAAAACATAGGGAAAGATAAGTTCGGCGTGCTGGTGATGGCCCACGGCGGCATTCCGCAATGGGAGAAAGAAGTCACCGAAACCCTCGCTCCACTGCGCAGCCAATACCCGATGGAGATTGCCTTCGGGATGGCCGACGCTGTGAGCTTGCAGCAAGGTGTGGCGGCACTGGAAGCGCAAGGTGTGGAAAAAATTGGCGTGGTGCGCTTATTCATCAGCGGTGAAAGCTGGTATGACCGCACGCTGCAAATTCTCGGCGTAGAGCCGGGTGCCCCGGTACGACCGCCGCAGGACCCGCATGCAGGCCACGGCGAACACGCGGGCCACAGCATGGAGTTTTGGAAGATCACCAGCAAGGCAAAGTTCAAAATGAGCCATGACGGCCTGCTGGATTCACCGGAAATGGGTGAAGTGCTGGCGGCGCGCGCGCGTGAGCTCAGCAAGGCCCCGAAAAAAGAAGATGTGCTGATCTTGGCGCATGGCCCTGGGGACGATGCAGAAAATGCACGCTGGTTGGAAAAAATGGGGGAGCGCGCCGCCACGGTGCAGAAGTCGCAGCCGTTCCGCCGCGTGCAGGTGATGACGCTGCGCGAAGACTGGCCGGAAAAGCGCGAAGCAGCAACACGCGCCGTGCGCGACTATGTGCAGCGTGCAGTGAACGAAGGCGGCACCGCGATTGTGATCCCGTACCGAGTGCAGGGCTTTGGCCCCTATGCCAAAACACTCGATGGTCTAACGTATGTGTCTGACAGTAAGGGGCTGACGCCGCACCCGCAGGTGGCCGCGTGGGTGCAGCGTGAGGCAGACGTGCTGCGTACCGAACTTAAGGACTAATGAAGTCGTGTGATAACGGCCCTATACTCTGCCTCATCTGAAAAGGGAGCAATGCAGATATGGGGCCGTTTCTTGCACTAATCATTTTATTTGCAGGCGTTGTCCTGCTGTTCAAAACCGTTCGCATGGTGCCGCAGGGCTACGAGTGGACGGTAGAGCGCTTTGGTCGTTACACCCATACCATGGGGCCGGGCCTGCACTTCCTAATGCCAGTGGTGTACGGGGTGGGGCGCAAGATCAATATGATGGAACAGGTGATGGACGTGCCCAGCCAGGACGTCATCACCAAAGACAACGCCGTGGTGAAAGTCGATGGCGTGGTCTATTTCCAAGTGCTCGATGCGGCTAAGGCGGCGTACGAAGTGGCGCAGCTGGAGATCGCCATTCTCAATTTGGTGATGACCAATATCCGTACCGCGATTGGCTCGATGGATCTGGACGAGTCGCTGTCCAAGCGCGATGAGATCAACACCAAGGTGCTGCATGCGGTGGATGAAGCGACCCATCCGTGGGGGATCAAGGTCAACCGCATTGAGCTGAAAGACATTCAGCCGCCGCGTGATCTGGTGGATTCCATGGCGCGGCAGATGAAAGCCGAGCGCGAGAAGCGCGCCAACATCCTTGAAGCGGAAGGCCTGCGGCAGGCGCAGATTCTGCGCGCCGAAGGTGAAAAGCAGTCGGCGATCTTGTCGGCCGAAGGCCAGCGCGAAGCCGCCTTCCGCGAAGCAGAGGCGCGTGAGCGTTTGGCCGAAGCCGAAGCCAAAGCTACAGAAATGGTGTCGAACGCGATTTCCAGCGGCAATGTGCAAGCGATCAACTACTTCATTGCACAAAAATACATCGAAGCGTTCAAGTCGCTGGCCGAGGCGCCGAATCAGAAGTTTGTGATGATGCCGATGGAGTCGTCGGGCATTATTGGCTCGATCGCCGGTATCGCGGACCTCGCGAAAGAAGCGTTAGAGCAAAAAACCATTCAGAAGACAAAGGGCTAAGGCATGCGCTGGGACGTATTCGCATGGGCGGCGCTCGCGCTGCTGCTGTTCGCGGCGGAAGCCATGGCTCCTGGCGCGTTCATGCTGTGGCTAGGCTTTGCGGCAGCGGCAGTATTTTTGGCGGTGCTGCTGGTGCCGGGCATTCCGCTACTGGCGCAGGTGGGGGCCTTCGTGGTGCTCAGCTTCGTGTCGATTTATATCTACCGCCGCTGGTTTCGTAAATGCGAACGCCCCAGCGATCAGCCCGCGCTCAACCGCCGCACGGCCGCACTGGTGGGGCGCGTGGTGACGCTGCACAGCGCTATTGTAGAGGGCCGGGGACGGGTGCAGATCGCTGACGCCTATTGGGATGTATCCGGCCCAGACCTGCCTGAGGGGGCGCAGGTGCGTGTCGTTGGCGGCGACGCCATGACCTTGCAGGTGGAACCGGTTTAGTCCAATTTTTGTCCATACCAGCGCGCAGGGCGGTTTCCTTTGGGATAATACGTCTCCCCACGAAGCAGGATGTTGTAATGACGCAGAAAACCGTTCTCAATGAAACCCACCGCGCGCTGGGCGCGAAGATGGTGGACTTTGGCGGCTGGGACATGCCCATCCACTACGGCTCGCAGATCGACGAGCACCATCAGGTACGTCGTGACGTGGGCATGTTCGATGTCAGCCACATGACTGTGGTCGATCTGAACGGCGCACGCGTGCGCGAGTTCCTGCGCTACCTTGTTGCCAATAACGTGGACAAGCTGCAGAAAACCGGTAAGGCGCTGTACACCTGCATGCTCAACCCGCAGGGCGGTGTCATTGACGATCTCATCATCTACTTCATGGATGAGTCGTGGTTCCGTCTTGTGGTCAATGCCGCGACTCGCGATAAAGACCTCGCGTGGATCAGCGAGCAGGCCAAGGCGTTTGATGTAAACGTACAAGAACGCCCCGAATTCGGCATGGTGGCGGTGCAGGGGCCGAACGCGCGCGACAAAGTGCTGGGCTTGCTGCGTGAGGACGACCGCGCTCCGGTTTCGAAGCTGGCGCGTTTCTCGGCGCGCGCGGCCACCACGCAAGAGGGTGTGGAAGTGTTTGTGGCGCGCACCGGCTATACCGGCGAAGACGGGTTTGAGGTGATCGTGCCGGAAGCACAGACGGTAGCGTTCTGGAACGCACTGCTGGCGGTGGGCGTGAAGCCTGCAGGCCTTGGCGCACGCGATACGCTGCGCCTCGAAGCGGGCATGAATTTGTACGGTCAGGATATGGATGAAACCGTGTCTCCGTACGAGGCTGCGCTGGGCTGGACAGTCTCGCTGGACGACGGCCGCGACTTCATCGGCCGCGCCGTGTTGGAAGCGCAGAAGGCTGCCGGAACGGCGCGCCAGATGATCGCGCTGGTGATGGACGAAAAAGGCGTGCTGCGCCACGGCCAGAAGGTGCTCACAGCCAATGGCGAGGGTGAAATCCTCTCTGGTACTTTCTCGCCCACCATCGGCAAAGCAATCGCGTTTGCGCGTATTCCTGCTGGTGAGCCAAGCAATGTCCGCGTGGATATTCGCGGCAAAGAGGTGCCGGTGCGTGTGGTGAAGTTCCCCTTCGTGCGCGACAACACCATTCAACCGGGCATCTGAGCGTTTTTCCTCCGCATCGACTAGACTTTTGCATCCCCCCAACGTGACAGCGTAACTGGAGCCATTTCAATGAGCGAAATCCCCGGCGATCTTAAATTCCAAAAATCCCATGAGTGGGTGCGTATTGAAGGCGGCGGCAAAGCCACCGTCGGTATTTCCGACCACGCCCAAGGCCTGCTAGGCGACTTGGTGTATGTCGAGCTGCCGAACGTTGGCGACACCGTTGAAGCGGGTAATGCCTGTGCCGTCGTTGAGTCGGTGAAGGCGGCGTCTGACGTGTACGCACCGATCAGCGGCAAGGTGATTGAGGTCAATGAATCGCTGGCCGACAAACCTGAAACCATCAACGAAGATGCTTACGGCGATGGCTGGCTGTTTGTGATCGAAGTGGCCGACGCGGATCAGGTGAACGAACTGCTGGGCCCGGATGATTACGCCGAGTTGCTGGAAAACGACGAGCACTAAGCGCTCGCTGCACCGTGTTTCAAAAAACCCGCGATGGCAACGTCGCGGGTTTTTTGATGCGCGGAACTGTAAAAAAGTTCGCGCATTTCTTGCGCAAAAAGAGTTGTGCAGCGCGAAACTGAAAAAAAATTTTCGTACGCAGATAAAAAGTTTTTTCATGCGTCGCGTTGTTGAGAGTGTCGTGCCTGCATCGCGTGGCAGAGCATTTGCAGGGCAGTAATTTTTTCTGCAAGGCGCATTGCTGCTTGCTTTTAGCGGGTGTTATGCGAATCGTTCGCAGTGCTGCTTGATGCAGCGTGATGGTGTTTCTTGCGCGTGGTGCGGCGCGTGATCGCGGGTGTGGATGCGCGAATAAAAAAAACTTTGCGCAAGGTTGTTGACACTTGAAAAAAGCGTGATTACGTTTCGCCAAGCAGACATTTCCTGCGGAAGCAAGTGATCACATACAGCACAACGATCGAATGCAAGACGCATGACACCACCGAACGTCGGTGGGTATCGGGTCTTCGTCACCGTCGCGAATGGGGTTATGCGTTTCAGGGAGTGTCCATGAGTGGAGCCTGTGGCGTTTCGCGCTGCAGGTTTTTTCATGAGCAAAGATCCGCACCGGCGCGCGTGGCGCGCCGACGGTCGATCGCAGGTCCGATACCTGCGGCGTTTTTTGAAACTGGGTTTTACCGATTTCCCCATTGACGAGGAGCCATACCATGGCCGTGAAGAAAGCTGCAAAGAAAGCCGTTGCCAAAAAGCCGGCAGCGAAGAAAGCCGTTGCAAAAAAACCTGCTGCTAAGAAAGCCGTAGCGAAGAAGCCAGCGGCGAAGAAAGCCGTTGCCAAAAAGCCTGCTGCTAAGAAGGCTGTGAAGAAGGTTGTAGCGAAGAAGGCTGTGGCCAAGAAGCCAGCAGCGAAGAAGGCTGTTGCGAAGAAGGCTGTGGCCAAGAAGCCAGCGGCGAAGAAAGCTGCTGCTAAAAAGGTTGTAGCCAAGAAGGCTGTTGCCAAGAAGCCAGCGGCGAAGAAAGCTGCTGCTAAAAAGGTTGTAGCCAAGAAGCCAGCAGCGAAGAAGGCAGTTGCCAAGAAGCCTGCTGCGAAGAAGGCTGCGGCGAAAAAGTCGGCCGCCAAGAAAGCTAAGCCTGCTCCTGCAGCGCAAATGCCGGCGACTGAGCCGACTGCAAGCATCTAAGTATTTGTTGCACGTCAAAACCCTTCCCGTTGCCCAGGCGGGAGGGGTTTCTTTTATGCGCAATTAGGGCGGCGAAGCCTTTGCCGCTGCGGCGCTGGTGCCCGCATTAGAAGGCTGGTGCCCTGCATATAACACGGCCGACGTCGTCAGCGTTTTGTCGTCTAGCCACTGGCCTGCGGGTAGGTTGAAGGCCGCATCCAAAATGGTGGGCAGTAGGCCGCTAGGGAGCGGGCTTTCGCTGTTCCACAGCACCACTAGGCCGAAGTCTTGTTCGGGAACAAGCGCCATCATGCCGCGATAGCCCTGCACCGCGCCGCCGTGGAACACGACCTTATGCCCTGCATATTCGTAATCGCGCCAGCCGATGGCATAGCCTGCCGAATTAAGGCGCGTGCGCCGCCATTCGGAGCTACGGGTTTCTGTTGGCGTGCTCACTATTTGGGTGTGTAGTGTTTCCAGCAGGGGGGCTGGGAGGACATCGGGGCGATGCCCCGCGTGCGCGATCAGCCACTGCGCCATGTCGCTGATGCTGGCGTTAACGCCTGCTGCAGGGGCTACTCGGTAATAGCTGGGCTTGGGTGTCAGCGATACCCAGCCGCCGCGTCCACGCACATGCGGCTTGGCCCAGCGTGCACTGGCTTCTAATCCTTCCAAACCATAACTGGCATCGTTCATACCTAAAGGCTTGAAGATGCGGCTGGCCACACTTTCACTATAAAAACGGCCGGTGGTGGCGAAGACAATGTCGCCGATCAGGCTGAAGGCAACGTTCTGGTAGGCGTAGCAGTCACCCGGTGCGCAGGTCATCGGTGCGTCTGCAATACGCAGGGTGAGGTCGTGATAGTTGGCGTTGGCTTCGAGGTCGCGATCAAATGCGTTACGTGTGAGGCCAGTGCGGTGGCTAAGGATATCGGCCACGGTCACCTGCTGCGCCGCATCGGGGCGCGACATGCGAAACTCTGGAACGTAGTCAGTCAGGTGGCTGTCCCAGCGCAGCACGCCATCGTTGACCAAGATGCCGGTCATCGTGCCTGCAAATGATTTTGACAGCGACGCCAAACGGAACACGGTGTGTGCGTCTACTGGCTGCGGGTTGTGCGTGTCGGTAATGCCGTAGCCGCGCGCGCTGAGTACTTTGCCGTCTTTCACAATGGCCATCGCAAGGCCGGGAATACGCCCGCCGTCCACCAGCGCTTCGGCGATGGATTCAAAGCGTGCGATATCCAGCGTGGGCGTACTTACGCCCGCGACGTTTTCAACCAAAGGCTCAGGAAGTGCGTTGGCAGTGGCGGCTGGGCGTTGAATAGCGCCGCGCCAGTGGCCCGTGTCTTGGGTGACAGAGCCTGCTGCCAATGGCAGGAGTGAGGCGATAATGCCTGCGAGTAAGGCGCGCCGAACAGGCTGGTCTTTCATCGGCGGAACCCTCTGCGTATGCTGCTGTGACTGTTTGATTCTAACGTCAGTTTTCGGTTTTGCATGAATAGGGAGAGCTTTGATGTTTAGTCTTTTGATTTTTCTTGCAATTATTGCGGCGGCCGCGCTGTGGGTCATGGGTATCTACAATGGCTTGGTGGTGTCGCGGAATAGCTATAACAACGCGTTTGCTCAGATTGACGTGCAGCTACAGCGCCGTTTTGATCTCATCCCAAACCTTGTTGAAGTGGCCAAGCAGTACATGGCGCACGAACGCGAGACTTTAGAAGCGGTGATCGCGGCGCGCTCGGCAGCGCAAACAGGGCTGAGTGCAGCCAAGGCGAACCCCGGAGACCCCAACGCCATGGCGCAGCTGGCCGCAGGACAGCGCGAGCTTAATAGTGGGTTGGGGCGTTTGCTTGCGGTAGCGGAGAGCTACCCCGAGCTGAAGGCCAACGAGACGATGATGCAGCTCACCGAAGAGCTCACCAGCACCGAGAACAAAGTGGCGTTCTCGCGGCAGGCGTATAACGACGCGGTGATGAGCTACAACAACAAGCGCGAAGTGTTTCCCAGCAATTTCTTTGCTGGGATATTCGGCTTTCTGCCGGCGAGCTTGCTTGAGATTCAGGCTGAAAAACAGGCGCAAGTGCGCGAAGCGCCGAAGGTGCAGTTCTAAGCTAACGCATGAATTTCTTCGAACATCAGGCTGCAGCACGGCGCACCTCGGTGCGGCTCGTACTGTTATTGATACTGGCCGTGCTGTGTATTGTGGCGGTGATCGGCTATGCGACGTGGCTAGTGGTGCCAACGTGGCGCGCGCTGGCCCTGACCTGCGGCGTGACGCTGGTGCTGATCGTGTTTGGCTCGCTGTATCGCATTGCCAGCCTTGCTGGGGGCGGGGAGGTCGTGGCGCGGCAGATGGGCGGAACGTTTGTGCCCGCGGACACAACAGATGCTTCGTTGCGGCGGCTGCGCAATATCGCAGAAGAAATGGCGATTGCCTCTGGCGTGCCGGTACCCAAACTTTTTGTGATGGAAAATGAGGCGGGGATCAATGCGTTTGCCGCAGGCTTCACGCCTTCGGATGCGGCGGTAGCGGTGACGCGCGGTGCGTTGGATCGGTTGAACCGCGATGAGCTACAAGGCGTGATCGCGCACGAGTTCAGCCATATTCTCAACGGTGACACGCGTCTGAACATTCGCCTGATTGGCGTGCTGTTCGGTGTTTTGATGATTGGGTTGATCGGCCGGAAGGTATTTGAATATGGGCGCTTTGGCCGCAGCCGCGACGGCAAAGGCGCTGGCGTGCTGTTGCTGGTGGCGCTGTTTGCTATGTTGCTGGGCTATGTGGGGCTGTTCTTCGGACGCATCATCAAAGCAGGTGTTAGCCGCTCACGCGAGCGTTTGGCCGATGCCAGCGCGGTGCAGTTCACCCGGCAAACGGCAGGGCTTGCCGGAGCGTTAAAGAAAATTGCGGGTGTGGAAGAAGGGGCGCAGTTGAATGACCGCGGCGATGCCGAAGAAGTCAGCCATATGTTGTTTGGCGATGGCATCGGGTTTTCTAAGTTGTTTGCCACCCATCCGCCGCTGCTCGAGCGCATTCAAGCCTTGGAGCCGGGGTTTCGCAGCGAGCAGCTGCAGCGTCTTTCCGCGCAGTGGTTAGCCCAGCCGCCCGATGGCATGCAAGAGGATGTGGCGCTTGGGCTAACGGATGCAAGTACAGCGCCGCTGCCCAGCGCGACGCAGCGCGTGCAGCTGCGCGCAAACAAAGTGTCTGTGCAGGTGGGCATGCCGGCGCAGGATGACTACCGACGCGCCGATGCCATTCTTGTGGCTATGCCAGATGCGCTACGCGATCTTGCGCGCAACCGCGAGACGGTGACGCCGCTGCTGCTTGCGCTGTTGCTAGGGGAAGATGACGCTCTGCAGGAAGCGCAGCAGGCGATGATGTTAGCCGCACTGGGGGAAGGTGTCGCCGATCACGCATTACGCATCCATCAGCAGCTGACCGCCGACCTGCACCCAGGGCTGCGCCTGCCACTGGCATCGCTTGCCTTCCCCGTGTTGCGGCAGCGGCCGCGCCCGCAGCTGGAGGCATTTATCCAGTTGACGCAGCAAATGATGCATGCCGATGGTGATGTCTCGTTATTTGAATACTGCTTCAGCAAGCTGCTGACCGTACAAGTGCGCGAAGCCTTGGATCCTTCGCGCTATGCCCGCTTTGGGCGGCGCAAGCTGGGCGGTGTGCGGCAGGAAATAGTCACCTTGCTCGCGGTGGTAGCGCAGCATGGCAATAGCAATGAGAAGGCCGCGCAGCGCGCCTATCTTGCAGGCATTGGCCGTGTATTGCAGCAGGACCACTGGCCATACGCGCCGCCTGCAGCAGGCGTGCTGGCGTTGGAGCACGTGTGGGAAGCACTCGACGCACTGGATCCACTGGCGAAGCAGATTGTGGTGGAAGCGGTGGCCGAGGCGGTGAGTAGCGACGGGGCGGTGAGTGTGGAAGAAAGTGAATTGCTGCGCACGATTTGTGCGGTGCTGCATTGCCCGCTGCCGGTGGTGCTCGATCAATAATGCTGAGTTTGGTGACGCCTACCCTTATGGTGCTTTAAGTGGGGTAATGAACACGGTGATTTCTTCGCGGTCATGGTAGAGCTGCTTGGCGCGGATGGTCAGCGGCTTGTCCGCCTGCTGCGCGAACAGGTCCAGGCAAAGCTGGGTTTCCTGCCAGCGTTTTTTCATCGGTAGCTTGAGATTGAAGATCGCATGGCGACACCAGCCCTCGCGCAGCCAGCTGGCCATGCGTTCGGCCACGCGGCGCGGCTGTTCCACCATGTCGCAGACCATCCAATCCAGCGGATGCGGAGGCTGCCATGCAAAACCATCGGCGCGCAGGTGCGTGACCATTCCGGTATCTAAAACATGCTGACGCAAGGGGCCGTTATCCACCGAGGTCACGCGTAGGCGGTTGCGGGTGAGCACCCATGTCCAGCCGCCGGGTGCAGCGCCGAGGTCGGCGGCCACCATGCCTTCTTTGAGGAGGTTTTGCCGCTCGTCATTGCTCAGCAGAACAAGCAGCGCTTCTTCCAGCTTGAGCGCCGAACGTGAGGGCGCGTCTTTGTGCATTTTTAAGCGTGGAATACCCAGCGGCCACGGCGCGCTGTCGGCGGGGTGGCTGCTGGCCAGAAAAGCGTGGTCACCTTCTACCAAAAAAACGTGCAGGCGCGGGAAGCGCGTGCTGTCTTGCGATGTCAACAGATTGGCTTTGCGTAGTGCCGGGCGCAACGCGTTGCCGAGACTGCGCGCCAGCCCGGCCAGTGGTTTACCCGCATCGCTATCGGGGTATTCCATCACCAGTTCACCGAAGCGCGGCTGGCCTTGTAGCGCTTCGAGCATGGGCGCGATGCGGTCGCTGGGGTTCAGACCTCGCAGTTCGGCAAGCAGGCGTAGTTTTTGCCGCGCAAAGATCAGGTGCGAAAACGGGATGGCACGGCTCAGTGCATCGGCGTCGTCGCAGATAAAGGTGACATAGCCGCTGTCGCGCTCAGTGCGCGCATAGCCCGCAAACCCAGCTTGCGCGGCGCGGTCGGTGAGTTCGCCCGCGAGCTCGGGTTCAAAGCCTTGGCGGCAGTAAGCAAGCAGGCCGTTAATAATTTGGCCCGCCGAGTTCGCCATAGGCTTTGAGCACGGCGCAGGCGGCGTCGCGTTCAACATCGCGCACCACTTCAATGCCGCGCTTATTGAGTTCACCCACCCAGTCGGCAGGCAGGGGGCCTTCGTCGAACGGGGTGAGTGCTTCTACGTCTTCGCTGCGCGCGCCGATCAGTAAGCGGTCAATTCCGGCCCACATGGTGGCGCCATAGCATTGGCAGCAAGGTTGGGCCGAGGTGGCTAGGGTCACCGGGCCGCCGAGTTCGTTGAGGCGGAATTGCTGCAGGCGCTGCTGCGCCAGCATATAGGCCATGGTTTCGGCGTGCGCCAGCGAACAGCTTTGCCGCACCACGCGGTTTACGCCCACAGCGATCAGTTGGTGCTGTGCGCTGAACACGGCGGCACCAAACGGGCCACCACTTTTGCGTTCGACATTGTGTTTAGACAGCTCAACAGCAAACGCTACTTTGGCCGCGTCGGTGGAGAAATCACGGCCGCTGACGTCGAGCTCTAATACCCAAATCGGCAGCGTGATATGTAACTGGGCGGGCAGGGGCATTGGCATGGTTTAGGCCTTCTGTGTCCAAGTGTCGCGTAGGGTGACGCTGCGGTTGAACACCGGCGCATTCGCCTTGTGGTCGTAACGATCAGCCACGAAATAGCCAAGGCGCTCGAACTGGTAGCTTTGCTCCGGCGCGGCCTGCGCGGCGGCGGGCTCCACATAGCCGGTGACCACTTTGCGCGAATCAGGATTCAAATAGTCAACGTAGCTCTTGCCGCCTTCGTCATTATCCGGATCGGCAACGATGAAGAGACGGTCGTACAGGCGCACTTCGGCGGCCACCGCATGCTTGGCGCTGACCCAGTGGATGGTGCCCTTCACTTTGCGGTTTGCGCCTTCCATACCGGGGCGCGATTCAAGGTCGAGCGTGCAGCGCAGCTCTACCACGCGGCCATCGGCGTCTTTGATGGCCTCGTCGCAGCGCATGATGCCTGCACCGCGCAGGCGCACATCGCCGCCTAAGGTGAGGCGCTTGAAGCCCTTCGGCGGCACTTCTTCAAAATCTTCGCGTTCGATCCATAGCTCGCGTGCAAATGGGATGCTGCGCTCGCCCTGTGACTCATCTTTGGGATGGTTGGAAAACTTCAACGTTTCTTCGTGCGCGGGGTCAAGGTTGGTGAGTACCACTTTGAGTGGGTCAATCACCGCCATGCGGCGCGGTGCATGCGCGTCGAGGTCATCGCGCAGGGCGCCTTCCAAAATGGAAATGTCCAGCAGCGAGTTCTGCTTGCTGATACCCACGCGTTCCACCATCAGCTTTAGGCCCGAGGCGGTGTAGCCACGGCGACGGATACCTTGCAGGGTGGGCATGCGCGGATCGTCCCAGCCGTCCACCAGTTTGTCGGTGACAAGCGCCATCAGCTTGCGCTTGCTCATCACCAGGTAATTGAAGTTGAGGCGCGAGAATTCGATCTGGCGCGGCTTGGCGGCTTCCTTCGGCAGGCCTTTTGCAAGCAGCGGTTCTAGCAGGTCGGGGTTGCCCGCAAGATCAACGTTATCCACGCACCAGTCGTACAGTGGACGGTGATCTTCGAACTCCAAGGTGCACAGCGAATGGGTGATGCCTTCGATCGCATCGCCCAACGCGTGGGCCATGTCGTACATCGGGTAAATCGGCCATTCGTTGCCAGTGTTTTGATGCTCGACGTGCTTGATCCGGTACAGCGCCGGGTCACGCAGGTTCATATTGCCGCTGGCCATGTCGATCTTGGCGCGCAGGGTGCGCGCACCATCGGGGAATTCACCGGCGCGCATGCGGCGGAATAGATCGAGGTTTTCTTCCACACTGCGCTCGCGGTAGGGCGAGTTGCGGCCGGGTTCGGTGAGCGTGCCGCGGTAACTGCGCACTTCTTCTTGGCTTAAGTCGCAGACAAATGCCTTGCCGTCGCGAATGAGTTTTTCGCAGGCAAGGTAATACACGCCGAAGTAATCGGAGGCGTGGCGCAGGCTGTTCCACTGAAAGCCTAGCCATTGCACATCGTCTTGAATGGCGCGCACATATTCGGGATCTTCGCGTGCGGGGTTGGTGTCATCCAAACGTAGATTGCACACACCGCCAAATTCGGCGGCAACGCCAAAGTCGAGGCAGATGGCTTTGGCATGGCCGATATGCAGGTAGCCGTTCGGCTCCGGCGGAAAGCGCGTTTTGATCGCGCTGTGTTTACCGGAGGCAAGGTCATCGCGCACGATCTGGCGGATGAAATCGGTGCGAACGGGGGCGTCGGTGCTGGAATCAGGAGTCTGGGACACGGTAACAAGCGGTTCTTGGATAGCCTTATAGTTTAGACGCTTCACCCTTTGGTTGCTGAAGTTCACGATACGCAGCGGGCGGGCTGTTAACCTAGCCTGCTAGGAGAGCCTATGCGCAACGTGTACGACGCCCAAAATTTGATCGATGCGCATTTGGTGAAGCAGGCGCTCGAGGCTGCAGGTATTCCGGCCTTTGTGCGTGGCGAGGCACTGACTGGCGGCATTGGAGAATTGGGCATATTTGGCCTAGTAGGGGTGATGGTGCCGGATCTTGCATGGCCGCAGGCGCGTGAAATTGTAGAAGCACTGCATCTCGGTGGCGCGGATGAAGCCGCGTCCGAGACATACGGGGATGATATTTCGGGCGCGCAGCCGGTATGAGCCACGCACCTACGCAAAAGGCCGCCAGCCTAGAGCTGTTGGCCGGGGCGGCAATCATCGGCAGCAACGGACTCATGGTGCGCATGGCCGAGATGCCGCCAACCGCTGTGGCGTTTTGGCGAATGTTGCTTGCGGGGTTGATGCTCGCCGTGCTGGTGAGTGTACGCCACGGTTGGCAGCGCTTTTCCGGCAAGACATGGCTGTGGTTGCTGGTGCCCATGGCCGCGTTCTCGGTGGATTTATGGATGTGGCACAAAAGCATTCTATTAGTTGGCCCGGGGCTATCCACCCTGTTGGCCAACGCGCAGGTGTTCTTTATGGCGATTGCAGGCGTTTTGTTGTTTGGTGAACGCTTGAGTGGGCGCTTTTTGCTCGGCGTGCTGTTGGCCTTTCTGGGGTTGTGGCTGCTGCTGGGTGAAGACTGGGGCGGGTTGCCGAAGCAGTATCGTTGGGGCGTGTGGCTAGGGCTGGCAGCAGGCCTGATGTACGCCACTTATAACGTGGGGATTAAACGCTCCCAGGCCTTGGCTGGAGAGGGGCGCGCACGGGTGCCAGTGGAGCAGGTGCTGTGTTTTGCCGCATTTGGTAGTGCGTTAGGCCTTGGGCTTTTGGGCTGGGCAGAAGGTGAAGTGTTTACCCCGCCGTCGTTGCATGCGTGGGGGATCTTGCTGGCGCTGGCCGCGTTTGGGCACTGCCTAAGCTGGGTGCTGATCTCGCGTTCGATGGTGGTGCTCCCCGTCGCACTCACCGGCTTGCTGCTGCTGGCTCAGCCCATCGTGGCCTACCTGCTGGATGTGCTGGTGCTGCAGATTCAAATTCCACCACGCCAGTGGCTGGGGTTGGCGGTGAGTCTGGCCGGTATTTTTGTGGCCGGGATGCGCACACGACAAGAGCGCGTGGCGCAGGAAGCGTAACTATTCGCGGGTAATCGCGCAGGTATAAATCAGCTCGCAGGCGCCGTCGCCGCTATCGGTGCGCGAGAGTGAGCTAACCCAGTGCCAGCCGTTGTCGCGGTCGATACGCACCAGCCAGCCGTCGATGAGCACACGGTCGCCGGACTTTACCGAATCAAGTGCACGCGCAACATCCGGTGTGGCCGGAATGATGTGCATATTGCTGGCGCTGCGCACGATTTCATCAACAGGGATAGGGGGTGTGTGTTGCCAGCGGTAATAGAAAAACCGCCCGCCTTGGGTAATGCTGAGTTTGTCTAATACTGCGTCTTCGCGCATGCGGCCCCAGCCAAGGGCAAGATCGACGGGGGAAAACTTAGCCCCTGCGTCGGCGTAATAATTTTCTCGGCGCAGAACGCGTGCGTCCACGCTAAAGCCTGCAAGTGGCGTGAGCTTGGCACCGTCTATCGACGGCAGATTGAGCGATGCGGGCGCTTGGGTTTGAAGTGGAACCTCGCCGCGGGATACCCGCGGCGGTAGCGGGCAGGCGGCGTTCGCCAGCAGTGCACGGGTTTCTGGCGAAATATTTGCACCGGGCGGATGCGCCAGCCACCATGCCAGAGCTAAGCAGGCAACGATAATGAGCATAAGCGTGCTGCGGCTGGGCATGGCGAACTCTAGGCGGCGGCAGACTCCAATTGTGCCTGCGCTTGTGTGCTGATGGTATCGGCCAGCTGCTTGAGAAAGGCGTTCATCGCCGAGGATTTGCGCCAGACCAAAGCGATCTTGCGGCTGGGTGTGGGGGCGGCGAAGGTCACCAGCTGTACACCTGTGGGCTGCGGGATGGATGGGTGCACTGCCAGCTGCGGGAGCAAGGTGACGCCCACGCCTGCGGCCACCATTTGTCGCAGGGTTTCCAAACTGGTGGCGCGGAAACCGGATTTTTCCTGTGCGCCGGACAAACGGCACACGTCGAGTGCTTGGTCACGCAGGCAATGGCCGTCTTCTAGCAGCAGCAAGGTTTCATCGCTGAGATCGCGCGTGCTCAAATGCGGCTGGTGCGCCAGCGGGTGCTGGCTGGGCGCAGCGAGCAGGAAGGGTTCTTCAAAGAGCAGCTCGGCGTGCAGTTGCTCGTCGTGAACGGGAAGTGCCAGCAAGGCGGCGTCGATTTTGCCTTCGCGCAAACGTTGCAGCAGCACGTCGCTTTTTTCTTCCACCAACAAAAGTTCGAGCTTGGGAAATTGCTCGCGCAGCTGCGGTACAACGTGTGGCAATAGATACGGCGCAAGTGTGGGGAATGCGCCCAGACGCAGCGTGCCAGAGGCGGGGTCTTGGCTGCGGCGTGCGGCTTCTTTTAGCTCGTCCACTTCGGCCACGATGCGCCGTGCGCGCTGCACCACGTCTTGTCCCGCTGCTGTGAGCATTACTTTGCGCGGCGCACGCTCAAACAGCGCAACGCCCAGCTCTTCCTCCAGTTTCATGATCTGGGTGGAGAGCGTGGGCTGGCTGACGAAACAGGCCTCGGCGGCCTTGCCGAAGTGACGCAGATCGGCAAGGGTGACGAGGTATTTCAGGTCGCGCAGGTTCATGCGGCTTTGGCTTCAGCGGGGGCCGAGTGGCGGATTAGATGATCGAAGGCCGAAAGTGCCGCGGTAGAACCTGCGCCCATCGAAATCACGATCTGCTTATACGCTTGGGTGGTGGCGTCGCCTGCGGCAAATACGCCGGGTAGGCTGGTTTGGCCGCGTGCGTCGATCACGATTTCACCGCGTGGGGTGAGCTCAATCGCGCCCTTCAGCCATTCGGTATTGGGCATTAGGCCAATTTGCACGAACACACCGGCAAGGTCCACTGCGTGCGCTTGGCCGCTTTCACGGTCGGTGTAGTGCAGGGCCGAGAGCTTGTTACCATCACCCGCCATTTCGGTGGTTTGCGCGTTCACGTGCACATCGACATTGGGCAGGCTGCGCAGCTTGCGCTGCAGTACGTCGTCGGCGCGGAGTTTGCTGTCAAATTCCAATACCGTGACATGCTCGACGATGCCGGCAAGGTCAATTGCGGCTTCCACGCCGGAGTTGCCGCCACCAATCACTGCCACCTTCTTACCCTTGAACAGTGGGCCGTCACAGTGCGGGCAAAAGGCTACGCCTTTGTTGCGGTGCTCGTTCTCGCCGGGTACGCCGGTGGTGCGCCAGCGTGCGCCGGGGGCGAGGATCACGGTTTTGGCCTGCAGTGTTGCGCCGCTTTCTAATTCCACGCCAGCGAAACCACCTGCTTGCGGCGCGCCGTGCAGCGCCTTGGCGCGTTGGTTGGTGATGATGTCCACGCCGTAGCCGCGCACCTGTGCTTCCATTGCCGCAGCCAGTTTCGGGCCTTCGGTGTATTCAATGGAAGGCATATTCTCAATCGACATCGTGTCTTGTACTTGGCCGCCAAAACGCTCGGCCACAAGCCCCGTGCGGATGCCTTTGCGCGCGGCATACACCGCCGCCGCCGCGCCCGCCGGGCCACCGCCAACGATCAATACCTCGTAGGGCTCACGCTCTTTGAGCGCTTCCGCTGCACGTGCCGCAGCGCCGGTATCGAGCTTGGCAAGAATCTGCTCTACGCTCATGCGGCCGCCGTCGAACTCGGCACCATTCAAATACACGGTGGGCACCGACATGATCTGCTTGGCTTCCACCTCGGCTTGGAACAGCGCGCCGTCGATGGCGATATGGCGAATGCGCGGGTTCAGTACGCTCATCATATTCAGCGCTTGCACGGTGTCCGGGCAGCTCTGGCAATGCAGCGACATATAGGTTTCAAATTGGAAGTCGCCATCGAGTGCGCGCACATGGTTGGCCAGCGCTTCGTCGATCTTCATCGGGTGGCCGCCCACGTGCAGCAGGGCCAGCACTAAGGATGTGAACTCGTGCCCCAGCGGAACTCCGGCAAATGCAACCGCTACATCGCTACCGGCGCGGCGAATTTCGAATGAAGGCTTGCGTGCGGAGTCGCCGTTTTTACGGCTGATCTTTGGCGACAGCGCGGCGATTTCGCCCAGCAGCTCGTCGAGTTCGCGCGCGGTGTCGGAATCATCCAGCGAGGCAATGAGTTCGATGGGTTGCTGCAGTTTTTCCAAATAGGCAGACAGCTGGGTTTTCAGGGGGGCATCCAACATGGTTGTCTCCGGTATTCAAAAATTAAGGCTGCAAGACACCTGTCCGCAGCAAGGCAGATGGGTCTTGACGAGAAAGGGTTGCGTAAAAACGGCGGCGTGCACCGGCTTTATGCAACCCTCTCCAAACGCTGGAGAGGGTGCAGGAAACGCTTAGATCTTGCCGACCAAGTCCAGCGACGGGGCGATGGTCTTGGCGCCTTCCTTCCACTTCGCCGGGCACACTTCGCCGCTGTGGCTAGCCACGTACTGGGCGGCTTGCAGCTTGCGCACGGTTTCGGCAACGTCACGCGCAATCGCGTTGTCGTGCACTTCCATGGTCTTGATCACGCCTTCCGGGTTGATCACGAAGGTGCCGCGCAGCGCCAAACCTTCTTCCGGGATATGCACGCCGAAGGCGTTGGTGAGCTGGTGGGTTGGGTCGCCGATCAGCGGGAACTTGGCCTTGCCCACCGCCGGGCTGGTTTCGTGCCACACCTTGTGGCTGAAATGGGTGTCGGTGGTGACGATATAGACCTCGGCACCCGCCTTCTGGAACTCGGCGTAATGCTCGGCGGCGTCTTCAATTTCAGTGGGGCAGTTGAAGGTGAAGGCGGCGGGCATGAAGATCAGTACCGACCAATGGCCCTTCAGGCTGGCGTCGGTCACTTCGATGAACTGGCCGTTATGGAAAGCATTGGCCTTAAACGGCTGGACTTGGGTGTTGATTAGGGACATGAACGTTCTCCGCTGTTGGGTGAGGGGTGAATCAAACTGTGCGGCTAGATTAGGCAATGCCTATTGATATTTCAAATTGATTATAAGCATTCTATCGATAGATTTTGTGAATCACTATTCAGTGTGATGCGGTATCCTATGCCGATGACTGAACCCATCACCGTGAGCCAATTGCTCTTCACAGCGCGTGCAACGATCGACGCCGCCGATGCCGATATCCTGCTGGCGCATGCGTTAGGCCGCACGCGCAGTTGGCTGTTTGCGCATGCAGCCGATGCCGTGACGCCTGCCGACGCGGCGCGGTTTACTGACCTATTGCAGCGCCGCTGCGCAGGTGAGCCAGTGGCCTATCTCACGGGAACGCGCGGGTTTTGGACGCTGGAGCTTGCAGTGAACTCTGCCACTTTGGTGCCGCGCCCAGAGACCGAGCTTTTGGTCGAACAGGCGCTGGCACGTTTGCCGGAAGGCGCTGCGCTGCGTATTGCCGACCTTGGCACCGGCAGCGGCGCGATTGCGCTGGCGCTTGCTAAAGAACGCCCGCAGGCACACGTGATCGCCACCGATGCGAGCGCTGAAGCATTGGAGGTGGCGCGCAGTAACGCGCAGTGCAATAGCATCAGTAATATTGAATTTCGCCATGGCGACTGGCTGCGCCCACTGCAGGGTGAGCGCTTTGACATGATCGCCAGCAACCCGCCCTATATCGCCGAAGGTGACTCGCATTTAGGCCAAGGCGACCTGCGGTTTGAGCCCGCCTTGGCACTTTCTAGTGGCGCAGATGGGCTCGACGCCATCCGCATGATCGCCATCGCCGCGCCCGCGCACCTGCGCAGCGGCGGCTGGCTGCTGATCGAACACGGCTATGATCAAGGCCCTGCGGTGCGCACGTTACTACGCGATGCCGGGCTGTATAGCGTTAAAACCGTGCGCGATTTAGAACAGCGCGACCGCCTCACCTTGGGTGCCAAACCCTAAGCCCACGATCACCCCATCTATCGATAAGAAGGACGCCAGATATGCGCACGCTCTATCCTGAAATTACGCCCTACGAAACGGGCACGCTCAAGGTGGACGACCGCCACACCCTCTATTGGGAACAGTGCGGCAACCCCAACGGCAAGCCTGTTGTGCTGCTGCATGGTGGCCCCGGCGGTGGCTGCAGCGACAATATGCGCCGCTTCCACGACCCGGCCAAATACCGAATCATTCTGTTCGACCAGCGCGGCGCGGGCCGCAGCACGCCGCATGCAGACCTCACCAATAACACCACGTGGGATCTCGTGGCCGATATTGAAAAGCTGCGCGAGCATCTGGGCATTGCAACATGGCAGGTGTTTGGCGGCAGCTGGGGCTCGACCTTGGCGCTGGCCTACGCCGAAACCCACCCGCAACGCGTCACCGAGCTGGTGCTGCGCGGCATCTTCTTACTGCGCCGCTGGGAGCTGGAGTGGTTCTATCAGGAAGGCGCGTCGCGCCTGTTCCCGGATGCGTGGCAGCACTATGTCAACGCCATTCCAGAAGTGGAGCGCGGCGATTTAATCTCAGCCTTCCATCGCCGCCTCATCAGCGAAGATGCCGAAACGCGCCTCGCCGCCGCGCGCGCCTGGGCCATTTGGGAAGGCGGCACCAGCTATCTGAAGATTCCTGATAACTACACCGAAACCCACGGTGATGCCGAATTTGCGTTGGCGTTTGCACGAATCGAGAACCACTACTTCGTCAACGGTGGTTTCTTTGAAGTGGAAAGCCAATTGCTGCGCGACGCGCACAAGATCGCGCACATCCCCGGTGTAATCGTGCATGGCCGCTACGACGTGGTCTGCCCGGTACAAAGCGCGTTTGACTTGCACAAGCTTTGGCCGAAGGCCGAGCTCTTGGTCTCGCCCAATTCCGGCCATTCCATGTTTGAAGCCGAGAACACCGCCGCACTGGTGGAGGCCACGGATAAGTTTGCGGGTTAATGCCCGCAGCTTATTGGGCAGGGGAACCATCCGGGTTGTGGTCGATCATCCACAGCCCGGCCCAAAGTTTGAGGTCTAGCTCGTAGCCTTCGGCGTGTTTTTGCATTAACCATGCCGGGGCCTGCGTGCGCGGCACCGCATGGACGGTGATGTCCTCGCCATCTACGCCGCCGCCTTCGCCCACGCGGGTGAGCTTGCGTGCGCGCACGAAGGCGATGCGCTCGTTGCTCATGCCCGAGCTGGTAGGGCCGGTGAGCAGTACGTCCACCTGCTCAGCAGACCAGCCGGTTTCTTCAATCAACTCGCGCCGCGCGGCGCTGGCCAAGGTGTCTTCGGCATGGTCATCGCCCACGAGGCCTGCGGGCATTTCAATGGTGCGTGCACCCAGCGGCACGCGGAACTGTTCAACAAACAGCACATCGTCTTGCGGCGTTACGGCAATTACAATCACCGCCATGCCTTGGGCGTGGGTGCGCTCGCACGATTCCCAGTGGCCAATGCGCACCAGCCGTAGCCAGTGGCCCTCGTATAAGGTTTCTTTTGCTTCGCTCATGCGTCGATAGTAGCGGCTTCACGCAGGCGCTTGCGAGTGAGGGGGCCAAAGCCCACCCAGTCGGCGAGCGCGGAAAGCTCGGCCGCATCCCCCGTGCGGCGTGCAAAGCCACCATCTGGTAGCGGCGCGTCCGCGGCAACCGTAGTGAGCTTGCGCCACAGAAGTGCTTGTTCGCGCTGCTCGCGCAGGCGAGTGGCCAGTGTCGCGGCACCGCGCAAACGCAGATAAGGCACTTCGTCCACCCGCGCCAGCAGCGCATCGAGCGAGCCGAAATGCGCCAGCAGCACCGCCGCCGACTTCGGGCCAATACCGTTGACGCCGGGGATGTTGTCCACGGCATCGCCGGTAAGCGCTAGATAATCCGCGATCTGCGGCGCGTGCACGCCGTAGCGCGCCTTCACCCCAGACGCGCCCCAGCGCTCACGCCTGGCGTAGTCATACTGTTCGTCGTGTTCGCCCAATAGCTGCGAGAGGTCTTTATCGGCCGAGACAATGACGCTACGAAAGCCGTTGCCACGCGCGCGCTGCGCGGCGCTGCCAATCAAATCGTCGGCTTCAAAATCCGAATGGGCCAGTGTGGTGAGCCCCAGTGCCTGACAGAGCGCTTTGCACCATGCGAACTGGCGTCGCAGCTCCGGCGGGGCCGGGTCACGGTTGGCTTTATAGGCGGGATAGAGGGCGTTGCGAAAGCAGCTATCGAGCGCTTCATCGAATGCCACCGCGATATGCTGCGGGCGTTCTTGTTCTAGCAGGTCGAGCAAAAACCGCGCAAAGCCGTGCACCGCATTGGTGGGCCAGCCGTCGGCATCGTGAAATTCGTCGGGCATCGAATGCCAAGCGCGAAACACGTACAGCGATGCATCGACAAGATAGAGCGTTGCCTGCGTCATCGCGGTTATGGTGCCCAGTCTTGCAGCAGGGCGGCTACGTCGGGGCGCTCGCGCTCCGGGGCTTCCAGCGTGGGCGTGCCAACGGCAATGGTGCCGATTAGCTGTTCGTGCTCGGAAAGCCCAAGCGTGTGCTCAAGGAAGGGACGATCGTAAGCCAGCCAGCCAGTGAGCCACTGCGCAGCAAAGCCTTCGGCTTGCGCGGCTTGCAGCAGCTGGAAGGCGACGCAGGCCGCGCTGGAGAAGCGCTCGCTAACGGGAATCTTGCTGTCTTCGCCCAAAATCGCGACCACGGCCAAGGTGAGCGGTGGCGCGGTAAAGCGCGTGCGCAGTTTTTCTAGCACCGCTTCACCAGCCAGTGGATCAAGTTCCAGTTGGCGCGCCTGCGCCGCGTTTGCCAAGGCCTCGCGCGCGTCACCGGCAATGCGCAGCAGGCGAAACGGCACACGTTTACCGTGGTCGGGCACGCGCACGGCGGCTTCGAGCATGCGCTGCAGCTGCGTGGCATCGGGCCCCGGTGCGGCGAGCTGGCGGGTGGGGGTGGAGCGGCGAGAATGGAGCGTGGTCAGTGTCAGCATGATCAAAATTATGAGAGAACCCCTGCATGGTAGCCGCTGCATTGGGTAGGATGGATGAATATTGAAGCTGGGGAGCAGGCAATGGCGGTAACGGTTGGAGTGGTGCGGGAAACCGCAGTGGGCGAGCGCCGCGTCGCATTGACGCCGGAAACCTGCAAAAAATTGGTGGCGAAAGGCTGCGTGGTGCGCATCCAGCCGGGAATCGGCGCCGGGGCGTATTTTCCCGATGCGGCCTATACCGATGCTGGGGCGCAGCTAAGCGAAGACGCCGCCGCGCAGGCGGATGTGCTGCTGTGTGTGCAGCCACCAGAGACCGCAGTGATTACGGCGCTGAAGCAAGGTGCGGTGCTGGTGGGGAGCCTACACCCACAGGGCGATGCGGCGCGTGCCGAGGCCATTCAATCGCGCGGGATTACCGCATTTCCGTTAGAAAAATTGCCGCGCACCACGCGCGCGCAGGCGATGGATATTTTGAGTTCGCAGGCGGGCATGGCCGGCTATAAAGCGGTGCTGATCGCCGCGCAACTGGCGCCGCGCTTCTTTCCCATGCTCACCACCGCCGCTGGCACCATTCGGCCGTCTAAAGTGCTGATTGTGGGTGCGGGTGTGGCGGGGCTACAGGCCATCGCCACGGCCAAGCGCTTGGGGGCGGCGGTGGAAGGGTTTGACGTGCGCCCAGAAACGCGGGAGCAGATCGAATCGCTTGGCGGTAAGTTTTTAGACCTTGGCGTGAGTGCGGCGGGCGAGGGCGGCTATGCACGCCAGCTCACCGAAGACGAGCGCGCGCTGCAGCAGCAGCGTTTGGCCGATCACCTCAAAGGGATCGATGTGGTGGTCTGCACGGCAGCGGTACCTGGGCGGCCCGCACCAAAAATTATTTCCAGTGCGATGGTGGCGGGAATGAAGCCGGGCAGCGTGGTGGTGGATCTGGCCGCCGAAACCGGCGGCAATTGCGAGCTGACCCAGCCGGGGCAAACGGTGGACAGCAATGGTGTCACCGTGGCTGGGCCGCTGAACCTTGCGTCGATGGGTGCGCAGCACGCCAGCGAGATGTTTGCCCGCAACGTGTTCAACTTCATCAGCTTGTTGCTCAAAGACGGTGCGTTGGCATTTGACTGGGATGACGAGCTACTGGCCAAAACCGTGTGGCCAGAGCGCGCTGCGCCTGCGGCGTAATCAGTCGCGCTCGCGGCGCTCCGGTGCCGGGTGGGCTTTTGCCCACTCAGTGCGCTGCTGCGGGCTCATTTTTTGCCATTGCTCCATAAAGGCGCGGCGGGCGGGTTTGTCCATTTGACGGGTAGCATGGAACACGGCGCGCGCTTCATCGCGCTGCTGCGGGGTCATGTTTTCCCAGCGTTGCACGCCGCGGCGGGCATCGTCGCGCTTATCCGGCGGTAGCGACTTCCAGCGCTTGGCATAGTCCATGAAGCGCTCGCGATGGTGCGGCTCGTTATTCCAACGTTCGCGCACTGGGGCGATCAGTAGCTCGCGCTGTGCGGGGGTGAGTTGTTCCCAAGTAGGAAAGTTGGATTGAGCGGCTGCCGGGGCGGTTTGCGCCAGCGTGGCAAGCGGGGCGCAGGCAAGGGCAAACAGTAATGGGGCGATCATGCGGTTCATGGCTTACTCCATCGCAAGCTGCTGAACGTCAGGCGAGTTCAGCCATGCGTAAAAATCGGGGTCTTCTTCCAACATGGGCTTGCTGGCAGAACGCGGCACCGCATGTTGCTGCGGAGGCGCATTGGCGAAGGTGGGGCTCACCACCGCGGGGCTGGCTGGCGTGACTTCAGAAGAATGGAACTGCAGGCCAAGCGCGAGCGCGGCGGCCGCAGCAATGCCTGCAGCGGCAAAGCGCAGGCGATGGGCGGGTTTGACGCGATGCGTTTGACCACGCAGGGCCGCATGACGGCGCTGCGCGAGCTGAGCCTGCGTGCGCGGGGAAAGCTGCTGGAGCGACGCCTGATGGTGCGTGCGCAGTGCGGCATCAAATGCGGCGCTGGCCTGCTCTGTGGGGTGCGTGTTCATCGAAAATCCTCCAGCTGTTTCTGCAGCGCCTCGCGGGCGCGCGATAAATGTGTTTTTACCGAGCCTTCGCTGCAGCCCATCACCTTGGCGGTATCGGCCACGTCCAGCTCTTCCAGTACACGCAGCGTGAACGCTTCGCGCTGGCGCGTCGGGAGGTTGCGCAGGGCCGCGCTGATCTTGCTCCAAGCCTCACGGCTATCGTGGCTGCGCGAAGGATCGGGGCTGTCATCGGCCCAATCCACCGGTTCGCCGTCTTTATCGGTGCTGCCGGGGAGTAACCAGCGTAGCCGGAACAGGCTGCGCCGCTGCATATCGGTGATGCGGTTGCGCAAAATGCTCCAAAACAACGGGCTCCATTCTGAAGCGGGGTGTTCGCGGTAGGTCAGCATCTTGATCATCGCGTCTTGAACGGCGTCCAGCGCGTCCTCACGGTGGCGTAGGCCCAGTTCGGCAAAACGGAAGGCGCGTGGCTCGATCTCGCGCAGAAAGCCATCCAGCGTGGCTGCGGGCAGCAGCTCCGGTGGGGAGGCATCCTGATAGGCATCGTTCGTCACGGGCCCAAGCTTAGCGGGATCGACGAGCAGCATGCGACTCCATCGGCATTACGGGGCGGAATTGCCACGTTTGCAGATACAAACGCGCGAATGGATGATCGGTTGACATAGCGAATTGGTGCGCACCGTGTTTATGATGCAGCTAGGTCATTGGGGAGTGGCAACGTGGGTGATGGATTCGTAGCACTGTATATTTTTATGCTGGCGGCAATCGCTGGGCATGTGATCATCTCGCGGGTGCCGGTGATTTTGCACACTCCGCTGATGTCGGGTTCCAACTTCATTCACGGCATCGTGTTGATCGGCGCGATGGTGGTACTGGGTCATGCGCAAACGCCGCTAGAACAGGCCATCGGCTTTGTGGCCGTCTTTTTGGGCGCGGGTAACGCCGCCGGTGGCTATGTGGTCACCGAGCGCATGCTGGAGATGTTTAAGTCCAGCAAGAAGGAGGGTGGCAAGTGAGCGCCACGATCCTCATTTCGCTCAGTTATTTCATTGCGGCCACCCTATTGCTGGTGGGGCTGCAGCGCATGGCCAGCCCGAAAACCGCGCGCAGCGGTATTCAGTGGGCGGGCGTGGGTGTGCTGGTGGCCGTTATTGCCACGCTATTTTTACCGGGAATGGGCAACTTGCCGTTGATGCTGCTCGCCATCGTGTTAGGTGTGGCGGGGAACTGGTTTTGGGGCAAGAAGGTTCCTATTACCGATATGCCGCAGATGGTGGCGCTGTTCAACGGTATGGGCGGCGGTTCGGCGGCGGCAATTGGTGCGGTGGAGCTGCTGCGGTTTTCACAAGGCAGCGCTGAGGCGCCGGCCACGCTCACGCTGGCACTTGGTGTTATTGGCGCGCTGATCGGCGCGGTGTCGTTAACCGGGTCGGTTATCGCCTGGGCCAAGCTCGACGGGCGCATGGACAAGCGCTACACCTTCTCGGGCCAGCAGTATTTCAATGCGCTCATGGCGCTAGCGGCCGTGGCCTGTGGCGTGATGGCCATGCAAACGCTGGCGCTGCCGTGGATTTTAGCCTTCTTCGCGCTGTCACTGCTGTTGGGCATCCTGATGACCCTGCCCATCGGCGGCGCCGACATGCCGGTGGTGATCTCGCTGTACAACGCCTTCACCGGCCTTGCAGTGGCGTTTGAAGGTTATGTGCTGGGCAATGAAGCGCTGATTATCGCCGGCATGATGGTGGGCGCGGCGGGTATGCTGCTGACCCGGCTGATGGCCAAAGCCATGAACCGCAGCATCAAGAATGTGCTGTTCTCCAACTTTGGCGGTAGTTCGGCGGCGATGCAGGAAATCGGTGGTTCGATGAAGCCCATCGAAGCCGCAGACGTGGCCGCAATGATGGCTTACGCCGAGCGCGTGGTGATCGTGCCGGGCTACGGCATGGCGGTGGCGCAGGCGCAACACAAAATTTGGGAGCTGTGTCAGCGTTTGATCGAGCGCGGCGTGAAGGTGAAGTTCGCCATTCACCCGGTGGCTGGGCGCATGCCGGGGCATATGAACGTGTTGCTGGCCGAAGCGGGCGTGCCGTATGACCTGATTGCCGATATGGACGACATCAACCCCGAATTTGCGCAGACCGATGTCTCGCTGGTGATCGGTGCGAACGATGTGGTCAATCCGGTGGCCAAAACCGACCCGGCCAGCCCGATCTATGGCATGCCGATCCTCGATGTGGTCAATTCTAAGAACACCATCGTGATCAAGCGTGGCAAAGGCACAGGGTTTGCCGGGATCGAAAATGCGCTGTTCTACGCCGATAACACCCGCATGCTCTACGGCGACGGCGCAGAAATGGCCAGTGCGCTGGTTACTGAGCTGAAGGCGCTGGACGGCGGCCACTAAGCCCCGTCCAGATCACCAGCACAAAGCTAAGCCCATATAGCGCCGCATCCATATGGGATGTGGCCATACGAATGAGCAGCCAAGCGTAGTCTGCGCCAATTTTGAGCGCAGACTCCCACGGCCGCAGCCCCATTTCTTGGCCGATATGGCCGGCTGCGATCAAGACATTGGTGGCGATCAAGATCAGCGCCTGCGCCGCACCCGCCCAAATAGCGCGGCACACACCCTGCGGCCAACCGGAGAGGCGCTGCAGTAGCGCAATATCCGCGGCCCCCACCAGCGCCATCCACGCACACTGGCTATTGGTAAGCAGGGCCAGCAGCATCCACGCGGCGGCAAAGCCAGCGCTACCAAGCAGCAGCAGTGGAAGCGCATACCAGCGCGGTGCAAGTCCAAGAAGCATTCGGCGCAATCAACCCCAAAAAGATGCCAAAAGCATAGAGCAATTGACCAAGATCAGCCCAACTTGCGTCAGAAAGGCAGACGCGAAGTTTGATTGGTACTAGAATGGTACTGATTTCAATCGTCCAATTTCGACATGTATTCACGCAGCAGTGAGCCAGTCCGTTTCGAACGCGACTGCAAAGCCGTCCTTGTTCCGCAGGGAGATGAAGTGGTTCTGCCCGTTGGCACCGTGGGCTATATCACCCAAGCGCTGGGCGGCAGTTGGACGGTGTTTGTGGAAGGCAATCTGATGCGCGTGGCGGGCGAAGACGGTGATGCCATCGGTAAAGAAGCCGCCGAGCCACTGGAACTGGAAGACGGCGCGGGCGATGAAGACGTCGAACGCCTGATGTGGGATCAGCTGCGTACCTGCTTTGACCCGGAAATTCCGGTCAATATCGTGGATCTTGGCCTTGTCTATGTGGCCGAGCTGTACCACATCGAAGGCGGCGGTCGTGGGGTTAAGGTGCGCATGACCCTTACCGCACCGGGCTGCGGCATGGGTGAAATCCTCATCGACGATGTGCAAACCAAGTTGCTGAAAATTCCCACCGTGGAAGATACCGACATTGAACTGGTGTTCGACCCACCGTGGAACCAGACCATGATGTCGGATGTGGCGCGCTTGGAAACAGGCATGTTCTGATATTAGCGTCACTTAGTGACGCTTTTCGCTGCGCATGAATTTGCTGCACTGCGGTAAATTTGACTGAAATCGGCGCTAAATCCGTGACTAATTTCACAGGGCATTCTGTGGTTAGCTGCGGAATAGCGCGGTTTTCCTTATGTAACTATTATTTATAATAAAAAGTTATTTCAACATAACTTTAGGTTGTTGACGACGATCAAAAATAGGACAACTGTTCCGCATCGCTTTGGGAACTGTTCAGGTTCTAAGTGATGCCAGCGCCGCCCAAGACACGGTAAAAAACCGGACGCGTGCGCTGACGCTAGAGACGCATTGCTCGTCTATGCCCGTCTTCAGGGGCAACTCACAATCAACAACCTAGGGGTAAAACCAGTGAACCGTTTTCGTACGTCCAACATGCTTGGCGCGGCGATTGTTCTTTCGCTCGCAACCGTTGGTGCACAAGCCGCCACGAAGGTGGACCTGCACCAGCGCAATCTTCAACAGCTGCGCACGCAGTACCAGTCGCTCACGGCAAAACAAGGCGTCGCTGCCGTGGCAAATCGCCGCCACGCGGCGTTCATGAATGCCTCTGCCGACACAACGCTGTTAATGAAAGCAGCGCGTGCCGATCGCGGCGTGCGCAACTATCGCTATAACCAAGCGTGGAAGGGGATCCCGCTGTTTGGTCAAGGCGTGGTGGTAAGTGAAGATGGCAACGGCAATGTCCGCAAGATGTTCGGTAATTTGTATTCGGGTATCGGCAACGACATCCTTTCGAGTACGCCAAAGCTGACCAAGGCATCGGCACTCGTGGCGGGCAAGCGCGCAGCGTTGGGGGCCGGGCTTTCTGCGATGCAAACCCGCAACGAAAAATCAGATCTCGTTGTGTTTATGGACGATGCGGGTAAAGCACGCCTTGCCTATGCGGTGAGTTTCTATGCCGATGCGGTGGCGGGCGGTGCGCCCACGCGCCCAATCGTCATGGTGGATGCGCTGAGCGGCAAGATCATCAAGAAATGGGAAAACCTGCAGCATGCGCAAGTAGGTACCGGCCCCGGTGGTAACCAAAAGACCGGGCAATACGAATACGGTACCAACTACGGTTACTTGGACGTGACCCAAAGCGGTAGCACCTGCACCATGAACAATGCGCAGGTCAAAACCGTCAATCTCAATAATTCCAATAGCAATGCCAGCACCACTGCGTTTTCTTACACTTGCCCGCGCAATACGGTGAAGACGATCAATGGCGCCTATTCGCCACTGAACGATGCGCACTATTTCGGTAGTGTGATTTTTAATATGTATAACGCGTATATGGGCGTGAACCCGCTGACCTTCCAGCTGGTGATGAAGGTGCACTACCAGACAGGCTATGAAAATGCCTACTGGGATGGCAGCGCGATGACCTATGGTGATGGTAAGAACACCTTCTATCCATTGGTCAGCTTGGATGTATCGGGTCACGAAGTCTCGCACGGGTTTACCGAGCAGAACTCGAACTTGACCTACTCCGGGCAATCGGGCGGTATGAACGAAGCGTTCTCGGACATGGCGGGCGAGGCGGCGGAATACTACTCGCGCGGCAGCAACGACTGGCTGGTGGGGTCGGAAATTTTCAAGGGCAGCGGCGCGCTGCGCTATATGTGCAACCCCACACAAGACGGTGGTTCAATTGACAACGCTGCCAATTACACCAGCAGTCTCGATGTGCACTACAGCTCGGGTGTTTATAACAAGGCGTTCTGCACGCTGGCGAAGAAGTCTGGTTGGGATACCAAAAAGGCTTTCCAAGTGTTTGCGCGCGCCAATATGAACTACTGGACGGCAAGCAGCACCTTTAATCAAGGGGCGTGCGGCGTGGAAACGGCGGCCACGGATTTGGGCTACACCAAGGCTGATGTCACCGCAGCATTTACGGCTGTAGGTGTCACCTGCCCGACCAGCGGTGGTGGCGATGGCGGTGGCGGAAGCCCGGGTGGCACCTTGACCAAGGGCGTTACCGTTAGCGGATTGTCGGCAAGCACCGGTGGTGAAGTGGTGTACACCTTGGCGGTTCCAGCGGGTGCTACCAATCTCGTGTTCACCATGTCGGGCGGCACCGGCGATGCCGATATGTACGTGAAGGCAGGCAGCAAGCCCACCGATAGTTCATACGACTGCCGTCCGTATAAGTCGGGCAATGCCGAAACCTGCACGATCGCTGCGCCAACTGCGGGCACCTACTACGTGCGTCTGAAGGCCTACTCCGCGTTCTCAGGGGTAAGCCTGAAGGGTGACTACACCACAGGCGGTGGTGGTGGCGGTGGTGATGATGGTTCAATCAGTTTGCCAACGGTAACCTCAGGGAATTGGTCAGGTACCTACACCTTGGCCGTTGCAGCAGGGAAGACTGCGACAATCAAAATCTCCGGCGGTACGGGGGATGGCGATCTGTATGTAAAAGCGGGCAGCGCGCCTACAACCAGCAGCTATACCTGCCGCCCGTATAAGTCCGGCAATAATGAAACCTGCACGCTAACACCAAGAAGTGCCACCACGTATTACATCAAGGTGCGCGCGTACTCCACTTTCTCCGGTGTGACGCTAACAGGCACAACGAACTAACTCTACGTTCGACAGTACACACTTTGAGCCCCGGCTTTAGTCGGGGCTTCTTTATTTTTAAGCAACCGGCTCAAACCGGTTTGCAGCAACGTTCTTGCGGACCTTATTGGGGTCCCAGATACGCCCGTTCATGGCAATGAAGACGCCAGATGGTAGGCACTGCACGGCGCCAATCGCGCAGCCGATATTGAACTCGGCATCCGAACCACGAAAGCGTGCGGGGCTAAGTGCGCCGGTCATGACAATGGTTTTGTCAGGAATGCTTTGCAGCACTTTCCCAGTGGCGACCATGGAGTCGGTGCCGTGGGTCACAAGAACGTGACGCGTGGGCTGTGCGGCGATGGTGGCGCGAATCAGTTCGCGGTCTTCATCGGTGATATGCAGCGAGTCTTTGCGCAAAATCGGGATCACGTTGAATTGGAAGGTGACGCCCAGTTCACGCAGGATCATGCCGATCTGTGGGTCACCAATTTGATAGTCCGATTTGTCATCAAAATAAATCTTGTCGATGGTGCCACCAGTGGTGACGATGAGCAAATTATCCATGACAGGAATATCCAAAAGAGCGTGCTAATGAGGCCGCTATTCTACCCGGTTCAACGCGCCCGACGGCGCGTTTGATAGGCGCGAATGCCGGGAAGGCAGGCCGCATGCACAATCACCAGCGCGAGCACGAATTCGGCAATTGCCCAGCCGCGTGCCTGCGGCGCGGAGTACGCGGTCATCACGCCGTGGCTAAACCAAAGCAGGGCGAAAATGGCCGAAACAAAACCCGCACGTCGCCAGCCGCGTAAAGCCGCAACCGCGAGCAAAATAGGCGGTGTTGCAAACACCAAGAACCCTGTGAGTGCGTGGGTGTCTGGGGCGAACCACGCAATAAATAGCAAAGCCAAGGCTAGCAGTGAGAAAGCCAAATAACGCTGAGCGTTCATGCCTGTAGTGTCCTTGCGAGGTGGGCCACGCGCCGCCCTAGTGCGCGCGCCAGCTGCACTTCATCTTCACTTAACTCGGGGTCGTTGCCTGTACCCGCGTAATGGCTGGCACCGTAAGGCGTGCCGCCGGTGCGGGTAGTGCTCAGCCGCGACTCACTAAAGGGGATGCCGGTCAGCAGGCAGCCGTGGTGGAGCAGCGGAATGTGCATGCTGAGCAAGGTGGACTCTTGCCCGCCGTGCAGCGTGCCGGTAGAGGTGAACACCGCCGCAGGTTTATTGATCAGCAGGCCGCTGGCCCACTCTGCGCCCAAGGTGTCGAGAAAATACTTCATCGGCGCGGCCATATTGCCAAACCGGGTAGGGCTGCCCAGCACAAGGCCCGCGCATTCGGCCAGGTCACGCTTATCCACATAGGGCGCGCCGTCGTCGGGCTCGGGTGGGGCTGCCACTTCCGTGACGGGGGCCACCGGCGGGACGCTGCGCAGCCGGGCCTGCATGCCCTCTACTTCACCAATGCCGCGCGCAATCTGGCGGGCAAGCCGGGCAACCGAACCGCCACGGCTGTAGTACAACACCAAAATATCGGTCATGAATCAATAAGATTGAAGACAATGGATAAGCATAGGGCATGTGCGAGGCGCTTGGCATCGGTTACGCTTTAGCCATGCAACGCTTGTATTCATTTCAGCAGTGGTATCAGCACGTGCGCAACGATCCCGCGCGCATCGGTAGCTTTGGTCGGTTTGTACTGCGGCGCTATTTAGACGACCGCTTGTTTGAATCGGCGGGTGCATTGTCCTACACCACGGCGTTTGCGCTGGTGCCATTAGCAATGGTGGTGTTTGGCGTGCTCTCGGCGTTTCCAATGTTTGATAGCTGGGGCGAGCGTCTAACCGGCTATATCTTCGCCAATTTTGTGCCGAGCTCGGCGCAGGCGATTTCGAGCTACCTCGCTGATTTTTCGTCCAATACCAGCAAGTTGACCAGCGCCGGTGCGCTAGCCTTAATCATTTCACTATTGGTGACGCTCAATAGTGTGGAAGCCGTGTTTAACCGAATTTGGCGCGTGCCCACCGCGCGCCCGAAGATCAGCCGGTTTTTGGTGTACTGGACGGTACTCACGCTAGGGACGCTAGTGGCGGCCGCAAGTGTGGCGCTATCAACACGTTTTTTTGCCTTGGCCATTTTTGAAACCGAGCCGGGGCAATGGCTAGAGGCCGTGATGCTGCGCGTAGCGCCGATGGTGATCGAGCTATTAGCATTTGCTGCGTTGTTTAAGGTAGTGCCACACCATACCGTGCGCTGGCGGCACGCATTTGCTGGTGCACTGTTGGCGATGTTGCTCTTTGAAGCGGTGAAATCGGGGCTCAGCCTGTATTTGGGCAGTTTCGACTCGTATCAGAAAATCTACGGGGCTGTTGCTCTGGTTCCCAGCGTGATGCTGTGGATTTACTTGAGCTGGGTGGCGATTTTGCTGGGGGCTTCGTTTGCCTCTTCAATGTCGGCATTCCGCTATCAGCCCAAAGCGCAGCGCCTTCCGCATGGGCATGAGCTCACGGGCTTGCTGCGTATGCTTGGGCGTTTTCAGGTGGCACGCGTTGATGGTGAAGGTTTAACCAGTGCGCAAATTCAGCAGCTAGAACCCGGGCTAACGGATAGCATGCTGCAGTTGCTGCTGAGCAAAATGGCGGCGATCAACGTGGTGCAGCGTGCCGAAAATGGCGAATGGCTGCTGGCGCGCGATCTTGATGAAGTGCCATTACGTGAATTGTACGAAGCCGCGCAGCTGCGTGTCCCGATGATCGCCACCTTGCCAGAACAGCAGTTAGATGCGCTGGGTATTGCGGTTGCCGCCGTGCTCACACAATTGCGCGAACCGCTGCAAATGCCGTTGCAGCAGCCGGTTTCAACCATCTATCAAGGGCTGATTGCTAATGAAAAGAATGATTAAAGGCGTAGGCGTGCTCCTAGCGCTTACGCTATTGGCAGGCTGTGAGCGTGCGCCAACACAAACAGCTGCACCGGCTGCAGGTAAATCTGCAAGCACCGACGCAGGGCGAAAAAAAGTGGTAAACGCGGTGAATAGGCCCGAGTTGCGCGTCAAAACTTTAGACGGCGTAATGTTTGACCTTGCCGAACAGCGTGGCAAATGGACGCTGGTGAACTATTGGGCCACTTGGTGCGGCCCCTGTATCCAAGAAATGCCGGAGCTTTCAGCGCTGGCTGCGATGCGAGAGCATATCCGCGTTGTGGGTCTTGCCTATGACGAAGCCAGCGAAGACGAGCTGCGCGCTTTTTTGAAAAAACACCCGGTGACATACCCGATTGCACGCATCGACGTGTATGAGCCGCCGAAAGATTTTGGCGCGCCGCGCGGCTTGCCCACCAGCTGGCTAATTGCACCCGATGGCCAGCTGGCGCGCAAATATACCGGGCCGCTTACGGCCAGCATGTTAGATGAAGATATCGCACGCTTTGAGGCGGCTAAAGCCAAGTAGGCGGACGCATACCGCAATCTTGCGAGACTGTGCCAGAATCACGGCAGGGGAGTGACGGAAGCACACATGATCGGTAAGTTCATCGGTGAGCTGAAGCGGCGCAATGTGTTTCGTGCGGCGGTACTCTATGGCGGTGGCGTTTGGGTGATTTCGCAGGGCATCTCGGAGCTCACCGGCTCACTGGGGCTGCCAGAAGAATCCACGAAATGGTTCATGATCGCCAGCCTCATCGGTTTTCCGTTTTGGCTGGCGGCCTCGTGGTTTTTTGAACTAACCGCAGAAGGCATCAAGCGCGAAAGCGATATTTCGGCCGAGGCGCGGGCCGGGAAGTCCAATCGCAAAACCGATTTGATGATTATCGGCGTGCTTGCGGTGGCCGTGGTGCTCTTACTCACCGATCGCTTAGTGGAAGGCAGCGGATCAGCCTCGCCTAAAGCACAGACGATGGCCTTGGATAATTCCATCGCCGTGTTGCCGTTTGAAAACGAGAGCGGCGATAAAGAGCAGCAGTATTTTTCAGATGGTTTATCCGAAGGGTTCATCATTGCGCTATCGCGCCTAGATGGGCTGCGTGTCATCAATCGCAAGTCTTCGTTTATGTTTCGCGACAGCAAGAAAAGTGATGCAGATATTGCCGCTAAGCTAGGCGTATCGCATCTATTGGAAGGCAGTGTGCGACGCATCGGTAATACCGTGCGGATCAGCGCGACGCTCAGTAAATCCAGCGATGGCACGACACTTTGGGCAGATAGCTTTGACCGCCCGTATCAGGACCTATTCGCTGTTCAAGATCAGATCGTTGCGCAGGTGGCCGAGGCATTGAAGGCCAAGCTCAAGCTGACCTCGGATGCGAAGCCGGAGCAAAGCGACCGGCCACCAAGCGGCAATCTTCAGGCCTATGACGCCTATATGCAGGCACATGCGGCGGCGGCCACCAATGCACGGAAGGCGATTGCACTTTATGACAAGGCCATTGGGTTTGATCCGAAGTATGGCGTAGCTTATGCGATGAAGGCGCGTGCGTTGATTGATATCGTTTCGGGAGGGCTCACCGGCGACGCGGCCGATCAAGCACTGCAAGAGGCTGAGCAGGCCGTTGCGCAGGCACAGCGGCTAGCGCCGAGCCAAGCAGCAACGCATATCGCTAGGGGCTGGTTGCTTACGTTGCGTGATTTTAGTTGGAAAGAGGGTGAGGCCGAATTTCGCCAGGCGGTAGCACTTGCGCCTGAAGATGGCGATGCGCTGTATATGTTGGGGGTGGCGCGTGCCAGTCAAGGAGATTTGCAGCAGGCGGTAGCGCTTACTCAGCGTGCGCTCAAGCAAGACCCTCTGGATGCCAATTGGTATCGCTGGTTGGTGGCTTATTTAATGCCGCTGGGGCAATTGGATGCGGCAAGCAGCGCGCTGGCTAAGGCGATCGAGCTTGAGCCCAATGCGCTGTATAACCATCATTTGCAAACCATCATTGAGGTGGTGCGTAAAGACCCGGCGGCGGCACAGAAAGCAGCAGCGTTGGAGCCCGCTGGGCCGTGGCAAGATTTTGCGCTGGCCTTAGCGGCGCAAATTGGAGTAGATCGTGTAGCGGCAGATACGCAGCTAAAAGCGTGTATCACACGTTACCCGGAAGGCTGGGCGTTCCAAATTGCCCAGCTGTACGCTGTGCGAGGTGAGCCAGATGCCATGTTTGAATGGCTGGATCGTGCATTAAAAGATCACGATAGCGGGATGCAGTCGTTACTGTATGACGCGCTGCTACTGCGCTACCGCAACGACCCGCGTTATGCAGAGCTCGCAAAAGCGGCCGGGTTGCCGTGGCCACCAGAGACTGAAACGGTTAATGCACGCCGGGAGTAAAGTTCAGCGAATACCACTGGGTGCGTTCTTCCTGCCAGCCTGCAGCGTGGTAAAGCGCGCGCGCTGCGTGGTTATCGGTGGCGGTTTCTAGCTGAATACCAACGGCGCCATCGGCTTTAGCAAAGGCAGTGGCGGCGTTTAAGAGCGTGTGGGCAACGCCACTGCGGCGGGATTTTTCATCCACAAATAGGTCGTTGAGGATCCAAAGTTTTGCCGTGCGCACGGAAGAAAACAGTGGGTAAAGCTGGGTGAAGCCCACCACTGCGTCGCCGCGCTTGGCAACCAAGACCACCGACTCACCAAAGCGCAGGCGCTCGCGTAGCCATTGCCGTGCACGTGGCACGTCGGAGGCCTGTCCGTAAAACTGGCGGTAAGCGTCAAAGAGCTGGCTAAGCGCATCCAGATCGGCTGGCCCGGCGCGTGAAATGCGAATGTCCATGGGGAAGTGTCCTTGCGTTAAGCGTCTTGTGCCAGCTGGGCTAGCGCTTCGGCTTGCTGTTCTTGTTGTAGGCGCGTAATCAGTGGATCAAGCGCGCCTTCGAGGATATTGGGTAGGTCATACAGCGTCAGCCCTTCCACGCGGTGGTCGGTGATGCGTCCCTGCGGGAAGTTATACGTGCGGATGCGCTGGCTGCGGTCACCGCTACCTACCTGCAGTTTTCGGTCAGCGGCGGTAGCGGCTGCACGTTTTTCGATTTCCGCTTCCACCAACATCGCTTGCAGGCGCTTCATCGCTTTTTCGCGGTTGGCATGCTGGCTGCGTTCGGTTTGCGATTCCACCACCACGCCCGTGGGAACGTGGGTAATACGAATGGCGGATTCGGTTTTATTGACGTGCTGCCCACCCGCGCCGGAAGAGCGATAGGTGTCTACCTTAAGGTCGGCGGGGTTGATGACAATCTCAGAATCCCCGGCTTCCAGCGCAATAATGGCCACGGTCGCGGCCGACGTATGGATACGCCCTTGTGATTCGGTGGCAGGAACACGCTGCACGCGGTGCGTGCCCGACTCGTACTTCAGCTTGGCATAGGCACCGCTGCCTTCAATACGCGCCACGATTTCCTTATAGCCGCCGTGTTCACCGGCGTTGGCCGACTCCACCTCCACCCGCCAGCCTTGCGTTTCGGCGTAGCGGCTGTACATGCGGAAGAGATCGCCGGCAAAAATCGCAGCCTCATCGCCGCCAGTGCCTGCGCGTACTTCCAAATACAAGCCGCCGTCGTCACGCGCGTCTTTAGGAACAAGTTGGGCGAGCAGTTCGCCTTCAAGCTGCACAAGGCGCTCGCTTGCGGATTTGATCTCATCTTCAGCAAGCTCGCGCAGCTCTGGGTCGGTGCGCATAGCTTCGGCGGCGGCGAGGTCGGCGCGCGCGTTGGCTTCTGCAGCAAGTGCATCGGCAACCGGCTGTAGGCTCGCAAATTCGCGCGACAGACTGCGGAAACGCTGCTGATCGGCGGCAACGGCCGGATCGGCCAGCAGGCGCTCAACCTCTTCGCGCCGCTCCAGCAGCGCTTGTAATTTACGGCGCAGATGTGGGCTCATGCGTGTGGGAATAGTTTCTCAGCGGCGCGCGCTAGCTCGGCGTCACCGCTACGTGCGGCCTCGCGTAGCGCAACGGTGGGGGCGTGCAGGAGCTTATTGGTAAGCGTGTGCGCAAGCAGCTCTAGCGCTTGGTCGGCGGGCATTCCGGCGGCAAGCTGTTGCTGCACTTTGGCAAGGGCCTCATTACGAATGTGCTCGCCGTGGGCGCGCAGCTGCAGCAGTGGCTGCTGACGCGTGCTGGCCTGCCATTGCTCTACAAAACGTGCGGTTTGTAATTCGATAATGGCCTCGGCCTGCTCGGCGGCCTCACGACGGCTGCGGCGGTTGTCTTCAATCGCGCGTTCTAAATCATCCACGGTATAAAGATACACGTCGCGCAGCGCAGCTACATCGGTATCGATGTCGCGAGGAACGGCTAAGTCCAGCAGCAGCATTGGGCGATGGCGGCGCGCGCGCAGCGCTTGTTCCACCTGTACACGTGCCAAGATCGGCGTGCGGCTAGCGGTGGCGGAAATCACTACATCGGCTTCAGCCAGATGCTTATCCAGCTCGCTCAGCGGCAGCGCGATACCGCCGTGGCGGCTGGCTAGTTCCTGCGCGTGGGCAAGGGTGCGGTTGGCAATCAGCAAGCGCTGCGCCTTGGCTTCCACCAAATGGCGTGCGGCTAGTTCAATGGTTTCACCGGCGCCAATCAGTAGCACCGTGGCTTCACTGAGGCGGGTGAAGTTGTCCTGCGCCAAACGTACGGCTACCGAAGCCACAGATACCGGGTTAGCACCAATACGTGTATCGGTGCGGGTGCGCTTGGCCGTGGCAAAGGCCTGTTGAAATAAGCGATCCAAATGGCCGCCTAGGGTGCCTGTTTCGCGTGAAATCGCCCAAGCCTGTTTCACTTGGCCCAAAATCTGCGGCTCACCTAATACCAGTGAATCCAGCCCGCTGGCGACGCGAAACAAATGCCGCACGGCGTCGGCATCACTATGCCGGTAGAGATACGCCGAGAGGTCGTCGTTCACACCCGGATGTGTGGCCAGCCACTGCACCAGCGCGCTGCTATCACCTTCGCTATGCGCGTACAGCTCGGTGCGGTTGCAGGTGGAGAGCAGCACAGCCTCGTGCACGCTGGGCAGGGCCTGCAACGAGGTGAGCGCGGGCGGCAGTGCGTCCGAAGCAAACGCCAACCGTTCGCGCAGGGCGATCGGGGCGGTTTGATGGTTAATCCCAAGGACGTACAGACTCATGCGGTTTACGATAATGCGAATGGCGGGCGTTGCGCTGCATTTTTGTTCAGTTAGCTGCGCTAAGCTGCTGGCTTAGTCGATATTGTACCCGTCTCGCCCATGTCTAACCTGATTGCTCGTTGCACGGCCGTATTTTTGCTCTCGGCGGCGTTTGTGGGCGCCCCTGCGGCGTTCGCGGCCAACCCGCCACCTAAATCAGCAGATCCGCTGGAATCTAGCCTGATCGGCGAGTTTGCGCTGCAAAGTGGCAAGTTGAAAGAAGCGGCGCAGCAGTATTTGGAAGCCGCCGAGGCGGCGCAAGACCCGGTGCTGGCAGAGCGCTCCGCGCGCATCGCCCTGCTGGCCGACGCCGATGATTTGGCGTGGCGGGCCTGGCGCGTGTGGGCCCGGCTGGCACCGCAGCCTACGCGGGATTCGCGCATGATCGAAGCCAGCCTAGAGCTGCGCGCCGGGCAAAAACGCGCCGCCAAACGCACGCTGCGCGCGCTCCTAGCCGAAGAGGGCGGCTGGCGGCAGGCGCTCACGGCACTGGTGGGGGCAGTGGGTAAGCAACAAACGCTGGTAACCAGTGTCATGACGGGAATAGTGGAGGCCGATGCACTCCCCAATGAGCTGCAGGCGTGGCTGGGGTTTGGCGGCTTGGCGCAGCGGCTAGAGCAGCCTGCTTTGGTGGATAAAATCGTTAAAAAGGTCGTGGCGCATTTCCCCGGCGAGCCGCGCGTGGTGCTACTGCGCGCACAGCTACTGCGTGAAGCAGGTAAGCGTGATGCCGCGAAAAAAGTGCTGGTGAGTATTGAAGGCGAGGCACAGAAGATATCCGCGCTGCGCTGGGCGGTTGCCGGGGAATACGACGCATTAGGCGAGCCGCAAAAAGCAGCGCAGATCCTTGCGCAAGGCCCGCAGGACGATGCCAGCTACGCCCAGCGTGCAGGGCTTTTGGATAAAGCCAACGACCAAGCGGGGCTGGTCGCGCTCTACGAAGAACTGCGCGGCAGCGCCACCGAGCCCAACCCCATGCGCCGCCTTTTGCTTGGCCAGCTGGCCGAACAATTGAAGCACTACAGCGAAGCACTGGCGTGGTATGCCAGCGCACCGGGCACGCGTGCGCAGGGCGTTGGACGCATGCGCACGGCCAACGTGCGCTGGCTGATGGGCGAGAAAACGCAGGCATACAACGGTCTGCATGAAGCGCAGTCCGACCCCTTGCTCGATGACGATGCGCGCCGCGATAGCTATCTGCTGGAAGCCGAACTGCGACAAAAAGACGGTGACTATGCGGGCGAACAAGACGCCTATGCGCGCGGGCTTGCCACCTTTGCCGACAACCAAGACTTGCTCTATGCGCGCGCGCTGATGTGGGAGCGGCACGACGATATCGCCAAGGCTGAAGCCGATTTTCGGCGTATTTTGGTGATCTCTCCCGATAGCGTGGTGACCCTCAACGCGCTGGGATACACCTTGGCCGACCGCACCAACCGCTACCGCGAAGCACTGGAGTTAATCGACCGTGCGCGGGTGGCCGAGCCGGGCAATGGCGCAATCATCGACAGCTACGGCTGGGTGTTGTTTCGCCTAGGGAAAGCGCGCGAAGCGCTGGCCCATTTGCGTCATGCCTACGCATTGCAGAAAGACCCAGACATCGCCAGCCACCTTGGGCAAGTGCTGTGGGTGCTAGGGCAGAAACAAGAAGCGCGCAAGTATTTTGAAGAAGCGCGGCGGCTAGACCCAAGTAACCGTTCGCTTCAGCGTGCACTGCAGGAGACGGGCGCATGAAGCTGTTATTTGGCGGCGCACTTGTGCTTGCACTAGCGGGCTGTGCCAGTGTGCCAACGGCCGGGCTGAGTGGGGCCGAGTTGGTGTCGGCACAGGCCGCGCAGCAGGCGCGCGCGGCGGCCGTGGGGTTGGAGCACGGCGACTGCGGCACACCAAGCTGGGTGATGACCGGGCGCGTGGCCTTATCGAACGGAAAGCAAGGTGGTAGCGGCCAGATTGAATGGACGCAAGGGCAGGGCCAGCTACGCCTGATACTAACAACGCCGGTGACGCGGCAGGGCTGGTTATTGGAGGCAGATGCTTCCAGCGCAACACTGCAAAATTTGAGCGACGGCGCAACGCGGCAGAACATCGATGCGTCGCGTCTTTTGCAGGACGCCACCGGCTGGGATGTTCCATTGTCGGCACTGGGCTGCTGGATGCGCGGAATCGAAGCCAATCCCGCGCAGTACGGCGTGGCGCAACTTCGCTATGGTGCAGACGCCCTACCGCAGCAGCTGGTACAAAACGGCTGGGTCATTCGTTATGAACGCTGGCAACAAGACCCGTTTTCACACCAATGGATGCCGTCGCGTATGGAGGCGGTGCGCGGCAATGATCACGTGCGCTTGATTGTCGATCGCTGGGGGCTGGAGTGAGTTTTTTTGCTGAACAAGACGGCTGGCACGCATTTCCGGCACCGGCCAAGTTGAACCTGTTTCTCCAGATCACCGGCCGCCGCGCCGACGGCTACCACATGTTGCAAACCGTGTTTCGTCTGCTCGATTGGGGCGATACCGTCTATTTGCGGCCGCGCACGGATGCGCAGATCGTGCGTGTGGGGGCCGGGGCGGAGGGTGTGAGCGAAGCCGATGACCTCTTGGTGCGTGCGGCAAAACTGCTGCAAGCGGCTGCGGGCTGTGGCAAAGGGGCCGAGATTGGGATTAAAAAGCGCATCCCAATGGGTGGCGGCTTTGGCGGTGGTTCGTCGGATGCGGCAACGGCGCTGGTAGCGCTCAACGCCCTGTGGGGGCTTGAGTTAAGTGAAGACACATTGGCGCAATTAGGCTTGAATTTAGGCGCCGATGTCCCGGTGTTTGTGCGCGGTCACAGCGCTTGGGCAGAAGGCGTGGGCGAGCGTTTGAGCGCTATAGCGTTGCCAGAAGCCTGGTATGTCCTGGCAAGTCCCGGTGTGCATGCGGCCACAGCTGAATTATTTCGCGCACAGGATTTGACGCGAGACGCAGAACCAACGACAATAGCGGGCTTCCTTTCCGGGGAAGTGCTCGGAAACGCATTCGAGCCCGTGCTGCGGCGCTTGGAACCGGCGGTTGACGCCATGTTTCAAACGCTTTCAAGTATTGGTTCACCGCGTTTAACGGGTTCTGGTAGTGGTTGTTTTGTGGAATTTGCCAATCGGCGGTCTGCAGAGCAAGCACTTGCAGTGTTGCCTGCAGGCATTCATGCTTGGCTGGCACGTGGCACGGAAAGGTCTCCGTTGCTGGATGCAGTGGACAGGTTTTCTGCAGGGGCGTCGCCAAGCGGTTAAGGCACCAGGTTTTGATCCTGGCATGCGTAGGTTCGAATCCTTCCGCCCCTGCCAATTTGCGCTTTAAGCGCATCGCGCGTTTCACACTGGCCACAAATAAACGGTGCCGCACATGCAGGATCAGCCCAATCTTCTGGTGTTCTCGGGCAATTCCAACCGACCGCTGGCCGATGCCGTGTGTCGCGAGCTGGGTGTACGCCCAGGGAAGGCGCTCATCAGCCGCTTCTCCGATGGCGAAGTACAGGTCGAAATTGAAGAAAGCGTGCGCCGCCAAGAGGTGTACGTCATTCAGCCGACCAATGCCCCCACGGCTGAAAACTTTATGGAACTGTTGGTGCTGATCGACGCGCTCAAGCGCGCTTCGGCGGCCAGCGTCACCGCGGTGGTGCCGTACTTCGGCTACGCCCGCCAAGACCGCCGCCCGCGTTCGGCGCGCGTGCCGATCACCGCCAAGGTAGCCGCTAAAATGTTCAGCGCGGTGGATACCGACCGCGTGCTCACCGTCGATCTACACGCCGACCAGATCCAAGGCTTCTTTGATTGCCCGGTGGATAACGTCTATGCCTCGCCGCTGCTGCTGGCCGATATTTGGCGTACGCATGGCACCGACAACGTCATCGTGGTCAGCCCCGACGTTGGCGGCGTGGTGCGTGCGCGCTCAATTGCTAAGCGCCTCGACGATGCTGATCTTGCCATCATCGACAAGCGTCGCCCGAAAGCAAACGTCGCCACGGTGATGAATATCATCGGTGATGTGGCAGGCAAAACCTGCGTGCTAGTGGATGACATCGTGGATACCGCAGGCACCCTGTGCGCCGCCGCCAATGCGCTAAAAGAGCGCGGCGCGGTGAAGGTGGTGGCTTACTGCGTGCATCCGGTGTTGTCAGGTGCGGCGCTGGATAACTTGAACAAATCCTCGCTCGACGAGTTGGTGGTCACCGATACCATCGCGCTGACTCCGGCCGCGCAGGCCTGCAGCAAGATTCGCCAGCTCAGCGTGGCCGAAATGTTGGCCGAAACCATTCGCCGCATGGCGTTCGGTGAATCTGTCAGCTCGCTGTATATCGATTAAAATTAACAACAGTTCCAAACCGCTCACCTGGTCGCGGGTGAGTGTTTCTGCCGCCGCGAGGCGGTTTCATTGCAAGTCCAAAAGTGAGTTAATTCAATGTCTGAACATACCATCAAGGCCACTGGCCGCAGTGTCGAGGGGAAGGGTGCGAGCCGCCGCCTGCGTCACGCCGCCCAGCTCCCGGCCGTTGTGTACGGCGGCAGCGCCGCTCCGCAGTCGATCCAGATCGAACATGAGCAAATCTGGCTGGCTAGCCAGCACGAGTGGTTCTACTCGTCGATCCTGAACCTTGACGTTGACGGCAAGGTCGAGCAAGTGCTCCTGCGCGATATGCAGCGCCACCCGTACAAGCAGCTCATCATGCACCTGGACTTCCAGCGCGTGGATGCCAACCACGTCCTGCGCACCAGTGTGCAAGTGCGTTTGGTCAACCAAGAGAAGTCGCCTGCAGGTAAGACCGGCGGCGTGGTCATCATGCACGAGCTGACCGAAGTTGAAATCAGCTGCTTGCCGAAGGATCTGCCGGAAGCCATCGTGCTTGATCTGTCCGATCTGGCCGTAGGCGGCGTGGTGCACCTGTCCGGCCTGAAGCTGCCGGCGGGCGTTGAAATTCCGGCCCTGAAGCTGGGCAAGGAATACGACGTGGCTGTGGTTGTGGCCAAGCACGGTAAGGAAGAAGCCGAAGCCACCGACGCACCGGCGGCCGCGGACGTGCCGGCCACCAAGGCGGCTAAGAAAGAAGAGAAGAAGTAAGCCTTTCTTCACTCGGTCGGTGCGATGGTTCATCGCGCCGGCTTGGGTAGAAGGGCAGTCGCGTTATGGCGAACTTACGTCTTATCGTTGGGCTGGGCAACCCCGGTGCCGACTACCTCCGAACCCGGCACAACGCCGGGTTTTGGTTTGTTGACGCCCTTGCATTACAGGCAGGTGTGCGCTTTACGCTGGACAGCAAATTGTTCGGCGAAACCGCCAGAATTACGCTGGCTGGGCAGCAGCTGTGGTTGCTGAAACCGTCCACCTTTATGAATGCTTCCGGCAAATCGGTGCTCGCGGCGCTGCAGTTCTGGAAAATTGCGCCAGAAGAAATGTTGGTGGTGCACGACGAGCTAGACCTTCCCCCTGGCACCGCGCGGTTGAAGTTCGACGGCGGCCACGGCGGGCAAAACGGCCTGCGCGACATCATGCGCCTGCTGGGGCATGGAAAGTTCAACCGCCTGCGTCTAGGCATTGGCCACCCCGGCAATAAAGATAAAGTCACCCCTTGGGTGCTGGGCAAACCCGATAGTACCGACGAGGCGCTGCTGCTGCGCGCCATTGGCGATGCAGCCGATGCGCTGCCACTGGCGGTGGCCGGAAATCTGGCCGACGCCATGACCCAGCTTCACACATTGAAACGCTAAACGAGAATTTTCATGGGCATTAAATGCGGCATCGTTGGTTTACCGAACGTCGGTAAGTCCACTCTCTTCAACGCGCTTACCAAAGCGGGCATTGCGGCGGCAAACTTTCCGTTTTGCACCATCGAGCCCAACGTCGGTGTGGTGCCGGTGCCCGACCCGCGCCTTGGCGCATTGGCGGAAATTATCAAGCCGCAAAAAGTGGTGCCCACCGCTGTGGAATTTGTGGACATCGCCGGGCTGGTAGCAGGTGCGGCCAGCGGCGAAGGCCTAGGCAATAAGTTTCTTGCGCATATCCGCGAAGTGGACGCCATCACCCATGTGGTGCGCTGCTTTGAACACCCCGACGTGATCCACGTGGCGAACAAGGTTGATCCACTGGCCGATATCGAAACCATCGACACCGAGCTGGCACTGGCCGATCTTGAATCGGTGGATAAGGCCATTGCCCGTTTCGAGCGCGTGGCTAAAAGTGGTGATAAAGACGCGAAAGCCAAAATTGCCGTGCTTAGCAAATTGCGCGAAGCGCTGGATCAAGGCAAGGCGGCGCGAACTGTGGCGCTGGATGAAGAAGAGCGTGTGGCCATTCGCGATCTCTTCCTGCTCACCATCAAGCCGGTGATGTATATCGCCAACGTGCTCGAAGATGGTTTTGAGAACAACCCGCATCTTGATGCAGTGCGCGCGCATGCGCAGACCGAGGGCGCGCAGGTCGTGCCGGTGTGCGCTGCCATTGAAGAAGAGCTGAGCCAGCTAGAAGAGGTCGACCGCGATGAGTTCTTAAAAGACCTCGGCCTTGACGAGCCCGGTTTAAACCGCGTGATCCGCGCCGCGTATGCCTTGCTGGGCCTGCAAACCTATTTCACCGCAGGCGTAAAAGAAGTGCGCGCTTGGACGGTGAAAGCCGGTTCCACCGCGCCACAGGCCGCCGCCGTTATTCATACTGATTTTGAAAAAGGCTTCATCCGCGCCGAAACCATTGGCTACGACGATTTCATTAAATACCGCGGCGAAGCCGGTGCCCGCGACGCCGGCCGCCTGCGCCTAGAGGGTAAGGAGTACCGCGTACAAGAAGGCGATATTCTGCACTTCAGGTTTAATGTCTAAGTGGGCAGTCGAAATTATTTGGAAATAATCGTTTTCACCCGTTGACATGAAGGCAAGTCATCGCCAAAATAGCGGGCTCTCTGGTGAGGCTTATTTAGCTCTCTGGCGAGAACAACTCGGAGGGATACCCAAGCGGCCAACGGGGGCAGACTGTAAATCTGCTGGCTTACGCCTTCGGTGGTTCGAATCCACCTCCCTCCACCAGTTTCAAACTACCGGCCTTACCAGCTGGTAGTGCAGTAAGACAGGCTTCCCGGTGCGGGAGTAGTTCAATGGTAGAACTGTAGCCTTCCAAGCTACTAGCGCGGGTTCGATTCCCGTCTCCCGCTCCACCATTGCATTGCAGGGTCTGTTGTAAAATCTGCTCACGTAGCTCAGTCGGTAGAGCACCTCCTTGGTAAGGAGGAGGTCGATGGTTCGATTCCATTCGTGAGCACCATCTTCGCAGCGAAAGCTGCAAACGGCTTGGCCGGAAACGGTCGGGCTTTTCGCGTAACTTAAGTTATAAACCTCCAACTCTAGCGAGATTGCAGTCATGGCAAAGGGTAAGTTCGAACGCACCAAGCCCCACGTAAACGTGGGAACGATCGGTCACGTGGACCACGGCAAGACGACGCTGACGGCGGCGCTGACCAAGGTGGGCGCAGAGCGTTTCGGCGGCGAGTTCAAGGCCTA